>JAIBAK010000029.1 GCA_019695215.1 Bacteroidia bacterium | reverse complement strand
TCATCAAACTGCTGCATGGTACGTTCATCAATGCCTTTATAAAAAATACGCAGGGTGTTTTTTTCTCCGTTTTTATTTTTCACCTCCATAATGCAATACGGAGTAAGGGCTGCTACCGAGTCGGCTTTGCGGGCATCAAAAGCCTGGTCGTATCCCTCGTACATAATGCTGCGAAACGAAGCCGCATAATAACTCAGAAACTGGGTGCTTACCGGCCCTGTTACGTGTTTTACCTCCAGCGGCACCACCGAGAGTTTACCGGCATCATTCGATACTACAAAAGATTCACCGGCATTTGCCGGGTAAGTAACACTGATGTATTCAATATCCTCCGGTTTGCTGTCAAACACCTTTCGGGTTTTCCAGTCGAGTTCTTTGGTAAAATACCTTACGGTAAGGTATCCGTTAAATCCGGGAATATGGGTAATAAAAGGCGACCGTGAATTTTCCATAAGCATGTACGTGCCCAACTGGTCGGTGGTTTGCACACCCACAAAATACGATTTAATCATATCCTCGCCCTTATATGCCTGCACCAGTGTGTGGCGGGTAGCCAAATCAATCACCACACTGTTTTCGTCTTTAGCCGGCACAGGGCTTTTTACTTCCACGGCCTTCATGGTTTCGAGCAGGGTATTCATCTTTACCTGGTTTACCTCGTATTTGTTATTTACGCGCCACCGGTTAATGGCTTCGCGTTCCAGCGTTACTTTGTTGCCTTCCTTGTCGGTGAGAATTATTTTGGTAACCGAGCCTGTATCGGCCAGTGCAAAATTTTTCAAATCCGATTTCAGCGTAGAAAGTCCTCCGCGCTGCATCATCCACATGACGGCAAATGTGAGCAGTAAAAATAAAATAAGGTAGGCGAGATTCTTTTTCATCAGCGGGCATATTTGCGTTTACGCGACCAGGCATTCATTAATCCAAACAGCACAATAAGCACCACCGGAAATACCATATTGAACAACTGCCATTGCAGTTTTTCCTCCTTCATACGGGTGCGGTCAAGCAATCGCAGTTTAATTTCTTTCATGCGCACTTCTATCAGGCCCGAGTCGTCACACAGGTAGTCAACACAATTTACCATAAAGTTCTTATTGCCGAAATTCTGGTTGGTATATTTATCAAACCCAAGCGGATAAATATCTCCGCTTTTGCTCACATGGTTGCGGGCAATATCTCCGTCAGCAATCACAATCATTTTATTATTGCTTACCGAAGGAGAAAAATTGAGTTGTGCAAAAGATGAATCGGTAACACTGCGCACCCGGTCTTTAAACACCGAGGTAAAATCGCCCTCGAGCAATACCGCTACAGGAAGTCTGCGCTGGGTGAATCCCATCGGATTTGGCTGCAGGCGCGTCATGTTAATGTTTACCCTGGCCGGTGCTCCCACCACACGGGTATAATCTGAAGTGTGCAGTAAAACGGTTTTGCGGATATTTTTAGCAGGGAGCGTATCAATGGTGTTGCAAAACTGGCTCCACACATAATCCAGATTTTTTACAATAGGATGATCGGTGCTGCTGCCCAATATGGGGTAATACAGCCACGGCAGTAATTTGGTTTGCTGCTGCCCACCGGCATACCCCGACATAATGGGAATGCGGTTGCACTGTAAATCCTGCACCAGTACCGGATTTACACGCACCCCGTATCGGAACGGAATATCATCCAGGTTTAAATCGTAGTTATAGGCCATAAATTCTCCGGCTGCATTGCGTGCGCTGTCCATATCGGCAAAAAGCATATCGAGCATCCAGATAACTTTGCCCCCGTGCATAATGTACTGGTCAATTTTAAATTTGTCGTATTCGCTGAATGCCGAGTCGGGTTTGGCAATCACAAGCCCGTCAAATTCATTAAATTTTTGTGGCGGATTTTTATGAATATCCAAACGGGCCAGTTCATAAAACTCGCTCAGCTCCCTCCCGAAATCGGCTACCTGAATACTTTTGAGTTCTCCGTTTCCCACCAGAAAAGCAATTTTCTTTTTCTTGTGCACGGTGCATTTGCGCAGCACATTCGATATCTGGTATTCTAATAATTCAATCGATTCATTAATGGTTTCTTCGCCACCTTTGCCAAACTGTCCTTTGAGCAAATTGAGCGGATACTCTTTTCCCTTATACGAAAACAGGGCGCCCGGGATGACAATTTTTTGCGAGAGCTCGTCATCCTGCTTTACCTGCACATTGGTAGGAAACAATCCCTGCGACCCTAACTGCTCAATAATTTCACTGATTTGTTTTTTATCTTTTCCGTCAAACGGATCAATAAATTCATATTCAATTTTACTGTTGGAAGCAATGCGGTATTCATCCAGCAACTCGCGGGTAGCATTGCGCAGGCGTTTAAATCCGGCCGGAAAGTCTCCTTCCAGATATATTTTGATGTACAATACATCATCTAATTTTGCGGCCAGTCCGGTAGATGCTTTGGAGAGCGTGAAGCGTTTCTCTTTGGTCATATCCAGTCTGAAAAACCACATTTCAGAAAGTATATTGGCAAGTATAATAATGCCCAGTACCAGCAGCAGCCTGATATACGAAGAATATTTGTGTGTGTGTTTACTTACCATTTTCTGCTTGCGAAACTTATGCGGGTAAACCAAAGAAATGCCATATTAAAACTTACAAAGTACACCACATCGCGCGAATCGAGCACCCCGCGGCTGATTGAATCGTAATGCGTATTGATGCTGAGGTATTGTATCACACTGTCGAACGAACCGAGCAGTTTAAAATCGCTGAACAAATCGAAGACAATGAAAAAGAAAAAGCACAAAAACATGGAGAGAATAAACGATACAATTTGATTGGAGGTGATGGCGGATGAAAAAATACCAACGGAAACAAAACACGAGGCCAGCATAAACAGCCCGAGGTATGAACCCCAGGTGGCGCCAATATCCATATTGCCCTGCGGAGCTCCTAATTCGTAAATGGTGTAGTAATACAAAAAGGTGGGCACAATGGAAAACAGCACCAGAAATACTCCGGCAAAATATTTTCCCAGTATTATATCCCAGTCGGTAAGCGGTTTGGTAGTGAGCAGTTCAATGGTACCGCTTCGTTTTTCTTCCGAAAAAAAGCGCATGGTGATAGCCGAAACCAGAAACATAAAAACCCAGGGGCCCATTGAAAACAGCGTTTCGAGGTTGGCATAGCCGTTATCAAACACATTCATATCGGGCACCACCCACATAAACATGCCAATGGCAATAAGAAATACAGCCATAACGATATAGGCAATGAGCGAGCTCAAAAATCCGTTTATTTCTTTTTTAAGTACACTCAGCATACACTTAGCTTGTCAGTTTTCTGAATACATCCTCCAGCGACTGGTCTTCCATTGACACCGATAGCAGTACTAATTTATTGTTTACGGCAAAGGAAAATAAATCTTCGCGTATATCGCGGCCGGATATAATGCGAAATTTGTTTTGCCCTAATGAAACGGTTTTTTCCACTCCCTGTATGGTGTGCAGATTTTTAGGCGAAAACTCTCCTTTAAACTCGGCTACAAACACCAATTGGTTTCCCGTATCGTGCTGCAGGTTTTCGGGTGTTTCATCGGCCACTAATTTTCCTTTGTTAATTATCACCACCCGGTTGCACAGGGCTTTTACCTCCTGCATAATATGTGTGGAGAGAATAACGGTTTTGTTTTTCCCTATTTCACGAATTAAATCACGTATCTCGGTAATCTGGTTGGGGTCAAGTCCGGAGGTGGGTTCATCTAATATCAACACCTGCGGATCGTGAATCATGGCCTGTGCCAGTCCCACCCGCTGCCTGTATCCTTTTGATAATTCTCCTATACGTTTTTTGTATTCGCGGGTAAGTCCGGTACGTTCAATCATGGCATCAACTGCTTTTGCGGTGTGTGCACCCAAACGGTGAACTCCGGCCACAAATTCGAGGTACTCCTTCACATACATATCAAGGTACAGCGGGTTGTGCTCGGGCAAATAGCCAATGCATTTTTTAACTTCAAGGCTTTGGTGAACCACATCGTATCCGCATACTTTTACCTCGCCTTCGGTTTGCGGAAGGTAGCAGGTAATGATTTTCATGGTAGTGGATTTACCGGCACCATTGGGCCCTAAAAACCCGAGGATATGACCGGGTTGCACCGAGAAGCTGATGCCATCCACCGCCCGCTGCTCACCATACATTTTTACCAGATTGCTAACCTCTACTCCCAATGCTTCTATTTTTTTAACGGACGAAAATAATACAATTGCTGCTTACTGTTGAGTAAACAAACCCACAACAAAGGCTGCACGTCTATCCGAATAGACTGTATCTAATAATGCAATACAGGGCACGAAAGGCATCTTTCATTCCTATTTTTTTGCCTTCCTCGTAAGTACGACCGTAATACGAAATGCCCACTTCATAAATGCGCACGCCTTTAATGCGCGAAATTTTCTGAGTTACTTCAGGTTCAAAACCAAAACGTTTTTCCTTTAATTCAATTTTTTGAATCATATCCGTACGGAACAGTTTGTAGCAGGTTTCCATATCGGTGAGGTTCAGGTTAGAGAACATATTGCTGGCAAAGGTGAGCATTTTGTTGCCTATGGTATGCCAGAAAAACAGAATGCGGTGTGGCTTGCCTCCGGTAAAACGCGACCCGAATACCACATCGGCAAAACCATCCACCACCGGTTGCAACAGCAGGTTGTACTCGTTGGGGTCGTACTCTAAATCGGCATCCTGAATAATGAGGTACTCTCCGGTTGCTTTTTTAATGCCGGTGTGCAGGGCAGCCCCTTTGCCCTGATTGTACTCGTGTTTATAATAGCTGATGGGTAAGCCGGGGTTGGCCTGCTGATAGGCAAGCACGGCTTCTTCGGTATTGTCTTTCGAGAAGTCGTTTACAATAATCACTTCCTTCTGAATGCCGTTTATCAGATTCACGGCTTTCACCTTGTCTAATATCAGGTGAATAGTGCGGCCTTCGTTGTAAGCCGGTATCACAATGGAAAGTTTGTTGATCTTCATCGGGGCAAAAGTACAACTAATTTACTTTTTCAGTTTCTTGAGCTCTTCGAGCAGATGTTGATTTTCTTCCGTGAGTTTTTGATTAAAGCCCTTTAAGGTTTTAACTAGATCATCATACAGGGACTTTGCATCTACATGTATTTCGAAACCGTTTACAGAATTATCTTTATTATCAGTATTCTGAACATAGTTTATCGATTCAACTCCTTTGAAAAGATCAAGTATTTCTATACCCAGAACATTAGCCAACTCTGGAATTTGACTTGATTTAGGACTAGTATGATCGCTTTCCCATGAAGATATAACGGCTTGGGAAACATCAAGCAATTGAGCTAATTCTCCTTGCGAGAACCGTCTTTCCTCTCTCCACTTTTTAATGTTGCTGCCAATTGTCATTCTATATCAACTTTACTTTTATAATAAACTTATTTGAAATCCACTAAAGATTAACAAAATAATAATCAAATTTATCGGCTTTTACGAGGTAACTCATTTTAGTTTTTCCAAACTTTGTCACATACAATATTAAGAACCTTTTATTTAAAAACCAATAATATGAAAACAAAATTTTTCTACTTATCGCTTATTTGCATATTAACTTCACAACAAGTTTTTTCGCAAAACCTTCTTCATGATTCAACAAATACTACTATTTACTTAAAAACGTGGGAAAACGACACATTAGGACTGCTTTGGTGGAAGACTGATTCTATGCAAGCTGGTCAACTCTTTACGACTTATAAATCATTTACCGGATTAGCTGAGAACGATTCAATGCATTTGGAAAAAACGTGGAATGATCCGTTTGTTTGTTTACAGCATTCTAAATATCAACAATACCATAATGGATTGGTAGTAGAAGGTGCTGAATATAGAGAACATTATACTAGCGAATATGTAATCCTTTCGAATGGTATAATTGCTGAAGATATGAGCCTTTCTGCAAGTCCGGAATACAGCGAAGCAGAGGCATTAGAAATTGCTCTAGGATATGTTAATGCGGATTTATACGCGTGGCAAGATACAATAGAAACAGAGGAAGACACTTTATACGAGGAGGACGAAGAGCCCAATTACGTTATTCCATATCCTGAAGGTGAACTTCTTTATGCACTTTCAGGAGACAGACAAGTTGAAACATCAAACTATTCATTAGCCTGGAAGTTTGAAATTTTTTCTGTTGTTCCATTTGATGTGAAATATGTTTATGTAAATGCGCTTACAGGAGCCATACTTAAATGCGACCCAGGCATGAGGTGCGGTGATTTTACTCATATTTTTTATGGCCAAAAAACAGACCTAGATACAAAATATATAGGAGGGCTTAGAAATAAGCACTTCTTGCACGCAAATGACGCAACAAGAGACATCAGAACCAAAGACCCTGAAAAAGGGAAAATGGGTAATTATAATTACAATAATCTTCCCGATGATTTAGACGACCATTGGGACTCGGACGATTGGGCTGCCACCTCAGCACATTACGTTGTGCAAAAAGCATGGGATATGTTTCAAAACTTAGCAGGCAGAAACGGAATGGATGGCTTGGGAAAAGGTGTTAGAGTTTCAGCAGATTTTAGTACGAATGGCCCAAATGCTTTTTGGGTTCCAGAAGGTTCCAGTCAGTTCGAATACATCACATTTTCAAGAGGTAGCAGATCGAATCCAATGACTTACTATCCAGCAACTTATGATGTAGCAGGGCATGAGTTTGCTCACGGGGTAACACATTATGAAAGTGGATTAGTGGGAGTAGGTGAAAGCGGGGCATTGGATGAATCTTTCTCGGATATATGTGGTTTTCTGACCGAACGATATGTTGACCCGAATAATTGGGATTGGCTGATAGGAGAAGACTTCGTTTGCCCACAGGTAAGAGATATGCAATTACCTAGTAATATTGCCATACCAAATGGACTTGGTTTTGCTCATCCCGTTTATCCTCCTGATTGGTATCTTTCGACTGACTGGTGGACATATCCAAGCAGTAGTGATAATGGAGGAGTGCATTTAAATTGTTCTGTTCAAAACAGGTGGTTTTATTTACTAAGTATGGGCGGAACCCAACTAAACAAATATGTTGCAGGAATTGGAATTGCAAAAGCATCTGCAATCACATACTTTAGCTATTGTAACATTGTAGGAAAAGAAACAAAATACGCAGAAGCAAAAGCTTACGCAATTGCTGCTGCAAGAATTCTTTATGGACAATGCTCATTTGAGGAAAATCAAACTTGCAGGGCTTGGTCTGCATGTAATATTGGAAATTACTGCGAAGTATGTCCAATAGTTCCAATAGGATGGGGTTGCGAAGCAACCATCATGACACCTAATTCGATTGAGGAAAAAGAAATTAAGACAAATACTATTATGTTGTATCCAAATCCGGCAGGTGATGAAATTTTTATATATTTGGGTGAATTTACAGTTGGTGATAAGACACAACTTTCACTTAAAGTGGAATTATATGATGTTAATGGTAGGTTAGTAAAGGAAATTGCCCCCAAAGTAGATGACTGGACTATAAAAATGGATATTAACAATTTGCCCGTTGGTGTTTATTCAGTAAGAGTGGCTGGTCAACAATTGAACAAAACCTTAAAATTTATAAAACAATGAAATTGTTACTGCTTTTTATTACATTTTTTTCGACTATTCGCGTACAGGCTAGCCTTACCGCAGACAGCCTACAAGATAAAAAACAGTACAAAAATTTTATTGAAGTGGGATACAATGCAGCTTGGTTTTTTGATGTGCATCGGATGGCTTTTTTTCGTCAAGGTGGGTTAAGTTGGCTTCCTATTCAACCGATAACTGCTCCACTAGTCCCATCCTACATTAAATACGCTCGAATTTTTAAACACAACATTGAACTAGGCCTTTCATCCTACACCTATGGCGTATCATACCGAAATAAGAAAACAAAAGGCGACCTCATGTATCGATGGTTTGATGACGTGACTCTTTCACTGGGTCGTAGCTTTACGGTTAGCCTGAACAAGTTTGTTGGGCTTAAATATACAATTTCACCTTCGGTTTCATACCGATGGGGAACTGAGTGGGTTTATCTGGCCGAAAATGATTACCATGATGTGATTCATATCTGTTCGTGTGATTACAGCAGTTTTGGCCTTGGCGGTACAGGAAGTATGGATATTGTGTTAGCAAACCGATTGTATTTTGGGGGCAGTCTAGGCTACACTTACTACTTTGAAAAATCAAAGTTAAAACCTACTTCAACTTATTACTATAAAGATTATAAACCTAACCGGGATGTTCTTGTCTTTCATCCCCGGTTAGGTGTTTTGTTTTAACTTTAACAATACAGAGAAGGTTGTTAGCGTAAACTAAGGATAGCGTCCGGCCATTGTATAGGTATTGGCGTAATACGTTTCGCTAAGGTCGTTTACCATCACTCCTTTTTTGGTAGAGGCGTGTACAAATTTATTATCCCGCAGGTAAATGCCTACGTGGCTCACTTTTTTACTTTGAATGGAAAAGAAAACCAGATCGCCTTCTTTCAACTGGTTGCGTTCAACTTTTTTAACCTCCTTTAGCATACCCTGTGTATTGCGGCTGATGGTTTTGCCGTAAACTTCTTTGTATACCGCCTGCACAAACCCCGAGCAGTCGGTTCCTTCTCTGGTACAGGCATTATCCCGGTACGGAACGCCCAGCCAGCTCACCACAGCTTCCAGTAGTTTAACATTGCTGTGCTCATCAACCACAATCCCTAATTTCTCTGATAGGGCCGCATATTTTTTCCGTTCGGCCGATGAAGTGACCCCACTTTTTTTAGATGGCCCCTTACAGGATACAATGGAAAGGGAAATAAGTAAAAATATAACGGACAGCCTGCGTACCATACCTCAAACATCGGAGGTTATTTTTATTGGCTCTATAAAAAAATATGCACGGGTGTTTATACCGTGCTCAATGGCCTGAAGTAATAGTTAAAACGGAATTGAAAAATGATAACTACCTCATCAGCTCTCCGGCCCAAAGTCTTTGCAAAAAGTCTTTCCAGGGTAAAACAAGAATATTGTCAATACGCCTTGGCAGGGATTCATTACAAACCAGAATCAATTGTTTGGTTTTATACTCTTCCGAAAATCTTTTTAACCCATTCAAGTGTCGCGAAGAAACATTTGCCGTAGATTTCACTTCTATCGCCACTTCGTTTTCTCCCAAAATAAAATCAACCTCTATTTGTGAGGCGGTTCTCCAATAATTAATCGGATATTCTAAGCCCGAATAGTGGCTGTGTGAGAAAATTTCATGGTAAATTAATTGCTCAAAAGCGTTACCAAAAACCTCACTCCCAAATTGAATATCGTTGCGTTTTAGCAGGTAATTAACTATTCCTACATCAAAAAAATAAAACTTAGGGGCTGCAATAACCCTTCTTTTCGGTTTTTTTTGATAAGAAGGCACAAACCTTCCAATAAGTGTGTCCTCCAAAATCTGAAAATACTCTTTAACCGTAGGTGGCGACACTCCGCAATCAGAAGCAATATTCGCATAATTTACCATTTCGCCATTACTAAATGCAGCCGCTTCAAGAAACCTTGAAAAAGATTGTATATTTCTGATTTTGGCTTCTGCAACTATTTCATCTTTTAGATAATTACCTATATAAGCCGAAATAAGTTTCTTCGCATTCGATGCCAAATAATGTCTGGGTAAAAGTCCGTTATTTATCGCTTTCAGTAAATTAAAATCAGGAATTTCACTGCTTACTAACGGGTATAGTTCGTATCTAAGTGCTCTGCCGCCTAAAAGATTATGCCCTCCCCTAATAATTTTTCGAGGGCTTGAACCACTCAATATAAATCGAATATTTTTGTTTACCATTAGCCAATGAACTTCATTTAAAAGTTCAGGTATTCGCTGAATTTCGTCAATAATAACCAGGTTATTTTTGATTTGAGCCTGTATGGTTTCCCTCAAAATGACGGGTTGTTTGGATAGCTTTTCATACATATCAGAAAGCAATAAATCAAACCAAATGGCATTAGGATAAAGGCTCTTTAGCAAGGTGCTTTTACCGGTTTGTCTTGCTCCCCATAAAAACAAACTGTGGTTTTCTGAATCAACTAATACTTGTTTTCGATTAAACATATTACCACAATTATACTTTATTTTATCATGATAAAAAAAAGTATTTGTTTATTTTATCATAATATTGGCTAAGCGCCTTCATTTATAAAAATGACTCAGAGACGCTAATGTGAAAGTAATCGGCCGTAAACTGATATTGCAAATCCCTGATTAATTAGCAACAAGAATTCATTCCCGAATTAGAGATTTGCTTACACCACCGGCTTAAACTGCTCAAAGGCCTGCAGGCAATTGTGGCAATAATGCAGGCTGCGGCACAAAGTGGGGCCAAAAGGCGATTTGGTTTCAGTATTTTTACTTCCGCAAAACGGACAGGCTACATGCTCCAGCAATTCCTGAGTAATTTCGCCTTCGTGTTTGGGTGGCGGGGCCAGTCCGTGTTTTTTTAAACAAAGCAGTCCGCGTTCAGTAATTTTATTGCTGTTCCAGGGTGTATCGAGGTTGGTTGAAACAGATACTTTTTCAATGCCGGCTTCCTTCAGGCAGTCGTACACCATTTGTTCCATCATTTTCAAAGCCGGGCAACCCACAAAGGTAGGAGTCATTTCCACCCGCACACTTTCATCGGCTTTCACTTCCACTTTGGTAATAATGCCCATATCTACCATGCTCAGGGTTGGTATTTCGGGGTCTTTCACCACTTCCAGTTTTTCCCAAACTTCCTTTTCAGTCAGCATTCTTTAATAAAGTTTAAGCGCATCATCCGGTTACCACTGTGAGGCCGGCTCTACTCTGAAAACTTCGCCCATTTCTTTCACAAGCGGGTCAAGGTGTTCGGTATGAAAATTTTTGCGCCCGCCATAAACAGGGTTCCATTCTTTTTCGGGAGGCAGTTTTAACCCTGCTTTTTCAATAAACGGAGTGATGGCTTGTATCCATTTTGTTTTTAATGCCGCTTCGCCTTCAAATATTTTGGCCGCTATCAGCTCTTTTTCAAACTTGCTTTCTTCAAACATCCCCAGCGCATAATTCCATGCGTTGCTGAGTGCGGTTTGCATACGTGCTTTGCTCTCCTCAGTTCCCTGCGCCAGTTTTACCATCCAGGTATTGGCATGAAATACATGATACTTTAATTCGCCTTTTACCTTACGCGCCAATTTTGCCAATGGTTCGTATGACGAATGGGCCAGCATTTCAAAGCGCAGCTGGTCGGCATGGTCGTATAAAAAATGGCGTACCGTACTGAAATCATATTCTTCATTGGGTAACTCGGCAAACTGGGCGTTGTAAAACTGATTGGCATTGCGGGTAAATGCATTGGTATCGGCATCGGGCTCTCCCAGCTGATGTAATAATTGAAACAATGCCTGCGACTGTCCTATTTTATCCTGAGCCATGGATGAAAAAGAAATATCCTCTTCCAGTATGGGGCCAAGTCCTGTCCACTCGCTGTGGCGGTGACCGATGATAAGTAAATCATCAGCCATTTTATATAGTAATTCTTTTATTGCCGGTGTATTCATTGCTGTAACGGTTAGGGGTAATTAAATTTTGTGTTCTTTTTTGTACTTGTTAATTTTCTCCATCACTTTGTATCCGCCTGCTTCGCGAAACATTTTTTCGGGCACGGTATCAAAAATATCGGAGTCTTCATAATCGGTGGTGTACACTTCGCGGGTTTTTACCACCCAAATATTGACACTTTGTCCTCTGCGGCCGTATTGTTCCTTGGCAAAAAGCAGGGCCATATCCGGATTGGCGGCATGAACAATTCCTACGTGCATGTGCTGGTCGCCTCTTTTTTTCTGATGAAAAACTTCATACGTTTCCCATTGATCATTTTCCTCTAACGGAGCAATGGAATTATTTAATTCTATTTCAGCGCGGGTAATGCGCGGGTCTAATGATTTTATCATGGAACGGTTATGCTAAAGGTACAATGTATTTTGTGTCGGCAGTTTTTAAAGCTTCGCGCACCCAGCGTCCGCGTTCTTCGGCATTCCTTCGCACAGCAAGTCGCTCGGCATTGCAGGGGCCATCACCATTAATTACTCTTTTGAATTCTTCCCAGTCGGGCTCGGTATAATCCCATTTACCTGTCTCTTCATTTTTTTTCAGATTCGGGTCGGGAAGTGTTAAACCAAGATCCCATATTTTGGGAACATACATGTTGAGGTATTGCTGACGCATATCGTCATTCGAAGCCATTTTTACTTTCCACTTCATCAGTATTTCGGTATGCTGCGAAATTTTATCGCTTGGCCCGAAAAAGTGCATGATGGGAGGCCACCAGCGGGTTAATGCATCCTGAACCATTTTTCGCTGATACGGAGTTCCGGTAGCCAGTGTTACTACGGCATCGTGTCCGTATTTGAGGTGAAACGATTCTTCGGTACAGATACGGTCTAATGCGCGGCAATAAGGACCGTAACTTCCTTTGGCATTTGCCACCTGATTGATGATGGCTCCGGCATCAATAAGCCACGCAATAATGCAGGCATCGGCCCATTCAAATGCAGGGTAATTAAACACATTTGAATATTTTGATTTACCTGTTATCAAATCATTAATCATCGCCTCTCTGCTTTTACCCAGTGTTTCGGCAGCACTGTAAAGTAACTGCGCATGTCCCACCTCGTCCTGCACCTTGGCCATCAAAGCTAATTTGCGCTGAAATCCGGGAGCACGGGTAATCCAGGTACCCTCGGGCAAAGCACCAATAATTTCTGAATGCGCATGTTGCTCAATCATACGAATAAGCTGTTTGCGGTATTCTTTCGGCATCCAGTCTTTAGGCTCAATTTTTTCGCCTTTGCTTATGCGCGCTTCAAACTCGGCTAATTTTTCGGGATCCTCTCCGGCCACTATGCTATTGGCTTTTTCATTCGGATCGATGTAAGCGTTTCCGTACATATAAAAATGATGTTTTAATTAATAAGCGTTGATTAGGGTTTGTAGTTGGGGTCGGTAACAAATTTTTTGCGCAAACCACCGATGATAAAATCGCTCAGTTTTTTAGCTATTTCATCGGCATTCATGGCTCCATCGGCATGGTACCATTCATTAATCCAGTTAACGGCCGACAGGATGGTGAGGGTAGCAAATTTTTTATCTACGTGGTCAAATACGTCTTCGTTTTCACCGTCCTGCAAAATCACCCGAAACTCGTGCTCATATTTATCACGCAATTCCTTAAACTTACTGAGTTTGGGTTCAGTTAAGCCGCGCCATTCTTTTATAAACATGGCCGAATGATCGGGATGTGAGGTGATAATTTGCACGTGATTGCGAATAGCCATGCGCAACTTTTCCTCGGCATTGAAATAAATATCATTTACTTCTTTAATAGCCGTTAAAAATTTATCGGCCATACCAAAACAAATACTTTCCAGTATCTCTTCTTTCGATTTGATATGACTGTACAAACTGGAGGCCTCCATGCCCATTACCTGCGCCAGATCGCGCATACTGCTTGCACTGTATCCTTTATCTTTAAATAATTTAGCCGCTGCATCAATGATTTGCTCCTTGCGGCTGCCTGTAATTTCTGCCATACTCCTACCAAACAATTGTTAGGCAAGATAGTTTTAGAAAATTAAGATTGCAAATTTTTTTACTCGGTCACTAAAACCTTAGCCCGCTGTATTCCCAAAGCTCCCCCGGCATCAGGTATTATAACTTGTAATACATAGTTGCCATTCGGTAACAAAAGAAGCAGATTAAGATCTTCTGTCCTATTCATCTTTAACATTTCCTGACCCATGAGATTGAAAACCTGAATGCTGAATTGATGAAATTGGGTAAGTTGCCGTTTGATTTCCTCTAAGTTTTTCTCGGAAGAGTTACGTTCAAAAACATCAGGAAGATTAATTCCGGTGGAAAGATCGGTTCCGTAAACAAATAAGTAATCAATATACTCACTACTACATCCTTGTTTAGTTTCAATTTTCAATGAAATTGTATTTTTCCCGTTTGGCCCTGTCGTGAAAGCATACGCAAATGTTGATTGGTTATTTATTCCGACAAATATCCCGTTGCGATACCACTTGAATGTAACAGAATCAGGAGGCAATACCTTAAGGTCTGAATGGTTTTGAAAGGTCACCACCGGACTGGAGGGATAAACAACCTGATGCGTACTCATTTTGAAATTCGCATCAGGACTAATATTGACCTGAACAAAGCCGGGTTTCGCCAAAACGGTATCACAACCAAATTGAGAAACCAAACGAACAGAAACATCATATGGAGTTGCTCTGGCATTATAATACACATGTCCGCATTTTTCGCTGCCCTTATAGCTTAGAGAACCATCCCCAAAATTCCAAATAATGGAATCTGCATCCAAAAAATTTCCGTTAAATGACGCAAAAAAAGGCTCACATCCACTGGTATGGCCGGTAATATCTCCGGTTGGGATAAAGTTAATTTTTCCGGTTGCCGATGAAGAGTCTTCTAAACCTGCCGCGAATTTTACTTTAAACCCCACCCTAAAGCTTCCCTTGAATCGTTCATTAGGGCCAGGATAATAAACCGTTTGAGTGTCATTCAAAGAAGAAAAGACCCCGTCTCCTAAGGTATACCACGTTTGACTAAGTGTTTGACCACATGTAACAGTTGCTTTTAATGGGAAGGGGATTCCTTCACACCTTGGATTTACAGCTCCAATGCTTACACAGGTCGCCATTCCAGGCATAGCACTTAACCACGATACCCCAAAAAACACAATATTTTTGATGCTCATAAATTATTGATGCTTTCATACATTTAAACGTTGCATTTCATGAACTAACTTAATAAAAACACAGCCGGCTTTTTATGAAAATCGTGCGTTTCCTTTCGCCATTGAGCTATGGCTGCCGAATGAATAACCTGATCGGGCTGCAGCAGATTTACGGCTACGCAAAGTTTGGTTGAGGCCTGACAGCCTTTCAACAAATCCTGAAGTAACTGGTTATTGCGGTAAGGTGTTTCTATAAAAATCTGTGTTTGCTTTTTCTTAAAGGCGTCCTGTTCCATCTCCCTGATTTTTTTTGCCCGGGCTGCTTTTTCTATTGGAATATATCCATGAAAGGCAAACCCCTGCCCGTTAAATCCCGAAGCCATTAAAGCAAGCATTACCGATGAGGGGCCCGGTAATGGAATCACCTCAATGCCTTTTTGATGGGCCATTGCCACCACCTCGCTTCCGGGGTCGGCTACACAGGGCAACCCGGCATCTGAAATTAATCCCACATCATTCCCCTTCTCTATGGCTTTCAGCAACTCTGCATACTCCATGCTTTTGGTATGCTCGTTTACTAAAAAAATTTCCAACTCCGACTGAGAGTGAGCAATTTGAAGATTTTTAATGGCAGCCCTCCCCGATTTTTCGCTTTCCACTAAAAAAAATCGGAGGCTGTGAACCTGCTCCAATACATACGGAGCCAGCATATATTGCACCTGATAATCTCCCAATGCACTGGGAATCAGAAAAAGTTTGCCTTTCTTTTGTTCGCTCATAAAATAATGCTTCAAATATAGGCAGCTTGTAAGAAAGATATTGAAATTGACGCGCTCCCCCCTTATTTTTGCCGTCTTACAAAAGTTCAATTATGTCAATTTTAGAGAGAATTAGAAAACGTTCAGGCTTGTTGGTAGGCTTTGTTGGTATTGCACTGGCACTGTTTGTAATTTCAGATTTACTTGGAACCCGTAAAGGATGGTTTGGTCGCCAAACAACCGATATAGGTGAAGTAAGAGGTGAAAAAATCCCTTACAACGCGTTTCAGGCAGAATACGAGCGTATAGTTGAAAATCAAAAACTCAACTCCCAAACCGAAACCCTTGACCCGAATACCATGGAGATGCTGAAAGAGCAAACATGGAATACCATGGTTCAGGAAATAATTGTAAATGCCGAATACGAAAAACTCGGAATAAGTGTAACCTCAAGCGAGGTGGCCGATATGGTTCAGGGCAACGACCCGCACCCTTCAATTAAAGGAGCCCAGCAATTCCAAAACCAGCAAACGCACCAGTTTGACCGCAATTTGTTTGCTCAATACTACAACAGCATTAAGCAGGATCCCGATGGAAAAGCCTGGAAAATGTGGCTCTCATTTGAAAGCGGTATTCAGAAAGAGCGCATGAACCAAAAATTCAATGCCATGATTAAAGGCGGCATTTTTTCAAACTCGCTCGAGGCAAAAGAACTTTACCTTTCAAAAAACAAAACCATTGATATCAAATTTGCCGGATTAAATTACTCAACCATTGCTGATTCATCGGTAGTGCTGAGCGATGAGGAGCTGAAAAAATATTTTGATAAAAACATAGCCAAATACAAAAGCAAAGAGAACAGCCGCAAATTGGAATATGTTGCTTTTGATATCAAACCATCGGCTGATGACAGCACTGCTGCCATGAAATGGGCTGCTGAACAAACTGAGCGTTTCCGTACTGCCGAAAATGATTCGGCCTATGTGAGTGCCAACAGCGATGCTCCGTTTGATTCTACCTTTAAAGGCCACGGACAATTACCTCCAGGTGTGGAAGATTTACTTTGGAACGCACCCATTGGAACGGTAGTGGGTCCTTTTATGGATAATGGCTCGTACAAATTGTATAAAGTAACTAAAACAAAAGAAGATTCGCTGTACAGCATGCGTGCCAGTCATATTTTATTCCGCGTTGAAAACGGAGATACGGCCGCAGCCATTAAAAAAGCTAATGAAGTATTGGGCGAAATAAGAAGAGGAGCCAGTTTTGAAGCGAAAGCCGCTGAATTCGGGTCGGACGGAACAAAAGACCGTGGCGGAGATTTAGGCTGGTTTGCCGAAGGACAAATGGTAAAGGAATTTAACGATGCCGTTAAACGCGGAAATAAAGGGGATTTATTTTATGTAAAAACTCAGTTCGGTCCGCATATCGTTAAAGTAACCGATAACAAAACCCGCAAAAAAATTCAGGTAGCCTCGGTTGAGCATGCCATAAGTGCCAGCAATGCCACCGAACAAAGTGCCTATGCCATTGCCGGTAAATTTGCAGCTGATAGCCGCGATGTGGAAGCATTTGATAAAAATGCAGCGGCTGCCAATCTGCCTAAATTAGTGGCTGACCCCGTGAAAGAAACTGATCGCAGTATTCCCGGAGTTGAAAACTCGAGAGAAATTGTACATTGGGCTTTCAATGCCAAAAAGGGAGAAGTATCTTCTGTTTTTGAAATAGGAGAAAAACTGATTGTAGCGATTTTAAAAGAGGTAAGAGAAAAAGAAAAAGCCAATTTTGACGATGTGAAAATGCAGGTGGCCGAAGATGCCAAAAAGGATAAGAAGGCTGAAATGATTATTGAAAAATTAACTAAAGCCCTTGCCGAAGCAAAAGATCCTGTTGCTATCGCACTTAAGTTAGGTTCTGTTGCCAACGATGCCCAAAACCAAACGTTCGAAAATCCAAACATCCCGTATATGGGAATGGAACGTACCATTTTAGGTACTGCCTTTGGTATGAAAATAAATAAACTCTCTGAACCGCTTAAAGGAGAAAACGGGGTTTACGTAATTATGGTAACCAAAATTAACGAGGCTACTCTTCCAAAAGATTTAAAACAATTCCGTGACGAAGCAATGGCTCCGTTGCGCTCGCGTGCCGAGTACGAAGCTCCGGCCGGATTGAAAGATGAAGCCAATGTTGTTGACAACAGAGTACAGTTCTTTTAAGAGTACTTATTGAAATCAGATAAATTATTTCATCTATACGAAAACAGAACCGAGTTACCCACACTCGGTTCTGTTTTTTATGAAAGTACCGGAAATAATACCGGCACACTACCGCTGGTATTAATACATGGCTTCCCGTTCGACCGCAGGCTGTGGTATAATCTTATTCCTGAATTAGACCAAACCCCTGTTATCATTCCCGATTTACCCGGGGTGGGCAATTCAACCCTGCTGCAACCTGCGTGTACCATGAATGATTATGCCGATGTGATAGCAGCCATTTTAGAAAAGGAGCAAATTAAAAAGTGTGTGGTAGCCGGCCACTCAATGGGAGGCTATGCCGCTCTTGCATTTGCCAATAAATATCCGGATAAACTGGCCGGATTAAGTTTAGTGCATAGCACCGCTTATGCCGATGATGCCGACCGCAAACAAAAACGTGATCAAACAATCGCCTTTCTGAATGAATATGGAGCTTCACCGTTTGTTAATGCATTTATTCCGGGGCCATTTGCCCCCGGTTATTCAAACGAGGATGAACTGAAAAAACTGAAGAACTGGGCTGCCGACTGTACTACACAGGGATTGATAACCATGGTAAATGCCATGAAAAACAGAGAAGATTTAACGCAATTGCTTGCTTCAACCAACGTTCCTGTTCAATGGATAATAGGAAAACTTGACCCTGTGTTTTTATACACCGGTTCCATACAGCAGGCTACTCTTTCAAAAATAAGTATGATTGATTTACTCCCGGATTGCGGACATATGGGAATGATTGAAAAACCTGAAGAAACCGCTGAGGCGCTAAGACGTTTTTTAGATTACTGCGTACGCAGACTAAAATTATAGAACTCTGGAAAGAAACCGGGTAAAATCTTCGCGCATACTGTCGTAAAGTTCAACAAAACGGTGAAAATTCTGACGGTTGGACACATGATCAATCACTAATTTATGTTCGGTAGCCACCGGATTGGCTTTTATTGTACGCTCCAACTCATTTTCATGCTGTTTTATCTCGTGCCTCAGTTCATCAATCACTTCATTTTGCCTGATAAACTGGTTTTGAAAACGTTCAACATGCGCGCGCGTTTCATAGGATGAATTTTTTGCGGCTGCTTCCTCTAAGTGCTTTTGCAAAACACTTAAATCATCCTTGTAGAATTGCAACTGCTTCAACCAATCTATATGTTCGGTGTGCAGGTCGGAAATATGTTTGTGTTGTGTACGCATAAAGGTACCTCTTAGGGGTTATAAAAATAATCAAAAAGAGGTGAAAAACAAAAGTTAAGGGCCTTAACATGCTCTTTAATAAGGGCGAATGAGCTTTTTAACCTGATTTACAAGCTCCTTGCGAAATTCATCGATATTAATTTTTTGCGAGGCTGAGATAAACAGCATAGGTGCATTGTTTTTGGCCATCCAGGTGCGTTTGAGTTGGTTAATTTTAGATTCATCCATTTCATAATCTGTATATTGAGCCCCATTTTCCAAAGGCAAACAGTCTATTTTATTAAACACAATAATTACCGGTTTGCTCTGCGCCCCTATTTCGTGAAGGGTTTGTTTTACCACCTCCATTTGCTCTTCAAAATTTGGATGCGACACATCAACCACATGAATTAATAAATCGGCCTCCCGCACCTCGTCAAGTGTAGATTTAAAACACTCCACCAACTGATGCGGTAATTTACGTATAAACCCAACCGTATCTGAAAGCAAAAAAGGAATATCTTCAATCACCACTTTTCTAACGGTGGAATCGAGGGTGGCAAATAATTTATTCTCGGCCAGTACTTCCGACCTGCTCAGTAAATTCATGATGGTTGATTTGCCTACATTGGTGTACCCAACCAATGCCACACGCACTTTGTTATCCCGGTTATTTCTTCGGGTGGCATTTTGACGATCAATTTCCGAGAGTTGTTCTTTTAGTCGGGCAATTTTGGTACGAATATCCCTGCGGTCGGTTTCAATTTCGGTTTCCCCCGGCCCTTTCATTCCAATTCCTCCTTTTTGCTTCTGAAGGTGAGTCCACATGCGGGTAAGCCGTGGAAGCAGGTACTGAAGTTGTGCCAGTTCAACCTGTGTTTTAGCCTGTGCCGTACGGGCGCGGGCGGCAAAAATATCAAGTATCAGATTGCTCCGGTCTAATAGTTTACAGCTAAATGTTTTTTCAATATTCCGGATTTGAGAAGGCGAAAGTTCATCATCAAATATCACCAGGTCAATCTCGTGTTCCTTGAGGTACACGGCAATTTCATTCATTTTACCTTCACCTATAAACGTGCGCGGATTAGGAAACTGCAACCGCTGAGTAAATATCTTTTCGGTTTTGGCTCCTGCTGTTTCTGCCAGAAATTTTAACTCGTCAAGGTATTCCTTTGCCTGTTCTTCGGTTTGTTCGCGGGTTATTACCCCTATTAAAACCGCCTTCTCCTGCTTTTTTTCTGTACTGTGAAGTGTTTTTTTGCCTTTGCTCATGTGATGTGTGCGTGCAAATTTCGTTAAAAATAGTAAGCCTTTTACAGCATTATTATGAAGAGTAGCGCAAATAGCTTTATTTTTGACACAATGACCCGCTTTCATTTCACACGGTATATTTTGACTTTTTTGTTTGCACTCTCTGTATGGTGTGCCGCTGCGCAAACGCTGGAATGGTCTCCGCCACTACGCATTCACAGCAAATCAAACTATATACGGATGCTGGGAGTAAACTCTGACGGGTATTATATTCTTCGAAGCAAGCATCAGGATTTTTCGCGCGATGTGTACATTGAACGGTACAAAGCATCCCTCTCGCTTGATGTAACTAAAGAAATTCCGGGAAGCAGCCGGTCGCGTTTTGAAAATATTTTACTGTATGAAGACGGTTTGCTTATTTTCCGTTCGGTAGAAAATAGCACCACAAATACCATTGAATTGCAAGCCAACAAAGCGGATGCATCAGGAGTGGTAAATGCAAATACCTGGGTAAAAATTGATGAATGCCCTAAACGAAGCAACAGCGATAAGGGAGATTATACCATTGTGAGCAGCAGTAATAAAGATTTGCTGGTATGCTCTCATTCCGAAACAAACCTTAAAAATCAGGCCGTACTCAGCATTACCATCATCAACCGGCAACTGATAAAGCAAGCCGGGAAAAAACTTGAACTGGAATTCCCGTATGAAAATCTTCAGTTCAACGAACTTCAGATTGATAATAACGGCAACGTATTTTTCTCGGCCATTTACAGCGATACTGAAAAGAAAAAACAAAGCAGCGACAGAAACAGGCACCTGATGTATGCGTGGTTTAAACACAGCGATGAACTGAAGTTTTATCCGCTGGATGAAAAAGGCAGGTTTACCAATACTTTCAGTTTCGGAGTGAACTATGTTAAAAAATGCCTTACCGTTTGCGGCTTTTATTCAAATATTTCGGAAGCAAATGTGGGCGGAACTTTCCTGTACAATATTGACCTCGACAGCGGATTTGTTTTTTACTCCAGATTTGAGGGGCTTAGTCAGGAACTGGTGGCGAGGCTTGTTGGCGAAAAAGAAGCTTCGCGAAGCGGAGAACTTTCCAATATTGAAATGCGAAAACTAATTCTGAGAAGTGACGGGGGAATAATAATGGCGGCAGAAAACACCTATATCACACAGCAAACTTATACCTATTACGTAAGCGGAATGCCGCAATACTCGTACCGCAACATTTATAATTATGACGATATTCTGGTAGTTTCATTAGACCCTGACGGAAGAGAAGAGTGGCACAACGTTATTCGAAAAAAACAATCTACCATGAATGATCAGGGGTACTTTTCGTCTTTTTTTGCTGCAGCCTATGAAGATAAAATTCACTTCTTTTACAATGATAACACCCGCAATAACGGAGATGTGCTTGATGTGGTGATTAACAATAAAGGAGAGTTGGAAAAAAATGTGCTTTTAAGTGCCAAAACCACATTTGCAGTGATTGTACCAAGTGAGGCTAAATTGATTGGCTATAATACTGTGCTGATGACGGCCCTCAAAGAAAAAAATTATTGTTTTCTTAAGATTACCTTTCAGCCTTGATTAAACTTTTCAGAAATAATCAACCGCTCAACCTCATCATCATTCTCGTGGTGGCATTTATTTTAAGGGGTTCGGTATTTATCAGGTTTAAACCCGATGTACTTTGGCTGGCAGCTCCCTTAGCCAACGACCTGAATAATTTTCTCCGCGATCATCAGCTTTCCGATTCGTTTTATAAAATTGCCTCTTTTGTGTTTATTTTACTCAATGGCATTTACCTCAATTTTATCCTGATTAAACACAATTTTTTCTCGCGCAATTCCTACATGCCTGCGCTTATGTATGTGGTGGTAAACAGTCTTTATCCTACTATGCTTGGGTACTCGTCTCAGCTTTTCGCTTCGTTTTTTATCATCATTGCCATTGATAAACTTTTTTCAATGTACGACAACGAAAATGCGGTAACCAAAATTCTGGATGCCGGAATTTTTTGCGGAATAGCATCCCTTTTCAGTTTTGACGCACTTACTTTTTTCCCTTTTATTCTGTATTCCATTGCGGCCATTCGCCCGTTCAGCATCAGAGAAACACTCCTGTCTTTTTTCGGATTAACCCTGCCCTACTATTTACTGGCGGTGGTGTATTTGTTAAAAGGCGATTTAGATACGGTGAAAAACGGATTTGCCCTGAGAGAACAGGTAAGCCAGATTAATTCCATTGCATTCAGTTATGAAATTATGCTTCCTGTTATAATAGCGTTGCCGTTAATGATTTTAGCCGGATTTACTTACCAGAGCGATATAAGCCGCAACAATGTAAAAACCCGAAAAATTCAAAACGTTATTCTGTTTATGCTTCCGTTTTGTGTAGCGTCTGCTTTGTTTGCCAAGCCCGGTTTTGAATACAGTTTACCTTACTATGCCATTCCGTGCAGCATTATTTTATCGTACTGGTTTCAACTGGAAAAACGGAAAGGAGATCTTTTTAAGGAACTTTCGTTTACGGCTCTCTGCATTCTTATCATTGCACTTCAACTTATTATTAAGTAATGAAAAGGCTTGCAGTTGTGGCTGGTTTCTTTCTATGCTTATGGCCGGTTTTTTCATTTGCCATTGAAAATGCTCCCTACCTTATTGTACTGGGCATAGCTCAGGACGGAGGATATCCGCAGGCGGGATGCAACAAAGAGTGCTGCCGCCAGTTTTACCGAGGGCAACAACCCAAAAAACATATCACCTGCCTTGCACTCATTGACCCGCAGACAAAAAAAAGCTGGATGTTTGAATGTACTCCCGATTTTGGTGAACAACTGCAACTGCTGCGCAGGCATCTTCACGATTCAGCTCATTTACCTTCCGGTATTTTTATTACGCACGCACATATTGGCCACTACAGCGGATTGACTCAACTTGGTAAAGAAGTAATGGGCACACACAATATTCCGGTGTATGCAATGCCGCGCATGAGTTCCTTTTTAAAGAACAACGGCCCGTGGAGTCAGCTGGCAGCACAACATCATATTGCACTAACCGAGTTATCGAATCTCTCTGCAGTAAGTCTTGGTGCCAATATTTCGGTAAAACCTGTGCAGGTACCGCACCGTGACGAGTATAGTGAAACCGTTGGTTTTGATATTCGCTTCGGGAATAAAAGTGTACTGTTTATTCCGGATATTGATAAATGGGAAAAATGGGATTACCCGAATCAGCTTTTCCCGGGAGATTCATTCCCTGTAAAACTTCAAAAATTAGTTGCCGCTTACTCGTATGTACTTATTGACGGAACCTTTTTTAAAAACGGAGAATTACCCGGACGCGATATGAGCGAAATTCCGCATCCGTTTATAGAAGAAACCATGCGGTTGCTGGAAGCACTCCCTGCCGAAACAAAAAACCGCATTTACTTTATTCACTTTAACCACACCAATCCGGTACTCAGGTCAGCGCCTGTTTCCTCATTCCGTTTTGCTACTGAATTAATGATATTGAATTAGTGTGCCTCGAGCCAGTTTAATCCCGTACCTACCTCAGCAATTACCGGCACTTCGCCAAGGCTCATGGCATTTTGCATGCATTCAATCACCACAGGTTTTATCAGTTCAACTTCATCTTTGTGGGCATCAAAAACCAACTCATCGTGCACCTGTAAAATCATTTTCGATTTAAAGTTTTGCTTCTTAAACTCGCTCTGTAATTTTATCATGGCCAGTTTAATCATATCGGCAGCAGTTCCCTGTATGGGCATATTAATAGCATTTCGTTCAGCATATCCGCGCACCACCGCGTTGCCCGAATTAATATCGCGCAACCATCGCTTGCGGCCCATTAAGGTTTGTACGTATCCGTTCTCCCGGGCAAAATTCATCATATCGTCCATGTACTGCTGCACATTGGCAAATTGTTTTTTGTAGTTTTCAATAATCTCTTTTGCTTCTGTTCTGGATATACCCAGATTTTCGGCCAGGCCAAATGCTCCCTGCCCGTAGATGATTCCGAAATTCACACTTTTTGCTTTGTAGCGCATCTCTTTGGTTACGTCTGCTTCGGCAACGCCATATACTTTTGCGGCAGTGGCGGTATGAATATCCTTGTGCTGTTTAAAAGCTTCCACCATATTGGGGTCTTTGCTTATGGCGGCCACAATGCGCAATTCTATCTGTGAGTAATCAGCACTCATCAATACAAATTCGTCACTTCGCGGAATAAATGCTTTCCTAATTTCTCTTCCGCGTTCGGTGCGTATCGGTATATTTTGCAGGTTGGGATTATTTGAACTCAATCGCCCGGTAACAGCCACCGCCTGATTAAAGGAAGTATGTACGCGACCGGTACGTGGATTAATCATTTGCGGAAGTGCATCCACATAAGTGGATTTTAACTTGGTAAGCTCGCGAAAAGCCAGAATATCGTCAACAATTTTATGCTGATGGCTTAGTTTAAGCAGCACTTCCTCTCCGGTAGCATACTGACCCGTTTTTGTTTTTTTCGCTTTAGGGTCGAGTTTTAAATGGTCAAAAAGTACATCGCCTAATTGTTTAGGTGATGCCAGATTAAATTTTAAACCTGCCTGCTCATAAACCCGCTGCTCACTTTCCTTTGCTTCTTTGTCAAGCTGAACAGAATAATCATTTAAAAAACCGGTATCAATTTTAACACCTTCGTATTCCATATCGGTAAGCACCTTTACCAGCGGATTTTCAATTTCATTAAATACCTGTTCTACTTCTTTCTCCTTCACAATAGGCTCAAACACCTGCTTTAACTGCAGGGTAATATCGGCATCTTCGGCTGCGTAATCTTTAATTTTTTCGAGTTCCACATCGCGCATGGTACCCTGGCTTTTCCCTTTTTTCCCAATGAGCTCATCAATATGCACGGGTTCATAACCCAAATACTGCGCACTCAATAAATCCATGCTTCGTCTTCCTTCAGGCTCTATTACATAATGTGCCAGCATGGTATCAAACAACTTTCCTTTAAGTTCAACACCGTACCATTTAAGAACTAATAAATCGTATTTAATATTCTGACCAATCCACAACACGTTTTCGCGTGCAAATAAAGATTCAAATTTCTGAAGCAGTTGTTTTGCTTCGTCCTGATTTGCGCTTGCCGGTACGTAATAAGCTTCGTTTGTTTTAACTGAAAAACTCAGCCCCACCAGTTCCACATTGTTGGCATCAATGCCGGTGGTTTCGGTATCAAAACAAATTTCAGGAGCCTGCATCAGTTTTTCTATTAACTCTGTTAGCTCCTCTCCGGTTTGCACAGCCAGATACGTATGCGGGGTGTTGGTTATATTTTTTTCTGCTTTCAGTCCGGCTGCTTCCTCTGTTACTTCTTCGCGTACCACTTTTGCCTGAGCCGGCTTTTGTACTGTTTTCCCGAACAAATCGGTTTGCCCCGATGGGTCGACCGGTGTTTCTTCTCCTTCATACACATTGAATGTTTCGCCCAGAATGCGTTTGCCAAGTGTTTTAAATTCCAGTTCGGCAAACACCTCCTTCAACACATCTTTGTTATACTCCTTTATTCTGAAACTTTCTTCATGAAACTCTACCGGCACATTGGTGATAATGGTGGCCAGCTTTTTTGATAATACCGCCATCTCTTTTCCTGCCCGCACTTTTTCTCCCAGTACGCCTTTTATTTTATCTGCATTTTCCAATACGGCTTCAAGTGTTCCGTATTCGGCCAGCAGTTTGGCAGCCGTTTTTTCACCTACACCGGGAATGCCCGGAATATTATCTACTGCATCACCCATCAACCCCAGAATATCTATTACCTGATTCACATCTTTGATATTCCACTTGGCGCAAACTTCTTTTGGCCCCAGTATTTCTTCTTTATTTCCAAAAGCCGGTGGTTTGTAAATAAAAACTTTTTCACTTACTAATTGTCCGTAGTCTTTATCGGGAGTTACCATATACACTTCGTATCCCTGCCCGGCTGCCTGTTTGGCCAAAGTGCCAATTACATCATCGGCTTCAAAGCCGTCCATTTCCATAACCGGAAGATTAAATCCTTCAATAATGCGTTTGATATCGGGTAATGAGGCGAGCAAATCTTCGGGAGCCTCCTCGCGGTTTGCCTTATAATCGGCAAAGTCGCCATGACGCTCGGTGGGTGCGTGGGTATCAAATGCTACTGCCAGATGGGAGGGCTTTTCTTTATTAATCAATTCAACTAATGTATTAGTGAAACCAAACTGGGCATTGGTATTTCTGCCCTTAGAGGTGAGTCGCGGGTTGCGTATCAATGCGTAGTAGGCTCTGTACACCAGCGCCATGGCATCCAGCAGAAACAGTCGTTTGTCGGGTGTATTGTTCATTCGTATAAAGTGTAGTAGAAGGGGTAAAATTAAGGCAATTTGAACAAAGAATGGTGTAAAATTCATTTTCAGGCTTGCTATAAATGCTTTAATTTGAAACTTTATTCAGCCACCCATGAGTTTACTAAAGAACCTCTACCGTTTTCTTTCGCCAAAATACCAGAATGCTTTTCTGGATTATCCGGTAACATTAAAACCGCGCTACGGGCATGGATTACCACCTCTGCCCCAACTGTACACATTGATTAATGAAAACAGAAAAACATACGAGGACTATTTGAATCGTTTTCTGTCCTACAAAGAAAATTTTCTCTCTATAAAGCGTGCCGACCAGCAGCCTGACGAATACGAACCTTTTTGGAACAACAACTTTTTACCCGGACTGGATATAGTGAGTATCTACGGTTTTCTTGCCGAATTAAAACCGAAAAGGTACATAGAGGTGGGTTCGGGCAACTCAACTAAAGTGGCCCATAAAGCTATTAAAGAACAAAAGCTCGATACAAAAATCATTTCGATTGATCCGTTTCCTCGGGCGACCATTGACAAGCTGAGTGACGAGATTATTCGCAGGCCCTTTGAAGAAATTGATTTATCCATAATTGATACACTTGGTGAAAATGATATTCTGTTTATTGATAACTCGCACCGCAGTTTACCCAATTCAGATGCAACGGTATTTTTTCTGGAGGTATTGCCCCGGCTTAAAAAAGGGGTAGTGGTGCATATTCATGATATTTACTTGCCGTATGATTACCCGCAGGATATGTGCGACCGGCTCTACAACGAACAATACCTGCTGGCCTGTTTTATTCTGGCTAATCACTCAACTTATAAGACTATTTTCCCGAATTATTTTATCAGTGAAGATAAGGAACTATCAAAAATATTTGCAGAAGTATGGAATAATCCTCAACTTAGTGGTGTTGAAACCCACGGAGGTTCATACTGGTTGCAAATACAATAACTCACCTTATGAAAAGAAAGTTATTCATTTTAACAATATCGCTTGCGGCTATATTAGCTGCCTGCGATAAAACTCTGGAAGATTTTGTGAATCCGGCACAGGATGATGGCTACAGAACATACACTATTAAAAAAGGAGAACAATACTCTTACTCGCTTACCAGTAAGTTTAAGGACACCGAAATGAAATTCAAGGTCATTTTCGATAATTCGGCCATTTATAGCACAGCCGATCCCGGAAATCAGATTGACATTAATAAACTTTACGGATTTTCTGATTGCGGAAAAGACCATCATACCGCCAGTGCCCGTTTTGGCTGGAGATGGTCGAATGATTCGCTGCGTTTGTTTGCCTATTGTTACAAAGATGCAGTGATGACATTTAAAGAACTCTCAACGGTTGAAATAGGGAAAGAACACGATTGCTCCATTTTAATCAGCGATACAAATTATATTTTCACGCTGAATGGCAAAGTGGATACGATGGCACGAGGATGTGATGTAACTACCGGTGTTCGTACCCGGCTATTTCCATTTTTCGGAGGCGATGAAATGGCCCCGCACGATGTTAATATCAAAATAAAAGAAACAAGCAAATAAAATATCAGGCGTGTTTTTGCACCAGTTCAATAAGCTTGTTTAATTCTTCCTTGTTATTGTAAATATGGCTCGACACCCGCACGCAGTTAATGCCGTTTTCGGGAACCATACGAATGCGTATTTTGTTTTCGGCTGCTATGTTATAAAACTTATCGTACGCAATGTTTTTAAACTTAAACGCAATCACTGCCCCGCGCGATTTGGCCTCTACCGGTGTGAGCATTTCTATTTTATCGCCCAGTTGCATTACCTCGTGCTGAAAATAGGCCGCTAAGGAAGTGATGCGCTCATGAATATTCTGAATACCGATACTCTCTACAAACTCAATGGCAGCTACCACTCCGGCATACAGGGCCGAACTTTGTGTGCCGTAATAAAACCGGTGAGCCGTGGGAGCATAATCGCCCATTGCTGGTGGATTTGTCATCATATTCCACTTTCCGTTATCGGCTTCCCCACCGGTAAAACATACTTTAAGCGTATCGAGCATTTCTTTTTTTACATACAAAAATCCCGTTCCCTTGGGTCCCAGCATCCACTTATGTGTGCAACTGGTATAAAAATCGGGGTCAATCTCTTTCAGGTTTAAATCAATCATACCGGGGCCGTGTGCCCCATCTAAAAACACAAATAATCCTTTGCTTTTACCCAATGCCGTAATTTCTTTGGCAGGTAAAATTTGCCCGGTGGTACAAGGTATATGCGGCACGGCAATCACCCTTGTTTTTTTATTGATTAAAGCCTCTACCCGTTTCAGGGTTTCATCGGCAGTAAAGGCAGGAGTAAACGTGCGAATTACTAAACCATCCTGACGGGCGCGGTTTAGCCAGGGAAATGCATTACCCACATGCTCATGTGTGGTGAGGATAATTTCATCCCCTTTTTTCAGAGGCAACCCCTGCGCTACAATATTGATCCCATCGGTTACATTATGCGTTAATGCAATTTCACCTTCGTTTACTTTCAGAAACTTTTCAAGCCTCACAGCCGCCTGTGCCCACCCGCCATAATTTCCGTTTACATCCACATCCATCATGGTGTTTTTTACCGCCTCAATTACGGGATAGGGCGAAGGCCCCATGGTTCCGTTGTTCAGGTAAATTCTATCCTTTGCCAGCGGAAACTGATTGCGCACCAGTTTCCAGTACGTTTCATCGTTCGCATTAATATTTTTCCCGTTTGTTTTTACCTGATCAGGAATAATCACTTCAGGAAATGGCGGAACAACTATGGCTCCTAATGCTGATGTGCTCAATTTGATAAATTGTCTGCGGTTGGTCATAAAGAAAGTTTAGGGCAAGTTACCTTTTTTTTTGAATTTGCAAGGGATGAATTTACAGGGTACCACCGGAAAGCCCTATACTTGCGCCAGGCATTTGCACCCATGAGTTTTCGCAACCGACTTACGTATTTTTTAGCCCATCAGCTTCATATAAGCCATGTGCAGGCGCGGCAAATGCTGAGTGAAGGGCGCGTGAAACTAAATGGAAAAATAACCCTGCATAATGAAAAGTACACCCCTTACTGCGAAATAAAAGCCGATGATACTGTATTGAGCAAGGCTCACCTGTTTGCCTACGCCATGTACTACAAACCCCGCGGCATTGAATGCACGTTTAACCTTACTATTCCTAACAACCTTGCTTCCCAATTGCCCGATAACCTGAAAGGAATGTACCATGTAGGCCGGCTTGATAAAAACTCGGAAGGGTTGCTGCTGCTTACCAATGACGGAAACCTGCACAATAAACTGATGCTGCCCGAAGCGCATATGGAGAAAATATATGTGGTAGAAACTGAAGAGCCAATTAATACCGATTTTATTTGGGGAATGAAAAATGGCGTGGAGCTAAGCGGGAAAATGGCTTTTGCAAAAGATGCAGAAATCATTTCAGATCATTCTTTCCGCATTGTGCTTACTCAGGGAATGAACCGGCAGATAAGACGTATGTGTTTTAAACTGGGAAACTATGTAACCAAACTTACACGAATTCAATTGGGCAAACTGGAACTGGGCAATATGCAACCCGCGCAATACCGATGGGTGAAACGGGAAGATATTTTTTGATTTCGTGTATACATCAGGTAAATGCACCCATTACCAAGTGTTGGATGCCGCTGCCTCCCGGGTGATTTTTATGCACCGGCTATATTATAAATAAAAAAAACACATAGAAACATAGTTAAACATAGGCACACAGCGATTCAACAGAAAAAATCTATGTGCCTATGTGTTTATATGGATACCCTGGCGGGTTCTTAGTAAATGAAAAATGAACAGTACCCCCGGTTTTTGTTGAACTGATCGCACAACAGATTAATTTTTGTAACTTAGCCATTTCAAACATCCATGATAAAACGACTCACTATTTTTTGCGGTTCATCCACAGGCAACCTGCCGGTGTTTGCCGAAGAAGCACAAAAAGCAGGCGCATTACTGGCTTCAAAAAAAATAGGAGTAGTGTATGGCGGAGCCGCTATCGGGCTGATGGGTGCAGTGGCCGATGCCGCCCTGCAGCAGGGAGGCGAAGTGATTGGTATCATTCCGCAGTTTTTAAAAACCGTTGAAATTGCCCACCCCGCCCTTACGCAAATGATTGTAGTGGATACCATGCACCAGCGCAAGGCAAAAATGAATGAACTGAGTGACGGTGCCATTGCCCTGCCCGGTGGTTTTGGAACCATGGAAGAATTATTTGAAATGCTTACCTGGTCGCAGTTAGGGTTGCACAGCAAACCCATCGGGCTGCTTAATACTGCCGGTTTTTACAACCCGCTGCTGCAAATGATACACAGCATGACCGAGTACGGTTTTTTAAAACCCGAACACCGTAACATTTTGCTTGCGGATGAACACCTGCCTTCGCTTTTAAACAAAATGCAACTGTACCAACCACCGGCCGACAGCCACCGGAAACAATTTGAAAACCTGAAACGCGAAGATTTGATATGAGTAAGAAGATGGTGTTGCTACTGCTTATGCTGTCAGCTAATCCTTTCACGTGGCTTCGAAGTTCAAATCTAACTAATCCTGCTCAGACATCAGACAAATATATCGTGTAAAATTAATCATTTTTCACACACGCGTTGCAAACGCGCGCGAGTATGGGTAGTTGTAAGTAGTGACAAGTGTATTGTTATTGTAAACTTCTGCTTTCATTAATGAACCATATTCATAATACAAAAACAGTCCGTTCCTTTTTCCGACTAAGTATTCACCCTGAAAAATCATGACTTTTCTGCTTAGGCCGCCATACCAAATGTAATAATTACACTCTAATCCATCTTTCACGCCATACTTGTAATTGCAAATGTATTGTTGGTTAACCCTCCACTCTTTCTTTTCCTTGAAATAGCCATAATGATTAATCTCAAATTTCCCATCTTTCAATTTATTCTTAAACTGGCCAATTACCAGAATATGCTTTCCTTTCTTATTCCTGTCCTTCCTCATTACATCATATTGTATATATACACCGTCAGGTAACGTATCATGGAATTCTGGAAGAAACGAATCAACGGATTTGAAAAAATCTTTCTCTCCCAAATAGAAAATTATTGTGTCCTGTGCGGCCAAATGACTTGCACAGGACACAAATAACAAAAAAAACAATTTCAACTTTACCATTTTGACATTATAATTAATTTTGTCTTTTATTAGAATTTGCTGCAATTGATCCAAGAACAAGTTTTGTTAGATCTTTTTTATTTTTATTTGTGGCATTAACCAAAAGTACCCCTTTAACCATATCATCCACTCCCACAAGTTTGTCTATGTCTTTAAAAAAAACAGCCTCTCCTTCCAATTTGCTGTCGGGCTCAACCTTCACTTTTTCGTCAGGAGTTTCAGGATTTTTATCCAAATCAACCTTTATTTCCTTGCCTCTATAAAGCAAGTCTTCAATTTTTGAGTCAAACTCTCCATTCGCATCCAAAGCGTTCCAAAACTTACCGTATTCTTCACTCCTCAACTCGCGCGCGTTTGCAACGCGTGTGTATATTGTTTTCATATTTTATTAATAATGGTAGTCCAATTTGTTCCCCCAGAACTGATACTCGTTTGCAACGAGTCTCTTTTTCCTTTCGCGTTTGCAACGCTCTCTTTACTTTCAGGTATCTCCAATGCTGCTCCCATTAAACAAAAATACCATTTGTACCTTAAAACTACTAACACCATTTGCCACCTGATTTCTTTCATGGTTTTATGTGGAAATAATGGGTAGTTTTGTCCCCATGACAGAAGTAAAAGACAGCAACGGAAACCTGTTGCAGGACGGGGATTCGGTAACCCTCATTAAAGATTTAAAAGTAAAAGGCTCATCCACGGTATTGAAACGGGGAACCATGGTTAAAAACATTCGCCTCACCGATGACCCGGCCGAGATTGACTGCCGCATAAACAAAACAGAAATGGTGCTGCGCACCGAGTTTGTAAAAAAAGCCTGAGTTTCATTTTGGATTGTCGGGCGGGTTTATATCTTTGCTCATCACCCGATATTGCCTTATATGAAACCAGCCCGAGTATTCCTTTTGCTTTGCTGCCTGTGCGCCACAGCCACGCAGGCACAAACGCCCACCTGGAGCAGCGATATTGCTTCCATTATTTACAACAATTGCTCCTCGTGCCACCGCAGCGGGGGTATTGGTCCGTTTCCGTTAATGAGTTACCAGGATGCGGTAAACCATGCCATGGCCATTTCGGCCGCGGTAACAAGTAAGAGTATGCCGCCCTGGAAACCCGACCCAACCTACCGTCACCTTAAAGATGAACGCTACCTGAAAGATGCTGAAATTCTCAAAATTCAGCAGTGGGTAGCCGCCTCCACTCCATCGGGCAATCTGGCCAATGCTCCCCAACCACCTACGTTTCCATCGGGCAGCCAGATGCAGAATATTGACCGCACGGTTTCTACTTTAAAATATACAGTTCCGGTAAACACCGATGTGTACCGCACCTATGTGATTCACTCCAATTACACCACCGATAAATACCTGAACGAAATTGAATTTGTACCGGGCAATAATGCCGTGGTGCACCATATTATTTTATACCAGGACCCCACTTCGTTTTCCGATAGTGTAGATAAAGCCGATCCCGCACCGGGATTTGCCAGCAACGGCACCGAGCAGCCCAGCCCATCGGTAAAATACATTTGCGTGTGGGCACCGGGAGCAGGTGCCTACAAACTGCCCGATAATATGGGTCTGCGCATTCCGGCCGGTGCCGATTACCTGATAGAAGTGCATTACGCTCCCGGCAGCAACGGACAAAGCGACAGCACCCTCATTAACCTGAAATACGCTACGGGCCCCAATGTGCGCCCCGTGTTTGTGGATGCGGTGATGGACTGGGCTCCGGGCTCACGGATAAACCCGATTTTATTTCTTCCGGCCAATCAAATTACCACCCGCAAACAACGGTTTATTAATGACGTCACCGATTACTCGGTGATTTCGGTATTTCCGCACATGCACAAAATAGGGCAGTCGTATAAAATTTTCAGCACCAATTCCTCGGATATTGATACTACTCCTTACGTGTATATTCCCGACTGGGATTTTCACTGGCAGGGATTTTACACGTTTCAGAAAATACAGAAACTGGCCCTGAACCAGCACCTGTGGGGCGTGGTGGTGTACAACAACACAACCAGCAATCCGGATAATCCGAACAACCCTCCAAAAAATGTGTTCTGGGGAGAAAAAACCACTGATGAAATGATGGTGACTTTTCTGGCCTATACTTTTTATCAGGCGGGCGATGAAAATATTGTGCTGGACAGTGCCGGCATTAAAGCATCGGTTCACCCTGAATTGCCATACGCTTCCATGGCGGTTGTCTATCCCAACCCGGCAGGCGATGAACTCACTATTCGCTGGGGACTTCCTTTCAATCCGGTTGTTGAAAAAGCTTCGTATCGCATTTGTGATATGTACGGAAAGGAAATAACTGCTGCCCGGCTCACATCAGAATACACTACCATTCCCACTACCGAACTGGCTTCAGGCATTTATTTCATTACCATCACCGGCAATACCGGAAAGCAGGTGCTGCGATTGGTGAGGGAATAGGGTTTTAGCCCCCGCAACTTCCTGTTTTTTCATTTGATGGTAATTTCTACCTTTGCCCCCGATGTACAGAAAGATTAGCGTATGGGATTGTATCGTGTAATAGGTATTATGTCAGGCTCTTCGATGGACGGAGTAGACCTGGCTTATTGTGAGCTCTCGGAGCAAAACGGGAACTGGAGCTATGCCATTCACGCGGCCGAAACCATTCCGTACGAAATGAAATGGCGCAACCGCCTTTCGCAACTCTACAAACAAACCGCCATGATTTACGCCAAAACCGATGCGTATTATGGCCGCTACATAGGCGAACTGGTCAATGACTTTATCAAGCGCCACCGCATTCATGCCGATTTTATTGCTTCTCACGGACACACCGTGTTTCACTCTCCTTCCGAAGGATATACTTCGCAAATTGGTCACGGTGCGTTTATACATGCCGCCACCGGACTGCCTGTGGTGAGCGATTTCCGCACTACCGATGTGGCACTGGGAGGCGAAGGAGCCCCGCTGGTACCCATTGGCGATAAATACCTTTTTGGCGATTATGGTTTTTGTTTAAACCTGGGTGGCTTTGCCAATATCACTGCCAACAGCAACGGAACCATGCACGCGTTTGACATAGCACCCTGCAATATTGTGCTGAACCGTACCGCGCGTTTGCTGGAATTGGAATATGACGAAAACGGAAACGAAGCAGCCAAAGGCACAATAGAACCCAACCTGCTGGCCGATTTAAACGCCATTGAATTTTACACTCAGCCCTGGCCCAAATCGCTCAACCGCGAATGGATAAACAAAGCCTTTTGGACCGTAGCCAAAAATTACCGCATACCGCCTCAGGACAAGCTGGCTACTTTGTGCGAGCATATAGCCATACAAATTGCACATAGCATTGACGAAATAAGCCGGCACTACGAGGTGAATAACCAAAAACTATTGGTAACCGGTGGAGGAGCATTTAATACCTTTCTGATTCAAAAACTGGAGCAGCATTGCGCCATGCAGGTTCACGTGCCCGATAACGTGACGGTGAATTTTAAGGAAGCCCTCATTTTTGCTTTTCTGGGCGTACTGCGGGTACTGCAAAAAAACAATTGCCTGAGCAGCGTTACCGGTGCCGAAACCGATAATACAGGCGGTGCCATGTTTGGAAAATTTAATCAGATTGCCTTTTGATATTTAAAACATAATTACTAACAACATAAGAATGCAAACGCTTTTAAAACGCTTTGAAGAAAAACAACCGGAAATAGTTTTTGAATGGAAAGACCCCGAAACCGAAGCCGAAGGCTGGGTAGTGATTAACTCCCTGCGCGGAGGTTCGGCCGGTGGAGGCACCCGCATGCGCAAAGGATTAAACAAACACGAAGTGCTTTCGCTGGCCAAAACCATGGAGGTAAAATTTACCATATCGGGGCCTCCCATTGGCGGAGCCAAGTCAGGAATAAATTTTGACCCGGCCGACCCGCGCAAACAGGGTGTTTTGGAACGCTGGTACAAAGCCGTAATGCCTCTGCTCAAAACCTACTATGGCACCGGTGGCGATTTAAACGTAGACGAAATTCACGAGGTGATTCCGATTACCGAACACTACGGACTGCAGCACCCGCAGGAAGGAACCGTAGTGGGGCACCACAAGCCCGGTGACGAAGCCAAAAAACGCATGATTCATAACCTGCGCGAAGGAGTATCGAAAGTAATTACCCACGAGCAGCTCTCGCCCGATGTAACTAAAAAATATGTGGTGGCCGATATGATTACCGGTTTTGGTGTGGCCGAGGCCGTGCGCAACTACTACGAATTCTGGAACGGAAACATCGTAAACAAACGCGTAATTATACAGGGATGGGGCAATGTGGCCAGTGCCGCGGCCTACTACTTAGCCGGATTCGGAGCTAAAATAGTGGGCATCATCGACCGCTCGGGCGGATTGATGAATCCCAACGGATACTCGTTTGAAGAAGTAAGGCAATTGTTTTTACACAAAGACGGCAACAAATTAGTAGCACCCAACCTGCTGAGTTTTGACGAAGTGAATGAAAAAATATGGAGCATGGGTGCCGAGATTATGATTCCGGCTGCCGCTTCGCGCCTGCTCACACAGGACCAATTGGAGCGCATGATAGCTAACGAACTGGAGGTAATCAGTTGCGGAGCCAATGTGCCCTTTGCCGATGAACAGATTTTTATGGGCCCCGTTGCCACCTTTGCCGATAACCACGTAAGTGTGATTCCGGATTTTATTGCCAACTGCGGCATGGCCCGCGTGTTTGCTTACCTGATGAGCGAAGAAGCACAGCTTGACGATACCGCCATTTTTAAAGATACTTCCAATATCATTCGCAAAACCCTGATGCGCGTGCAGCAGTTTCATCCGCGCAAAACGGGCATCAGCGCCAAAGCCCTCGAAATGTCACTCACCACTTTATTAAGATAAACCAATGTTGTTCTCCGAAGAATTTTTGCAGCGCACGTTTTTAAGCAACAGCTACCTCTCGTACCTGCTGTTCTTCGTTATTATTCTTTTTGGATGGATCATTAAACGCAGGGGCTCTCGCTGGGTGAGCCGCTTAGTGTTCCGGTTTTTTAAAGGCTTCTCAAAAAATGCTTATGCCGATGAGTTTGTAGAACTGCTGCGCAAACCTTTTGAAGTATTTTTTGCGCTGCTCATTTTATACTTAGCCTGCACCCACCTCGAATATCCAACCCAATGGCACCTGGGACCTGAACATAAATTCGGAGTGAAAATGACCGTGACCCGCGTGTTTGAAACATTGCTGGGGGCTTTTATCACCTGGATTTTTTTGCGCATCACCGATTTTATTGCCTTTGTACAAACCGAACGCTCCAAACGCGGAGAACTGAAAGCCGATGCGCAACTGATTAGTTTTTTGCGTGAGCTGTGCAAAGTGGCCATTGCCACCATTGGCCTGTTTTCTATTTTGAGCAATGTGTACGATTTAAATATTACGGCCATTGTCACCTCACTGGGTATTGGCGGATTGGCCGTGGCGCTGGCCGCCCAGGAAACCATTGCCAACCTGCTGGGCTCGTTTATTATTTTCCTCGACAAACCCTTTACCACAGGCGATATTATTGAAACCCCCGACTTTAAAGGCGTAGTGGAAAGTGTGGGTTTTCGCAGCACCAAAATACGCACCCTTGACCGCAGCCTGCTCATTGTGCCCAACAAAAAATTAGTAGATACGTTTTTGAATAATATTACCCGCAGCACCCAGCGCAGGGTAAAATTTACCATTGCCCTTACCTACACCACCGGACGCGAGCAGGTGACCAAAGTAGTAAATGATATAAAGCGCATGATTGATGCGCATGACCAAACCATAGAAGAATCTATTGTGGCTTTTTCTGACTTTAAAGACTCGAACCTGGATATTACCATCATTTACTATGTAAACACCAACGACTGGGATATTATGATTAAAGTGAAGGAATCCATTAACCTCGAGATTTTAAAAATTGTGGAACAAAACGGTTGCCGCTTTGCGTACCCAACTTCCTCAGTGTACATCGAGAATCAATAGTACCGGGCATAAATTAATATTCTTACACACGTGTTGCACCCCGATAGTCATCGGGAGCGCGCGAGTTGGGGGGCTCTCTTCTAACGCATTTATTTTGAAAATCTGAAAATACCTTCAGGTTTTATCACGATCAAGGCAAGTACAATTGTTTCCATTTTTTCTACATTCTTCAGGTTATCTGGTTCTTTTTCTTTTTTTTGAGTGATAATTATTTCCTTTAGAAGAATGCTATCCTTGGAGACAAATTCGTGATCATAGTCAGAATACTGATCTATTGACAAATCCGCATCACAGTCCATTCTCAAATAACAGTAATCGATTAGATAACCATCTTTATAATTAACAAGTAAAATGTAGTAATGCTGACAGATTTTTTCATTGTCTCCTAAAGTTATAATAGAGTATGCAGTATTGTTATTAATATAGACTATTGTATCGCAATATACGTATCCATTTTTAGGAAAAGTATATACAGTGTCTTTCCAATTCAGATATTTTAAATCTTTCATGGATAGTTCTTGACAGCTTAATAACACACTTATTATTTTTCTTGATTTATTAGATTTTTTTGCAACATTAGGATTTGTTTGTCCTAAGGTTGCAATGGAAATTATTACGAAGAGTGAAAAAATTAAATATATGCGAATCATGGCATTTTATTTTTTGACTCCAAACTGGTACTCGTTTGTAACGAGTACCTTCTTTTTTGCGTTTGTAACGCTCTCTCTAACGTAACTGCCATTTCAACTCAAAAGTAAGAAATAGTTACCAAACCTTTACCACCTGCATAATCTGTTGCACTGCTAAAAATATACTGTTCGGCCTGCTGCACAATCATGGCCTTAACAGGGTTTTGATGCACATAGTTGACTCGCGTTTCTACATCAATGTATCCACCAAGTTCTATGGCATGATTGTCGTCTTTCCATATTTTATAATTTTTTGCCCGACCTATCCGGTTTGCTTCATCTGAAAATTTAGCCAATAACCATTCTCTGCGACTTTCTCCAATTTCGTTCATTAGCTGGATAATGGCTTTTGAAGTAAATTTTTTAAAATCACGTAATACATCCGATAATTTATCAGGTTCTTTAACTCTTACGGCCAAATGAACATGGCTGCTCATAATTACCCAGGCAAATACTTCCATATTTTTTTCTCTGATGCAATAATTCAATGAATCTACAACGGTAAGGCAATATTCCTTTCTTGTAAATAAATCAATCCAATCAACTACCGTTAAGGTAAGAAAATAAGTTGCGTTTTGATCTGCAATTCGATACCGGTCTCCACTCATAAAACAAAAATAATACTTGTACTTAGAAACTACGAATCAAGATTATTGGTGCTCGTTGCAAACGAGCGGAAAATTTAGTCTCTATCAAACATTCTCAAGTATCCGCGTTGCAAACGCGGACAAGTGAGGGATTTCATCTTTTAATCAATTTATCACAAGGACTAATCGCAATTATCTTAAATAAGTAGTTATCAATGTCCACATAGTCTATTATTGCTAATGATGCAAACGGATATTTAGGACGTACTACCTTTTTTAGCTTCTTATTTACTAATAAAGAACAATCAGCCTTTCTATCTTGCTTAATTTCCATATAGATTGTGTAATAGTTATCTGATATTAGCTTCCCAATATCCTTCAGGCAAACTCTTTCCAATTCTATAGTATATACTGAATCTATAATGAAGGGACATTGAAAATTCCCTATGGAGTATGTTGGTTCAAAATACTTATAATTGACAATATGGCTATCTTTATTATTAATATTAACAAAATGAAAGCTTATGTTTTTCATATTATGGTAACTCTTCAAATCCTTTACCTCAATCAAGACTAGTCTACAGCTATCCAATAAGACCTTATTAGATAATTTAGTTGATTGAGGAAACGCAACAACACTTAAAAGAAGAAAGCTAATTATAAATATTTTTTTCATAATAAAAATTTTGTCCATGGTTGGCGTTCCCCTCGCTCTCGCAAGTTTATAACTTGTGAGACCAACTAAATCAAGATTGCATCTTGATACGGATGCCTGTTCATCCTCATGATTCAAATTTAATACAACAATTCGATTTTAAGCAGGTCTCTTTCCCAACGGTGGTTTCCGATGCTGAAGCTATATCATGTCCAAACCCGGGCGTGTGGGCATAGCAATGTTGCACCTATGTTGCACCAATAAAAAAGCCCGTGGTGAAAACCACAGGCTTTTTTATTGGTCGGAGTGGCGGGATTTGAACCCACGACCTCTTGCACCCCAAGCAAGCGCGCTACCGGGCTGCGCTACACCCCGAACTTTTTTGTTTCAGGAAGGCGAAGGTAGCATTTAGCGGTAAATTCTGCCAAAGTTTTTGCAATTTTCTGATTGATAAAGGACAACCTTTGTCCCAATCAGGTGCGGGCCGTGTATACCCCTTAAAAACAGATTTTAGTCACCCGCAGGCATGATACTTATCATTGGGCTGTAAGGCCGCTTGTGCTACCTTGCAAGGGCAAAAGTACACACATTATGAAAACAAATATTCAATTCACTCATGCACGGCCGCATGACCAATTAACCGAACTGATTAACCAGAAACTGGCTAAACTTACCCGGATGAATGAAACGCTTTTGAATTGCGATGTGCATTTTATACTGGATAATGCATCGGAGGCCGAGAATAAAATATGTGAAATTAAAGTGAGTGCCCCGGGCAATGATTTTTTTGCCAAACAAAAAGCTTCCTCGTTTGAAGAAGCCGCGACAAAAGCTGTATCAGCTCTTGAAAAACAAATGGAAAAAAGAAAATCGGCTCACTGATAAAACATACCCCTATTCTGATAATAAACCCCCGTTTGGAATGAACAGGGGTTTATTGTTAATGAAAAACACTGCTATATCTTCTCGAATTTTGCCGTAAAATGCCTTAAGAAAGGTGGCTCGTAAGTTATCTTCAATCCTGTTTTTTGCTCACGCATTTCCAGAATATCATCAAACACATCAATTACAAAATCAATATGACTTTGGGTGTACACACGTCTTGGAATGGCTAAACGCACCAACTCATTTTTTGCCGGTATGAGTTTACCCTGCTCATCGTATTTTCCAAACATCACCGAGCCCACCTCTACGCAGCGAATACCTCCCTTTTGATATAAATCGCACACCAGCATTTGCCCAGGATATTGCTCAACGGGTATATGCGGATACAGTTTTTTTGAATCAATGTACACGGCATGTCCGCCAATGGGCCACACCACCGGAATGCCTTTGTTGCGCAGGTGTTCGCCAAGGTAAGCGGTAGAGCGTATGCGGTAGTGCAGGTAGTCGGCATCAAACACCTCCTGCAGTCCGATGGCAATGGCTTCCATATCGCGACCCGTGAGCCCTCCGTAAGTGGCAAACCCTTCCGAAATAATTAATAGATTGGTACACTGCCTGGCCAGGTCTTCGTTTTTTACTGCCAGAATTCCGCCCATATTTACCAGCGCATCTTTTTTGGCGCTCATCATAAAAGCATCGCCCAGTCGCAATAATTCCTGTGCTATTTCTTTATAGGTTTTGTTTTCATACCCCTTTTCGCGGTGTTTTATGAAGTACGAATTTTCAGCTACCCGGCAACCGTCAATTACCAAAAGTACACCATGCTCATCGCAAATGCTGCGCACTTCTTTCATATTACCCATGCTCACGGGCTGTCCTCCGGCCGAGTTATTGGTTACCGTCATAATCACAGCCCCAATACGCGAGGCCCCATACTCTTTCAGCAGTTTGTGCAATTGCGCGGTATCAATATCCCCTTTAAACGGAAGGTCGAGTTCGGGGTCATAAGCTTCGGGAGGTAAAATATCAAAAGCCTGTGCACCGGTAAATTCAATATTGGCACGGGTGGTATCAAAATGGGTGTTGCTGATAAATACTTTGTCTTTGCCTCCCAGAATGCCATATAAAATACGCTCGGCTGCCCGCCCCTGATGGGTAGGCAAAATATACGGCATGCCCGAAAGCTCTTTTACCACAGCTTCAAAATGCTCCCAGCTATGCGCTCCGGCATACGACTCATCGCCTATCATCATACCTGCCCACTGATGGTCGCTCATGGCGCTGGTGCCGCTATCGGTAAGCAAATCAATAAACACATCGTCAGAGCGAATGAGAAAGGGATTGTATCCGGTTTTTTTCAGTATCTCTTCGCGGTAAGCTTCGGTGGTTACTTTAAGCGGCTCTACCATTTTTATGCGAAACGGCTCGGCCAGGGTACGCTCTTTTTTGGGTTGTGTCATTACATACTTATTTTAAGTACGCAAGTACCACACAAGCGCGGGCTTAACAAATGACAATAGTCAGGCGTGAAATTGATTTAACTCAGCCCCGAAAAGAAAGGGCCGCGTTTATGACGACTGTAAAGCTGCTTTAAGGTGGGTAAGCATATCGGCAGTCATTGCGCTCAAATCGTAACCGGGTTTCCAGCCCCAGTGTGCTCGAGCCTCGTCATCGTTAATGCTTTGCGGCCACGAGTCGGCAATTTGCTGCCTCGAATCGGGCTTATAGGTAATGGTAAATCCGGGAATATGTTTGGCTATTTCAGCAGCAATTTCTTTAGGCGAAAAACTCATGCCGGCTAAATTGTAGCTGCTGCGTATTTTTACTTTAGCGGCTTCACTTTCCATAATGCCGATAGTGGCTTTGAGCGCATCGGGCATATACAGCATAGGGAGTGTGGTGTTTTCAGAAAGAAAACATTCATATGTCCCCTTTTTCAGTGCTTCGTGGTAAATATGTACCGAGTAGTCGGTGGTGCCTCCGCCCGGTGCCGATTTGTAACCGATTAATCCGGGATAACGCAGGCTGCGTACGTCCACTCCGTATTTCTGATGGTAATACTCGCAGTAACGCTCACCTGCCTGCTTGCTGATGCCGTAAATGGTATTGGGCTCCATCACGGTGTATTGCGGGGTAAGCACCCGTGGTGTGGTAGGGCCAAACACGGCAATAGAACTGGGCCAGTACACTTTTTTTATCAATCCCTCCTTGGCCGCATCGAGCACCAGAAACAGACTGTCCATATTGAGCTGCCACGCAAACTTCGGATTTTTTTCGGCCGTGGCCGATAGCAGTGCTGCCAGCAAATACACCTGCGTGATGCCATGTGCTTTTACTATTTCGTGAAAACGCTGCGGGTTTAAAATATCCAGTTCCTCAAAAGGACCGTCTAATTCAAAAAAATCGGGTTTGCGCAAATCGGAAGCCACTACGTTGCTGCTTCCGTAAATTTTCCGGAGTTCGGTAATAAGTTCCGTTCCAATTTGGCCGGATGAACCAACCACTAAAATTTTTTCCTGCATGACGCAAAACTATAAGAATAAATGATGAATTGAAAAGGAATAAGACGATTATTATACACGTTTATTTTATCACAAACCCGTCATCCATGGTTTGGCCGCGGTACTGCAGGCCCTCATAAAAAATACAGGTGCAGGGCAACTCGCTGTCCCAGCATTTTTGAGGATACGCTGCCACCCGCACCACGCCTCCCGGAACAGGCTTATCGGTGAGTACAGGCCGCATGTAGTGCAATGGTTGAATAAAAGTATCCTTCATTAACCCGGCCGGATAAAATGATTTAAAATACGTGTAGTTGCCGGCAAGCAATACAGGAAGCAGTAAAAACAAAATTACTTTTGCTGCCTGTTGTTTACCCGCCTGCTGTTTCCACAGGTAGCTGCCTGCTGATAAATTTACTCCGATAAAAGGCAAAATTACTCCGTGCGAAAAACGTAGATCGGGGGCGGTAACAAACCAAAACAGTAAACCCGAAACAATCACTCCGTACACGCTGAGAGGTAAAGCATGTCCGGTAAACATAGTGGCCATTTCTTTTTTGCGTAGCACACAGGTTACTGCCAAAAAAACTCCGGTGAGCAGCGTGAATAAAACGAGAGCCAGATTCACCACATTCAGCCGCTGAAACCAAATGGGCAGCCACTCACGCATGGGCAGATGGGTAACTTTTTCAATATCTACGTAATCTCCGGTTTTCATTCCGGTCAGTTTTGTTTTCCAGCTTTCGAGCAGGGCAATGGGCGAGTTGGTTCCGTTGGTTTTAAAATCAATAAACGGAGCGCGTGCCCATCCGGTAATTTCTACATGCACCCGATCGGTTAC
>JAIBAK010000028.1 GCA_019695215.1 Bacteroidia bacterium | reverse complement strand
AAGTTTGTAACTTCAGCAACGGAAAGCACCACTGGAAAAATGCCCTGTTTAAAATCGAATTGTTGTATTAAATTTGAATAATGAGTTTGAAACAGGCATTCTTATCAAGATGCAATCTTGATTTATTTGGTCTCACAGGTTATAAACCTGCGAGAGCGAAAGAAGAGCAAATTGGACTACTTTTGATTAATAAAATATGAAAACAATATACACACACGTTGCACCCCGATAGTAATCGGGAGCGCGCGAGTTGGGGGATCGGTTGGAGTAGATTGTTCCTTTTAGAAAATCACTCTCACTCCAATACTATCTTTTTCAATTCAGTTGTTCCATCAGGTGCGGTGAGGGAGAGAAAGAACAACCCTTTGAATTGTTTTTGCTCCAGACAAATACTGTGTTGTTCTCCCTTCATATAGTCGTTATAAATTTCTTCTCCCTGGGCACTGATAACCCTGATGGTGGTACCTGCCGAACCTTGAACATATATGTGGCCAGCAGAAGGATTGGGATACACAATATATTTTGGGGTTGTTTCGCGAGTATTTTGGTTGGCTATGACAATTGTCTTTGAATACTCATACTTCCCGTTAAAATCAATTTGCTTAATACGGTAATAAAAACCGAAAGCGGGAAAAACTCCCTGTGGTAATCCATCAGTAAATTCGTAACGCTTAGGGATCGAGGTTGTACCACTTCCTTTTACCCATCCCACTGTTTCAAACGTAACATTGTTCACCGATCGTTGTATTTCAAACAGTGCATTGTTTGTCTCGGTAGCCGTACTCCAATGTAGTTGCACTAATTGTTGCTCACGCTTGCCTGTAAAGTTCAACCACATCACAGGTAAGTATGAAAGATCCACAAATGTGGCCAAATAGGTTACCCCCTGACTCCCCATTGCAGTAAAGCCCCCACCAACAAAAAGGTTGGCACCAACCTTAGAAAGAGTATAAACATAATTATTTGAATTGGGGTTCCATGAATTCGCAGTAGCAGTAGCAGTATCCAATGAAGCTAGTCTATTTCTGGTTTGTCCACCTATACCGCTAAAGTCTCCTCCAACATAAACCGTGTTGCCAGAAAATAAAACACCTCGAACAATCCCATTTGAATTGGGATCCCAAGATGTTGCCGTGCCAGTTGAGGTATCTAATGCAGCAATGTAGTTTCGTGTTTGCCCACCAATGCTAGTAAAAGAACCTCCAACGTACAAAGTATTACCATACATTTCAAGTACAAGAACAATATTATTTGAATTGGGATTCCACGAGGTCGGGCTACCAGAAGTAGCATCCAAAGCAGCAATTCGGTTACGTGTTTGTCCACCAACACTGGTAAATGCTCCACAAATATATATAGTGCTCCCCACTATAGCAATGGCATAAACTGCACCACCCGAATTTGGATTCCATGTTGTTGCAGTTCCAGCTGCATCTAAGGCCGCAATTCGATTCCGCGTTTGCCCACCAATACTGGTAAATGTTCCAACAGCAAATACTAAACTTCCTGAAATACTGATTTTATAAACCGAATTGTTGGAATTAGGATTCCATGTTGAAGAATTGCCACTTGAGACATCTAAGGCCGCAATTCGGTTGCGTGATAGTCCTCCAATACTTGTAAAATCACCACCAGCATATACACTACTTCCCGAAAGAACAATTGTTCTAACAATGTTATTTGCGCTGGGATTCCAAGTTGTAGTATTTCCAGTGGTTGCATTCAAGGCTGCAATATAGTTCCGGACTTGACCACCAATAATAGTGAAATCTCCTCCGACATATAGTGAGCTTCCCGAAATAGCAATATTACGAACTGCATTATTCGCATTTGAATTCCATGCAGTTGATGTACCCGCTGCAGCATCTAAAGCAGCAAAATAGTTACGCGCTTGTCCGCCAATGCTTGTAAACGATCCTCCAGCATATATTGTATTTCCCGAATTAACAAGTGCTTTAATGCTGCCATTTGCATTGGGATTCCATGTAGTGGCATTTCCGGAAGATGTATCTATAGCCGCAATATAGTTTCTTGTTTGCCCACCAATACTGGTAAACGAACCTCCAACATACAATGTGCTACCAGAAAGGGTAAGGGCCGTTACACTTCCATTCGCATTCGGGTTCCAACTCTTAACCGTCATTGTTAATGTATCCAAAGCTACAACTTTATTGCGAGTATAGCCGTCTACAGTGCTAAATGCCCCTCCTGCATATAAAATATTTCCTGAGACAAGAATAGTATGAACAAAGCTATTGAAATTAAAATGAATTGAACTAAAAGTGCCTGTGAAAAGGTTGAAAACAGCAAAATAACTACGGCTTTGACTGGCAATAGTTGTAAAACTTCCACCAACATACAAATTGCTACCTGAGATAGTCATTACATCAATGGCATTATTAGGATTTGGATTCCAAGAAGTAGCTATGCTTGATGTAGCATCTATTGCAGCAAGATTGTTTCTGTTTTGCCCTGCAACATTCGTAAACGAACCCGCCACATACACAGTACCGTTTGAAACACAAATTGCATACACAATACCAATAACTATGGGATTCCATGCTGTTACTTGTCCGCTACTGTTCAAGTGAGCTAATCTGTATCTTGCACTATCACCTACCTGAGTAAAATTTCCACCTATATACCATCCCCCATTACCATCGGGAGCAATTGCATATACCACACCATTGGGTTTGGGGAAGGCGGTGTTTGGGCTACCATCAGAGGTATCAACAATAGCCCCATAAGCAACGTTAGGACCGACAAAGGTAAAATCGCCTCCAATGTAAATTAGGCTATTGGTTGTGTCGCTCACCGTAACTCTAACAGATCCATTTGTTACCCAACCATTAGTTTTGAGTTGCAAACTTTGGCCAAAAACGCATATCTCGCAAAACAGAATAAAAAATATAAAATTTATAGTACGCACTTCTCAAAATTAATTTTATCTTTATTCAAAAGCAAGTCTCCGACCATTGGGTTTGCAACCTGTGACAAGAAATAACAGAAGTTTATAACTTCAGCACCCAAATCAAGCATGGCAAAATACCTTCACCAACTGGCTCTGTTAACCGGTGAAACATTTTGCATGTGGTGAAACAGAGGTGAAACAAAATGCGGGCGGAACCGATTTTTGGTGAAACAAAAAATCCTTCAAAATTTTCATTTTGAAGGATTTAATTTTTGCTGGCGGTGCGGACGGGACTCGAACCCGCGACCCCGTGCGTGACAGGCACGTATTCTAACCAACTGAACTACCGCACCAGGTAATGAACTTATTTTTGGTTTTGATATTTCATTTGATTGCGACCCTCCCGACTTGTCGGGATATTCTAACCAACTGAACTACCGTACCGTTTCCGCTTACTTATACCACCCATAGGGCGTTTGGTAAAGGGAGTGCAAATATAGCGGCTTTACGTTTTTGTGCAAACATCCTGTATAAAATTTCTTAATAGGCACATTTACAGTTTTAAATAATGTAACCGGGGGCCTGATGCCGTGTTTTTGCTCCTGTTTTATTAGGTAATGTGTAACTTGCCGCCCAATATCAAAACCGTATGAGTACATATTTCGATTTCGAAAAGCCCGTGGCCGAACTGGAAGAGCAGCTGAAGGATATGCAAAAAGTGCAGGACAAGGGTAAAATTGATATGACCGATAAAATTCAGGAACTGGAAGCTAAAATTGAGCAAACCAGAAAAGAAATTTACAGTAACCTGAACGGATGGCAGCGGGTGCAAATTTCGCGTCACCCCGAGCGGCCCTATACCCTCGATTATATTGAAAACATTTGCGATGGCTTTGTGGAGCTGCATGGCGACCGCAATGTAAAAGACGATAAAGCCATGGTGGGTGGTTTTGGGCAAATTGAAGGGCAAACGGTGATGATCATCGGTCAGCAAAAAGGGCGCAACACCAAGCAGCGGCAACAGCGCAATTTTGGAATGGCCAACCCCGAGGGTTACCGCAAAGCCCTGCGCCTGATGAAACTGGCTGAAAAATTTAACAAACCCATCATTACTTTTATTGATACCCCCGGAGCCTCGCCCGGACTGGAAGCCGAAGAGCGCGGACAGGGCGAAGCCATTGCCAAAAACCTGCTCGAGATGTCGGTGCTCAAAGTACCCGTTATCTGCATTATTATAGGCGAAGGTGCATCAGGCGGAGCATTGGGCATAGGTGTAGGCGATAAAGTGATTATGCTTGAGAATACGTGGTATTCGGTGATCTCGCCCGAGTCGTGCTCATCCATATTGTGGCGCAGCTGGGAGCATAAGGAAAAAGCTGCCGAAGCCCTAAAACTTACCGCTACCGATATGCTTAAAAACGGGTTGATTGACGGCATTATTAAAGAACCGCTTGGAGGTGCACATACCAATCCGGCTGCCATGTACCAAACCATGAAAGAGGAAATTTTAAAAATGCTTGGCGAACTGCTTAAAAAAGATGCTGCCACATTGATTGAATCGCGTATTGCCAAATTTTCGGCAATGGGCGTGGTTGAAGAAGAAAGCCAAACGGCTTAACCTCTCTCCTGTCCGGCTCTGTTTAATTCAAGCTGCCTGCGTATATGGTGATAAGTTTGATTCATCTGGTACATCATTATTCCGTAAAACACTGCTTTATCCATAAACCTGCGGTTGTAGCGCAGTGTCCACCAAAAAAGTTTCCAGAAATAACTGCGTTGCTTTTGCAGCAAACCCATGCGTATAAAAATTTGTATAAGCGAAATCACATCACCGCCCGAAAAACGGCTGCGAATTTTTACCCGGGTAGCAGGGAAACGATGGTTTTTGAAAAACGTTTTTAAGCGTTCAAACGAATGCTGAGGCAAATAAATTTGATCGATAATATATTGAAACCCGTTAAAAAGTTTCTCCTCGCCCATTGCCGGAACAATATTGGTTTCGCCCTCGGCAAAAGCAAAAGCGCGTGATAACCTGTTTTCTCGTTTTATGCGTTGGTACAATTCGGTTCCGGGAGGCGCTTTAAGCAAATTCACAATGGGCAGCGGTATGCCGCTTTGCTGAATAAAATCAGCCAGATTTTTAAAACTTTCCCCGGTGTCAGTATCAAACCCTGCAATAAAACCACCCGAGATAATAAAACCTTTTTGATGAATGGTGTGAATGGTTTGAAGCAGATTGCGTTTTAAATTCTGATTTTTATGAGAACCTTTCAGGCTATCCTCCTGCGGTGTTTCAATGCCTATAAACACATGCCTGAATCCCGCATCAAGCAGCAGTTGCATCAGCTCTTCATCATCGGCCAGGTTTACCGTGAGCTGAGTGGCAAAAAAGAAAGAAGGATTTTTTTCCTTTCGCCATTTGATTAATGCAGGCAGCAGTTCGGTCTTTAAAATTTTTTTATTCCCAATCAGGTTGTCATCGGCAAACAAAACCAATTGCACATTTCCATTGCTGTTCACCGCCTCCAGTTCGGTTATTATCTGTTCAGGCGTTTTGGTTCGCGGAACACGGCCAAACAATGCGGTTACATCACAAAAATCGCACAAATACGGACAGCCTCTTGAATACTGCACAATGGCATAGAGGTAGTTTTTCATATTCACCAATCCAAAATCGGGCAATGGCGAAAGCGTTACATCGGCAAAGGCTTTTGTTTGATACAAGGGTTTGGCTTCTCCGCGTTGTACATCATTGATAAAAAGCGGAAGGGTAATTTCTGCCTCATTTAAAATAAAATGTGCTACCCCTTCAAAACGTTCATGCTCGTGGGTAAACAATGGCCCTCCGGCTACTACTTTGGTATTGTTGGCCGCGCATCTGCTTAATATTTCCCTCACCGATTGTTCCTGCACATTCATTGCCGAGAGAAAAACATAATCGGCCCATTGCAGGTGAGCATCGGTTAAAGCGGTTACATTTAAATCAATTAATTTTTTCTCCCAGCCGGCAGGCAAAAGTGATGAAATGGTTAATAAACCCAGTGGCGGAAAAGCCGCCTTTTTGCCTACCACTTTTATAAAGTGCTTCAATGCATAAAATGTATCGGGCATTTCGGGGTAAACCAGTAATATGCGCATCGGGGCTAAGGTGAATTGGTGCGGCCAAAGTTACTTTTTTTACCTGCATCCCGAAATACCGTTTCGGAAATTTATTCCTTTATTTGTAAAAACACATTTTATATGAACGGGTGGAGCGAACAAAACAATCAGTTGCAAAAAGTATTTACATTTAAAACCTTTGCTGATGCCATGGCCTTTATGGTGCGAGCCTCGTATATCATTGAGAAAATGGACCATCACCCCGAGTGGACGAATGTATATAACCGGGTAGAAGTAAAATTATGTACCCACTCGGCCGGCAGCACCATTACCGACCTCGACCGCAAACTGGCATCGGCCCTTGATGGGGTGGTGTAAATTTATACCCACTTTTTAGTATTTTTACCCCGTTTGAGAATAATACTATTTCTTTCCCTAATCCTTGCTGCCTTCACTATGCAGGCAGCCGATAGCGTGCAGGCCGATACCAGTGCCTACATTACCCAAGCATCCGCATCCGCAGCCGCTGTGCAATTGCCCGAGACTACTGCTACTAATGATTCACTGCGAGCAGCTCTAGGTAAAATTGACTCGCTAAAAAATGAGGTTAAATTGCAGGTACGCATACAGCTTATTTTATTGCTTATTTTCATCATTATTTTAACCATTTTGCTGCTGGCCAACATTAACTATCGTAAAAAAAATGATGAACGCAAACAGGTATTGGAAAAAATGCTCGACAACGAATACAAGGAAAAAAACAAGGTATATCATATTATCTCTGACGAGTTGCGCGAACCATTAAGCGAACTGTACCGGGTGGCCACAAAAGTGCGCGATGGAAATTTATCATTCCAGGAACTTCAGTCGGCCGGTGTACTCACTCGCTACCGAGACACTTTTAGCCGATCGGAATTGGTATTGCTTAATTTATTTACCTGGACCACCCTTCGCAGCCATAAATCAACGGATATACACCGTAATAAAAAAGAAATTAACCTACGGATTCTAATTGAAAAAGTGAGGCAGAAAGCTATGTTTCCCTACGCACAAAAAAACATTCAGTTTATCAATGATGTGGATGCGCAAATTAGCGTAATGGCCGATGATGCCACGCTTAGCCTAGTTATATGGAACCTGCTGGATAATGCTGTAAAATTCAGTCCCGCTGGAGCTCCGGTACGAATAAGTGCCCGGGAAAAAAATCATAAACTTGAAATAAGCATTCGTGATAAAGGCGAAGGCATGAGTACCGATTTTACTTACGATTTTGAATTATCATCATATGACGAGCATACCTCTGAAGGATTAGGTTTGCAGGTGTGTAAACTGTTGGTAGCTACTCAGCAAGGGGATATTTGGTTTGAGAGCGAAAAAGGTTTAGGCACTTCGGCATATTTCACCATTCCTCTGTAACTGCTAAAATCAGCGATTTTTGCACTAAATTTGATGCGAATAGTGCCTTGTGAACAATCAAGATAATTATACCATTTTACTTTGCAAACTGGATGAGTTTATACGAAAGTATTATAAAAATCAACTCATCCGCGGCAGTTTATATGCCCTTTCCGGATTGGTGGCTGTATTTCTGCTAGTAGCCGTTCTCGAGTATTTCGGGCAATTTAACAGTGGCATAAGAGCCGTTTTATTTTACTCCTACCTAAGCTTTGCCGCCTTTATACTTGGCAAATACGTGCTGCTACCTGCCGCCAACCTTATGCAATTAGGAAAAGTAATTAACTACGAGCAGGCATCGGCAATTATTGGTACACATTTCCTCGAGGTAAAAGACAAACTGCTTAATATTTTACAATTGAAACAAGGGGCCGCAAACAGCAGCAGTCTGGAGCTAATTGAAGCGGGAATTAATCAGAAAATAACTGAGATAAAACCCATACCCTTTACCAGTGCGATTAACCTGAAACAAAATTTCAAATATGCCAAATATGCTGCGATACCCCTGCTGGCATTTGCGCTTATTCAGTTCATTGCCCCTTCCATGATAAGTGATAGCTCGCAGCGGTTAGTAAATTACAATAAGTTTTTCCCTAAGACAGCTCCGTTTACATTTACCATTGATAATAAAGAGCTGAAAGCCGCGCAGCAACAGGATTTTGAACTGGCCGTGCATACCGCAGGCAAAGTGTTGCCCGATGAAGTTTTTATTGAGGTAAACGGAACCCTGTTTAAAATGCAGAAACAGGATAAAAACGCATTTAGTTTTCGGTTTAAAAATATTCAGCACGATATTTCATTTCGCTTTTTTGCTGATGAATTTTACTCGCAGCCCTACCTGCTCGATATGCTGGCCAAACCCAATATTTTGAATTTTACCGTTCAGCTTGAATATCCCACCTACCTTGGCAAAAAGAATGAAGTACTATCCAACTCAGGCGACCTCACCATTCCGGCCGGCACCAAAGTATACTGGAAATTTAAAACCAAAAATGTGTCGTCAATGAGTATGTTACTAAGTGAAGGGAAACCTGAAGTAAGCGAAGAGCAGAATGGCTTTTTTGGGTTTGCCCGCAGGTTTGTGAAAGGAAGTTTGTACCATATCATCACCCGCAACAATGAGTCGGGGCAAAGCGATTCGCTCGCCTATTCCGTGCAGGTAATTCCCGATGCATTTCCGTCTATACAGGTTACTCCGCGAGCCGATAGTCTTTTGCCAAAAACCGTTTATTTCATTGGGGAAATTGAAGACGACCACGGATTCCGCAAACTGCAGTTTGTTTATTCGTTTTTGAAAAAAGACGGCAAACCAATAACCGAACCCACAAAAAATACCATCAGCCTTCCGGTGAACAGTTCACAGTTGAAACAAAATTTTTACCACATGTTTAATCTGGCTGCCATCAATATTCAAATGGAAGACGAGGTAGAATATTATTTTGAAGTCTGGGATAATGACGGAGTGAGCGGAAGTAAATCTACCCGTTCGCAAATTCAATTGTACAAAGCGCCCAATAAAGAAGAGCTGAAAGAGCAGGCCGAAAACAACAGTAGGCAATTGAAAGATGAAATGAAAGAGGCAATTAAAGAAGCCCGTGCCCTGAACAAAGAAATGAAAGACCTGCAGCAAAAAATGCTGGAGAAAAAAGAACTGAGCTGGGAAGAGAAAAAGAAACTGGATGAAATGCTGAAAAGAGAAAAAGAATTAGAGAAAAAAATAAACAGCCTGAAAGAAGAAGCGAAAAGAAATACCGAACAACAGCAACAATTTACCAAAACCGATGAAACCATTTTGCAAAAGCAGGAAGAGCTGCAAAAAATGTGGGATGAGGTACTGAACCCGGAGATAAAGCAACTTATGCAAAAGCTCGAAAACATGATGAAACAAAACAATAAGGAGCAGATGCAAAAAGACCTGGAGCAAATGGAACTCAACAATAAAGAGGTGGAGAAGGAATTAGACCGTATTCTTGAGTTATATAAAAAATTAGAGATAGAACAGAAACTGAAAGAAAATGCCGATGCGCTGGAAAAATTAGCGGATAAGCAGGAAAAACTGAGCGAACAAACCAAAGACAAAAAAGCGGATCAGCAGCAACTGAAAGAACAGCAAAAGGAAATAAGCAATGAGTTTGAACAGATTAAAAAAGACCTGGAACAATTAGAGCAAAAAAACGAAAAGTTAGAACAGCCTGAAAAATTACCCGACACTAACACCGAAGAAAAAGAAACAAAAGAAGAATTGGACAACAGCCGCGAACAATTAGAACAAAAAGAAAATAAAAAAGCTTCGGAGTCGCAGAAAAAGGCAGCGAAAAAAATGCAGGAAATGAGCGCTAAGATGAAAAAGAGCATGCAGTCGGAGCAGGAAAAAAAACAGGAAGAAGATTACGATGCATTGCGGGCATTGCTCGAAAACCTCATTCAGCTTTCAAAAGATCAGGAAGAACTTATGCAGCAAATGAGTACCATGCAGGGATATAATCCGCAATACGTAAAATTAGCTCAAAAGCAAAAGGAGCTAAAAGATTACGCACAGATTGTAGAAGACAGTCTGTTTGCCCTTAGCAAGCGTGTCCCGCAAATTTCGGCATTCATTAACCGCGAACTTGGCGAAGTAAATTTTAATATGGACAAAGCCATTAAAAACTTTGCCGACCGCGATATTCAGCAGGGACGAGCCCGGCAGCAATACGTAATGACTTCGGTAAATAATATTGCCGTAATGCTTACCGATGTGCTGAAACAAATGCAGCAATCCATGCAGGAAGGCAGCGGTTCGGGGTCGGGAGGCAAAGTAAAGAAAAAAGGGAAAGGCAGTCAGCCATCGCTAAGCGAGCTGATGAAAATGCAGGACCAGCTGAATGAGATGATGAAAAACGGCATGAAACCCGGTGGCAAAGACGGCAAAGGTTCGCCCGGAGGAATGAGCAGTAAAGAATTTGCCGAGATGGCTGCCAAACAAGCCGCCATTCGCAGGCAATTGCAGCAAATGCAGCAGCAGATGCAAAAAGAAGGCAAAGCCGCTGGAGGTTCATCGGGATTGAGCAAAGAGCTGAAGGAAATGCAGCAACTGATGGAACAAACAGAAAAGGATTTAGTAAACAAACGGCTGAATTCGGAAACCATAAAACGGCAGGAAGAAATTAAAACCCGCATGCTCGAGGCCGAAAAAGCCGATAAAGAACGGGAACAGGATAACAAAAGAGAATCAAAAACAGCCGATGATAAAACACGGACATTGCCCCCGGATATAGAGGAATTTTTGAAACAAAAAAATAAAGAACAGGAATTACTGCTCACTATTCCGCCTTCGCTGCAGCCGTATTACCGCGAAAAAAGCAAAAGTTATTTCAACCTCATAGGCAAATAACCATAGTTGTACAATACATCAGGGTTTTTATCTTTGTCATTTTAACACACACCGTATGAATCACACAGTAGGTATTCCTTCAGTCGACTTATCCGATTTTCTTTCCAATGACACACATCGCAGACAGGCTTTTGTAGAGGCACTGGGCAAGGCCTATGAAGATATAGGATTTGTAGCCGTAAAGGGTCATTTTTTGAGTGATGACCTGCAGAATAAATTATACCATGAGGTGCAACAATTTTTCAACCTGCCTTATGAAACAAAGAAAAAATATGAGGTGCCTGGATTAGCAGGTCAACGTGGATATACTTCCTTTGGTAAAGAACACGCCAAAGGACGTAGTGTTGGAGATTTGAAAGAATTCTGGCATTTTGGGCAATATGTAGAAAACAACGACCCGATAAAAAAAGAATATCCTGAAAATATAACAGTAACTGAACTTCCCGGATTTAATGCGGCAGGAAAAGAAGTTTATCAGAAAATAGAGGAAACGGGGAAATACATGTTGCGGGCCATTGCCCTTTATCTTGGACTGGATGAAACGTATTTCGATGATAAAATTTATCACGGCAACAGCATTTTGCGACCCATACATTACCCGCCTATTACCAGCGAACCCCAATCGGCAGTTCGCGCAGCCGAGCACGAAGACATTAATTTAATTACGCTGCTCATGGGTGCCTCAGCCGAGGGATTGCAGGTACTCAATAAGCAGGGCGAATGGGTTGGCATTACCGCTTTGCCCAATCAGCTGGTGGTGAATGTGGGTGATATGCTGCAACGGCACACTAATAATAAATTGAAATCAACTACGCACCGGGTAGTGAATCCGCCAAAAGAAAAATGGAACACTTCGCGGTTTTCTATTCCTTTCTTTTTGCACCCGCGTTCGGAAATGAGATTGGATTGTTTACCATCTTGTGTAGATGCACAACACCCGCTGGCCTACACACCCATAAGTGCTGGCGAATACCTGAATGAACGATTGATTGAAATAGGGCTGCTGAAAAAGTAAAAACTTCCTTCACTCTGAGCAACACGTGACACATCTCGTCCTTACGTGGAAGAGTCCACCCGTTAGAACATGAACTCAAATATTACTCTTGAATAATTTTACAGCAATAGAAAGCAGAATAATTCCGAAAAATTTACGCATTACCGCCAGTCCCGCTTTGCCTAATTTGCGTTCAATCCATCCGCTCGATTTGAGCACCACATACACAATAACCAGATTACACAAAATACCAATTAAAATATTCGGTACCTGATACACGGCCTTGAGTGAAATAATAGTGGTGAGCGTACCCGAACCCACAATAATAGGAAACGCAATAGGAATAATACTTCCCGCCTCATCATTCGGGTCGGGGCGAAAAATATTAATGCCCAGAATCATTTCGAGACCCAGAATAAAAATAACAATGGAACCCGCAATGGCAAACGAAGACAGGTCGATGCCAATAAGGCGCAATAAATCTTCGCCTACAAATAAAAACAGTATCATCAGAAAACCGGCAGCCAGCGTAGCTTTCTCCGATTGAATATGTCCCACCTTTTGCCTCATGCTGATGATAAGCGGAACAGTTCCCAGCATATCAATAATGGCAAAAAGCGTAAGTGTTACAGTAGCAATTTCGTTAAATGAAAACACAAGGTAATTTTTTTGGTGATGCCACAAAGATACAGGAAAAGGTTTTACCCCTGCTTACACTTTCTGAAGATGACGTTCAGCAACGGCCCGCACTGCTGCTTTGTTTTATGACAGCCAAGGCACTAAGTGTTTCATTATTTTTTTAAGAAGAAAATTCAGACCGCTTCTTCGGCCATACTCAGCAGATAGCTTTGTATCAGCTGATCGATTCCCGGAAACCATTTCGCGCGGGGAATATGCGCTCGCACCCATTCCTGCTCGTTTACAAACTCCTCTTTGGGCACATACCCAAACCCCCAGAAATTTCCCTGCTCCACCAGTAGCACGCCCAGTTCGTCATCATTACGTCCGCTTTCAGTTACAATAAAACTCTGATCGAGTGTTTCAGCAAGCATATGTGCTACTTTAGCATTGTAAGCGTTCACATCCTCCTGTTGCACGCAGGCTCCATGGCAAATTCCTTCTGCATGGTTTTCGCAGGCTCCCTGAGCACGTTGCAGTCCGCATAGTCGGTAACATAGCTGATGCAGTATGGCCTGCTCCCGTAAAAAATCCAGACCGGCATGTACCGACTTAAAATAATACAATGGTTGCTGGTAGCGTCCAATGGTTTTTACCTCCAGTCGCTGATACCCGTTCTGGTCGTAATACGAAAACAACCCGAATCGCGGAGTATATCCTTTTTGTGCACGGTTTAACTCAGGCCACTTTTCTTTGATGTCAATGAGTTCGTGTATCTGTGCAAATAATTCGTTTCCCGTTTCAACAAACGAAATGCGCTTCACCTGACGCAAAAAATCCTGCTTTTGTTTTTGCACCGAGTTATTGCTGAAATGTGAGGTAACTCTTCGTTTTAAATGTTTGGCTTTCCCCACGTAAACAATCTTCCCGCGTTTATCATGGAAATAATAAACTCCCGGTGCAGCCGGCAGTTTGTCCATATCTTCTTTCAGCAAATCGGGAGGCAACAGGTATTCCTTTGAACCCCGCTTGAGCGCAGCATCTATATGCCCGCTTTCATCATCCTGCATAATTTTACCGAGCAACTGCACGGTGGCATTTGCATCGCCCGTGGCGCGATGACGGTTATCAATACGAATGGAAAGGTATCCGCAGATATTACCCAGACTGTATGATTTTAACCCGGGAAACACTTTGCGGCTAAGACGCACCGTACATAATTTTTGCGTGTTAAGTTCAAACCCTGCCTTCTGTAAATGATGTTTTACAAATGAAAAATCGAAATTTACGTTGTGAGCTACAAATACCTTCCCGCTAAGCAATTCAAAAACCTGCTCGGCTATTTCATCAAACTCAGGCGCGCTGGCCACCATTTCATTGGTAATTCCTGTGAGGCCCGTAATAAAGCGCGGAATTTCACACAAGGGATTGACTAAGGAATGAAAACGCTCGGTTACCTTTTTGCCGTTGTACACCACAATGGCAATCTCGGTAATGCCATGTGCAGCCGCGTGACCCCCGGTAGTTTCTATATCTACTACGGCATATAAACGCTGGGAGTCGGGTGCTTTTGTTCTGGTCACGAAACAAAAATACGTAATTGAAAACAGTAGCGCATAAATTGCTACAAATTGTAGGATAGCTGACTGAAAGAAGTTTTGTCAGGCATTTGTCAGTCACTGCACTTTCCAGACCAACTTACCGGTTAAAATACTTCCCTACTCTTGGGGTATTTCCTTAATTTCGTCCATAAATTAAAAGTTTTATGTCATTAGTATCCTATTCATTTTCGGTTACCGAGCGTTTTTTACGTTATGTAAAAATTGATACGCAATCGGATCCTGAATCCCCCACATGCCCGTCAACGGAGAAACAAAAAAATCTGGGACGACTGCTTGTAGAAGAATTGCGTGCAATGGGAGTGAAAGATGCCGAACTGGACGAACATGGCTATGTGTATGCAACAATCCCCTCAAACACCAATAAAAAAGTTCCGGTAATTTGTTTCTGCTCCCACATGGATACTTCGCCCGATTGCAGCGGAGCTCATGTAAATCCGGTAATTCATGCCAATTACAACGGACAGGATATTATACTTCCAAACGACCGTTCCCAGATTATTCGTTTTGCCGAACACCCCGATTTGGCAGAACAAATAGGAAACGACATCATCACCACCGATGGCACTACCCTGCTTGGGGCAGACAATAAAGCGGGACTCGCGGAGATAATGGATGCAGCCCATTACCTGCTCACTCATCCCGAAGTAAAACACGGGGATATCCGTATTCTGTTTACCCCCGATGAAGAAATAGGCCGCGGAGTTGATAAAGTAAATATGCAAAAACTGGCGGCAGATTTTGGCTACACCATGGATGGCGAAACCTTAGGCCATATTGAAAACGAAACCTTCAGTGCCGATGGAGTAAGTTTGGTGATAAAAGGATTTCCAACGCATCCGGGTTTTGCCGAAAATAAAATGCAGCATGCTATTAAAATTGCTGCCGAAATTATTAACCGTTTGCCAAAAGACAAAGCCCCCGAAACTACCGAAGGAAAAGAACCTTTTATTCACGCCACTTCTATTAATGGCGGATTGGAGCAGGTAGAAATCAAATTTATTATACGTGCCTTTGATACACCTACGCTGCACGCACTGGAAGAGGAACTGAAGCAGATTACCGAAAAGGTAATGACTGACTACAGCAAATGCTCGTACACCATGACAGTAACCGAACAGTATCGTAATTTTAAAGAAGTGCTCGACAAAAATCCGCAGGTAATTGACTATGCTGTTGAAGCGGTAAAACGGTCGGGCATTACTCCTCACCTCTCCAGTATTCGCGGAGGAACCGATGGCTCACGTTTATCGTTTATCGGATTGCCCTGCCCGAATATTTTTGCAGGCGAACACGCGTTTCACAGCAAACAGGAATGGGTGAGTGTGCAGGATATGCAAAAAGCGGTTGAGACCATTGTACACCTGTGTGCCGTGTGGGAAGAAAAATCGTAAAGCACTTACCTGCCGCTGCGTCTTTTAAATTTGCCGGACTTTTTGGTGCCTGAATGACGTGCAGAAACAAATGATTTTTTAGCATTGGTTTGTCCCTTGTTACCCGATGCAGGTGGCGGATTTTTTTTTGCCGCAGGTTTTTTGCTGTCGCTTTTTTTATCCTCTCCCGTGGAGTTTTCAATCAGCTTAAAAATTTCCGAGAGTTCCTCTGCAGTTAACTCGCGCCAATCGCCAAGCGGAAGCCCTTTCAGCTTTACATTCATAATGCGGATGCGCTCTAATTTCACTACTTCGTAACCAAAATACTCGCACATCCTGCGTATTTGGCGGTTGAGTCCCTGCACCAGTATGATGCGGAATACCGTGGGCGACTCCTGCTGCACAAAACACTTTTTAGTCATTACCCCCAGTATGGGCACCCCGGCTGCCATGTCCTGAATAAACTGCGGGGTAATGGGTTTATTTACCGTAACCAAATATTCCTTTTGATGGTGGTTGGAGGCCCGTAAAATTTTATTGACTATATCTCCGTTGCTGGTTAAAAAAATCAATCCCTGCGAATCCTTGTCTAAGCGGCCAATAGGAAAAATGCGTTCGCTATGGTTCACGTAATCTACTATATTGTCGCGCACACCCTGCTCGGTGGTGCTGGTAATGCCCACCGGTTTGTTAAAGGCCAGGTAAATATGCTCGGTTTGCTGGCGGGGTTCTATTTCGCGGCCGTTTACCATTACGCGGTCAGCCGGTTTTACGCGGTCGCCAATTTTGGCTTTGCGTCCGTTAATGAGCACCTGCCCCATGTCAATATAACGGTCGGCCTCGCGCCTGGAACAAAGGCCACTCTCGCTGATGTATTTGTTTAAACGTACGGTTTCGTGTTCATCCTGCATGCGGCACAAAGGTAATGAGAATGGGAAGAAACAACTGTGGTAAATCAGTAGTTAGTGAATACGCCTGCTTCAGTTGTACGCGCTATGATGAAAATGAGCAAAACAAAAGAGTAAAATTAGTTCACCACGCGAAGGATTCGCGCGGTAGCGGAGCTCGGTTAGAATCAATCGGCTCCTTCCACCAATCCCGTTTTGTTGTTTCAACTTTGTATCTTGCCGTCTCAAAAAATCTATTGCTTCCATGCCCCATCAACCACCTCCTTTCATTGGACAATTAAATCTTCCGGTGCTGTATGCGCTGTGGCAAAAAACAACCGATAACTCCCCGCATCCATCCAACCCCAACCGGTGGGCCGATGAAATGCACCTGATCAACAGCCTGAACATAGGCCTGGATGAAATACTGCAGTATTTGTTTTTTGAACGCCCATCGTACCCCGAATTGGAAGCATGGGTTGTACAAAAAAACAACGGCCATATACCCGAAGAAAAACTTGACCGGATACGAAACCGGGTAATGGAAACGGGCGATACGGTAGAAGACGTTTTAACCGCAGCCGATTTGGATTTTTGGCATACCAACGGATACGTGGTGCTGAAGCAGGCCATTACTCCCGCGCAAACCCTTGCTACCGCCCGAGCCATTTGGGAATTTTTGCAGGCCGACCCGTTGCGTCCCGAAACCTGGTACCAATCGCATCGCGACCAGCGCGGTTTAATGTATTTGTTTTACCACCATCCGGCACTTGAAGCCAATCGGCAGTGTGCACGCATACGCAGGGCTTACGAACAGATTTACCAAAGCCGTGAACTGTTTGTGAGTACCGACAAAATAAGTTTTAACCCTCCCGAAACGGAGAACTTCCGCTTCAGAGGTTCGGCCCTGCACTGGGATACGAGCCTGATTGCCCCCGTTCCAATGGATTTACAGGGATTGCTTTACCTGACCGATGTAGGCACTACTGACGGAGCTTTTCAGTGTGTACCCGGGTTTCATAAAAAAATAGATGCCTGGTTAGCCGGTTTACCTTCTGATGCCAACCCGAGAGAAATAGCAGTGAATACATTTAACCCGAGAGCGGTGCCGGGGCAGGCGGGTGATTTTATTATCTGGCATCAGGCATTGCCGCATTGTGCCTCACCCAACCGAGGAAAGTTTCCGAGGCTGGTGCAATACATTTCCTGGCATATGAACAACCGCCACATTCATTCGGAATGGCGGTAAACGGCACCTCCCCCTTTGCTCTTGCAAGTTTTCAATGTGTGATACTAATAAATCAAGATTGCCTCTTTATACAGATGGCTGTGTTATCTCATACTTTAAATTTAGTACAACAATTTCACATAAAAGCAGCAGGCCTTTTACCTTTTCGCGCTGCTTAAATTGAAACGGCCTAACGGCACGAATGGGCTAAAGCCTGTGCTTTTGAGCGTGCTGCAAAAAAAGTGCGTCAATATTTGTCAAAAGATACTTTCTGAATATATTTGCACCCCGCAAATGGGGGATTAGCTCAGCTGGCTAGAGCGCTTGCATGGCATGCAAGAGGTCAACGGTTCGACTCCGTTATCCTCCACCATCTAAAAGAAAGGCTTTACGAAATATTCGTGAAGCTTTTTTTATTTGAGGTGCAACATTTACCCCATTTAATTACGACAATAACGGCAACCTCAACTCACGCGCGTTTAGGGTTACACAAAAAGCGAAAAAGTGCTGTCTTATTTTACTGCGAATTTGACGATTTCCTGCGCGGCTTTTTTCGAAGCGTTTTCTTTGCCAAGCACCTGTTCAATGGCCTTGTATTCCGCTTTAATCATGTCATGTTTTGTTCCGCCCGGCAGGGCTGCGCTGAGTTCGGCAACCAGGTTGGTAAGGGTAAGATCGCTTTGTATCAGCTCACGGATAATTTCTTTACCGGCAATGATATTGGGCAGGCTGTATAAACTTATTTTAACAAACCGTTTTCCTACGGCATAAGTAAGCGCACTGATTTTGTAACACACCACCTGCGGTACATGAAACAAAGCCGTTTCGAGGGTGGCCGTGCCCGAGGTAACCAAAGCTCCCTGCGCCACATGCAGCAAATCGTAAGTATGGGCCTTTACCGCTTTTACCGGAAACCCGTGCAGCAGGCGTTCATAAACCGCATCGTCCATTCCGGGTGCTTGGGCAATTACAAACTCATGATCGGGAAAATGTGGTACCACCTGCAGCATAATGGGCAGCATATGTTCCAGTTCGTGCAGGCGACTTCCGGGCAACAAGGCAATAAGGGGTTTATCACTGAGGTGATGTGTTTGCCTGAAATTGGTTTCGGGCACAAATGCCTGCACAGCATCCACCACCGGATTGCCTACATACACCGTTTGGCGGTAATCATGTTTAAGGTAAAATTCTTTTTCAAAAGGAAGAATGAGGAGCAGCAAATCCACAAAAGCTTTTATTTTTTTTACCCTCGATTCTTTCCAGGCCCACAGCTTGGGCGAGATATAGTAAATAACTTTTATCCCATTTGCTTTGGCAAATTGTGCCATGCGTAAATTAAATCCGGGATAATCTATCAGAATAAGCACATCGGGTTTAAATAGCAGTAAATCCTCTTTGGCCAGCGACAGATTTTTGGATATGCTGCGAATGTTTTTGAGCACCTCTATCAATCCCATAAACGAAAGCTCGCGGTAATGTTTTACCAGCGCCATGCCCTGTTGTTCCATCAGGTCGCCACCAAAGCCGCGAAACTGTGCCTGCGGGTCCTGTAGTTTCAGTTCGCGCAACAAATTGGAGCCATGTAAATCGCCCGATGCTTCACCGGCTATGAGGTAATAGTTCATCAGAACATTTTCATAATGATAATCCACACTCCGTACAGAATGGTTGCCATTACCACTCCCTGGGCACTTCGCTCCATGTATTTACGCAGCATCACAAAAAAAATAACAAGGTTAAAAAAACACCCGATGGCGAGCAGGGGCGAAAGCATTTCTTCGCGCATAAACACATCGAAGTAATTTTCGGACGAACCAAATCCGAAGGTATAAAAATAGTACCCCACACCTATCAGCATGGGCATAATCAATCCGGGCACTAAGCCGGTAAGTATATGATCTCGTTTCATTCCCAGTTCCATTGGTTTAAGTTAGCAATACTTTCGTGCGCAGTGAGGTCAAAATGCACGGGCACCACCGATACAAAATTTTGTTTGAGTGCCCATTCATCGGTATCCTCGCCTTTATCGTAATTCACAAATTTTCCGGTGAGCCAGTAGTAGGTGCGCCCGTTAGGGTCTTTGCGTTCGTCAAACTCCTCTTCCCATTTGGCACGCGCCTGGCGGCACACTTTAATTCCCTTTATTTCTGCTTCCGGTCCGCGCGGAATATTTACGTTGAGCAATGTTCCGGGAGCCAGTCCGCCTGCAAGAATATTTTTACTAACAATACGAGCCACTTTTTTAGCATAGGTAAAATCGGCATCGTAACTGAAATCGAGCAGCGAAAACCCTACCGACTGTATTCCTTCAATTCCTCCTTCCATGGCGGCACTCATGGTACCCGAATACAGGATATTGATAGATGAATTGGAACCGTGATTGATACCCGAAACCAACAGGTCGGGTTTGCGGTGCAGCACTTTTGATACAGCTAATTTAACACAATCGGCCGGAGTGCCCGAGCACTGATACGCCTGCAGTTTGCCATAAATGGCCGAACGTATTTTATCCAAACGCAGCGGTTTGCTGATGGTTACCGCATGTCCCATAGCCGACTGCGGACTATCGGGGGCTACCACCACTACCTCGCCTAATGGCGCCACGGCCTCTACCAATGCCCTGATGCCGGGAGCGGTAATGCCATCATCGTTGGTAACAAGAATTAAAGGTTTGTGCGACATGGCTGCAAATATAAGCAGTTCCGTTGCCCGGGCAGGTATTTGTTTTGTTGGTTCTTATCATTTATTTTTGATATTATGTCTGCTAAAGTCGCTTTTATTGACGACTATGAAATTTCACGCAAAGTTTTTTCCGGTCTGTTTGCTCATATTCCAGAGGTGGAATTGGTATTGGCATGCCAAAGCGGTGAAGAGTTTTTGAAAGCAATGCCTGATATTGAAATCCATATTGCCGTGGTGGACCTGATAATGCCGGGAATGAGTGGCATAGAAACCATAGCGGCCATTAAACAACTTAACCCTTCTATCCTGTGTATTGGCATTTCATCACACGACAAAGATGAACTGATGCTTCAAACCGTGGATGCAGGGGCCGTTGCATATCTATCAAAAGAAGCCAATCTGGAAGAGTTCAGAAAAGCATTTATTAAGGTAATTGCAGGGGAAACCTGTTATCCGCCACGACTAAGGGAATTGCTTGAAAAAAGATCTTAATTAGCCTGTTTACCCGCTTGCTCCGCTGTTAATGGCGACATATCCACAAACTTCATGTAACGCACAATTTTAATCTGCTTTTTACGAATGAACGGGGTGGGTGCATCGGGATGCCACCTGCGCGGATTGGGTAATACCGCTGCAATGAGAGCTGCCTCTCCTTTCGTAAGCTTTTCGCTGCTTTTGTGAAAATAATTTTGTGCAGCCGCCTCGGCCCCGTAAATACCATCCCCCATTTCAATAATATTGAGGTACACTTCCAGTATTCTGCGTTTGTTCCAGCAGGCTTCCATCAGTACGGTAAAATACACTTCAATGCCTTTACGAATCCAGCTGCGCGAGGGCCACAAAAAAAGATTTTTGGCCGTTTGCTGGCTGATGGTACTGGCACCCCTTAATTTTTTCCCTTTTTTAATATTACGCTCCAGCGAGTTTTTGATTTGTTCAAAATCAAAACCGTGATGGGTAAAAAACAACGGATCTTCGGAGGTGACTACTGCCAGCGGCATATTGGCCGACATTTCATCAAGTGACCGCCAATGTTTATCTATTTTTCGTTCCTTATCGGTTTTTCCTTCTTCAAACAACCGCAAAATATGCAACGGAGTTACAGGCACAGGTACCACCCGGTAGAGGCAAATAAAAATGAGGCTCCATTGGATATGAAGAATAAACAGGATACGAATCAAGCGTTTTACCTGCTTAAAAAAACCTCCTGCCGATTTTTTACTGCTCTTTTGCTGCTTAGCCACGCGAAGCCGGGTTTACTGATTAACTTTGCGCAAAAATAAACAGATATGTGTACCGTGCAAATTTGCCTGCAATTGGCCGGACGCATAAAACGAGTAAAAGAAGCGGGAAACGAGAAAAAATGATTGCATTTAAATTACGGTTATTATTTGGAACCATTGCTTTTGTAATGGCTATTGACGGCTATTTGTGGCAGGGCGTGAAAAGGCTGCTAAAAAACGTTCCCGATGCAAAAAAACACCGGATAAAATTAATTTTCTGGTGTGTTCCCGCCATTTTTATCACAGGTAGTTTGTTATATGTGCTTATCCCGGCACTTGAAGTAAATAAACTCTTTCGCAATTATTACATGGCCCTGCTGGTGATTACCTATTTTTCAAAATCTATTGCCCTCCCTTTTTTGTTCGTAGATGATATAAAGCGTTTTTTTCACTGGCTTCTGTTAAAAACCGGAGTAATAAAACCCAAACTGGAGGCTGAAACTATAGAGCCCACTGGTCCTGAAAATAAAATTTCGCGCTCTAAATTTTTAACACAGGCCGGCATGATTACCGGAGGGGTTCCGTTTATTATGCTTACTAAAGGCATTGTAAAAGGTGCCTATGACTATAAATTGCGCAGAGAAACATTGCTGCTCCCCGATTTACCCGAACGCTTTGACGGATTAAAAATCATTCAGATTTCCGACATTCATTCAGGGAGTTTTTTTGATAAAGATGCCGTAAAATTAGGCATTGATATGATTATGCAGCAAAAAGCTGATTTGATTTTTTTTACCGGAGACATGGTAAATAATGTGGCTTCGGAAGCTGTTGAGTACATGGATATCTTCGGGCATATTAAGGCTCCTATGGGGGTATTTTCAACCCTTGGCAATCATGATTACGGAGATTATGTTACCAGTTGGGAAAGCCCCGAAGCCAAAAAGAAAAATCTGGATGATTTGTGTGCCATTCACAAAGATTTAGGATGGCGATTGATGCGCAATGAGCATGAAGTACTATCGGTACACGAACAAAAAATTGGATTGATAGGAGTAGAAAACTGGGGCGACCGCGGACGATTTCAAAGATTGGGCGATATAGAAAAAGCACAACGCGGAATGGAAAAGGTGCCTGTAAAATTATTACTCTCCCACGACCCTTCGCACTGGGATGCTGTAGTAAGAAAAAATCATCCTGATATTGATGTGATGTTTGCCGGACACACCCACGGCATGCAATTCGGAATTGAGATTGGCGGGTTTAAATGGAGCCCTTCGCAATACATGTACAAACAATGGGCAGGATTGTACGAAGAAGGAAAACAAAAATTATATGTAAACCGCGGATTTGGTTTTATTGGTTACCCCGGCCGCGTAGGAATATTACCGGAAATAACTTTGTTTACGCTTAAAAAAGCCTGATTAATTGCGTATCACTTTGTAGCGATATAACCCCTGCGAAGTTTGAATGGTGAGTATATAAAATCCTGAGGGGAGTGCCATATTTTCTGAAACCACCTCCAGTTTATTTTCTCCTTCGTTCAATTTTATATTCATCCATTTTACCACGGTTCCGTTCATATCCGTAAGTTGAATAACGGCCGGTTGTGCTACGGGCAACCACATGTTCAGATTTAAATTTTTACTGAAAGGATTGGGAACTAACGTAACCTCGGGCAGCGTACTTCCAAAATCAACCACCCGCACAGTTGAATACCTGAATGCTCCGTCTTTATCTACCTGCTTAAGTCGGTAATAAACCGGTCCGCTGAACGGAACATTTACATCGGTAAATTCATAAGCAGAAACAGTACTGGCAAAACCTTTACCCGGCACTTCTCCTGTTTTAGCAAAATTGTCAAGAGAAGAATTACTTCGCTCTATTTCGTACAGCTCACTATTACTTTCCCAGGCGGTAGTCCAGGTTAAAAATGCATCATCACCCAATCGTTTTGCATCAAAACTAATAAACTCTACGGGCAAGGGCTGATTCATTCCGGCTGTTCCGCCATTAATCCAGAATTCAGAGAAACTGCTCACGTTAAACTCTACTATGTACCCGTTGTAATAGGGCAACACCGAAGTGATATTGTCGGGAGAAATAAAAATGGCGGCACCAATGGTGGTATTATTTGACAACAAATTATCCTGATTAGCCCCGCTGTATTTGGTAATCCCCATCCGTTTAATATCGTTAATAACCGGGTCAACCGCATCCAATGCCTGAAACTCGGCATCGGTCAGGTACAGCCTCACCGTAATAGGAACTGAGGGAGCATTTTTAGTTCGTATCACCCAGTTTCGGTCGAGGTAGTATTGAAGTCCGCCCGCATTTACTGAGCGTACCGCACCGGTGTTGCGATAGCAGTTTACGGTAACGGTATCGAGATAAAATCCATTATCTTTTATGGAAATAATGCGCCCTCCGCCCGATGAAAAATTAATCCACGTATTAGTTCCGGTGCTGCGTTGTTTCTGATTGGTGATGCTGGTAGCGGCAGTCCATATCGGCTCGTTGCTGTGAATATGAATATCGTCAATACCCACACCTTCATTGGTAACAGTTGCGTTGGTAGAAAATACAAACCTTATTTGTACCGCACTCTTATTCGTTATGGTATTAAGCGGAATAACATAACTGGCCACATGCCATTTGGTTCTTTGTCCGTCCCAGGTTTGCGTACTGGCAGCATTATACCAGTTGGTACCGCTTCCCGAAACTCCCAGTTTAATCCATGAGGCTCCGTCTTTATATTCTACCCAAAGCAAATCACTTCCGGCTACAGGTAACCTGCGTATAAAATTAAACGACAATACCGGATTGGTTGCTCCAAATGCAGTTGACATATCAAAAACCGGTGAAGTGAGGTAGGAAAGCTGGCTGTTGGCATAATTCCCCGTAAGGTTGGTGTACCATGCTTTTGCTCCGTTAGCCACCGATGTTCCTATATTTGGTTTGGCTGCGGCCGATGGCGAACCCCATTGCCATGAATTATTGGTACCTGAAGTAGTCCATCCGTTAGAAGTAGAACCTTCAAATGACTCGTAATACGGATAACTGCTGATGGAGGTAACGTAATCTACCGTTACTGCATTAGAAGTGTCGGGGCAATTATCGCTGGTGTTTATCACTACGCGGTAAACACCGTTTTGTTTGGCATAACAGGTATTGGAGGTAATCCCCGAAATTATACTCCCGTTTCTAAACCACTGGTAAGTATAACCTGCGGCCGGTGCAGTAGCCGTGAGCAGTACACTGTCGCCCGAAATGATACTTACTGGCCCTACAGGACTGATAGCCGCTATGGCCTGCTCTTTTACCCTGACATAATAGGTGCGCGTTGAGTAGAGATTAAAATCGCAGGCATTATCCCGGGCAAGCACGGCAAAATAATACGGGGTAGTTTTAATTTGGGCATTGGTTGGTGTCCAGCAAAAAGTTCCCTCCTGCACATAAGGTTTACCCGGCTTGGTATAGGCTGTTGTAAATGTTCCACCCGAAATATTGCTGCTCCATCTTAGCACCACCGAATCATTTGCATTCGCATCATTAGGTGAAATAGTGAAACAAATCTGACTTCCCGGACAAACTGTTTGCGTAGCAATAGTAGGCAGTATAGGCGGGCTATTGGTTCCGCAATAATCTACCAATACCTGAATATCGCGCCTTATTACACTTATCAGCCGGTAAATTCCCGCTACTTTTCTCCATTCTTTTACAGCCACTACCAAAACGGCCTGCTGATTTTGAACCGATGGGATAAGGTTTAATGTTCCGGAAATTGAATCTATTTTTACAGTAACAAAAGAACTGATAGGCGACATGGGTGAAAAGGGAGTAGTGTAAGTACACATCACGTTTAGCGCCTGCCAGGCGGTATCTAAATGGTAACTGAGCGAATCACCACCCCCGTCAAGCGTGTCAATTGCACTCATATTGATGTATTGCGGATAACCCTGACAAATGACCGAAACCGGGGCATCGCTGAATACCGGAGCATTGTTGCACGGAGCAAGGCAACGGTCAAATACCGTGTATGTATAATAGTTTTGTCCGGCCTGTCCGGTGGTTATGGTGTTGTTTCGGGCTGCGTTTGTCCAGCTTACCCGCCATGCACAAACGGAATTGTAAGGAGCTACGCCAAAAAAGAATTTACCTGTAAAAATATGCTCTTCAAATCCGTAGGCCACATTGCCGCCCGGTTTACAGGTGCTGATTTTTGACTCGCAAACCGGAGTGATATCGCGTTTAGAAACAAATGTGAGATTTAAATTGGTATTTACAGCGCCCCCCTTAATATTGAGCACCTGTGTTCCGGTTAAAGCTACCCCGTTGCAGTCGCGGTAAACTTTAAGTGTAAATGTAACGGTATCGTTGCTGCATGTATAGGTAAGATCGCTTCCCATTAAGTGGGTAGCCTTACCTTCAAAGGCTGTAAATAAAAAAATCAGTACCCAACAAATATGTACCTTAAACCCCATATTCCCCCTGTTATTTAAAAAATCCAAAACAAAATTAGGCATTTCCCCCCATTCCATTTATGATTTTTGTCTTATAAATGCTGATATTTGACCTCTTTTTATAAACACAAGGTATGAGCGATCATAAAATTATTTTCTCGATGGCGGGGGTTAGCAAAATATACCCGCCCAATAAACAGGTTCTCAAGGATATTTACCTTTCGTTTTTTTACGGTGCCAAAATAGGGGTGCTCGGTTTAAACGGTGCCGGAAAATCGAGTTTGCTGCGCATTATTGCCGGTATTGATAAAAACTACAACGGTGAAGTAGTTTTTGACGGAACATATAAAATAGGTTTTCAGGAACAGGAACCGCAATTAGATGAAACCAAAACCGTAATAGAAGTAGTGCGCGAGGGAGTAAAACATATTACCGATTTGCTGGCCGAATTTGATGAGGTGAATAACAAATTAGCCGAACCCATGAGCGATGAAGCCATGAATAAACTGTTGGACAAACAGGCTGCACTCATGGAAAAACTGGAGCATTTGGATGCATGGGAACTCGATAATAAGCTTGAAAAAGCAATGGATGCATTGCGTTGCCCCGATGCCGATACTCCGGTAAACATTTTATCGGGAGGTGAGCGCAGACGTGTAGCCCTGTGCCGTTTGTTATTGAGCAACCCCGATATTTTATTGCTTGATGAACCTACCAATCACCTCGATGCCGAATCGGTTGACTGGTTGGAACAATACCTTAAAAACTTCCCCGGAACCGTTATTGCTGTTACCCACGACCGTTATTTTCTGGACAACGTTGCCGGATGGATTCTGGAACTTGACCGCGGAGAAGGAATACCCTGGAAAGGAAATTACACCAGCTGGCTGGAGCAAAAACAAAAACGACTGGCTCAGGAAGAAAAGCAGGAAAGCAAACGGGCCCGAACGCTGGAGCGCGAACTGGAATGGGTGCGAATGGCTCCCAAAGCACGTCATGCCAAACAAAAAGCCCGCTTAACTGCCTATGAAAAACTTTTGGGCGAAGAACAGAAAGATAAAGAACAGCAACTCGAAATTTTTATTCCGGCCGGTCCGCGTTTGGGCGATGTGGTAATTGAAGCGCAAAATGTAAGTAAATCATATGGCAATAAACTGCTTTATGAAAACCTTAACTTCTCACTTCCCAAAGGTGGCATTGTGGGAATAATAGGTCCGAACGGGGTTGGTAAAACCACCCTGTTCCGAATGATGATGGGGCTGGAAACACCCGATACCGGAACATTTAAAGTAGGCGAAACGGTAAAGATTGCTTACGTTGACCAATCGCATAAAGATTTGCTGCCTGAAAAATCTGTTTTCGAAGTTATTTCGGGCGGTACCGAAACCATGCTGGTAGGCGGCAAACAATTTAACGCACGTGCTTATATCTCAAAGTTTAATTTCAGCGGTACCGATCAAAGTAAAAAAGTAGGTGTACTATCGGGTGGTGAACGGAACCGGGTACATTTGGCAATGACTCTTAAAGAAGGCGGCAACGTATTACTTCTTGACGAACCAACCAACGATATTGATGTAAACACTCTACGTGCTTTGGAAGAAGCCATTGAAAATTTTGCAGGTTGTGCAGTAGTTATTTCACACGACCGCTGGTTTATCGATCGCATTGCAACGCATATTCTCGCTTTTGAAGGAAACTCACAGGTATATTTCTTTGAAGGGAACTACAGCGAATACGAAGAAAACAAAAAGCAGCGATTAGGCGATACACAACCGCACCGGGTACGCTTTAAAAATATGTTGAAAGCTTAATGCTTTTCAATAGCAATTACCGTATCCGGAGTTTTAATCTGCCTGTCAACATTTTTAAATGTAATAGCGGCAAGGTCGCGTACCAGCTGCTCCTTTTGTTCTTTGGTTCCACCGCGAGTCATTATCCCGATTAAAAATGGCTTTCCGGGATAATACACAATCCCGAAATGGTGCAACTGGTAACCTTCGCGCAAGGCTCCAGAGGCATCATGAACATCCCTTATTCCGTATTTATGTGCCACATCTATTGAATCAGGAATACCGGCACGAATACCATTTTTATATAGGGAATGAGATAACAGCGTTAGTGCCCTTTCCGACATTTCCTTATTAAGATACGATGAATTAAACAGGATTCGGAAAATAGAAGCGTAATCTTTTATACGAACAAAATTGGTGGTATTGGTAGCATTCTTAGGTATGGAAAGATTAAATGCTTTTTCAACGGCTGCTACTTTATCCTCACCAAAATATTTCATTAAAATAAGAGCCGCTGCATTGTCAGAGTAATCTACCATTTGACCAATTAGATCTTCAATAGAATAATACTGTCCGTTTACTTTTTTAAACCCGGCTTCTTCTGTTATACCTTCAAAATCTTTTTCATTATACAGAATTTTCACACCAAGAACAGAAGGATCTTTTTCCGCTTCTTTGTAGGCCGCAATCATAATAGGCAGCTTTAATAAACTTGCCGGACTAAATTCGTCTTTTTCATTTATACCAATCCACATCCCATTGGTAAGGTCGCGGAAATAATAAGAAACATGAATATCCGGCTGCTTCGCTTTTACTTTTTCAATACATGCGTCCAAATCGTGCCTGAACCAATGAAGCTCGCGCATGATGAATTCTTTTCCGCAAAAATCCATGCACCCCGACAACGGATTGATATGTGTGTAGCTGCTTTCAGCCCTTGTGGCAGGTGGTGTAGTATACGTGGCGTGGTGTTCTTTTTTGTGAAAGACAAGATATCCTATTAACACCCCCACTGCAAGCGCAATGGCCGGAATGACGATTGGTGTTATACTCAGTTTTTCCTTTTTACCCCCCATAACTTTTCGAAAAAAAATGCGGCACGAATATGATTAAACTTATTAATAAAAACACTACCCGAATTGCTAAAAATTTTGTTCGTTTCTCACAGGTTTGGTTGCCAAATAAATTTACCTCCCATTTTAGTCCACTTGTGTCGTGGGTACATATATGCCTACCTCTAATAGACACATTCCAAATAAGAGTAGATTTAAATTTTTACTCGTTGCATTTCAATAATTTACACTTTTATACAAAATTTTGGTGCAACCATTTTCACTAAATGGCAAGTAACTGTATTAAATTCGATTTACCTCTTTAACCCAAAGTTTTGCAGCTACATATGAAGTAAATTTTAAACACCTCCTAACGTAAACTGGCCTATGAGACAATTAAAAATCAGCAAACAAATAACCAATCGCGAAAGCCGTTCGCTTGATAAATACCTGCAGGAAATTGGGGCAGTGCAAATGGTAACTGCCGAAGAGGAAGTTGAACTTGCACGAAGAATTAAATCGGGCGATAAAGTGGCATTGGAGCGTTTGGTAAATGCCAATCTCAGGTTTGTTGTTTCTGTCTCTAAGCAATACCAAAATCAGGGTCTCACCCTTTGCGATTTAATTAACGAAGGAAATCTGGGTTTGATTAAAGCAGCGCAACGGTTTGATGAAACAAGAGGATTTAAATTTATTTCGTATGCCGTGTGGTGGATCAGGCAATCTATTTTGCAGGCGCTGGCCGAACAGGCGCGCATTGTACGTCTTCCGCTAAACCGGGTGGGGGTACTCAGTAAAATTTCGAAAGCTTACTCGGCCCTTGAACAGCAATTTGAGCGGGAGCCATCGGCTTCCGAATTAGCTGCCGTACTTGAATTAGACGAAGATGCCGTTGCCGAAACACTTAGAATGTCGGGCAGGCATGTTTCGGTTGATGCTCCGATGAAAGACGGAGAAGATAATACACTGCTGGGTGTAATGGAAAGTGACCATGAACCCGAGCCGGATAAAATTTTAATTACTGAATCGCTTTGCAAAGAAATTGACCGCTCACTTTCTACACTTTCGGAGAGGGAAAGGGAAATTATATGCCACTATTTTGGTTTATTGGGAAGAACCGAAATGAGTCTGGAAGAAATTGGTGAAAAATTTGGTCTCACCCGTGAACGGGTACGTCAGATAAAAGAAAAAGGTATCAGACGGTTAAAATTTACTTCGCGCAGCGTGAGGTTGCGCACTTTTCTCGGATAGTTTCGCCAAACCTAAAATCATATTTAACAAAAAATGACCGCTGAAAATTCAGCGGTCATTTTTTTATGATGCTGCTCTTTTTCTATTCAGCTTCCATAAACGGATAACGATAATCAACAGGGGGTACAAATGTTTCCTTAATGGTGCGGGTACTCACCCACCGCATCAGGTTTTGCATGGCTCCGGCTTTATCATTGGTACCGCTGGCACGTGCCCCGCCAAAAGGCTGCTGTCCTACTACGGCTCCGGTAGGTTTATCGTTGATGTAAAAATTGCCTGCGGCATTCCGAAGTTTTCGCGTGGCTAAATCAATGGCATAACGATCCTGCGCCAATACTGCACCGGTAAGTGCATAAATGGAAGTGCCGTCAAGCAAATCGAGTGTTTCTTCAAATTTATTTTCGTCATATACATATACGGTGAGCACCGGGCCAAAAAGTTCTTCGCACATGGTAGTATATTTAGGATTGGAAGTAACTATTACCGTTGGGTCGATAAACCAGCCTTTGCTTTTATCATAAGTTCCTCCGGCAATCACTTCACAACTGCTGTCTTTTTTAGCTTCGTCAATATATTTAGCCAATTTATCAAATGATTTTTCATCAATCACTGCGTTTACAAAATTTCTGAAATCCTCAACCGGCCCTACTTTAAATGCTTTTATTTCACTTACCATTTTTGCTTTAATGGCCGGCCACAAATTTGAAGGTATATATGCCCGCGATGCAGCCGAGCATTTTTGCCCCTGATACTCGAAGGCCCCGCGCAACAATGCGGTAGCTACCACATCGGTATTGGCCGAGCTGTGTGCAATAACAAAGTCCTTTCCTCCGGTTTCGCCCACAATGCGCGGATAGGTTTTATATTTATGAATATTGTTTCCTATATTTTTCCAAATATCCTGAAACACTCCTGTTGAACCGGTAAAGTGAATCCCGGCAAAATCGGGATGATTAAAAATGACTCCGGCCGCTACGGGTCCGCTTGGATAAATAAGGTTAATCACTCCATCAGGTACACCGGCTTTCTTAAAAATCTCCATCAGTACGTTGGCCGAATACACTTGTGTGTTGCTGGGTTTCCATACAACCACATTCCCCATCATGGCCGCACTGGTGGGTAAATTGCCTGCAATGGCCGTAAAATTAAACGGAGTTAATGCATAAATAAATCCTTCTAACGGACGATACTCAATACGATTCCAAATTCCTTTGGCACTTTGAGGCTGATCTTTGTAAATTAAACTCATGAAATGCACATTGAACCGAAGGAAATCTATAATTTCACAGGCACTGTCAATTTCGGCCTGAAAAGCATTTTTACTTTGTGCCAGCATGGTAGCAGCATTTAATTTAGCGCGGTAGGGTCCGGCAATTAACTCGGCTGCTTTCAGAAAAATAGCGGCCCGCTGCTCCCAGGTCAGAGCTTCCCATCGGGGTTTAGCAGCCAGTGCTGCATTAATGGCATCGGTAACATGACCTGCTTCACTTAAATGAAACTGCCCAAGCACATGTTTATGGTCGTGAGGCGGACGAATATCAACCGTTTTACCGCTTCTTATCTCACTTCCTCCAATATACATGGGAATATCAAGCTGCTTGTTTCGGGCTGCGGAAATAGCTTCTTTAAGCGCCTTGCGCTCGGCACTGCCGGGGGCATAATTTAAAACTGGTTCGTTTTGTGGAACAGGGACATTGAAAAATCCGTTCATATTAATTCGTTTAAATAATCATTTTAAAAAAGTCCAGCAAAGATAAGCTGACAGGTATCAGAAAAAATGATTTTAAGCAGAAATAACACTTAACGACAAACCGCTGACAGGCACAGGAATACTTTAAACCGACAATCGCACAAAAAAGCTATGCATTCTTTTTACTATGCTTTAGCACTTTGGCTTCAATGTAAAAAATAATCTCTTCGGCAATATTTTTTGCCTGATCTCCTACCCTTTCAATTTTACGAATGGTGGAAAGTATATGAAGGGCCTGTTCGCTGTTCGCAGGATTGGCCAGAATATATGCTGCAATATTTTTATTAGCCGCCCGGTTTACTTCATCTAAAAATACATCCTGCCTGAAAATACTGCGGGCCATAGCGGTATTCTCCTGTTCAAATGCCTCCGATATGTCGTCCATCATTTTTACCGCGATATCAAACATTTGAGTAAGGCGTGTTTCTTCAAGTAATTTTTTATCAAAAGAATTTTCCGATTCCAATAAAAAGCGGGCAATTCCCTCGGCTATATCTCCGGTGCGTTCCAGGTTGCTGTTTATTTTTAATACCGCAAGGATATACCTGAGGTCAACCGCCACCGGATTGTACAAGGCCAGAAAATTCTCACAGTCGCGGTCAATACTTAACTCCTGTGCATTTACCCGCTTTTCGGTAAGCAATATTTCATGCGCCAAATCTTTATCCAGCTCGTGCAGGGCTTTGTTTGCTTTTGCCAGTTGAGCATGTACCAGCATAAACATGATGGTTACCTCCTTCTTAAGCGCCTTTAATTCCTCCTCTAAATGTGTCATGTTGTTATTCTATTATTATCCAAAACGACCTGTAATATAATTCTGAGTTTGTTCCTTCTTAGGATTTATAAAAATAGTTTTTGTTTCATCCAGCTCTACCAATTCACCCAGGTAGAAAAAAGCAGTATAATCACTTACTCTTGCTGCTTGCTGCATATTATGTGTAACAATGGCAATAGTAAAATCCTTTTTCAATTCATGTATCAACTCTTCAATTTTTGAGGTAGAGATTGGGTCAAGTGCCGAAGCCGGTTCATCCATAAGTAATACCTGTGGCTCCACAGCCAGTGCCCTTGCTATACAAAGCCGCTGCTGCTGCCCGCCCGATAAAGCGAGTGCCGATTTTTTTAATACATCTTTCACTTCGCCCCACAAAGCAGCCTGCTTTAAACTTTTTTCAACACGTTCTTTAATGAACGATTCATCCCGCACACCGTTTACACGTAATCCATATGCAATATTTTCAAAAATGGATTTAGGAAACGGGTTTGCTTTTTGAAACACCATGCCTACTTTTTTCCTTAATAAATCAATATCCATTTTATCCTTATAAATATTTTTTCCGTCAATCAGCACCTCTCCGTCAATCTTCACTCCCGGGATTAAATCGTTCATGCGGTTTAACGTGCGCAGAAAGGTAGATTTTCCGCACCCCGAAGGACCGATAAGCGCAGTTACCGTTTTTGCAGGCATTGAAAGCGAAATGTTTTTTAACGCATGGTATTGCCCGTAATATAAATTCAAATTCTTAGACTCAATCATGTTAATTTACCTTCAATTTTTTATTCAGTTTCTTTCTTACTATGGTAGCGGTAATATTTAACACCAGTACCATCATTATTAAAACAAGTGCCGTTCCGTAAGCCATTCCCCTGCTTGCCTCCACATCGGTTCCGCTGGTGGTGATTACATACAAGTGATAAGGAAGTGCCATTACCTGATCAAAAATTCCGGATGGAAGTTTAGGCAGAAAATACGCTGCAACGGTAAATAAAATAGGTGCCGTTTCGCCCGAAACCCTTCCTACCGAAAGAATAAATCCGGTAATGATATTCGGATAGGCCATTGGCAACACCACTCTGCGAATGGTTTGCAGTTTGGTTGCCCCCAGCGCATAACTTCCCTCGCGGTAGGTGTTATCAATACTTTTTAAAGCTTCCTCGGTGGTACGAATGATTACAGGAAGTGAAAGCAATCCTAAGGTAAGTGAACCCGCAAGAATACTGTCTCCGAAACCAAGTGTATTTACAAACAAACTCATCCCGAATAAACCAAAAACAATGGAAGGAACTCCGGCAAGATTATTTGTCATAAGTTTCATGAACCGTTTAAACCAGGTGGCCCTCATGTATTCGTTCATGTAAATTCCGGAAAGCACTCCCAGCGGGAAAGCAAACAACATGCTGCCGCCTACCAGGCAAATAGTGCCAACAATAGCCGGAAAAATTCCGCCCTTTGTCATTCCTTCTTCAGGCATGGCGGTAAGAAATTCCCAGTTTATTACACTGGCCCCGCGCACCACAATAAAAGAAAGTATGGCTACCAGCACAAGCACTATAATCAGACTCAGCAGCCGGAAAATATTAAATGCAATAAACTCTGAAATTTTTTTTGTTTTCATCGTTTAATTCTTTTGCCGCCCGAAATAAACTCAACAGTAATATTCACTAATAATGTAATCAGAAACAAAATACATCCAAGTGCAAAGAGTGCTTTATAATGCATTCCGCCTTTAGCTGCTTCGCCCAATTCGGCCGCAATGGTAGCAGGTATGGTGCGCATTGGCTGCAAAATGGTATGAGGAATAATAGCCGCATTTCCGGTTACCATAAGTACCGCCATTGTTTCGCCTATTGCACGTCCGATGCCCAGTATTACCGCTGCAGTAATCCCCGATGAAGCATAGGGAATAATTACCCGGTAAATGGTTTGCCAGTGGGTAGCTCCCAATGCCAGACTGGCCTCTTTCATAGAACGCGGGGTATTTCGAATTGAATCTTCGGCCACAGTAATAATGGTAGGAAGAGCCATAATTGCTAATACAATACTTCCGGCTAAGCCCGTTTCACCTACAGGCAAACTGAACAGTTGCTGCACCAATGGTACAATTACAATCAACCCGAAAAAACCATATACCACCGAAGGAATTCCGGACAACAGTTCCACCACGGGTTTAAGCATATTCCTTACAGAAGGCCGTGCAATTTCAGCCATATAAACTGCCGTGGCTAAACCAAAGGGAAGTGCGATGAATATAGCAAGTAAACTAACCCACAAGGTACCCGAGAGCAGTGGTAATATTCCGAATTGGGCTGCAGGCTGAGAGGTAGGAAACCATAATTCTCCGCCAAAAAAACCGGATACCGTTACAGGCTCTACCTCTATGGTTTTTACCTTATCGTTCAGCACGAGTTGTTTTTCGGGAATAAATGCCACCATACCCGTTTGTTTTCCCACCAGCTCGCTTACCTTTTCATTAAGCAATTGCATATTGGTATCAACTCCGGCAAGTTCCTCTTCGGTATAGTAATTAAAAATATCATCAATTCGAAAAAGCAGGATACTGTCATTGGAGCCGCCTACTGTTTTCCAGTTGGTGTACTCCTGATCAAAAATATTCTTCAATTCATCAGAAGTAAGCTTATTGACCGGATTTGATTTATTCACCAGTAAAACCTGTCCGTCTTCAATTGGTTTTTGCCCGAACAGACCCAGACCCTCTCTGAAAAGAAACAAAATAATAAGCAACACCGTAATAATACTTACGGTGCTGCTGGCAAAAAGAACAGCGTGTGCTGCTTTTTCGTATATTTTTTTCAAACTAATTACTTCAGTGTAATAAATCCTTCCAGTTCAACAATACGCTGCCCTTCGGCCGAAAGTATAAAGTCTACAAAAGGCTTTACCATCTTAGCCGAGCCGGTTACATAGTAAAAAAACAACGGGCGAACGATAGGATATGATTTATCTTTTGCAGTGGCAACGGAAGGAGCTACATATTTTTTCCCCTTATCAAATGAAACCTTTATAGCCTTCACATTTTTTTCAACGTAAGCCAGCCCCACATATCCTATCGCACCTTTTGTCTGACTAACCGACTGCACAATGGCTCCTGTAGCCGGCATACTCATTACTGAGGGGGCATAATTTTTATTGTTAAGCACATGTTCTTTAAAAAAATCATAAGTCCCCGAACTGCTTTCGCGGCCATATACCACTATAGGCATATTCTCTCCGCCTACTTCTTTCCAGTTTTTAATTTTGCCCGTAAAAATACCTTCTAATTGTTCGCGGGTTAACTGACTCACCGCATTAGTTGGATTCACAATTACAGCCAGTGCATCATAGGCAATAACTGTTTCAACTGATGTTTTCCCGCTTTCACCCACTTTCATTTTTTCACTTAACTTCATCTTACGGGATGCCATAGCAATATCAGTAGTGTTCTCAATTAGTGCCGATATTCCCACACCGCTGCCACCACCGGTTACTGTTATGCGCGAACCTTTATTTTTTTTCATAAAAGCTTCGGCTTCTTTTTGTGCAAGTGGCAACACGGTATCACTTCCTTTTATTTTCTGAGCCTGAATATGTCCGGCAGCCGCTATTAGAAATGCTGCCATTAAAATTATTGTCTTTTTCATATATTTATGAATTTATAAATTAAAATCTGTACTGAATTCGCAGGGTATACACATTATCTTTTTTGTCGGTATAAAAGTTGGTTACATGCGTGGCTTCATTAATTACCCGATCGTAATAGGCCATTAATTTAAGATTGGCTGTGATAAGATAGTTTACTCCGTAACCATAAGTGGTGTATTTGATGTCGCCCTGCCCGAATTTTCCTGCTGATCTTACTTCATTTCCTTTTACTTTAGTATTAGGATCGTACCAGTCGTATTTAAATACTACCTGAAACGGAGCCTTGGCAATTTTATGAATAAAGTAAAAGTAACCTGCATTAAAACTTCTGATATAGGCATCGGTAGCCGGTTGCACCTCGGGGCTTCGTGTAGCATCTAATACACCCGGTTGTGTTCCGCTTACATATTCTCCTCTCAGGGTAGTTAAACCAAGTTTGGTATCGAACGAAATTTGCGCATCTGCTCCTATATAATTTCTCTTTGCATACTGTCCGTTATGAACTTTTGAACTATCTTTAACATAAGCAATATTCCCCGACATATCCGTACTGATGTCTTTGTAAATAACATTGGTTACCTCACGTACCCCGCCATTATAGTAAGAAACTCCAATGCCATACTGCACTTTCTCATTTTTTGTAGAGCGGTTATAGATTATCTGTCCCATGAAGTCTTTTTTGGAATCAAACTCCCTGGCAATGCCGGTACCGTTAAAAAAGCCAGCATTTATTTTTAATCCATGCCATTTAGATGTGTTGGCAGCTGCCCATGTTAACATAGCACCCAAATCACGCTCATTGGGGAAAAGCATTTGAACAAAACGCGACCGCTCGGGAGTTTCGCGAAATTGCGAAGAATAAGCAATCTCATACCCAAACGGGCGGTTTTGCATACCCACCGTAAATGATAATGGCTTATAAAAAGGTAAAGTCACTTTTGTATAAAAATCGCGTACATTTACGGCAAACGAGGTAGTAGGGTTGGTAGGTGTTGGGTCTATTACATCCACCTGCAATACATACTGAGCATAATTACTCTCATGAGTAAATTTAATACGTCCTCTTCGCAAAATAATCCGGTTATCAGACCCCGGGGCAAAATTTCCACCTGCAACATTAGCCGCACCTAAGGTATCTGTTCGCTGGTACTGTGCCTGAACCCACCCGTTAATCTTAATTTTTTTAAGGAACTCTACTTCCGATTTTAACTGATTTAATGAGCGAATGTAGCTTTCCAAAGTGGTGTCAGCTGTTGAGTTCTCCTGTGCAAAAGAAACTCCTGCAGCCGGCAACATCAGCATCATGAACATGAACAATTTGTTAAATTTCATAAATAATTGGTTTGTAAATTCTCTGCGGCAAAGGTCTTATCAAATTGTGACCGCAGTTTTAACAGAATGTTAAGCAAATGTTAAGGTTTACCTTTAGTTAACATAGATTAATCAAGGTGAAGCTATTGTAACCAAATAGTTAATGCATTTATTTTAAGGGCACTATGGCATATTTCGCTAAAACCTCAAAAATTCGGGAACTTAGGAAATGTGGGTTACTCGAAAGAGGATTTTTTAATACAACGAATCAATTCTTCTGAAATAAGCCGGTTAAATTTAGAAGTAGGATGCCCGTCAACCGGAATAAAAAAATTGACAATATCATCATTGTTTTTAAGGTTGCGGTACATGATATCTTTGGCCCAAATGACCGGAACCTGATTTTGTGTGGTGTACTCCTTTATAAAATTTTCTCTCCAGTTTTTACCCGGTGGGGTTATAAAATCATCATAACACGAGAAAACTAAAAACACATAATCTATATTAGCTGCCTGTAGTTGTGCCACTACCTTATCAAGAATAAGCTTATTAAGTTTTATTTTTTCTTTGGTGAACCCGGCATCACGCCTCACCCTTATTTTTCTCAAAATTTCGAATCTTTCATTCAGGTAAGGATTAAACAGCAGTTTCCGCCACATATAAAAAGTAAAACCGGGCGATTGCTGCTCAATGAATTCACGCGGTGTAATATTTAAATGATCAGTATGCAATTGCAGGCTATCATGCTCAATGGTGTAATATGGTTTTGAAGAATCGCGGAAAGGCATGTTAGCGCGGTCGAGATCAAATGTAAGGAACCCTAATACCACAAATGGCTTCCTGTATTTACCCACTGTTTTCGACATAAGCAACTGAATCTGGTCTACCCCGAACCCGCCCGTTCCGAAATTCAATAAATGATGTTTTTGTGAAAATGAACTATCGGCATTTAAAAACTCATCGAAGCAAACAGTGCTGTCTACACAACTCGAAAACGAATCTCCATAAAGCAGTACAGGCCTTTTCTCTCCTACCGCTTTATCTTCGATGTGCTCGAATGTGAGGCCGTTGTATCTTGGGGTAACCCATCCGATTAGAGGTACAGAAAAGGCCGGAAGATATCCGTTTAAATTCCATTTGGTAAGCAGATACCAGTAAACATATTCCGAATTCCAGTCGGCATAATCTCCGGGATTGCGCAGGTTGGCAAATTTCTTATTATCCCCGAAAATCATCCAGCGAAAAGTCATTTCAGCAGCGCCAAAACACAACAGCAGGGAGACCATAAAAATAGTCGTGTTGATCAGAATGTTTTTAAAATTTATTTTCATTGATTAGTTTGTTAGCCACGAAGGAGGCCCGGCTGCTATCACAATCGCATCTCCGGTAACCGGATGGGTAAACGAAAGTTCAGCCGACTGCAGGCGGATAGCGTGTTCAGGCAGCGGTTTATCCGAGCCGTATTTGGTATCCCCTATTATGGGGCAACCCAAAGCGGCAAGTTGTGCCCTTATCTGATGTTTGCGTCCGGTAAGTAATTTTATTTTCAGAATGGTGCTGTTCTTTTTATGTCCCAGCACTTCATATTCAAGTTGTGCCTTTTGTGTGCCCGGTGCTTCGTTTATAAATGCTTTGGTAAAATTCCGCTTCTCATCCCGTTTCAGGTAGTGGGTAATTAACCCCTCTTCCCCGTCAGGAGCACCATGCACATTGGCGATATACCATTTATGTACCTCGCGGTCATGAAACAATTTATTCATACGCTCAAGGGCCTTGCTGGTTCTGGCAAATAACACCACTCCGCTCACGGGCATATCCAACCGGTGAATCACTCCCAGAAAAACATCCCCCGGCTTATGATATTTATCCTTAAGGTATTGTTTTACCTCTTCCTCCAGACTTACCGGCTTTCCCGGCTCGGGCTGCACGGATTGACCACTGCGTTTTTCAACAGCAATCAAATGGTTGTCTTCAAACAGAACTTTCAAATTAATATTGCTCCTTTTGGTTGGGGAAATCCCCGGTTTTTACATCATCCACATATTGTTCTACTGCCTTCTTAATTTCATCAAATAAGTTAAGGTACCTGCGCAAAAACTTAGGAGAAAAATCTTTGTTTATTCCAAGCATATCATGACTCACCAATACCTGCCCCGCTACATGCGGCCCCGCACCTATACCAATTACGGGAATCTGAATAGAATCCTGCACCCGTTTGGCCAGAGTGGCCGGAATTTTTTCGAGCACTAATGCGAAACAACCGGAATCCTCCAGTGTTTTGGCATCGCGAACTAATTTTTCGGCTTCAGCTTCCTCTTTCGCACGCACTTCATAGGTGCCGAATTTATAGATACTTTGGGGAGTTAATCCCAAATGCCCCATTACCGGAATACCCGCGGTTAAAATGCGTTTAATTGATTCCACCACTTCTTCGCCACCTTCTAATTTTACGGCATGTGCCTCGGCTTCCTTCATAATGCGAATGGATGAATTAAGTGCTTCCTTCGAATTTCCCTGATAGGAACCAAAGGGCAAATCAACTACCACCAAAGCCCTGTCAACCGCCTTAATAACTGCCGCGGCATGCGAAATCATTTCATCCAGAGTGATAGGCAGGGTGGTTTCGTGCCCGTGCATCACATTGCTGGCCGAGTCGCCCACAAGCAATACATCAATGCGTGCCTCATCAAAAATTTTGGCCATACTGTAATCATAGGCCGTGAGCATGGAAATTTTTTCACCGCGCATTTTCATTTCCTGCAAAACATGCGTGGTTACCTTTTTAACTTCCTTGTGGGTTTGGGTTGACATAAAACAAAATGTTTAATGCAGCGAAGTTAGCTGTTTTTGAGCAGGAGCAAATTTTTTACGGTTTTTGTGCCCTGCAAGCTTCCAGTTGCCTGCGCAATTCCTCTACCTGCTTTTCGAGTAAAATTAGCTTTTGCTCATCGGTAAGACCCGAACTGTTTGGGGGCGTGGCATTTTGTTTAGGCATACCATCAGCAGATTTTACTACCGGCTGCAACGGCACAGCCTTCTTTAAAATGGTAAACGAATCGAAATTTACATAGGTATTGGCTGCCACATACAAACCAATGGTGCCGTTTTTAAAATTTTCGTCTGTAAAAGTAAAGGCAGGAGAGTTGTTAAAGTAAACCTCATAATTTCCGCTGTCGCTTTTAATTTCGATGGTATTCGCAGCTTTTCCTCCTCTTAGCAGGTTCGATTTTTCCCAACCCTGCTCATTGCCTCCGCTCAGGTATATTTTTTCGTCACCGCGTTTGCTCCAGAGGCGGTACTGTTTATTGGCATTTACTTCAAGCACCATCAGATTTGATAATCCGGCATCGGCCATAAATACCACTCCTGCCGATTGATTTTTATTACTATGAGCATCCAATGCCATTTCAACCGTAAGATCAAAATTATCAAACACCGGAATCAGCGAATTAAAATAAAACTCTCCCGTTTCGGTATTATGTCGCTTAATGCAATACCTTCCTTCGCTTAGTATGCAAAACTTATCGGCATTGCTGTTTTGTTCCCACTGAAGCTGATTGTTATCAAACGTTTCGGCAACAACTTCTTTACTAAAATCGGCCGCAATGGATTGAGCCCATGCAACCCCTGAATGGCTAAACAGGACTATGCACACACAAGCAACGACTTTTTTAAACGGCATGAATAAAAAAAATAAGGCACATCAAAGTTTCCGATTAAGGATTAAATTTGCCGCCATGTTTAAACACAGCCTGTGGGCAACCGGCACAACAGTGTTGCTTATTTTGTTCAGTATCTCTTGCTCTACCAAGCTTGATATCAATGCGCCTTATAAAGCTACGGCTGTGGTTTACGGGTTACTCGACATTAACCAGCCCCGCCAGTACATACGCATTATGAAAACCTTCCAAAACGGGAGCGGCAATGCATATGACTATGCAAAAATTACCGATTCGCTTTATTTCAAAAATATTACGGTAAAACTCATTAACGTGGCCAATGGCAGCGAAATTATTCTGAAAAAGGACAACTCCATTCCCATGAAACCCGGAACCTTTGCCAGCGACAGCAACTTTATTTACTACACCGATGTGTTATTGGATAAATACGCGGCTTACAACCTGCTCGTCACCGATAACGACACCAAAGAAACTTTTCAGAACGAAAGCCCGGTAAGCCTTGTTGACTCCATTACCTGGAAAAATCCTTCGCGTTCGCTTTTACTTCCGTTCGAGGTAAAATCACAAAGCCTGAATGGACAGGACCAATATTATCCGGTAAGCTGGAAAACCGCTGCCTATGCCTATGCCTGCGATTTAATGGCCCGTATTCATTACACCGATTATACCCTGAACCCTCAGGGACAGATTATTGATTCGGTTCAACAGGTGCTCGACTGGCCAATTGAACCTGATATTCCCACTCCAAACCGCAGCGGTGGCGATGCCTTGTCGAGAAATATAAAACAAAGTGAATTTTTCAATTTTCTGCTGGCCAATATTCCCTTAAAATCAAATGTAAAACGCAGGGCTTATTCGCTGGACTTCAGGGTTTCGAGTGCATCCGAAGAATTGTATACGTATGTTAAGCTCAATGCCCCGAGTTTTGGTGTGGTGCAAAAAAATGTTACTTACACCAATATCAAAAACGGCTTGGGTATTTTCAGCAGCCGCAACATGAACGAAATTAAGGGTATCCCTTTCTCTACTAATATGCAGAACATTATGGCTAATGCAACTCCACTAAAAGCCCTTAACTTTTTCTAGGTTTCTGCCTTTTTGACACCATAATTTTTTCCGTCCTCTTTTTATTTCCTGACATTGCCTGCTGTTTTTGGCAGAAAATTCCTTTGGCAAGCGGCTTGATAAGCACAAGACACAACAAACACAGAAACTTTTACATTTATGGGAAAAATTATAGGAATTGACTTAGGAACCACTAACAGCTGCGTATCGGTAATGGAAGGAAACGAGCCGGTGGTGATTGCCAACAGCGAAGGAAAAAGAACTACTCCTTCAATTGTGGCTTTTATGAAAGATGGTGAACGCAAAGTAGGTGACCCTGCCAAACGTCAGGCGATTACCAACCCCAAAAACACCATTTTCTCCATTAAACGTTTTATGGGAAACAACTACGATCAGGTAACTGCCGAAATTAAACGCGTGCCTTACAAAGTTGATAAGGGAGATAACAATACCCCGCGCGTAAATATTGACGGACGCCTGTTTACCCCTCAGGAAATTTCGGCCATGATACTTCAGAAAATGAAAAAAACTGCCGAAGATTACCTGGGACAGGAAGTAACCGAAGCCGTAATTACCGTACCTGCGTATTTTAACGATGCCCAGCGTCAGGCTACTAAAGAAGCCGGAGAAATTGCAGGCCTCACCGTAAAAAGAATTATAAACGAACCTACGGCTGCCGCTCTTGCCTACGGTATGGATAAAAAACACAAAGACCAGAAAATTGTGGTGTTTGACTGCGGTGGAGGTACACATGACGTATCGGTACTTGATTTGGGTGACGGTGTTTTTGAAGTAAAATCAACGGATGGAGATACACATCTGGGTGGTGATGACTTTGACCAGAAAATTATTGACTGGTTAGTTCAGGAATTTAAAGACGAAAACAGCGGACTTGACCTGAGCAAAGACCCTATGGCATTGCAGCGTTTGAAAGAAGCTGCCGAAAAAGCCAAGATAGAATTATCAAGCACCACCTCTACCGAAATCAACCTGCCTTACATTATGCCGGTTGACGGAATTCCAAAACACTTAGTACGCACACTAAGCCGCGCCAAATTTGAGCAATTAGTTGACGATTTAATTCAGCGTACCATTGCCCCATGTAAATCGGCTTTGGAAAATGCAGGTTACAAAACCAGCGATATTGACGAAATTATTCTGGTAGGAGGCTCTACCCGTATTCCGGCCATACAGGCTGCCGTTGAAAAGTTTTTTGGGAAAGCCCCCAATAAAGGAGTGAACCCCGATGAAGTAGTAGCCATTGGAGCATCTATTCAGGGTGGTGTGCTCACCGGTGAAGTGAAAGATGTGCTGTTGCTTGATGTAACTCCGCTTTCATTGGGTATTGAAACCATGGGCGGTGTAATGACCCGTTTGATTGAATCAAATACCACCATCCCTACCAAAAAGAGTGAAACATTCTCTACGGCCAGCGACAACCAGCCATCGGTAGAAATTCACGTACTGCAGGGCGAGCGCCCCATGGCCCGCGACAACCGCACCATTGGCCGTTTTCACTTAGACGGTATTCCGCCTGCACCGCGTGGTGTGCCGCAGGTTGAAGTTACGTTTGATATTGATGCCAACGGTATTCTCCATGTGAGTGCTAAAGACAAAGGCACCGGTAAAGAACAGAAAATACGCATTGAATCATCGAGCGGACTGAGCAAGGAAGAAATTGAGAAAATGAAAAAAGAAGCCGAGGCCAATGCCGAAACCGACCGCAAAGCCAAGGAAGAAGTAGAAAAACTGAATACCGCAGATGCACTGGT
>JAIBAK010000069.1 GCA_019695215.1 Bacteroidia bacterium | reverse complement strand
CCCTTGCAGCGTTGGCCTTCGTCTTGTCACACCAATGTTTACCGGGGTAGAACTGGCTTGGGATATCCCTATTATTTCACGCAAAGGCGCAAAGTCCGCAAAGTCTCTTGTCCCCCTTGCAGCGTTAGCTTGTGAATAAGCGAAGGGGGTTGGGGGATGTCCTCCACTCTCTTTGTTTCCCGCAGAACTCGCAAAGAACGCTGAAAGGTTTTGCCTGGCAGCGCAGCATACACTAACGAACGAAAATCCACTCTTGAGAGGGGGTGAACTGCGAAGCGGGACAGGGTGTGTTCACGAATGCCCAACCAAAACAACTACACCCCAAAAGACCACAATCCTTAAAAATAGTTTGCGCATACGTTTTTCCTTGCGTATCTTGTCCCTTCATCGTTTGTTAAAAATAACCTTACCACCCATGAGAATACTAGATATAAAAGTGATGCGCGGCCCCAACTACTGGAGCATACGCAGGCATAAACTCATTCAAATGCGCCTTGATTTGGAAGAGATGGAACAACAACCTACCAACAGCATTAAAGGTTTTGACGAACGGTTAGAAAAAATGTTTCCCAGCATGTACAGTCACCGGTGCAGCGAGGGTGTAGCCGGAGGTTTTTTTAAACGCGTGAAAGAAGGCACCTGGATGGGACACGTGATAGAACATATTGCCCTCGAACTGCAAACACTTGCAGGCATGAATTGCGGTTTTGGCCGTACCCGCAGCACCGGCAAAGAAGGTGTGTACAACGTAGTATTCGACTACATGGAAGAAAAAGCCGGTACCTACACCGCCCGTGCAGCCGTGCGCATTGCCGAGGCGCTGATAGCCGGAACAGCATATGATTTGGCTGACGATATTCAGCAACTGCGCGAAATACGCGAAGACGAACGCCTTGGCCCCAGCACCGGCTGTATAGTTGACGAAGCCATTCACCGCGGCATTCCGTACATACGCCTCAATAAACACTCGCTGGTGCAACTGGGCTATGGTGTAAACCAAAGGCGCATACGTGCCACCATTGCGAGTACCACCGGCAGTATTGCGGTAGATATTGCCTGCGATAAAGAAGAAACAAAAAATTTATTGGAAGCAGCCGAGATACCCGTTCCTAAAGGACGCATTGTGTATGGCGAAGAAGGACTGCAGGCCGCCATTGAAAGCATTAAATACCCCATTGTAACCAAACCCGTAGATGGCAACCATGGCAAAGGTGCTACCACCAATATTAAAAACTGGGAAGATGCCGTGCGCGGATTAGAGGCTGCTAAAAAATACTCACGCGGGGTTATTGTAGAGCGCTACATTGTGGGACAGGATCACCGCGTGCTGGTGATTAACTACAAGTTTGTAGCAGCCGCCATCCGCAAGCCCGCAGCGGTTACAGGCGATGGTAAACTCACCATACAGCAACTCATAGATAAAACCAACGAAGACCCGCGCAGAGGATACGGACACGAAAAAACACTCACCGCCATTAAGGTGGATGATTTTACCATGGACATCCTCAACAAAAAAGGATTGACCCTTGACAGTGTACTGAAAAAAGGCGAAGAGCTGTTTTTAAAACCCACCGCCAACCTCTCTACCGGAGGCACCGCTACCGATGTAACCGATATGGTGCACCCCGATAATATTTTTATGTGCGAGCGTATTGCCCGCATTATCGGATTAGACATTTGCGGCATTGATATCATGGCGCCCGATTTAACCGTGCCCGTAAGCGAAAACGGAGGAGCCATTCTGGAAGTGAATGCCGCACCGGGTTTCCGCATGCATATAGACCCGGCCGAAGGATTGCCCCGCAACGTGGCCGAACCGGTAATTGATATGCTCTACCCTCCGGGAAGCAGCGCCCGCATTCCCATTATTGCCGTTACGGGTACCAACGGAAAAACCACCACCACCCGCCTCATGGCGCATATCATGAAAACCGTGGGCTACAAAGTAGGCTTTACCACTACCGATGGCGTGTACATACAAAACCGCATGATGATGCGGGGCGACTGCACCGGCCCGGTGAGTGCCGAGTTTGTATTAAAAGACCCCACCGTTGATTTTGCGGTGCTCGAATGCGCACGTGGAGGCATTTTACGTGCAGGCCTTGGTTTTCATAACTGCGATATGGCCATTGTAACCAATGTGGCCGAAGACCACCTGGGACTGCAGGACATAGATACCATTGAACAACTGGCCCGCGTAAAAGCCGTGGTGCCCGAGAGTGTGCTGCCCGGTGGATATGCCATTCTCAATGCCGACAACAAATGGACTGCCGCTATGGCCAAAGATTTATCATGCAAGGTGGCCTATTTTACGATGGACGAAAACAACCCGATTGTAAAAAAGCATATGCAAAAGGGCGGACTCGCGGCCATTTACGAAAACCATTATGTAACCATTTGCAAAGGCACCTGGAAAATACGTGTGGAGAAAGCCGCCAATATACCGCTTACCTATGGCGGAAGGGCTGCGTACAATATTGCCAATGTGCTGCCCACCGTACTCGCTGCCTTTATACAAAACATAAAGATAGAAGACCTGCGTATTGCGCTGCAAACCTTTATACCCGGCCCGGCACAAACACCGGGGCGCATGAACATTTTCCGCTTTAAACATTTTGAAGTGATGGTGGATTATGCGCACAACACCGCGGGTTTTGAAGCCATAGCCGATTTGCTGAGTAAGGTAGATGCCAAACCCAAGGTGGGCATTATTGCCGGGGTGGGCGACCGCAGAGACGAGGACACCATTAACCTGGGTAAAATGGCCGCCAATATGTTTGACGAAATTATTATACGGCAGGACAGAAACCTGCGCGGCCGCACCGAAGACGAAATTGTGGCCTTGCTTACACAGGGCATTGCCGCCATTGACAAAAACAAAAAGGTAACAGTAATTAAAAAAGAACCCGAAGCCATTGACTACGCCATTAAACATGCCGCCAAAGGCAGCTTCATTACCATTTGCAGCGATGTGGTGCCCGATGCCTTAGAACAAATTATGAACCTTAAGGAAAAGGAGGATGAAGGCGAAGTGGAGTTTGGAAATGCGGGAGTGGCAAGTGCGTGAGGCTCCTGAGTTGCAACTTAGCGAAGCAATCTCATGAGCAAAGCGAATAAACTTAGGAGAGCGAGGGAGTTATTTCCGTGTTGGTTAGAAGCATATGTTTGAATAATTAGATGAAAAAAAACAATACTATAAACCAGAAAAAGAATCATTTTGTACCAAATGTATATCTTAAAAAATGGGCTCACAAGGAAAATGAACTTGATTATGTTTACATAGTTAATAATAAGACTGGGAGGCCCGTTAAAGAACAAACAAGAAACATCGGAAAGAAAAAAAATCTTTACACCTTACCAGTCACTTTTCAAGAAAATCTCAAAAAATTTTCAGAAAATTTTTCATTTAAATTATGGGAAGATTCATGGGGCAAAGTAATTCCTGAAAGCTTGGATAAAAACAAACTACCCATAGATGGACAGATAGGCCAAATTAGTGGTTTTATTTACATGCAAAGCATTAGAAGTATAAAATTTAAATTTGATACTGAGGAATTATTAAATAAAAAAGGAGACTCAATCTTGAGGAATATTGATTGGGGAGTTATTTACGCCTACTTAAGTACACAGGGGTGGATGGATAATCACAACACAAATCAAATGCTTCACTTGTTAAGAGCTCCCATAGGAAAAAGATTCATTACTTCTGACAACCCAGCCACACATTGGATAGTTCAGAACTCAAACTACATTAACCTTAAAACAACATTTGGCAGCAGTAACTATACAATTAAAGTTCAAAGTGACATTAACCTACTAAATATTCTTAGAACATATTTCCCGAGCAAAGAAGTACAAAACAATCCTTACTATAAAATACTATGTCCATTAACACCAAAATGGTATGGAGTATTAACCCCATTTGCCAATAAGAAAACAAAAGATGATAATGACAAATGCTATTCAACTGAGTTGACAGAAAAACAATTACACTTCTTTAATAAACTTACAGAAAGCACTTCAAATAAAATTATCATTGCTAGCGAACTTGAAGATTTTATTTAAAACCCACACTGGCGCGCGCTTGTAGCGCGTGACACAAAAATGCCAATCATTACACAAAAATAATTAACCACAGAGATGCCCCCGTTGAGAAAATACCTGATTAGCCTTGTTTGTATCACCCTTGTGCATTTTGCCAAAGCACAGGCCAATTATGTTTTCTTTGATCCGATACAACTGGTATCTAAGTTTTATGACCCAAATCCGGCTTATGCTCAAATGCGATTTGGTGTTGGCTATGAAAGATTACTTTCTCATCGTTTTTCTGCTGCTGCTTTGCTCAATTACGGTCAAGTCGGTGGCACAAGGGTTAAATACTACTCCTTAGGAAAAGAGGTAGATATTTACTCGGGTATGCGTTTAATTCTGCAAGGGCGTTTTTATACGGCCGGAAAAGATTCCAAACGCTTTGCTAAAGGGAGTGGTTTGTTTGTGGGCCCATATGTTGGTTTTATGACAGGAAAGGAAATAGATTATTTCCCGATATCAGGAAAACTGGAAATACGCGGAAATGTAACTGGCCTTGGAATACATGGCGGTTACAAATTCCTCATTAAAAACCGCATTTCAATAGAACCGCAGTTAGGATTTCCAGTCTTAACCACTCAAAATGGTTTCAACCAAATGAATCAGGAAAAATTTGAAATTGCCATGAACTTATGGACAGGTCTTTTGAATGTAGGGTATCATTTCTGATAAGGTGAAAATACCGTCCGCTGTCCTCCGATATTCGTAGTCTTCCTTAAAAAACGAATGCGCTATCCTTAGTTTGTAACTAAGGATTCTTCCATGTTACTTTCCTGCATTTATCTCACACTGGCTCGCGTATGCCTGGATGGCATGCGAATAAACCAAACGTTAATGTCATCCTTTAACTACTTATGGATTTGTAGCGCGGTCATGAAAAAAATAACTTAGCGCATTACATAAGTCCGATCTGTCATTCTTAACCGAAGCTAAGTATAGATAAAAACGATACTTAGTCGCTTTTCATACTATTCTGTTATCTTTGAAATACGTTCGTCTGCACCTTTATGAAAAAAATCCGTTTTGCTGTACTGATGTCAATGCTCTTATTGACATACACGGAAGTAGCCGCACAGGGTTACTCCCGGAAAAAGACTGACTCTCTGCTTGCCATTCTTCCCATGTTACAAAAAGATACCACCCGAGTGAAAGCGTTGTACGAAATTGCCTACGATTACCAGTACATAAACCCTGTGGCAGGTGTGCAGTACGGCAAAGAAGCCATCTCGCTGGCCACATCCCTTCAGTTTAAAAAAGGAATAGCTACTGCCTGTGCAATGACGGGCCTGAATTATGCCGCTCTCACCGATTTTAAAAATGCCCTGCTCTACGAAACACGGGCCATTACGTATTACAGGCAGGCGGGGAACAAAGGCGGAGAAGCAGCCATGCTATCAAATATCAGCCTGATTTATTCAGAGCAGTCCAATTACCCCAGAGCGCTTGAAAATGCTTATGCCGCCCTGAAAATTTACGAAGCGCTTAGTCTTAAAACCAATCAGGCTTACCTGCTGGACAATATCGGAACCATTTTTTTCAGGAATAAAAATTACAGCAAGGCACTTTCCTGTTATGATAAATCGGAAGCGATTTACACAGCAGAGAAAGACAGGGCCGGACTGGCGCGGGCAAAGGCCAACAAAGGAATGGTATCTCAGAAAATGAATGAACTTGACTAGGCGCTGAAACTGCATTCGGATGCACTTGAAATTAACAGGAAAGCGGGCTCCAGACGTGGTGAGCAAATTAACCTTACCAATATAGGGAATGTGTGGCTGGCCAAAGAGGATTTTCATAAAGCCATTTTGTATTATGAACTTGCCCTTGCCATAAGCCGCGAAATGCAAAGTGAGGGCGATATAGCCACCACCACTGGAAATCTGGGCATCGCTTACTATCAGATTGCAGAAAAAACTGGCCTGTCGTCTCCAAAAAGAAATGAGCCTTTGCAAAAATCCATCGGGTTACTTGAAGAGTGCGTGCGTGCCTGCGAAAGATTATTGCTTGTACAACCGAATATTGAATTTTTACTTTCTCTCTCCGAGGCATATTCCCTGAACGGGAATTATAGGGAAGCCTACAACAGTTTAAAAAAGCATACCCGCCTCCATGATTCCCTCAACTCGTCATCGGTAAAACAGCAGATAGCTTCTATTGAAATGACACGTGAGATGGAGTTAAAAAACAAGAATCTGAAACTAAAGGAACAGGAACTGCAGATACGCGAACTTGAACTTATCCAAAAAAGATTTTTAGCAGGCATTTATGTTGCCGTCATATTCATTTTTATGACCATCATTGTTGTTTTATACCGAAGATACCGCAAGCAAAAAAGCACCAGTAAAGAACTGATGCGCCTTAATGAAGATTACTTACGTAAGATAAACGACCAGCTCACTGATTTGAAAAAACATTCGAAAGTGCTAAGTGAAATCAGCTATATGCAGGCTCATCAGGTAAGGGGGCCGCTCTCAACACTGCTGGGCATGATTCAGCTTTTCAGAAAAGACGACCTGGCTCACCCCGACAATATCCTTATCATGGAACACCTGGAAGAAATTACCACCAAAATGGATGAAGCCGTGAAGGAAGTAGTAAGGAAAGAAAACGAATTATTAAACTAAAGCGAACTTTGCCTGCTGATGAGTTGGGTGAGAAAAAAATGAAAAGGGCGAATTGCTACTTACAAAAAGTCTTTAAAATTATAAGACCGTTACGTAACTATTCACTATTTATCCAGCGGCAGTTGCAAAAAAAAGGGGCCGGACAAAAGAGTGTACTTTACCTTTCCATGGTTGGGTATAAGTTTCGGAAAGACGTTTTAACAACGGCAACGAATTAGTTATGTAAAAAACCCATAACCTTATATTTCAGGTCAACAGGCCGGTTGGGAAGCCAACCGGATAGGTGTATGGGCAAAATATTCTACAGATAGAAAGCTGACAGGAAAATACATTGTTATTCTACCGTCTTTTTTTTACTTTTGACCATACCACCTTAAAACTTTTACCTTATGAAATTAAAATTTGTTACTGCAATTATCTACTTTACCTGCTCCGTTTTCTATTTAGGGCAGACTGCATATGCGCAATGGGAATTACCAAAAGCTATCGATGGTCAGTCAGCGGGAACCATTGCTTGTATGCTTGGCACATCGCATGCTTCAAGCCTTATTGCTAATGGCTCAAAATTATACGCCACCTGGAGCGAACAAGATAATTTTGGTCACCACTGGGTTTATACAAACTCATCTAACGACTCCGGTACCACATGGTCAACCCCGGTAAAGGTAACCGATACTCCTATGGTTGGTAAGTTACCTTATATTGCCAGCTCAGGCTCACGACTTCATATTATCTTTTATAATTATCAAGGAACTCTGCATACCTATTCAACCAATGGTGGTCAAACTTGGTCAACCCCAACTTTTATTGATACCTCATTGGGTTCACAATATTTTTCTTGTTCAAGCATTGCTGCATCCGGATCAAATGTTCTGATTGCCTACTCAAGAATGACAGATGTTGGCGGCCCAATTAAAGGATTTATAAGACGTTCAACCAACGAAGGAGATTCATGGAGTGCCCCCATTGAAATTTCAGAGGCCGGAGATAGTATTAATCACACTTCATTAGCTATTGGTGGCGCCAATACTTATTGCGCCTGGTTTGATAAAAAGGGAAGAAGAATCAAAATCAGGCATTCATCAGATTTTGGAGCTACATGGGGCAATGCAACAACTGTTTCATCTGATCCAACCACTGCCGATAATTTTATGATTTCTGCCAATGGCAATAATGTTGATATTCCTATTGTACATGCAACTTACCAATATATAGGCGGTGCAAGCTATAACTGGGAGCAGATTTTTATTGCTCAGTCATCCGATCTCGGAGCTTCATTTTCAATAAAGCAAGTATCAATGATGTACCAGTTTTACTATAGTTCATTTGGAGCTGTTAACCTGGTTCGTGACGGTAACCGGATACATATCTTAACCTATAAAGGCAAAGCCTACCGCTCAGATGACGGTGGTACCACTTGGCCCGGTGAAATAGGTAATATGTCATGCATGCATGTAGCCCGAACCGGAGAGATACTGCATACAATCAATATAGGGTCGGGGGTCATGTACTCAAGAAACCTACACGGAAACCGACCTCTATACACCTCCGTTCACTCTGGTGTGAATACTCAGTTACCTATGCAGGTTTACCCTAATCCATCATCAGGAAGTATATTTTTTAATTTGAAGAAAGAAGCGGAAAACAATATTTATGAACTTCGTATTATAAATGCACTCGGACAGGAAGTATCTACAAATACCATACACGGAAATACTCCCTTTGAGTTTGATTCACGCACTGTTTCGCCCGGAATCTATTTTTACCTTCTTAAATATAACGGAGAAGATATTCAAAGTGGAAAGATCTTAGTTAATTAAATAAGCATAATTTGCTTCAAAAGGTTAACACATTTAGGTATTAAAATAAGACCTCGTAAAGGCAAGGAGTGCGTTAACCGACACGGATTTTTAATGAGTAATTACTCATTTTTATCGATGGGCAGCTGCAAAAAGAAAGTAGTGCCTTCCTCTTCTTTACTCTCCAGCCACAAACGTCCGCCATGGGCCTCGGCAATACCCCTGCAAATAGATAAACCAAGCCCGATAGATTTTTCTCCGGCTGTTCCTTCGCGTTTTGCTGAAGTAAACATTTCAAATATTTTTTCCTGTAAATGGGCAGGTATTCCTACTCCGTGATCTTTTATGGCTATTAAAATATTTTCGCTGGTAGCAGTAGCAGAGATTTCAATATTGCCTCCCCTGTGGCTGAATTTAATGGCGTTGTAGATTAGATTATTGATTATCCTCGATATTTTTTCACGGTTAAAAGATAAATACATTGATTTTCCGGTATCATTCCATATCAGATGTTGATACTTCTCGGCAGCCCGGTGTTTTAGCACTTCTACGACATTGCTTATAACTTCATAAATATCTTCCCGGCTGCGCTGAATATTATGATCCAAATCCATAGTGGCATCCACGAGTTCGTTAATTAAGGTCATGGTAGAGTGAGACGACCCGTGAATAAGCCGGATATTTTCATAAAACTTATCCGATGGTTGCATTTCGTCAAGCACAATTTTGGAGAGGGCGTTAATTCCCCAGATAGGGTTACGCAAATCGTGAGCTACAATTCGCAGAATATGGTCTTTATCTTTGTTGCGCTGTTCCAGTTCTTCTTTCTGTAATTCGATGGTGTGATTAAGTTCGGTTAACTTATTCAAAAAATTCCGTGTGCGTTTATAAAGCAATATGCCTCCAAGTAACAAAACCAGCAGGAACAATCCAATGCTCACCGCAAAAATCACCACGAGTTGCTTTTTTTCATTTTCTTCTTTCAGCAGTTTATTTTCTTCCTGATTTTCGAGGGTAAGTATATACTGCCGCACATCCATTTCTTTAAACTCCCGTTCCTTCCCTTCCATAGAATCCTGCAAGGCAATAAATGTATTTAACAACCGGTTGGAAACAGCGG
>JAIBAK010000027.1 GCA_019695215.1 Bacteroidia bacterium | reverse complement strand
GAATTAAATTTATAGGTGTAAACCTGAAAATGCGTATTATCATCGGGGTTGTAATTTTTATTCAGGTTGGTGCCGCCCGACATTTGTGGCGTTAATCCTGCCTGCTCATTTTTATTTATGGATAATACAGCTCCGTTTTTCACCTCTACGGTAGCTATTTTGTCTGTGGTTACACCACCGTAATTAAACGTTTTAGTAGTTTCAATGGTACTGCCTGCCTCAGCCAGTAAATCTTTAAGAAACAGCCGTAGGTTGTTTCCTGTGATAAGTACATGTTGGTTATTAAATTCAGCGGTTGCGTTTTCATTATCCGGATGGTCATCGGTTCTGAAATCATTAAACTTTGAGGGATTTGCGGCCAGAACCGAAGGGTTATTTATTGCGGCCATATAATTGTTTTGGTAAGTGGCGGCTACAGCACTAATGGTTGGCACCAGGCAATTAAAAACAAATGGATTGGAAAAAGTAGCGTAACCAAATGGTGCCGGAAATTTGGCATTTGTTCTTAAGCGTAGAATGGTGTTGCTTGCTGCTCCGTAATCAATATGTCCCCTGCCACCCGGTGCTCCGTCAATATTATTACAATGTGAATTTAAGGCATTGCCATAATGAGATATGGTATAAAGGTTTTGATGAATTGCTTTGTAAATAAGTGTTCCGGTATAAACTCTTTTATTGGAAACACTTGACGTCTCAGGCACTCCCCATACATCAATGCCCCAGCCGAAAAAATTACCAGAACTCCAATAGCCTGCATTGGCATGAATTAAATAACTACTGCCATACATTTCAAACAATTTTAATTCATCTCGCTGGTAATGGCCTTCCCCCGACCCGTTGCTAATGGCTACCGATTTGCAACCTACCTTCAGCGGGTCGGTAGCGTTGGGATTAAGGCTATTCAGTTCCGAATAAAAGGCCGTATAAAGCGAGGCTGACGGATAATAATAGTTAATGAGCATTTGCCTGGTGGCGGGGCAGGTAATGTTTTTATAATCCCAATTAATATCATCCCACTCGGCCTGTTTAATAATATGCCTGTTTTGATTATAGAACTTATACATATCCACGGTCATAAACTGTAAGCCAAGGGGAGTATTGGCTCCGGCCTGAGGCGAATCGTACGAGTAAAAAACCTTTACGTCATGATTGGGTACAGTGCCGGGGTTGGCCCGGTATTTTGCATTCATATCAGCCAAAGCGTACCGTGCCACTATCCCGCCCATACTAAAACCCATAATTACGTTTGGGTGAGTAGACCCGTTGTTTGCCTTTTGCTCATTCACCCATTTTATTACTTCCTCCACCGCATATGCATTGTTTTGAACATAATTGGTAGGGTCATCGTATTCCACAAAAATCATGTCGTAGTCCTGATAGTACAATTTAGCGAATACATTTTCTTCAGCACTATAAAACTCACTTAATTTCCCCCTGCCGTTGCCGGGAGGTATGCCATGGTTTTTTTTGTAGTCCATGTCATAAGGCGGAGAATAGCCTGTTACAATGATAAATGGTTTTCTAAGTTTTTGATCTGTTCCGTTACTGCATCCAAACCTCACCGAAACATGCACTTTCCCTTTTACGGTAGTGCCGGTATATAAACTTTCGGCCTCAATGGTTAAAAACTGGTCGGGCCATGTACCCCCATAACCTCCAATAGTTATATTTTGCTTTTTTATTCTGATAACAAAGCTCGAAACAGAAGTAGTAGAGTTGGTGAAAACCATTTTTACTATAACAATTACATCGTGGGTTTCGCCATAATCAATTACTGAATAAGAATTCAAACCAACCACTACATAGCCGTTGCCATCCCCAAAATCTACTTCCATATGGTCAAGCGTTCGGGTATCGTTTGTAAAATACATAGCAGGGTTAAACACAAAGGTTATAATTTCGGTATCCGACTCGTGGATATAAGGAGCCGCCATAAAACAGTTTTTTATTTCGTAAGGGCTTTCGGATCGCCCGGTCACGTCAAAGAGTCGAATTCCGCTCACATAAATTAAACTATCTTCTATAGCTGTTAATTTTATGCGGTTGTATTGGTAATTAATTATTCCTATGGGCATATACCCAGAGTCCTGATAAGCCTCCATCAATCCAATCACTTTTTCAAGTGTGTCAAAAGCCTCGGTACTGTCAATAAATGCCCTGCGCAGGGTGCCATAAGCTCTGCGCCACGCAAAGTTATCAGACAGTATAGTGTCCCCGGTCAGGCCACTATATGCCTGCACATTAATAGTGGGTATGGCCTTGTCAATTAAAAGACCTGTGGTGGCATAATCCAGATTTAGATTTTTGTAACAGGAATCAAACATTTGGGCAATGCCAATTTCGGGTTCTATTGAATCTACCAGCAACGAGTCGTCCTGTGCAAATAAAGGATGGCAAAATACCCCTGTGAAAAGAGTACATATAAAAATAAACTTTTTCATAACTAAATCAGGTTTGGTTAGTTGTATTTGTAATCAAAGCGACCTTTGGTAACTTTCATCCACCGCTGCGTAAAAGGGTCAATTACGGTATACTCAAAAGTTCCTGCCATATAATGATTGATAGTGTCAAGTCGAGTAATATTTAATGTCGCCCACCCACCTGTGGTGTAATATGAAGTATAATAATTATCGTATGTTGCAGAGAATTTATTTGCAGTACTCTGCTCGAAAGGAATCACATAATATCCCGGCCCAAATATTTTATATTCAGCCCGCATATAAACTCCTGTTTTTCTGCTTGAAGTTCCGGGATATAATACCGCACAATCCAACTCAAAAATTCCTTTAGCGTACCCGCTTCCCAAAAAATCAATATCATGTTTATCGGCCTCGCTTGGCCATGCGTGGCCATTCATAAGGCAGCCTATGGTTTGGGTGCCCACCATGGTAGCAGGGGGCAGTTTATCTTCTTCGCTTTCTTTTTTGCAATGCAGGCTAAGGCAGCTAAGGGAGGCAAGGAGCAAAAGGAGTTTTATGTGGCGCATAGCAGCGGGTTTTTATTTATTCAAAGTTACGGTATAAAATTTTGCAAAAGCAAATCTATATTTAGTCATGCTGCCCCGATAGCTATCGGGGTAGCATCCCACTCCAAAATTTACAGATGCTGAAATAAATTCAGCATGACGAAGTCTTGGGGATTTTACCCTTTAGGGGAATATAGCAAAAATCATTTGGATGTGGGAAATCAATTTTGAAAGGCTATCTGGTATCACCACACCCCAAATTAAAATAAAATCGTGAGCTCAACTCAAACCGGGTACTGTTTACCATAAAACAGAAAAGCCGCCAGTCCGAAGACTGACGGCTTGTTTCTGCTATGAAAAACCAAACTACCTCTCTTATTTAATTGCTATTTTAATGCTGTTATCTTTAGGCTCGCTTTTAGGAAGCACTAATGTAAGAATGCCATTGGTAAACTCGGCCTGAATTTGCTCTTTGTTAACTGTTTCGGGCAAAGTAAAACTGCGTGAGAAAGAACCGTAGTGGCTTTCCACCAAATGGTATTTTGCTTCTTTTTGCTCATTTTGAAACTTACGCTCTCCGCTAATGGTGAGCAATTCGTTTTTCAAATCAATTTTAATATCCTCTTTGGTCATCCCGGGTAATGAGGCATGCACCTCAAACTGATTTTCCTTCTCCACAATATCAACCTTGGGCGAAAAGAAACGGCTGTCGCTGGTTGCCTCGGGGAAAAACTCGTTGAAAAAAGAATTGTTAAAAAATTTAGGAATCATTGAATCCCTCAATAATTCGCTGTTTTTAAAACGTACAAGTGTCATATTTTTAAAATTTTTAATTTGCTGTTGATGGCAACCGTTTTTCAAACCCCGAACCAATTGAATTTACAAGCCATTTTGACGCGTAAAAACCTTATCCGCATCCTTTCATACAGTCAAACTTTCCGCTTTCAACAAAAAGGCCTGAAAAAATTTCAGATTTTAAAAACCAATAAGGCCTCCGGTTGTTTTACCGGATATATGAAACCACATATTTTATCAGAGGTAACCCTTATTTCAAAACCATTGGATGAGGTATTCGATTTTTTCAGCAAAGCCGAAAACCTAAACCGGCTTACCCCTCCCCAACTCCACTTTGAAATCATAACGCCTCTTCCTGTAAAAATGGAAACCGGCTCCCTCATAGATTACCGCATTAAACTAAACGGCATACCTTTTAACTGGAAAACGGAAATAAGCACATGGGAACCTCCCTACCGGTTTATTGACCAACAGTTAAAAGGTCCGTATGTTTTGTGGCGACACGAACATCGTTTTAAAGCCATACATACCAACCTAACCGAAATGACCGATACGGTACACTACCTGTCGCCCGGAGGACCGCTGGAGCCATTAGTGCATCATCTTTTTGTAAAGAAAAAAGTAGCAGGTATTTTTAACTACCGCAAAGAGCAGTTGAAAAAAATATTCGGTTAAAAAAACAGAGCAGGCGTGCCATCGAACACAAGCCCTGTTAAGCCGTTATTTGAATGAATAAAAATCGGAAACGTAGGATTTTGAATTGCTGTAACCGGTGCCTAAGTAAAAGGTGGAGTTAATCACAAAACCACACATTCCGTGTATTGCCCCGCCCATAAAATTATCAGCGGTAGTCCAGGTGTTGGTTGATGGGTCATAACGATACATATCCGAATACTGACTTGTAAACGTGGCCCCTGTTCCAACAAAGCCATAGTTTCCTAATGAAAACCCAATGGCTCCGCTACGTCCTCCACCCGGAAGGTCGGCCTTTTGTGTCCAGGTATCGGTAGCCGGATCATATTCCCAGGTATCTTTTAATCTTACGGATGTGCTCACAAAACCCGTAGAAACATACGCTTTTGAGCCTACCACAAAACTGGCTGCACTGGTGCGCTCAGCACCTGAAGGCATGGATGCTTTAGGTGTCCATGTATCATTCGCAGCATTATACTTTATCAGGTCGCCAAAACTATTCAGAATATAGGCCTCTCCGTTTACTACAAATGCAGTTAAATCTTCACCTCTGAATTGTACCGGAGCATCGTTCATTTTTGTCCACGTGGCAGTTGAGGGAGTAAATCGCCACATATCTCCCAAATCGTTCCACGAGCCATTATTCCCGTATCCCAAACCAACATAAGCCTCACCGTTTAAAACAAACTGAATAGCCCCTCTGCGCGCCACTCCTCCATAGGTGGGCACATTAGACCAGGAGTTTGATGTGACATCATATTTATAAAAATCACCAAAAACCGAATTATTTTTTTGACCAAGACCTACGTATCCTACGCCATTAATGGCAAAAGCTACTGCAATATCCCGTGCGCTACCCGGGAAATTAGAAATTTTTGACTGAGTATACACATTGTTATTGGGATTGGGGGTGGGATTTGACGATCCGGTATTTTTTTTACACCCCTCAAAAACGATGGCAGCACCTAATAGTGACATCATCACTAAATTTATTTTTTTCATTTGTTGTATTTTTAAGGCAATCTATGTTTTATTTCTTTGAAACACAACAGGCATTCCACGGTTTATATTTTTCCTTATCAAGTACTTCGGCAATTTTCCCAACAAGGTTGCGTTATATTGCATATTTTTGAAAATTGATGCGCCTTATAACTTTTCTACTTTTCTTCATGTACACCCTTAGCCAATGCCGGGCTCAGGTGGCCGCATCGGGTATTTATAAATTTATGAATTTGCATCCATCGGCCCGTATTGCCTCGCTGGGCGGGATAAATGTGAGCATTATAGATAAGGACCTTAATCTATCACTGCAAAATCCGGCATTGATTAATACGGAAATGCGCAGGCAGGTTGCTTTTAATACGGTAAACTTTGTAAGTGATATTAATCTGGGCTATGCGGCTTATGCCTTCGGCTATGGTCCCGGCACCTGCACGGTGGGGTTGCAATACATAAACTACGGAAAATTTCAGGGAGCATCGGCCACAGGTGTTCCAACCGGAACTTTTACAGCCGGAGAATACAACCTGCATATTAGCTACGGGAGGCAGTTTAAGCGTTTTTCCTATGGCTCTTCACTCAAACTGATTTATTCCAATATGAATGTAGCTAAATCCACAGGCATTGCCACCGATTTAGGAACTGCCTACCGCAGCAAAGATTCATTGTTTACAGCCGGGTTAGTAGTTAAAAACCTTGGATACCAGCTTACCACTTACACCGCAGGTAACCGCGAAAAACTCCCTTTTGAAATACAGGCAGGCTTCTCCAAAAAGCTAAAACATATGCCTCTGCGCTTATCAGTAACGGCACATAACCTGCAAAAATTTGATTTAACCTACAACAACCCAAATAAACCCGGACAACAGACCGACCTTGCAACCGGTGAACCTGTGGTTGAGAAAATTACCTTTGCCGATAAGGCGATGCGCCACCTGATAATTGGCTCGGAATTATTACTATCTAAGAATTTTCATTTTAGATTTGGATATAACCACATGCGCAGAAAAGAAATGACCATAGAAGGCAAACGCGGTATGGTGGGTTTTGCCTGGGGATTTGGTATTCGACTTAATCGTTTTTTAATCAGTTATGGAAGTTCCTCCTTTTACATAGGGCAAAATACCAATCATTTTAGTTTTGCAGCCAATCTCAATGATTTTAGAAGAAAAATTAAAGTTCAACCTAATCCCGGCTCCGGTAAATGAAGCGAATCACGATTGCTATTGATGGTTACTCGAGTTGCGGAAAAAGCACTTTGGCTAAACAATTGGCCAAGGAACTTGGCTATACCTACATTGACAGCGGAGCCATGTACCGTGCTGCCACCCTTTACATGCTGGAGAATGATATCAGTCCTGAAAATATTCCTGCTGTTGTTGATGCTCTGCGTCATATTAAAATTGAATTCAGAATAAACCCTGTAAACGGGCAACAGGAAACCTACCTGAATGAAGGAAACGTAGAACGGGAAATCCGATCCATGCAAATATCAAATTTAGTAAGTCCCATGAGTGCCATTGCCGAAGTACGTGCGGCCATGGTGGCTCAGCAGCAGGAATTAGGAAAAGCCAAAGGCGTGGTAATGGACGGCCGGGATATTGGTACGGTAGTGTTTCCTGATGCCGAACTGAAACTGTTTATGACAGCCAAACCGCGTATTCGCGCCCAACGCAGGTTTGAAGAGTTAATGGCTAAAGGCGATGGATCGAGCTTTGAGGAAGTATATCAGAATGTATTGAGCCGCGACCTGATTGATACCACAAGAAAAGTGGGGCCGCTGGTGAAAGCGACCAATGCCATTGAGATCGACAACTCTCATATTACCAGAGAAGAACAGTATAATCTGGCGCTCAATTACGCCCTTCAAACCATTCATCAGCTGTCGGCAAAAGCTGATTAAAGCACCTATAATTTCTTTTTTGTGCCTTTTTCTTCCCGAATACGCTTGACATCAACACGATTTAGCGTATATTCGCGGGCTTTTTTAAGCAAAGGAGGATAAAAATTTGACACAAAAACAAAACACACAAACTACCGCTCCCGATTCGGATTTCGATTGGAGCATGGACAAAGAAGGCTTCTCAACGTACTCAACTGATGAGCGTGAAAAGCTCTCAAATCTCTACGAAAAAACCTTGAACACCATCGTAGAACGAGAAATCGTAAAGGGTGTAGTGGTTGGTAAAACCGACAAAGAAGTGGTTTTAAACATCGGGTTTAAATCAGATGGACTAATTCCCCTCTCAGAATTCCGCGACATTTCAGAGGTAAAACCCGGAATGGAAGTGGAAGTGCTTATCGAAACAACTGAAGACAAAAACGGTCAGTTGGTTCTTTCACGTAAAAAAGCCATTGGCGAAAGAGCGTGGGAAAACATTGTGAAAGCACAGGAAAATGATGAAATCGTTACCGGTTTCGTTAAATCAAGAACAAAAGGCGGATTGGTAGTAGACGTAATGGGTATTGATGCATTCTTACCCGGATCACAAATCGACACCAAGCCTATTCGCGATTACGACATTTTTGTAGGACAGAACATGCAGTTCAAAGTGGTTAAAATTAACCATGTGTTCAAAAATGTGGTAATCTCTCATAAAGTATTAATTGAAGAGGATCTGGAAGCGCAAAAGTCAGACATCCTGTCGAAACTCGAAAAAGGTCAGGTACTGGAAGGTACCGTAAAAAACATGACCTCTTTTGGTGTGTTCATCGACCTTGGTGGATTGGACGGACTGCTCCACATCACCGATATCAGTTGGGGACGTATCAATCATCCGGAAGAAGTACTTAAACTTGATCAGAAAATCAACGTGGTGGTACTTGATTTCGATGATGAGAAAAAACGTATCTCTCTCGGCTTAAAACAACTCACCGCCCACCCATGGGATACTTTAGCCGAAACCATTAAAGTAGGTGAAAAAGTAAAAGGCAAAATTGTGACCGTAGCCGATTACGGTGCTTTCTTAGAAATAGCTCCGGGTATTGAAGGGTTGATTCACGTTTCAGAAATGAGCTGGAGTCAGCACCTGCGCAATCCTCAGGATTTCCTTAAAGTAGGTGACGAAATTGAAGCAGTTATTTTAACTCTGGATAAAGAAGAGCGCAAAATGTCGTTAGGCATTAAGCAACTCACTCCCGACCCATGGGGCAGCATTGCCGATAAATACGCTGTTGGAACCAAACATAAAGGTGTGGTTCGTAACCTAACCAACTACGGCTTATTTGTAGAACTTGAAGCCGGAGTTGACGGATTAGTGCACGTATCAGATCTTAGCTGGACCAAGAAAATAAAGCACCCAGCCGAGTTTGTGAAGAAAGATCAGGAACTTGATGTGGTGGTACTGGAGGTTGATACCGAAAACAGACGGTTAAGCCTTGGTCACAAACAAATGGACGAAAATCCCTGGGATACTTTTGAAACCATTTTCACCACTGGTTCGGTACATCCGGGAACTGTGTTGAAAATTGAAGATAAATCAGCTACCATCGCGCTTCAATACGGTGTTGAAGGTTACGCTCTTGTAAAACAATTGCAGAAAGCAGACGGAACCACCGCTAAAGAAGACGAGAATATTGACCTGGTGGTAACCGAGTTCAACAAGGAAAACCGCAGAATTGTACTTTCGCACACTGCCCTTTGGAAAGAAGCAGAAAAAACAAAGATGGCCGAAGCCGAAACTGCCCGTAAAAACGAGGAGAAAAAAGCTTCAAAAGCAGCCAAGAAAATCTCTTCTTCCAATGAAAAATCAACCTTTGCTGAAATTGACGCGCTAAGCGAGTTGAAATCAAAAATGGAAGGCAATTCAGTGACTGAAAATAAAGAAGGAGAAAATCAATAAATGAGGAACTTCCTCTTCATATCACAAAAAAAATCCCGCTTCGGTGGGATTTTTTTTTGCCGTTTAAGGGGTTATTTAAATATTTGAAGTATGAATTATTGGCTTGTTAAATCAGAACCTTTTAAATACTCGTGGGAGATGTTTGAGAAAGATAAAAAAACTTTCTGGGACGGAGTGCGCAACTACCAGGCACGAAACAACCTGAGAGAAATGAAAAAAGGAGATTGGGTTTTGTGGTACCACAGCAACGAAGGGAAAGAAATAGTAGGTATTGCCAAAGTAGTAAAAGAACATTACCAGGACCCCACTACCATCGATCCCAACTGGGTAGCGGTAGACCTTGCCCCGGTTAAAAAATTAAAAAAACCGGTTAACCTTGCACAGATAAAAGCGGATAAACGGCTCCAAAATATTGCATTGGTAAAACAGGGACGGCTTTCGGTAATACCCATAAAACCGGAAGAGTTTGACATACTACTGGAGCATTCGGAAAGGAAATAATATGAAAGAAAAACTGCTTCTTGATCAAAAAAGGCTTTCGATTATCATCGACAGGCTTTGCCATCAGTTAATCGAAAATCACAACGGATTTAATGACTCGGCCATTGTAGGACTACAACCCAGAGGAGTGTTGCTTTCTCGCAGAATTCACCAGCGGATGAAAGAAATAACAGGCAACAACAATCTTCTTTACGGAGAACTGGATATTACCTTTTACCGGGATGATTTCAGGCGAAGAGAATCGGTACTGATACCAAGCGAGCAGAAAATAGATTTCATTATAGAAAATAAAAATGTGATTTTAATAGATGATGTGCTCTTCACCGGGCGCACCATTCGGGCAGCTATGGATGCCCTCACGGCTTTTGGCCGCCCTTCATCAGTAGAGCTGATGGTGCTTATTGACCGAAGATACAGCAGAGAATTACCCATTGAAGCCACATACGTAGGGCACGTGGTTGACTCGCGCAATAACGACAAGGTGGTGGTTGACCTGAAACAAACCGGAACTAAGGATGCAGTTTGGTTAATAACGAATATTGAAAACAAATGAGCAAATTAAGCACACGACACCTGATTGGGATCAAAGATTTAACCGTTGAAGATATTCAGCAGATTTTTGAAACCGCTGATAATTTTAAAGCAGTAATTAACCGACCCATTAAAAAAGTTCCTTCCCTGCGCGATATCACCATTGCCAATATATTTTTCGAAAACTCTACCCGTACCCGCATTTCTTTTGAACTGGCCGAAAAACGGCTCTCGGCCGACACCATCAACTTTGCTTCTTCTTCTTCTTCCGTTTCAAAAGGCGAAACGCTTATTGATACGGTTAACAATATTCTGAGCATGAAGGTAGATATGGTGGTGATGCGGCACCCCTCGGCCGGGGCAAGTAAATTTTTAGCCAAACATATAGATGCGCAAATTGTAAATGCAGGTGACGGCACGCACGAACACCCCACACAGGCCCTGCTTGATGCTTATTCAATACGGGAAAAACTTGGAGATGTTAAAGGGAAAAAAGTAGTGATTGTAGGAGATATTCTGCACTCGCGTGTGGCCTTGTCTAATATACTTTGCCTGCAAAAACTTGGGGCAAAAGTGATGGTATGCGGCCCTACAACGCTTATTCCGAAACATATCAGTGAGCTTGGAGTATTGGTAGAACACAACCTGCGCAAAGCACTTGAATGGTGCGATGTGGCCAATATGCTGCGCATTCAGCTGGAGCGACAGGAAATTAAATATTTTCCCAGCCTCAGAGAGTATTCAATGCTCTACGGATTAGATAAACCTCTCCTTGACTCACTTGGCAAAAAAATTACCATCATGCATCCGGGCCCCATTAACCGTGGGGTGGAAATTACCAGCGAAGTAGCCGACTCCGATCAATCCATTATTTTACAACAGGTAGAAAATGGAGTAGCCATTCGCATGGCCGTGTTATACCTGCTGGCAGCACAAGGCTAATTATATGCGATCCGTAATCGCGCATAAATGGTTTCCCTACCTTGTTATTCTGTTTTTCTTTATTGCCCAAATTCCGTTTTTGCAGTCCGATGCCGATGTGAATCTTTCGCACAGCCGCGGTGCCTGGACCGATGAAGGGTTGTACACCCTGCAATTGCGCAACTGGCTTAATACCGGTATGTGGAATCTGCACGAAACCGATGCTTTTTTACGTGCGCCCCTTTTCAATGCGCTGCTTCTCCCCTCCTTTCTGATAGCCGGCACCGATTGGTTAGTGGCCCGCCTCACTATTCTGTTATTAGTCATGCTTACCGGTATTGTGCTCATCCGGTTAAATACATTTAAACACCTTACCGGAGTAATTTTACCCGCCTTGCTGTTTAACCCCGTGGTGTTTCATTACAGTCATTTGGCTATGACCGAAATTCCCGCCACCTGCTTTTTGCTTATGGCGATGGCCTTTTTCAATCATGGCATTGAAACTAAAAAAACAAAACACGTGCTGCTGTCCAACGTACTTGTAGTTGTAACGGTATTTATAAAAATCTCGTTTGTATATGCTGCGGCTATTTTACCGTTTACTGCCATTATTCTTTTTGCGGCAACTACCGGTACCGAAAAAAACTTTTTCAAAAAACAGGTGCTTATCTCGGTTTGCACTGCATTAGGTATTGCCATATTGTTTTATGCCGTGTGGTACCTTCCCAATAAAGTTTATTTGGCCAAAATTGCCGCCATACAAAGCGAATTGAAATTTGACAACAACCTGCACGATTTATGGGAACGAATAAAATTTACACATACACTTTACAGAGAAGATGTGTTTATGGGTTACAGCGTTTACCTGTTTTACGTTACAATTTTTTTACTGGCAGTTGTGCTTTGGAAAAGAAAAAAATTAACCGGACAGCCTTTATTGCTTTTTTGCCTGGTATGGCTCGCACTGGAATTATTAAAATTTATCAATGTGTATTTACCCAGCCGTTACCTTATAAGCACAGCCGTAGTAAATATGCTTGTGTTTTTTGCACTGCTAAATGAATTTAAAGTGCCCCGCGCACTTCAGGCAGGTTCGCTGCTTCTTTTCGGTATTGGATTTACCATGATAACCTTATCCTATACCAACAGGACTTTTCAAATTAAAGAGGCCAATGCTTACTTTACAAAAACACTCAGACAAAACCACACCACCGCTGTAGGAAACTGGGCATCGGTGTGCTGCTGGAACAGTAAAGTATACAGCCGTTATTGCGTAAAGGATTATGCTAATCAGCAAGAATTACTTTTGAAGCCCAAAGTACAGCTCATTTTAACCGAAACCGATGAAGGAGAATCAGCCGGGGCATTTGCTGCAATAGGTTACGATTTACAAGCACATTCCGACTCGGCAGTTACCTTTAAAATTGCCAACTGGCAGCTAAAAGGCTATTGGATGAGTCAATAAGAAAAATAGCTATAGGGGGCACAGGCAGAAGTTTATTCAACAAGCATAATTGAGTAACTTCTCTTATCTTCGCGCCTGCATGAATTCATCAAAAGAAATAGTTGTAAGCGGAATACGACCTACCGGAAATTTACATTTAGGTAATTACCTGGGTGCTGTTAAAAATTTTGTGCAAATGCAGCACGAATACCAGTGCTATTTTTTTATTGCCGATTACCATTCGTTAACCACACACCCCAAGCCTGCTGATTTGCAAAACAGCGTAAAACAGGTGCTGGCTGAATACCTTGCCTGCGGCATTAATCCGGATTTATGCACCCTCTACGTTCAAAGTGATTTGAAAGAAATAACAGAGTTGTATATGCTGCTGAATATGCATGCCTACAAGGGCGAACTGGAACGTGTGGCTTCATTTAAGGAAAAAGTGCGCACACAACCCGATAATGTAAATGCCGGACTGCTTACCTATCCGGTACTGATGGCAGCCGATATCATCATTCATAAGGCACTTAAAGTACCCGTAGGAAAAGATCAGGAGCAGCACCTGGAAATGGCGCGCACCTTTGGCAACAGGTTTAACCGTATTTACGGAAAAGATATTTTCCCCGAACCTTTTGCATTTAATTACGGCAACCAGCTGATAAAAGTACCCGGACTGCAGAGCGAAGGAAAAATGAGCAAAAGCGATGGCGATGCCAATGTAATTAACCTGATAGATTCTCCTGAAATTATCCGTAAAAAAATAGCCCGTGCCGTAACCGATGCGGGGCCTTCTGAACCCAACAGCACTCCTGCCCCTTCGGTACAAAATCTTTTTCACCTCATGAAAATGGTTTCGGAACCCGACACAGTACAAAAGTTTGTACAGGCACATGCCGATTGCAGCATCAGGTATGGTGATATGAAAAAACAACTGGCCGAGGATATGGTAAACTTTTTAACCCCCGTAAGGGAAAAAATAGCTACCCTAAGAGCCGATGAAGCCTATTTGGCCAAAATTGCCCGTGAAGGTGCTGAGAAAGCGCATGTAAGCGCAGCGGCTACGATGAAAGAAGTGAGAGAAGCCATTGGATTCCCTAAATTTTAACAGGTATTTATTCACAATTCGATTTGAAAATTTTAAAATTTCAGTTCAATCAATTTTATTTGTTACATGCACATAGCCATAGCCGGTAATATAGGGTCGGGAAAGACCACCTTAACCTCCCTTTTAGCCAAACATTACGGATGGGAGCCACATTACGAAGATGTAGAAGATAATCCGTACATCAGCGACTTTTACGAAGAAATGCAGCGCTGGTCGTTTAACCTGCAGATTTATTTTCTGAACAGCCGTTTCAATACCATCATGAAAATTCGTGAAGGAAAAAAAACGGTCATTCAGGATCGTACCATTTACGAAGACGCCTTTATTTTTGCCCCCAACCTGCATGCTATGGGTTTAATGAGCACCCGTGATTTTGATAATTACTCGCGCCTGTTTGAGTTGCTTAATAAATTTATTAAAGGCCCCGATTTGTTAATTTACCTGCGTGCATCCATTCCTACCCTTGTAAATAATATTCAAAAACGCGGTCGCGATTACGAGGATTCCATAAGACTGGATTACCTGCGCAGATTAAATGAACGCTACGAAGCATGGATTTCTACCTACAAAAAAGGAAAGCTGCTTATTATTGATATTGATAACCTGAACTATGCCGATAAACCGGAAGATTTAGGAATTGTAATCAATAAAATTGAAACCGAAATCAATGGTCTCTTCTGATCAGTTACGAATCAGAAAAGCACAGGAAACCGATTTACCCGCCATTACGGATATTTACAACGATGCCATTAAACACGGCACCGCCACGTTTGATACCGAAGAAAAAACACCCGAAAACCGCAGGCAGTGGCTGGAACAGCATTCGCAAAAATATCCGGTAGTAGTTGCTTTGTTAAATGAAACAGTGGTTGGCTGGGCCTCCCTTTCCCGCTGGAGCGAACGGGCCGCCTATGATGATACTGCCGAAATATCGGTTTATATTCACAGGGATTTCAGAGGTCGGGGAATTGGCCGGCAATTAATGCAACAGGTACTTGATGAAGGCCGGCAAGGCGGACTGCACACGGTAATTTCACGCATTACCCAGGGCAACGAAATAAGTATTCATTTACATACCCAAATGGGGTTTGAAACAGTAGGCGTCCTCAGGCAGGTGGGCAAAAAATTCGGACAACTGCTTGATGTTACCCTGATGCAGAAAATGTACTAAGGCCGTCCTATACCGCCATGTTTCTTCCTGTTTATCCGTCTTAAGCCATTTGCCTTCAACCCCTCGTGTTGGAAATATTTTTTTTCTAATGCCAAAAAGATTGTAACTTTGGTTTAACTTAAACCTGGATACATGCGAAAATTTCTACTTCTTTTGTTTTGTCCGGTTCTGGTATTTGCACAACAACGTGGCATTGCCCCCGTGCTTATGAATATCGGAAATCAACCTACTACTTTGTATCAGCAAAGCCATGCCTTAATTATTGGCATTAGCGACTACACCAATGGCTGGCCCGACCTGCCGGGAGTACAAAATGATGTGGTAGCCGTGCAGGGGGCATTGGAAAAACACGGATTTAACGTGGTAACCAAAACCAACCTTACCAAAGAAATGATGGACGATGCCTTCTCGGAATTTATCAGTCAGTACGGACAGGAAGAAAACGCCCGGCTGGTTATTTATTTTGCCGGCCACGGGCACACCGTTAAAACCTCTTATGGCGATAAATTAGGATATATTGTGCCGTCTAATGCGCCCAACCCCAACAGCAATTTACCGCTGTTTCAAAAAACGGCTATGGAAATGGGACAGATTGAAATTTATGCCAAGCGTATTCAATCCAAACACGCCATTTTTGTTTTTGATGCCTGCTTTTCGGGGGCTTTATTTGCTATGACCCGTGCCGTGCCCGAAGCCATCTCGTACAAAATATCCATGCCCGTACGGCAGTTTATTACCAGCGGAGACGAGAATGAAACCGTACCTGATAAAAGTATTTTCAGAGAGCAGTTTGTACAGGCACTCACCACTCCATTTAGCGATGCCAATGGCGATGGATACCTTACCGGAACCGAATTGGGTGAGTTTTTACAAAACAATGTAGTTAACTACAGCTACAACAACCAGCATCCGCAATACGGAAAAATACGCCATCCTTCGTTAGATAAGGGGGATGTTGTTTTTGTGCTTACGGGCAATGTCCCCAATGCAGGTGGCGGCCGTCTGGCCAATCAGCAACCTGTAGCTGCCGTTCCGGTAAAGCAGGTACAAATGGGACGTGCGCAGGAAATTGCGGGGTATGGTGCCATTGAAATTAATTCTGAAATTACCGGTGATTTATATATTGACGGGCAAAAATTAGGACCCATAAACGGTGGCACTACCATCCCCGTAAATAATATTGCCATTGGCTCACACAGTGTTGAAATACGCGGGCAGGAATACTGGGCCTACAATACCAATGTGATAAAAGACCAAACGGTGAAATTAAATGCCAAAAGCAAATTACAGGCTGCGGCTGCCGATGCAAAAAATTATTTTACCGACCCGCGCGACAAGCAGCGTTACCGCATAGTAAAAATAGAAAACCAGACATGGATGGCCCAAAACCTGAATTTTGTAACTGAAGAAGGCAGCTACTGTTATGAAGACACTAATTCAAATTGTAAAAACTACGGGCGATTGTACGAATGGAGTACCTCTGCCGAAGTGTGCCCGCAGGGATGGCACCTTCCTACCATTGACGAGTGGGAAGAACTGCTGAATAACCTGGGCGGACATAAAGGTACATTTGATGAGGCATATACTTCGCTTACTACTCCCGGGTCCAACAGTATGGCCGTGCAATTAAGCGGATGGAAAGATAAAAACGGGGTGTATGATTTTTACATGACCGAAACCATGTTTTGGAGCAGCTCTAATTTTAATGCCGGATACGCATGGAACACTTACCTCGACAGCCGCAACAATGATGTGATGATTATTAACAGCAAAAAAAATTCAGCCCTTCCGGTTAGGTGCATCATGGATGCGTTGGATACGGAATAGCCTCTTTTCTCTATGCAGCCCTTAAAAATCCTCTTACTCCTTATTACTTTTGCCTGCCTGAGTGTGTATTGTAAAAAAGAAAGCGAAGAAGACAAATTACCACCTGCCACGGCTATTGGAGCCAATACCTTTGGCTGTTTACTAAATGGAAAGGCGTGGCCAATGGAACGGGGAGGCTATCACCATAAATATGTATATTATCAAGGGGGAGAATTACATATAGATTACTCTATTTCATATGATCGATACACAATTATGGATGAAGAGTGGGTGAGTTTTACTACTAACAAAATTCATGCTCCTGGATTTTACTTCATTCCATATACATATGACACTGATTTTTTCTCCGTCAACGACCATAACGACTTTTACCTTACCGGTGTAAATGGAGTTCCAAATGGAATGGCATATATTACAATAAGTAGATTAGACAGCTTAAATAATATTGTTTCAGGAACTTTTGATTTTTCACTATACAATCTGGAGGGCACAAAAAAAATAAAAGTTTCCTCGGGGCGTTTTGATTTTAAGTATTAATAATGCTTCTTATCCGCAAACCAAAACTCCTTTTGCTCCTTATTACTTTTGTTTGTCTTAGCCTGCATTGCAAAAAAGAGGAACCGCAAAAAGAAGAAGATAAACTGCCTCCTTTAACTACCGAAGGAAAACAAACCTTTGGCTGCCTGATGAACGGAAAAGCCTGGCCCGATAGTTACTATTTTGATTTTGGCTCTTCAGGGTATGGAAAGGGTATTTTTGAATTAGATTTTTATACCCAAGATCCATCAACGGGTAACCCGGATGAAGAGGTGTCCATAAATATCGCCTACAAAATCTTCGGACCGGGGCATTATGTGATACCTTTTGGGTCAAATTTGATGAAAACAAATTTCGTGGTAGATTATCGTAATACGGTATATCAATCTACCATAACCCCTGATTTGTATGCAGTACTTGACTTAACTAAATTAGATACCATCAATCATGTTATGGCGGGTACTTTTGAGTTTACAATATTCAACGAATTTAACTGGAAATCGCTAAACGTCACCAAGGGCCGCTTCGATTTCAAATATCTTCCCTAATACAAAAAATCAAACCAATCTACATTTGAAACCCATTTTTACCTTGCTGTTCTGGTGTGTGTTGTTTAGCCACAAACCGGCAGCCTAATCCGGCAAAAAAAGAAATCTAAAACGTATTAATGGTTTTTCTAATGGCTACCAGTTTACTCAGTAATGCCTCGGTTTGTGCCAGAGGCAGCATATTAGCCCCGTCAGATTTCGCATTCTTTGGGTCGGGGTGTGTTTCCATAAAAATACCATTGGCACCTGTGGCAATACCGGCTTTGGCAATGGTTTCAATCAACTGAGGTAATCCGCCTGTAACGCCACTGCTTTGGTTGGGTTGCTGCAGCGAGTGGGTAATATCAAGTATAACAGGATAACCTAACTTTTGCATGGTGGGAATACCCCGGTAATCCACCACCAGGTCGGTATAGCCCAGCATCGTGCCACGCTCGGTTAAAGCAATATGATTATTGCCCGATTCTTTTACCTTATCGGTAGCAAATTTCATGGCTTCGGGCGAAAGGAATTGTCCCTTTTTTATATTCACTACCTTTCCGGTTTTGGCGGCTGCCACTAATAAATCGGTTTGGCGACATAAAAAGGCGGGTATCTGCAATACATCTACATAGGCAGCGGCCATATCGGCTTCATCACTTTCATGAATATCGGTTACCGATGGTAAATCAAGTTCGGTACACACTTTTTTAATAATTTTTAAGGCGGCCTCATCTCCTATTCCGGTAAATGAATCGAGGCGCGAACGATTGGCCTTGCGATATGAAGCTTTAAACACGTAGGGAATATTTAACCGCGCGCACAGTTCTTTCATGTGTGAAGCCACGGTAAAACACACCTCTTCGCTTTCTACCACACAGGGGCCGGCCAGCAAAAAGAAATTATCGGTGAGCAGTTCGGTGTTACCCGCTTTTAATGATGTTAACATGCCGCGAAGGTACAACCTGAAATCTAATTACGTATACCTGTTTTCTTCAATAAACCTTATGAGAAGCTTTTCTGACAGTTGTCAGTTCTCGACTTCGCTCGAACCGACAACTGACATTAATATGAATAGAATGAAAATACGCCTCTGCCTCCGTTGGGGTATACACCCTCAATCAAAATTTGTCCGCGTATGTTTTCCATATCCCGTATAAACTCATCCAGGTTGGTATATGTTTTTTTGTTGAGTGCGGTAATCACAAATCCATCGGGCAAATTCATACTGCGCATACGCCCCCCTCGAACATTGCTTATACGAATGCCACTACTCACCCCCAGTTTTTCTTTCTCGGCTTTAGAAATAAACTGAAAATCGGCCCCCAGCACCGTTGAACTTACCGAACCTTTTCGCATAATAGCATCATTATCCTTTCGGTTAATAAGTGTTACGGTTACTACCATAGGTTTTCCGGAGCGAAGCAGCACCATAGGTATTTTTTCGCCCGGGCGATGGTAACTTATCTGTTCATCAAAAATGGCTTTGCTGTCAATATCCTTGTTATCTACTTTTATTATCACATCTCCTTCTTTAATTCCTGCATTGTATCCTGGAGCATCTTCCACCGCAAATTCTACATACACACCCTTATCCCCTTCCAAATGGAGTTTATCCGAAAGTTCGCCATCAATATCTCTTATGTTTAATCCGGTAAAACCTCGCTGTACTTCGCCAAATTCAATCAGGTCCTTAACTATTTTGGTTACAATATTGGCCGGAATGGCAAATCCATACCCGTTGTACGAACCGGTATTACTTGCAATGGCGGTATTAATGCCTACTAATTGTCCGTTTAAATCAACCAATGCCCCACCGCTGTTTCCCGGATTAATGGCTGCATCGGTTTGAATAAATGATTCAATAGGAAACTGGTTGTTTACTATATTAATATTTCTTCCTTTTGCACTTACAATACCTGCGGTAACGGTTGAGGTCAGGTTAAATGGATTTCCTACAGCCACTACCCAATCGCCCACCGTCACATTATCCGAATTGCCAACAGCAATATGAGGTAAATTTTTTGCATCAATTTTCAGCAGGGCCAAATCGGTTGATGGATCGGTGCCAATAACTTTTGCTTTGTAGTTATGTTTGTTATTGTTGAGCACCACTTCAATTACATCGGCCCCTTTTACCACGTGGAAATTGGTTACAATATATCCATCGGCTGAAAGAATTACTCCCGAACCCGAAGAACTTACCGGCCCTCGCTGACCAAAAAAATCGAAATCCCCAAACCAGTTAAAAAACGGATCCTGCGGCTGCATACGTGCATTCGAAAGTGTTTTTATAAACACTACACACGGAGTTGAAATCTGGGATGCTTTTACAAAACTTGCTCCCTCTAACGAAGTATGATTGTAATAAACCCTGCTTAAGGGCGAAACCCCGGGGTTGCTGTTTTGAAGAAAAGTAATGCTGTCGGTTTGCTTTAACTGCTGAAAGGTAAATGCCCCAAGCACTCCGCTCAAAAAACCAATACCTGTGGTTAACAATAAAAATCGTTTCGTATTCATATTATTAATCATAAATTTATTTTGCTGCCGGAACTGCCACCTCTCCGGCAATAGTGAGTACTACCACCGGATTAAAGGGATCGTTGGTATAAACATATATGGCTTTATTTTCGTGCCCGCTTTTTCCTTTTGAATCGTAGCGCACTTCAATGCGGGTGGTTTCGCCTTTTTTCAATAATGTTTTCATTGGATTAGAAGCGGTGCAACCGCAACTGGCCTTGGTTTGTTTAATTTCCAAATCACTTTTACCTGTGTTGGTAATCATAAAATTTACCGTCATCATTTCGCCCTGTTTAATGGTTCCCCAGTTATGATGTGTTTTATCATATTTGGCACGCGGAGCCATAAGTGAATCTTTTTTACTCATTGGCGGAAAGTAATCGAGAATATTTCCGGTATTGTATAAATATTTGTAAGGGTTATCCTTGTCATTAGTGGTAATGGTAACTTTAAAAAACTGCTGACCCAGTTCTTTGGTTTTGGTGCCGTCAAAAATGGCTCTTAAAATTCCTTCTGTTTTGGGCCTTAGTTCAGCCGGATACTCATAGGTTACATAATCGGGCCCGTCTGCCCGCAGAAATGTTATAGTAGAATAACCATCGTTATAAATTTTCATTTCAACGGTATCTTTCGAATTGTTCCTTATATCCCCGAACGAAAGGTGATCGGTTTCCATACGCAGGTTACCAATCTGGCTGGGATACTTCATGGCAACGGGCATTTCCTTCGGGTCAACCACTCCTTTGATTGTGAGGGCATCAAATTCTTCGGTGGTATTGTTCATGAGCACGGTAATGGCTTTTGCAAACGATCCGGCTCTGCCCGCAGGGTCAAACCGTGCTTCAATGCTTCCGGTTTTACCGGGGTAAATAGTATCCTTGCTCCATTTGGGTACCGTGCAGTTACAAGGGCTCACCACATTGCGAAGCGACATGGGATATTTACCTGTATTTTTAAATACAAACACCACGGTTTTAGGTCCGTCAACCTCCTTAATGGTTCCTAAATCAATTTCCTTTTTTTCAAACTGAACCGTAGTGGTTTGTGCCAGTGCTCCCAACGAAAATGCAATCAATAAACCCGCAAAAAACTTTCTCATACTATGCTTAAATTATCCTGTTAATTATTTTCCGGACACGCGAATTTAACAAAAATTGTTCCACTGCCCCGTGTATGACGGAAGTTGTCCCTTAAAAGTTGCAGCCTTTTTTGCTGATGAATAAAATGTAATTTCGCAGCCTCTTGATTTATAAAAAAGTATTTCTGTGGATAGTGTTTTGGCTGCTAACCCTTCAAACAGTTTACAGCCAGCATGACAGTAGCCATCACCGGATTCGGGGGGTAAATATAGGGGTGCCGGCCACCTATGCCCTTACCATGACAGGGCTATACACTCTCTGGTACAAAGGCTATCCAATGGGTAAATTTCATTTTTTTAATGATAACAACGAGTGGATGCAGGTAGATAAAACGGGACATTCGTATAGTGCTTACCAACTGAGTCGCACAGGTATAGAATTGTACCGCTGGGCCGGACTGAAAGGCAAAAAGGCCATTCTTACTGGTGGCTTAGTTGGGTACAGCTACCTTACCACCATCGAAATTTTGGATGGTTTCTCAACCAATTGGGGAGCATCATGGGGCGATGTGGCCGCCAATACATTTGGAACTGGATTATGCGTGGCGCAGGAACTTTTCTGGAAGGAAGAAAAAATAAATTTTAAGTTTTCGTTCAGTCAGTCACCTTACCACCAACTGCGGCCCAATGTGCTGGGCGAAAACTTTCCGCAGCAAATGTTTAAAGATTATAACGGGCACACCTACTGGCTTTCGGCCAATATAAAAAGCCTTTGCCTTGCTAAAGAAAGTAAATTTCCGGCATGGCTCAATCTGGCTATTGGCTATGGTGCACAGGGAATGATTGGAGCGGAAGGGAATTCGTTTTTACCCAAAGGAAGTTCGGTACCCCTCAACTATTCCTTTATCCCGCGCTACCGGCAATGGTACCTGTCGCCAGATATTGATTTTACGCGTATCCCAACCAAATCAAAAACATTGAAGCGCGTTTTCTTTCTGGTTAATTGTTTAAAATTTCCATTACCTGCTCTGGAAAAAAATAAAAACGGACTTAAATTTCATTATTTCTATTTCTGATGACAACAATTAATGCTGGAGACCGGGTTCGTTTTTTAAACGAGCCCTTAGAAGGAACGGTAACGCGAATTATTGATGCACGCACCGTGGGCGTGACTACCGATGATGATTTTGAAATTCCGGTTTTAAAAACAGAACTGGTAAAAATTACTTTTGCCGAAAGTTCGGTAGGTGACACAATAAAGAAAGAGCCAAAAACTATTTCGGAAGCAAAAGTAAGAACCGAGCTGGGTGTGTTTTTATTGTTCGAACCAAAATCGGACGGATTGCTTCATATGAAACTGGTGAATTTACTATCGCCCGAGTTGGTTTATACCTACGGAACATTTGATAAAAAAATATACACCACGCATAGAAAAGGAAGCTTTTCGCTTGACGAAATTATTACTCTTGAAACGATGAATCTTACCGAATTCAGTGAGTGGCCGGAATTTGTATTTAATTTTATTCCATGCCCTGCTCAATCAGAACATGTCGAAAAACCCATACATAAAAGCATTCGTTTCCGAAGCAAGGAGTTTCACGGAAGTTTTAAATTCAGTAAGGTGCTCAACAGACAGGCATACGTTTTCAGACTGGATGAAGATATAAACCTGATAGATTTGCAAAAACTGCGTTCGCGCGACTTTAACGAACCCAAAACCGAAAGTAAAGCCATTTGGTCCAATGAAGACTCAGCTAAAGTAAATGAGGTGGTAGATTTGCACCTGGAAACCATCCCTGACGTACCGGGAAATTTAAAACCCACCGAGGCAATTCAGGTGCAGTTTGGATACTTCAGGCGCTCGCTTGAAAAAGGGTTGGCTGCCGGTATAGAAAAAATGATTTTTATTCACGGCATAGGTGATGGTATTCTAAAGCGAAAAATAAGAGAATACCTGCACAGCTATCCGAAGATAAAAAAAGCCGGGGATGCCGATGAATTTAAATACGGAAAAGGTGCCACCGAAGTGGAGTTTAAATAACTTCTACCTGATTTTTCAGAATATCGTCCATGGTTTCGCGCTTGCGGATAAGGTGTGGTTTACCCTGATAAATGAGTACCTCGGCCGGACGGTAGCGGGCATTGTAATTTGACGACATGGTAAATCCGTAGGCACCTGCATTTTTAAAACATAATACATCGCCTTCCCTTACTTCATTCAGTTTTCTGTCCCAGCCGAATGTATCGGTTTCACAAATATATCCTACCACAGTATACACGCGGTTTACCCCCGATGGATTGGAAATATTAACAATATGATGGTATGCATCGTAAAACATCGGGCGAATAAGGTGGTTTTGTCCGGAATCAACGCCTACAAATACAGTGGCAGTTGTTTGTTTAATTACATTTGTTTTTACCAGAAAGTAACCTGCCTCGCTCACCAAAAATTTACCGGGCTCAAACCACAGTTCCAGATTTCGGCCATACTCTTTACAAAACTGATTAAACCTTGACGAAATGGCTTTACCCAACTCCTCCACATTGGTGGTGATGTCTCCTTCTTTATAAGCTACTTTAAACCCGCTGCCGAAATCAATAAATTCTAAATCGGGAAAATCCTTTGCACATTCAAACAAAATATCGGCACCCTGCAAAAACACTCCCGGATCAAGGATATCGGAACCGGTGTGCATATGCAATCCGTTAACCCGAATATTGTTTGACTTTACCACACGCAGCACATGGCGCAACTGGTAGATAGAAATTCCGAATTTAGAATCTATATGCCCCGTGGAAATTTTGGTATTTCCTCCCGCCATAATATGCGGATTTAACCTTATGCATACAGGTACGGAGTTTCCATACTCATGTCCGAATTGCTCCAGAATAGAAATATTGTCAATATTAATCTGCACCCCTTCGGCTACACCCATTTTTATTTCATCAATAGAAACACAATTGGGTGTAAACAAAATTTCTTCGGGTTTAAAACCGGCTTTAAGCCCAAGCCACACTTCCTGAATGGAAACTGCATCTAACCCCGAACCTGCCTTTTTAAGCAGTTTCAGAATATTAATATTATTAAGCGACTTACAGGCGTATTTAATTTTTACCTGTGTGCCGCCAAAGGCATTTTTTAAACGCTCAAACTGAGCAATAATTTTTTCACCATGGTACACATACACAGGGGTACCAAATTCTTCTGCAATATCCACCAAACGGATATCATCAATGCAGTAGTTCCCGTTTTTCAACTCCATGCTGCAATAATACACAGGTTTGGCAGTACATTTGAAGTTTGGGAGCCATGAAATTTAAAAATCTTTTAGTTTCAGTCGTTTTTATATTGCTTGTGCGCCATGTTGCATGGGGCCAGCAATTTCATTCGCCCGAAAAAGCGGCTCTTCAAAGGCAGGTGAAAACGCTGGAAACTACCTGGAACGAAAAAGGTGTTTCTTTGTTTAATGCCCTGATTTTTGCCGACTCAGGTATGAGTTGCGTGTGGGGAAATACCATTTGCTATTCGGAACCGGTCTCCGGAAATTTCCTTAAGCGGCATTACCCGCGCAAACCGGAGTTAAAATTAGTAATTGAAAGCATAGGCATAATTGATAATACAGCAACCGTGGTTGTTTACTGGGATGAATACCGGAATGGTAAAATGAAAAACCGAAAAGTAATGAGCCTTCTTTATGAAAAAAAGATGAACAGATGGAGCCTCATTCGCCTGCATTGCTCCTGATTTAGTAGCACATCATTTTCATACAAAAAACACTTCCCCCTGATTTCATAAATTCCGAAGTTTCGGTTTCATAAACCGTATATCCTGTTTCGTTCAGTGCTTTTAATGCTACCGTGCTCCCTTTTTGAATAATGGCTGCTTTCTTCCCATTCTTCCTATTATGAATTACATGAGCATTGAGGCAAAAAGTAGTGATGGCTTCGTTAATCGGAATTTCGTAAATTTTTGAAAACATATCACCAATTACCTTCATCCCATCAGCGGTAAATGCTTCTTTGCACAACATGACTTCGGTTGTTGAAAGAGGGACAAAACAGGTATCGAGGTGATAGAAATTAGGGTGAATTAACTGAAGCGTTATAACCGGTACCTGCAGCAGACTTGACAGATCTTCATACGCTGCTGTATCACTTCGATGTCCATATCCGCCATAAAGTAATTTTAATTGCGGGTGCGGAATGGTATCGCCCATACCTTCAAACATGGTGGCATTTTTAAGATGTAAAGGCGTATATCCCTTAGCCGTAAAATACGTTTCAAAAAAAGGTACTTCGCGCCTGCGCGACTCATGATGCATTTTGCTCATAACAACTAATTTTTCATCTCCGTTTTTCCATGGAAAGGTTTGATTGGCGCAAAACACCATGTCTTCACAACCAGCGGCACCATCAATTTCAAGCACCTCCTCTACCACGCCCTCCTCTTTCAGACGCAGGTAAATAGATTTAAGTTCATTCCATTGGGTAAGCGCCAGGTTTTTATCAAGTAATCCCTGTTGCCCCTCCATATAAGCATTTTTCACATCCACAATATCAAAGTACTCCGGATGGCATAACAAAACCTTTAATGGCTCGGTACGTTCTTCTAAATCGGTTGTTTTAAAATGCACGGTGCCTGCAGGGTAAACAGCCGGTGCAACGAATGCTTTAGTCATTTTGTCTGGGTAAAAGTTGTATATTTGGTCAAACATAAACTTTTTTATGCTGAAACACATTTTTTCATTCACCCTTGCATTCACCTTAACAGGTAGCACTCTTTTGGCTCAACTTCCCTATGGAGGACATAAACCCGTTGCCAAAACGCAGGCCGAATACCAATTAAGTATTGAGCGTTCCAAACAGCAAAATCATTTTAAAACCGATGCAATTACTGTTTTTCCGGCCGGCATGCGACTTCCGGGCGAGTTTGAAGAATCGCAGGCCGTAGCCATTTCATGGGCATTTGAATACGATAATAATTTTAACATTATAGGAGTAGATACCGGCAGTGAATACGGTTTGATTTCAGCCCAAATTTGTGATGCTGTGCAGCCCGAGTGTACTATATGGATTCGTATTAATTCAGCAGGGGATTCAATAGTTATTAAAAAATTTATGCAAAACCGGGGCAAAGCGCTGTACAATTACAAATTTATGGTAGCTACCGGTGACGACTGGTGGACGCGTGATTTTGGTCCGATGGCTTTTTATTATGGTGCTTCTGATAATATTGGTTTCACCGATATGAAATATTATGACGGACGTGATAACGATAATGTTTTCCCGGCACAACTGGCTCAAAAAATGGGTTATCCTAATTTTGTTACTAAACTCAACTCAGAGGGTGGAAATTTGATGACAGACGGGTTTGGCCGCTTATTTCTGAGCACTGTGGTTAAAGAAGTAAATGCAGATAATACCATTCATTTACCGGGATGGACTACTACCCAAACCTATGACACGCTGCGAAGTGTTTTTGCCACGCCTGTACTTTATGATTTACAAAAATTAGTATGTGACGGAGGAACGGGGCATATTGATTTATATATTAAATTAATTGACGAACAAACCCTGCTTATTGCTCAATACCCTTCGGTAATAACCGCTATTGATAAAAAAACCATTGAGGACAATGTACAACTGATGAGCACCAAGCTAAGCACCTATGGCCGTCCGTTCCGGGTAATCCGGGTGGAACATCCTACCAATGATAACGGAAGCCATACCCGGTTAAATTGCACGCAAATTGATGCCGATGCACGTAATTTTATAAACGGACTCACGGTAAACAAAACTTTCATTTTCCCCTCCTACTGTGATGGAGTAACCGGAAATATTGCACAGCACAACCGTATCATGTCTTTTCTTCAGCAAAATATGCCAGGCTATAAAATTATTCCTATTGACAGCCGGGCTATATCTCCTTTAGGTGGTGCCATTCATTGCATCACCATGCAAATTCCTGCCGAAAATCCGGTTGTTTTCTGGCATCCATCGGTTGACGGAGTGCAACCAGCCCGGGCCAGGTACCATATTATTGCTAAAATATCGAATAAGAGCGGTATTAACAAAGCAGTTTGCCGCTACCGGAAAAACGGAGGATCATGGCAGCAGATTGTTCTTACAGACAGTGCCGGATATAAAATCGGAGATATTATAAGTGGCGGAATGAGCGCAACCGATTATATAGATTATTACCTTACCGCCTTAACCAATAATGGCAAAACAGCAGTAAAACCAATTACTGCCCCCGATGGTTTTTACACCATTCGTACAACAGCAGTAACATCGGCTGAAAAAATTGCGGAAACAGAGTATTTATTTGGTGCATATCCTAATCCGGCCAGAACATCGGTTACCATTCCGTTTAAAATAGCCGGAAGCAATATGGCTGTAATAAGCGTATATGATATCACCGGGAAGTTGATGTTTGAAAAAGAAATAACCCAGCTTAATCAGGGATTAAATGAACAAACCATTGATGTGAGCAACTGGAGTAAAGGAATGTATTTTTATTCGCTTAGTTTGAATGGAATTCCTGTAAGCACGCGCAAATTAGTAGTTCAATAAGCTACCACTCATCCGCAGCTTCGGCAAGCATTTTATCCGATAACTCTTTTCCAAGATACCTGTCGATAAGGTAGTGCACCAGGTATAATACAGGTGTTAGTAAAATGGCCACGGCAAATTTATAAGCATAGTTTACCATACCAATGGTGAGTACGCGTGTAAATGGCCATTGGTCGGGGGTATTTAGTTTGCTAAAATAAAAGGCAATAAAAAGTACCACAAAGCTATCAATGAATTGAGAGATAAGTGTACTGCCGGTGGCACGTAACCAAATATGTTTTTCACCGGTACTCTTGCGAATTAAATGAAAAACATATACATCAACCATTTGCCCTATTAGAAAAGCTGCCAGTGAGCCGATGATAATCCATAATCCCTGACCGAATACGTTGTTAAAAGCAGCATTCATATCAATGGTTGAACCATCTTCAAGTTGTTTGTTTATCCAGAAACCACTGGGGGTAGTATGCATGGAAAGAAATACTGCCAGAAATGCATAACTGATTAAAACTACAGCGATATAAGTAAACAACCTCACGCCATGTCTTCCGAAGTACTCATTAATAATATCGGTCATAATAAAAACCATTGGCCACAATAAAACTCCGGCTGTCATATCAAACGAACGCGGTTCTCCCAGCATCATAAGCTTAAGGGGTTCCATTCCTAAAGTTTGTTCAAGCGAAAAAATCTTGACTCCAATAAACTCGGCTATAATTGCATTGGCTATAAAAAATGCACCCAATGACAGAAAAAGTATATTTCGTTTATTCTCCTTTATTTTCATTTAATCGGTTAATTTGTAATAGTAAACACCTCTCCTTTTTGGGGTATGGTAATATTGATATAACCCTTTTCTTCACATTTTTGTTTAAAGCTGCTAATGGTGTTTGCTTCTCCGTGTACCAAAAAGAGTTTTTTAACGGTAGCAGGTGCATGGCAGGATAAATATTGAAGGATTTCTTCGTAATCGGCATGTGCGCTGTAGGCATCGAGCACTTCTATTTTTGCTTTTACCACATACTCTTCTCCGAAAATACGAACCATTTTATTCCCGTTTCGCAAGCGGCCTCCTAAACTTTCGGGTGTGCAATAACCTACAATTAAAATAGTATTTCTGCTATCAGTTACATTATTTTTAATATGGTGTTTAATCCGGCCGGCTTCTGCCATTCCGGAAGCCGAGATGATAATGCATGGTTCATTTATGGAATTAAGTGCTTTTGATTCCTCAACTTTGGTAATAAAATGCAGGTTACGGAAACAAAAAGGTACGGGATCATGTTTCAGGTAATCTTTAAATTCCTGATTGTAGTCTGCGGTAAACTCCCTCATAATATTGGTGGCATTTACCGAAAGCGGACTATCCACATATATATTTATTTTGGGCAATCGTCCGGCATTTTCCATTTGCTCCAACTGGTAAATCAGTTCCTGAGTACGATCGACACTAAAAGCCGGAATGATTAACTTGCCCTGTTGTACCACACAGGTTTCTGTCACAATAGAGAGCAGGCGTTCATCGGCATTGGTAACTTTTTCATGAAGCCTGTCGCCATAGGTCGACTCGCATATCAGCACGTCACATGCTTTATAGGGCTGAGGCGAATTAAGTATTTTGTCACGTTGTCTTCCTATATCTCCGGTAAAAGTGACACGCACCTGTTTTCCTTTTTTATCGCGTATGGTGAGGTTAACTGCGGCACTTCCTATCATGTGTCCGGCATCGGTAAACACGCATTTAATCTCCTCGTCAACTGTTACCTCTTCATTGTAGTCGAACGTTTGAAAAAGCTCAAGACAGCCGGTTACATCATCCATATTATACAGCGGGTCGAGTGGCGGATCTCCTCTTTTTTTTCTGCGTTTATTAACTATTTCCAAATCCCCTTCCTGTATATGTGCGCTATCGGCCAACATTAGTTTACATAAGGCATAAGTTCCTTTGGTACAAAAAATTTTTCCTCTGAAACCTTCTTTAAACAACCGAGGAATTAAACCCGAGTGATCAATATGTGCGTGGGACAGAAACAAAAAGTTTACCACGGCTGGACTGAATCCAAAATGGCGGTTTACATCACCTCCGTTTGCTGCTTTTCCCTGAAAAAGTCCGCAATCAAGCAGCAATGTTTTACCACTATCTGTTGTTATTAAATGTTTGCTTCCGGTAACTTCACCGGCTGCACCATAAAAACCAATTTGCATATATGCAAAAGTAACGGATTGCACAGGTTTTGTTAAAAAATAAACCCCGCCTTTGGGGCAGGGTCTAAAAGATTTAGGTTGAGGTATTTGATTAAGGTATTTGTGTTTTTTTCTTTTCTTTTATTAAAGGTGAATATTAAAGTCTACTATCCAAAATTAAATTCATGAATCCCAATTTTAGATTTACCAAATCAGAAACATAACTTCGATAGTAAATAGGCATAAATAATGAAAGAAAAGGAAATTTATGCCTGTCAGTTTCATAATTCCCTTTTCAATTGTGAAAATAAACTACCACTTTTATAAGAACGATATTCCATTTGAAACAATAAAAACCCGGCAATAAGCCGGGTTTTGCGGTCTCGTAGGGATTCGAACCCCAAACCTTCTGATCCGTAGTCAGATGCTCTATCCAATTGAGCTACGAGACCCTTAAAAAGTGGGGCAAAGATAAGAGAATTATCAGATTTTTTGCAATCACTATACTTTTGAAACCACCACCACATTGTCGTCTATGGCAGTCACCCTTATCTCGGTGCCTGAAGCAATTGATTCTCCCTTAGTAGTAACCTCAAATATTTCTCCGTGAATCAATGCATTTCCCGAAGGATTTAACTCTGTAAGCGTTTCGCCAATATCTCCCGTTTCAATATCTCCAATATCCAGATCATTGGCCGAACCATCCATTTGATGCTCCGTCTGAAATTTTTTCCAATACCCGTTTTTAAGCGACAGGTAAATGAAGAGGTAGGAAAATACCAGTGTAGTTATTAGCGTAATATGCCCCGATGTTCGCCCGAAATTATCGTACGTAAATAATATCCCTATAATATAGAACAGGAATCCAAGAAAACCCGCAATGGAAGTACCCGGTATCACCAGTATTTCGGCAAAAACCAAAGCGATTCCTATGGCCAGTAAAAGTACGATGATGGCAATGGTCATTAATATCAGATTCCTTTCAATGTTTCATTGATTTTGTCGAAGTTCGGAAGTTCTCCGGCATTTTCCAATACTTCGGCATAACGTATTGTTCCTTCTTTATCCACTACAAAGGCAGCCCGTTTTGCAATACCCCGCATTTCGCATGCGAAAACTTCGTACTGCGCACCGTAAGCAGGGGAAACTTCTTTATTAAAATCAGACAGAAGCGTAAAGTTGAGGTTTTGCAACTCTTTAAATTTTGCCAGAGTATGAGGGGTATCTACCGAAATAGCCACCACATCGGTTGTATCATTTGAATAGAGGGAAATGGCGTCTCTTACGGTACAAAGCTGAGTGGTGCAGGTGCCTGTAAAGGCAAGCGGGAAAAAATGAATAATCAGATTTTTTCCTTTGTAATCTTCCAGAGTAACTACTTTTTTATCGGTATTGTACAAACGGAACGAGGGCGCTTTGTCGCCAGCTTTCAGGGCAACTGAAATGGGTTGTGTTGTCATATTATTTAATAATTATGCAAAGGTAAATGATGATGGTTAAATAATGTTAACCATTTTGAGGCAATTTAGTTTGCCGCACCAGCAACTCTTTTAATAATGCGTAGTTTGTGAGTGTACTTACCTGCTGCTTCACTATAAATGCCGCTACGGTCGAGTTTATCAATCCGCACCTGACCAGAAGCGTGTATAATGCGGTTGTCAGGTAACACGATTCCCACATGGGTAATTTTACCGTTTTCATTATCAAAAAAAGCAAGGTCGCCCGGCTCTATAGCTTCAAAAAAATCAATAGTACTGCCTTCTTCCGCCTGCATCCATGCATCACGTCTCAGTTTAATTCCGTTTATTTTAAATACCATTTGAGTTAATCCCGAACAATCTATACCAAATGGGGATCTTCCTCCCCACAAATAAGGAGCATTGAGGTACCGGAGAGCCGTTTCGGTTATGGCTGATACACTTTTAAAAACGGCCTGCTGTGCTGAATTTGTTTGGTAGGTGCGATGACCTATTTCAAAATATCCGTCTTTATACAATGGCAGCGTGGAGCCAAGTAAAATATTGGTTTTATACTGCTGCTCTCCTATTTCATCGGCAATACTATTTGATACAAACAACGGGGCTTGCTGAATAGCATTGAACTGTGCTTCGTAAAGAGAATCATACTGCTTGCCTTCGAGCCAGGCTTCGTATTCATCATAGGTGGTTCTGATACGTAACCATCCGTCTTTTGCATCCAGAATCTGAAACGTTTCGCCAAACAAAAGCATCGAAATTAATTCGCTTTTACTGCTCGGTTCAGCCCTGAGAGCCACCGCACTCAGGTTACAAATGCCGTAGTGATTCATGATGATGTAAAAATATAAACCCTTTTTGCTTTGGGCAAAAAGGGTTTATGAACAACTTTTGTGAATTGACTTATTAATTAACCATGCATTCTGTCCTTTTTCTCTGTTAAACGTTCTTTCGTTTCAACATGGTCAGGATCCGGAACGCAGCAGTCAACAGGGCAAACAGCAGCGCACTGCGGCTCTTCATGGAAACCTACGCACTCAGTACATTTTTCGGTTACAATATAATATACATCATTTGATACCGGGGCATGACGCTGTCCTGCATCTACCGACTCCCCATCAATGGTGATAGTTCCTGAAAGTGAATTGCCATCAGCCCATGCCCATTCGGCACCGGCTTCATAAATAGCATTATTCGGACACTCTGGTTCGCATGCACCGCAATTGATGCACTCATCTGTAATCTTGATTGCCATAAAACTTTATTTGTTTAAAAAAGTTCTGCAAAATTATTCTCCCTTTTGCAATATGCAATCTTTTCAGAACTTCGCACATTATTTATATGCTTTCTAAACAACTACAAATTCCGCTTATTTCCCTCGGAAAGGTTTTTAAGAACCCCACCCCCGAATTGGAAACCTTGTGCCATAAGGCCGAAAGAGAGAACCAATGGTTTTCGCAAGACCAAATAAAATATGCCCTCACTGCCTGGAGCCTGCTTTTAACGGAAGAAAACTTAAGCAAATGGATGGATAAATATTCCTATTCAGGTAAAAGTTTTAGCCAAAAAAGAATTGGACTTATAATGGCCGGCAATATCCCACTGGTAGGGTTTCATGACCTTATTTCAATCTTATTATCAGGACATAATGCTTTGGTAAAACTCTCGGCCGATGACTCGGTGCTCATGCAGTTTTGTATCGATTTTCTGTTAAAAAATGGCTTTTCTGAAAACGCCATCACAGTGGTGAACCGCCTTGAAAATTTTGATGCGGTAATAGCTACCGGAAGTAATAATACCAACCGTTATTTTGACTACTATTTTGCCAAAGTGCCCAATCTGCTTCGTAAAAACAGAACAAGTGTGGCCGTGCTTACCGGAAAAGAAACAAAAGAGCAACTAACCGGATTGGGCGAAGATATTTTCAGGTATTATGGTTTGGGTTGCAGAAATGTGGCTAAACTTTTTGTCCCCAAAGGCTATAATCCGGCAACTTTTTTTGAAGCAATTTTTGATTACGGCTATTTGATTGAGCACAACAAGTACATGAATAACCATGATTATTACCGTGCCATTTACCTGCTTAATCAGGAGCCGTTTCTGGATAATAATTTTGTCATTTTAAAGGAAGAAAAACAGCTTCATTCACCTATTAGCATAGTGTACTATGAGGAGTATGAGCATCTGGAAGAAGTTGCTATACAGATTAATCAGATTAGAAACGAACTTCAATGCGTTGTTGGGCAAACCGGTAAAATTGAGGGAGAAATTCCCTTTGGCACCACCCAGCAACCAGCCCTGTGGGACTATGCGGATGGGGTAGATACGATCGAATTTCTGATGGCTGTTTAAAGGATAGCCTGCCTGATTATTTCAAGAACCGACTCGGCCATTTGATTTTCACGGTCGAGCAACGGATTGATTTCTGTAACTTCAAAGGCCACCGCTTTTTCCCAGTTAAACAGGTGTTTCCAGATATACATCGCATCATCAACGCTTAATCCCCCCGGTACCGGTGTTCCGGTTCCTTTTGATACATTTACATCCATCGAATCCACATCAAAACTTACGTAAACCAGATCGTGATGGGCAAAATACTTCATGGTTTCTTCAACCACACTGGCTATACCCAATTCCTTCCGCTTGGGTGGTGTAAAATATTTTATCCCGAGGCGCTGTATTACGTCCCATTCCTGCTTTTCAAGGTCGCGCAAATCAATAAACAACAAATCTTCGGGGTTAATTTTTGGGCATATTTTTTTACTTCCGGCCCGTTTTAATTGTTCCCAGGCATCCAGTTCAAACTGGCTTGGATTATTAATTTTATCTTCGTCATTATTTATTCCAAGTGACACAGCAAGAGGCATTCCATGCATGTTACCTGAAGGAGTGGTAAAGGGTGTATGAAGGTCGGCATGGGCATCTATCCATATCACTCCAATCTTTTTATCGGGGTAAGCATTCCGTAATCCGGCAATGGTTCCACCTGCATTTGAATGGTCTCCCGACAGGATAAACGGATGATGCCCTTCAAGCAAAGTTTGTTCAACTGTAGCGGCCACATTTTCGTAAATTTTAGAAATGGTATTGATATGCTTGGCGTAGCTAAACATGAGTTTTCCGGTAAGAAATTTATTATAAACTTCCACTTCAACCATGGGGAGTTGCCACAAATCGCTGCTTGCCTGAGCCACATCGGCAATCAATAAAGCATCGGGGCCTAAACTGGCTCCCCGCCTTCCGGCACCAAGCTCCGACTTTACCTTAACAATTTTTAATTTATTTACTTCCATTAATTGCGATAATCTATTACAATTGTGCAAAGATAAGGGGATTTTTTAGACTGAACTTAACATGCTGAAGAACAAATATATTGACCTGATTGAGCAGACGTTTTATTTCCCGCGTCATGGATTTGAGGTTAATAAAAACTCGAATGAGTTAAGTTTTCACGGCATTGACCTCGTGAACCTGATTGAAACTTACGGTACACCTTTAAAATTCAGCTACCTCCCTAAAATTGACAGCCAGATAGAAAAAGCCCGAAATCTGTTTCAAAAAGCCATTACCAAACATCAGTATGAAGGCAATTACCAGTATTTTTATTGTACCAAAAGTTCACATTTTTCATTTGTAATCAACCGCGTATTACAAAATGGCGGTGATCTGGAAACCTCCTCGGCCTTTGATTTGGATTTAATAGGTAAGCTTCATGAACAGGGGCTTTACCCAACTGATAAATACATTGTTTGCAACGGATTTAAAACTCCTTCGTACATAGAGAAAATCATTAACCTCAATAAAAAAGGATTTGAAAACATTATTGCGGTAATTGATAACCGACCCGAATTGGATCAATACAGCGAACATCAGTTTGAGCAGTTAAATCTGGGTATTCGTATTGCCACCGAAGAAGAACCCAACAGTATGGTTTATACCTCGCGCCTGGGCATGAGTTATAAAAACATACTTTCCTTCTATCAGGATAAAATTAAAAATGATCCGCGCTATCGACTTAAAATGCTCCACTTTTTTGTGAATACCGGAATAAGGGATACCACGTATTTCTGGAGCGAACTTACACGGCTGGTAAACGTGTATTGCGATGTAAAGGAAGTTTGCCCCGATTTAGAGTGCCTTGACATTGGCGGTGGAATGCCTATTTACACCTCGCTTGGAATTGAATACGATTACGAATACATGATTGACCAGATTGTGTTCTACATCAAAACCATTTGCACTTCGCGCAATGTACCGGTACCAAATATTTTTACCGAGTTTGGTTCGTTTACTGTGGGGGAAAGCGGTGGCATGCTCTACTCCATTATTGGCCAAAAACACCAGAATGATAAAGAACTATGGTACATGATTGATAGTTCATTCATTACCACCCTGCCCGATACCTGGGGAATAGGTCAGAAATTTATTCTTCTTGCAATTAACAAATGGGATCGCGAATTTCAGCGCATCAATTTGGGTGGTATTACCTGCGATAGTCAGGATTTTTACAATAGCGACACTAATACCAATCAGGTGTTTATGCCTAAGATTAAGCCTGGCGAAAAACTCTATATGGGTTTTTTTCATACGGGAGCATATCAGGAGTCACTGGGCGGTTATGGAGGCATTCAACATTGCCTGATCCCTGCGCCCAAACATATTTTAATTGGCAAAAATGACAAGGGTGAATTTACCTATACACTTTTTGCAAGCGAGCAAAAGGCCGATTCTATGATGCAAATTCTTGGTTACTAACCTAAACGAATCAATCCGCGTTTCTATAAAATTTCTATTGGTATAAAAACCGCATTTTACTACTTTTGCCCCCGGAGAGATGGCAGAGTGGTCGATTGCGGCAGTCTTGAAAACTGTTGACTGTAACAGGTCCGGGGGTTCGAATCCCTCTCTCTCCGCCAACAGGTAAATCCCGGTTCGAAAGAACGGGGATTTTTTATTTGCTGGCTGGCCAAACAAAGTTTGAGACTGACGGTAAATAAAAAAGACCGGATGCGAAGTATCAGGGATGCATCTTGTTGAAGCCACCCCCTCACTTCGGGATCAAGAATTAATCCCTCTCTCTCGGCCAAAGTAATTTAAAGCCCGCAAGGGCTTTTGCTGTTCAGGGAGTAACTGAAAAATGTAACAAAACCGGATCCTCTTTGAACTATTTTTTTAAAACCAGTAATAAAGGGCTAAACTTGTATATTAAATCTGGTTTACTTCTATGCTTATAACACTAAGACAACTGCAATATGTAATAGCGGTAGCTGATACGGGAAGCTTTTCTAAGGCCGCAGATATTTGCCATGCCGAACAAAGTACCGTGAGCCAGCAGGTAAAAAGTATGGAAGAAAAAATTGGCGTAATCATTTTTGACCGAAACACCCTGCCCGTAAAAGTTACCCCTGAAGGACTAAACATTATTTCACAGGCCAAACATATTATTGAAAAGGTGGAGGAACTTTTAGCTCCCTTCAAAACCAAACCGGGTAATTTTAGCTGATGGTTTCATGATAAAAGAATGGCTTTTAAAAGAACATTCAAAACGAAACACCCAACTCATAATAGAGTATATAGGCAATAACCCCGACCGGCTGAAAGAGTTATTAACCATTTTTTCGGAGGGTGATAAACGGCTAAGCCAAAGAGCAGCCTGGCCGCTAAGCTACATTGCCGAATTACATCCGGCTCTGGTAAAACCTCATTTAAAATTCATCATCCGCCTGCTTGAAAATTCCCCTCATGACGCAATTAAGCGTAATGTAATGAGATTATTGCAGTACGTAAATATCCCTAACTCTTTAAGCGGAAAAGTGGCTGATTATTGTTTTACCTGCCTGAGTTCAGAAGCAGAACCGATTGCCATACGGGTTTTTGCCATGCAGGTGCTGGCCAACTTATGTGTGCCGTATCCTGAGCTGAAGCATGAACTGATTCCGCTTATTGAAAACATGATGCCTTATGGAAGTGCAGGAATAAAAAGCAGGGGTAAAAAAATATTGACTTGGTTAAACACCCTTCCAAGTTAACCTATAAGCTCCGACAACTCCAACCACCGCATCGATTTTTCGTCCAAATCCCCCTGAACTTTTTCCAGCTCTTTCGACCGGGCGATTAATTCCTCGTGGTTGCTGCCTGCTGTATTTATTTGCTGTTGCAGCAATTCTTTCTGCTTCTCTAATTGTTCTATTTCTTTTGTAAGCAAATCGTACTCTCGCTGTTCTTTAAATCCCGCCTTCTTTTTTAATACCGATTTGGCTTCGGCCATTTTAATTTCTTTATTCTCCGTTTTCGCCTCTTCTTTGCGCTGTTCCTGTTCATCTAAAAAATCTTGGTAGTTTCCGTTAAAATCACGCACCCGGCCTTCTCCCTCAAATATGAATAAATGGTCGCTTAGCTTATCCATAAAATACCGGTCGTGGGTAACAATGAGTAAACATCCCCGGTAATCATCCAGAAAATCTTCCAGTACATTAAGAGTGGCAATATCCAAGTCGTTGGTAGGCTCATCCAGAATCAAAAAATTGGGATTTTTAATCAGCACCGTTAACAAATAAAGCCTCCGTTTTTCGCCTCCGCTTAATTGAGATACATAGGTATACTGCTGCTTATCGTCAAATAAAAAAAGTTTCAATATCTGCGTGGCCGATAATTGCCCGCCTTTACCGTAATCAACAAATTCGGCAATATCTTTTACCACTTCTATTACCCGCTTATCTTCTTTCAGATTCATACCGGCCTGCGAGTAATATCCTATTGACACGGTATCGCCATACACTATTCGTCCGCTGTTGGGTTGCTCCAATTGCAAAAGCATATTTAGAAAGGTACTTTTTCCCACCCCGTTTTTACCAACAATACCCACACGTTCACCGGGTTTAAAAATGTAACTGAAATCGGTAAGAATTTTATGGTCTGCAAAACTCTTGTTGAGCTTATGCAACTCCATTACTTTACCACCCAGGCGCTGCATATTAAGCTTTAAAGTAACCTGCTTATCCTCTATTTTTTGATGCGCCTTTTCTTTGGTATCATAAAAAGCATCGATGCGCGATTTAGATTTTGTACCGCGGGCTTTGGGTTGTCTGCGCATCCATTCCAGTTCTTTACGATAAAGGTTTTTTGCCTTCTCTATTTCTTTAACTGTAATTAATTCGCGCTCGGCTTTTTTCTCTAAAAAATAGGCATAATTTCCTTTGTAGCTATACAATTTACCATTGTCTAATTCCAGAATTTCATTGCTCACTCTGTCCAGAAAATAGCGGTCGTGAGTTACCATTAAAATGGTTACCTGCTGCACCGCCAGATAATCTTCCAGCCATTCAATCATAGAAACATCTAAATGATTGGTTGGCTCATCCATAATGATGCAATCGGGCTGCTGAATAAGTACCCGTGCCAGTGCCACCCTTTTTTGCTGTCCGCCCGATAAAGATTTTACCTGTTGTTCGGTTCTTAAAATATTCAGTTTACCAAGAATAAGTTTAATTCTTGCTTCATAGTCCCAGGCCTGCAGCCTGTCCATTTCCTCCATGCAAGTTTGCAGTCGGCCTGCAAATTGTTCGTGGTTTTGCTCGTGGTGAATAAGCACCTCTTCATAGTTTTTTATACAGGCAAGCAGTTCATTGTCGCTGTTAAAAAGAGTTTCCCAAACGGTTGCTTCAGCATCCAAATCGGGCTCCTGATCTAAAAAAACCGTCCGGTAATTCTGGTTCCGCACCACGGTTCCTCCATCCGACTCATCAATACCGGCTAAAATACGCAACAGGGTACTTTTGCCACTCCCGTTCCGTGCTACCAAAGCTATTTTCTGACCTTCGGCCAGGGTAAAAGAAATATTTTCAAACAAGGTACGCTCACCGTAATGGCGGGCAATATTTTCGGCACGCAGTACAATCATAAACCGCGAAAATAAAGGTAATGCACAAGCTTTGGCATTATTTTATACCTTAGCAACCACAAAATAGTGATTTATGAAACGGATTGTTGCTCTTTTATTCCTTTTACCATTCTTACTCGCATTTGTGAGCCAAAAAGCCAAGCCAACCAAACCGCTTAAAGCTTATCCGGTAAAAATCAGAATTACCCAAACATCAAACTATTGTGGTGGTGCTGCCCCCTCGCAGGAAATGATTCAGGAATTAAATACACCAAAGGCTTACGCCTACCAGACTTTTTACCTGCGCTCCGGTAGTAAAAACAGTTTAAATTTTAAAAGCCTCATAAAAGTAAAAACCGATAGTACCGGAACGATTCGCACTAAGTTAAAACCCGGCACCTATGTGCTGCTGTTTACATCTATGGTAAATAAGCCCGATACTGCTAAATTCAGGAACAATACCAACTATGAGTTTTCGGGTATCGAATGCCTGAATGAATGGTGGAGCAAAGGATGGCAGGTAATAACCGTTCGAACTAAAAATAATGACCTCTCTTTTAACATACATTTCCCGTGTTTTACCGACCCCATCAATGGCCCGTGTATGGATTATCGGGGTCCGTATCCTCCATAAAACAAAAAAGGCTTCTGAAAAATTCAGAAGCCTTTTTTGTTTTAACTATTTTCAGCTTACTTTATGATAAGCTTATCCATATCCACTTTACAAATATTTACATCCACATATCCGGCAATACCACGCACTTTGGCTTTATTGGTATGTTGCCAAATGGTCCATTTCCCGAATTTGCGCGGAATTTTGGGCTCTGCCAAACCCCGGTAATCGGCAATCCACAAAGTGTAGTGCTTTTCCATCCCTGCAAAATACGGAGAGATGTATTTATCCCAGTTGCCGGCATTGGTATAGATAATGGGTTTTACTTTTAATCTTTTCTCAATGGTTAAAATCATGCTGCGTAAATTGGCAGCCATTGTTTTTTTAGAAGTTCTGCGAAAGTTTTTGGTGTACTCCACATCAATTACCGGAGCCATTTGTCCTTTTGAAAACCTCACCGTGCTTAAAAAGAAATTCGCCTGTTCCTTTCCGCTGCGAATTGGATTAAAAAAATGATAAGCACCTTTTACGGTATTGGGGTGAATGCGTTTCCAGTATTCGTCAAAACGAGCATCTTTAAGAGTCCCCCCCTCGGTTGCTTTCACTACTATAAAATGGAGGTTGCTGTCTACCTCGCTCCAGTCAATATAACGCTGGAATTTGGAAATATCAATTCCAATGGTAAGCTTATGCTTTTGGTCTTCATACGAAGGCGGCACATACTTATGCAAGTCCGAACTTGTATGATTGGTTGCAGAGCACATAATTAGTGCAACTGACCCTACCACTAATTTTTTCATTTGCTTATTCATGTTCACAAATCTCTTCTATAAACGAATTCTAACTTATTTTAGTTTATTCACAACTAACATCTTCAGTATACAAAAATAGTCACAAAGAGGAATAATTCCTAATAACTAAATGCCCCTAACTAAATATTAAACTTTGTTAAATAAACTATTATTCAATTACTTAATGATAAATTTCTTTCTTCCTTAATTCTTACTCTGTTATTTTTTTGAACCGCGGAATCAACTTTCCCTCTACCCTTATTTCCTCTTTAAACATGGCTAAAGGCCGCACCCACAAAGCTCCGAAACCAAAATCGGGCGAATGGTACAAAGCCCGGTAAACAACCAATGGTTCTAAGGATTCGCTGTGATGAGCCACCCCAACTACCTCATACCTTTTTCCTTTATAATGTTCGTAAAGTCCGGGCTCAATCATTGTTCCGAAAATAATTGAAATTGTATTATTGCACATGGTTTGGCCGCAAAAACAATTCATTTTTCTGTTCTTTTTTTTCAACATTACTGGTCAAACCATTTATGCTCAGGGATTACGCAAACAGTACCAACGCCTGTCAAAACCCGAACGCAAATGGGTAAGGCAACATCCTTTTGTGGTCAAAAAAACCATGCGCATTACTGCACAAGTCCTGGTATTTTATGAGCAGGTTAAAAAAGATTCGGTATTAAAAGGACCTGAAAGTGGCGGACAATTAGATGCGTTTCGACACGCACTTTGGATGGCTTTGCTTACAAAACATATCGGGGAAAAACGGGCTCTAAAACTGGGGAAAGCACATGAAGCAGCCAACCGACTACAGTTTGAAACCTACAAAACAGAGGAAGGCGTATTACCCGATTCGATGAGTTCGGCAATGGATTTAATAAATAATGCGCTGGGGGCATTGTTAGGAAAACGAAACAAAAAAGCCCCTGACCGCTTATTTGTAAACCTGATTGTACAACAAATTAAGGAAGGTAAATTTTATATTATTCAAATGAATACTGATGGAAACTGGCTCACCTGTGATGGAAATATAATCTCATTAAAAGAATACAGCCACCAATGGAATATCCCTAAATGTTTGGTGCCATCCAATCAGATTCCTTAATCGGGATGTGTTTCGCTGGTGTAATACAACTTGTAAAATTTCATTTGCCGCTGCTCATCAAATCCCCGCTCTATCAATTCGGGATTACCATGTACATACACGTGAAAGTTTTTATCTAATTTCATCACATGTTTAAAAAACTTTTTATTGTTTTTAAACGCTGCCGGTTCCACTTCAACCGAGTCAAGGTCTACCTGCATTTCTCTTAGTGGCTGGTAGGAGCGTTTATAATCCTGAAACGCTTCAATAACGGCCGGCTCCTGAAAAACATCTTTCTCAAAAGCCTCCAGGGTGAAGGACGGATTTTGCTGCATGTATTTAACCGAGTCGTTCATTACCACCATGCGATCCACCGGACTCACACTGTTATCCTCAATCAATACGTCTTTACAAAAATCTTTACACAGGTTCATGAGGCTTTCTGTCTTCAGGTAATTGTCGTTTCGGGGTTTTAATTCCAAAAAATCATTTTTCCAGTAACGGGCTTCCTCGTTGGCCGAATTGGAATCGGCAATGCAAATGCGGTATCCTTCCTCCTGCTCCAGGTTAATTATAAAGCAACCTTTATCCAGTTTGTGTATATTAATTCCTTCGTCATGCTCCATGTCAAATTCATCCTGCTGCTGCATAATTTTCAAATACGTTTCCTTGTTTTCGGATTTAAAAATGCCTACTGCTTCGGTTTGAAAGCCTTCAATAATTACCTCCGAAAAATGAGCTACCAGCAACTCCCCCTCTTTAATGGAAGCATGATTGGTTTTATCAAATAAATGTTTGGCCAGCTGCGTTGAATTGAATAAGAATTTTTCTTTTTTAGTAAAAATTTCATCACATATATTTTTCACTTTTGCATTGGTATTGATAAACTGATACCAAATGCCGGTATTCCGGAAAGGATGCTGAAAATAGGTTTGCAGCAATGGTCTTACGGGATCCGACAGGCGAAGGAGTTTTTTACTGCAAATAAGTTCCCCGTTTTGTTTTGGGTTACCAATAAAATGAACGGCTACTTTATTTAGAATGGCTTGCGAAAAATCAATCATGATGTGTATATGAACTGGCTAAGTAAGGATAAGGCCTTCTGCTTTCCAAATGGTGTGGAAAAAAAGCAATAAAGTAACGTCATTGCGCTCCCGATGGCTATCTGGACTATACTCGGGGCAAAGCAATCTCTACCCATAAGGAGATCGCTTCGTTCCTCGCGATGACGGTATAGTTTTAGGTTGTGTAGCTTCCTCCTGAAAAATCTGGAAACACGCGATGAGGTTGGGCATTTCATTAATTTACTTAGGAAAAACCACCTTAGCAATTCGGGGGTTTTGAGACGAGTAAATCACCTGAATTTGGGTACTGCCAATTACACTTTCAAACTGCGCGTCCGAATCAATTGACTGGCGTTTGTGAATCACTCCTTCGTGCGAGTCGAACTGGTAGTCCATGCTGTGGTAATGCAAATCTTCTATTGTACCCATAGTGTAAACCGGATAATGTTTCATATGGTAATTAAACCGGTATTCACTAATGGGAATAACCGCGCAAATACCCAAAACCACTGTAGCAACCAGCCACCTGATAGTTCGTTTTTCAAAATCATACGAGATTAAATCCCGGTTATAGCGATAATTGAGTTCATGAAAAATGGCCGCAAACAAATTTCCGCAGGAAATCATAAACACCACTATTCCCAAAAAGATATAGGCAAACTCAAACCCGGCAATATCAATAAACCAGTTTTTAAAAACCAGCAACCATCCCGCTAAGGCAATTACTCCGTGAAAACCCACCCGCTGCACAAATGAAAACTGCCTGATTCGATGTTCGTATAGGGCAATTTGCTCGGCTACTTCCTGTTCTTTACTTTTAAAAATTCGTTTCGAAATGCCGTATTTCTTCCGATCCGTTTTCGGCTCCTCTTTTAACTTTTGCTGAATGGCTGTAAGCAGAAGTACAAATTGAAGGTCGTAGGCCGCTTTTTTCCGGTCATCACCCAGCACCTCATAAGCCTGGGCAATTACCTTAAAAACTTCTTCGGCCTGACGGTTACCCGGATTTTTATCGGGATGATACTTAAGAGCCAATGCCCGGTAGGCGGTTTTAATCTGATCCTGAGAGGCATTTAGGGGCAGGCCAAGTATTTTATAGTAATTATAGAAACTCATAAACCTTTACACAATGATAAGCGGAATGTATGGATAAAATAAATTTTGAACCTTTAGAAGTAATTTCCTTTATTTCCCGTAATATTGAACTGCTTTTAACCAAATTAGATAATTAAATGGCAAGACGGGTACTTTTAAACTCGATCTTTCTGTTTGCCATAGCTCTTTTAACAGGAAAGAATTTATATGCCCAAAACTTTTCTAATAAAGGAAAAGAGTTCTGGACATGTTTTCCCGTGCATGTTGA
>JAIBAK010000026.1 GCA_019695215.1 Bacteroidia bacterium | reverse complement strand
GTTTTAAATTTACCTACATATCCGTATTTAAAGAAATCATCTTTTAGGTCAGGATCCTGCTGCACAATGTGGCGGTAGGTATAGTCGAAACGAACGGTGTAAAATGCATTTGAGATAGGATAAAACTTATCTTTCTCTTTATTATCGTTGGTAAATGTTTGAGTAAACCTGATGTAAGCCCGGTAAGTTCCGTCTGTAGTCTGTGGATTTTCTTTGTAATTAAACAGCGAGCTTGAATATGAATACCCGAGTGCATTTACATAATTGGCCTGACCCCCGAAAACAATATTGATATTTTTAGACGGCTGGTAGTTTAAACTTCCGGTAATGCTGAATGATTTGCGCGGTATATTTAATTTGGCATCTACCTTTTCTAAATCGCCTTTGGTTATAAACTCGGCATTTGGCACAAATCCGGTTCCTCCCGGTGCAATGCGTAACGGATTTTTTTCGAGATTGCTTAGCACATTATCTTTTGCTTTCCACACGCCTATGGCCGATGGGCTGGGGTCTTTGGTGTAACCCACGTTGGCTCCCAGAGAGAATCCAAGCAGAGACCGTTCTTTATCGCGATCTCCTTTATCCTTTTTAAGAATAGGGCCCTGCGCATACATTTCCAACTGATTAAAATTGTAGGCATCAAAAGGAGTGGAAGTGATTAACTCGGCACCACCATGCAGGTATTTTGAAGGTCCTTTGGTACGAATGGAAATGGCACCACCGGTGTAGTCACCGTACTGAGCCGGAACACCACTGGTAATTACCTGAATCTGGTCAATCATATTGGTAGGTACACCGGCACTTCCAATTACACGAACCCCGTCAATATAATACGCAGTACCATCGGCACGTGCTCCTCTGAAGGTTGGTGTTCCTCCATTTACCGAAACTACCCCCGCAGCCAGATTGGCCATTTGATTAATATTACGGTTAGGCATGCGCATTACCTGAGCTGCCGTTAACCCGATACCTTGTTTTCCGCCCGGATCAATTAACGGAACGGCATTTTTTGAGTCCTTTTTAATTACTAAACGCAGTGTTCCTTTAGGAGCAATTTCTACGTTGATAAACCTGATTTGGTCAGGCGAAAGAACAATGCCTCTGGTTGTATCGCCTTCGTAACCCGGAAACTGCACCTCTATGGAATAGGTACCCGGATCGAGCGGTCGCAATACATAATTGCCCTCGTCATCGGTATAAGTGCTGCGTTTTGCAACGCCTTCAAGTTTGGCAACTACCAGTGCATAATCTACCGGCTTGCCCTTTTCGTCCCGCACTTTCCCCCGGATTTCACCATAGCCCGTTTGGGCCGATGCAAAATGGCATAAACCTATGAAAGCTAGTAACAACAGGTAAAACTTTTTATTCATCATCTGTTCGGCTTTTTGTTTACAAAAGAATTTACAATCGGATAAAGGTAATGTTATTTTAAAATACTTGTCAAGTCTTGCTTTGACGCTTCCAATCAGTTTCAGCAAATTGGTTCGCTAAATAGCTGATTTTATTCGACAAAAAAAAGGAGATTTTTTCGTACGATTCATGAGTCCAGCCCCCGATATGAGGTGCCAGCACAACCTTGTTGCTGCCAGCCAGTTCTGCAAAAATTTCTTTTTCTTCTTCGCTCAGTTGTTCAAGTTTTTCATTTTCCAACACATCTAATGCACAAGCCTTTATCTTTCCTTCGGTCAAGGCTTTTACCAAATGTTGCTGATTAACTACTTTACCTCTTGACAAATTGAGCAGTATCACTTTCTTTTTGAATTTGTTAATGTAGTCAGTATTTATAAGGTGACGGGTTTCACCGGTGAGTGGAATATGTAAACTCAGAATATCGGCCCGCTCAAAAATGTCGGCCATAGAGGCTTCGGTAGCATAAGTGTCTCCGTAGTTTTTCAGGTACTTATCGTAAGCTAAAACCGTAACCTCAAAACCCGATAGTTTTCTGGCCACCGCTTTGCCGGTAAATCCGTAACCTACCAAGCCTACGGTTTTACCTTTTAATTCTATACCCCTGTTTGCCTCGCGGTTCCATTCCATGTTTCGTACTTCTTTATCGGCTTTAACCAAATTGAGCATAACCGCCAGCAGCATCCCCACCGTATGTTCCCCAACTGCATCGGCATTGGCTTCAGGAACATTAATGAGTTCAACCCCGGCCTGCCGTGCATAATCTTCATCTATATTATCCATGCCCGAACCTGCTCTTGCTATTAGTAACAGACCGGGTGCTGCATCTAAAAGTTGCTTATCTACATAAATCTTGCTGCGTACCACCAGACCATTGTAATGCGGCAATACTTTTCTAATTTCTTCAGGAGTAATATCGGGGAGGTACTTAAAACTGATTTTTTTTTCATCCAGCTGTTGCATAAGCAGCGGATGCATGTCATCGGCAATCAGCAGGTTTAGTTTCATATCAGAAGGTACCATATAATAACCGGCCTACCAGAAAATACACTCCAAGGCCCAGCAAGTCGTTGGTAGTGGTAATAAACGGACCGGTTGCCAGGGCGGGATCAATTTTTACTCTGTCAAGTAACATTGGAACAAAAGTGCCCAGAATAGAGGCAAAAATAATTACCGTAATAAGGGCAATGCTCACGGTAAAGCTCAACTCGAGCGAATCGCTCATAAAAAGATTATACGCTAAAATAATGGCAGCACATACTAATCCGTTGATGAGTGAAACCATCAGTTCTTTTAAAATTTTCGGAAAAATATCTCTCGTACCAAGTGTGTTATTTGCGAGTCCTTTTACAATGATGGCCGATGACTGTACTCCGGCATTTCCTCCCATAGCCGCAATAAGCGGAATAAAAAAAGCCATTTCGGGGTGTATTTTCAATTGTCCTTCATACAAGCCTATCACCCTTGAACTCACAATACCTCCGAGTAACCCTATGAGGAGCCACGGAAGCCTTGCGCGCGAGAGTACCCACACCTTATCGGTTGACTCCACACTCTCGGTGATACCCGACATTAATTCGTAATCTTTTTCCGCTTCTTCTTTTATTACTTCAACAATGTCATCGATGGTAATGCGCCCTACCAGGCGGCCAATAGCATCCGACACCGGAAGTACCACCAGATTATATTTATCCATGATAGAGCTTACCTCCTCGCTTGAAGCGTGGGTAGGAACCGAAACCACATCTTCAATCATAATAGCGGCTACCCGTTCGCGGGCTTTGGCAAGTATGAGTCGTTTAAGTGAAATAAGGCCTTTTAATCTGTCCTGATCATCTACTACATAAACGGTGTACACGTTGCTCACTTCTTCGGCCTGTGCCCGTATTTCGTCAATACACTGAGCAACTGTCCAGTTTTCATTTACTTTAACCAGCTCCTTGGCCATGATACCACCTGCAGTATCTTCATCAAAATTTAAGAGCGAAATGATATTGGCCGCAAATTCATGGTCGGTAATATGACTTATTATCTGGTCTTTTAATTTGGGCGGAAAAGAACGAATAATGGATACCACATCATCGGTATCCATAAACTCAATAAACTGCCGGGCTATTTCCTCGGGGGAGTAATTGGTCAGAAACCTGTCGCGGGTATCTTCATCTATTTCTATCAGAATTTTTACCGCGTATTCGCCCTCAAAAAGGGCAATCACAAACTTAGAATCCTCCGTACCGAAATCGTAAAGAATCTCGGCCACATCTTCGGGGTGCAACTCATGAAGGAGTTTTTTCACCTCCTGCCCGTTGCGTGCTTCAACCGCCTGCCTCAATTCCGATATTAACTCCTTTGTAACCGTGAAGTTTGACATGTCCCCTTCGTTTAATATTTATAGACCTGTACGTTCTTTTTTTGGTTGCTTTTAATCAGGTGAGCATATGGGTAAGGGCTGCAAAATCCATATATGTAAGTTCCTCGGCTCTGCATTTCATAAACCCGCTGGCAAGTAATGCTTCATTTTTATCAGGATTATACATACTCAATGCGTTGCGAAGCGTTTTTCTACGCTGATTAAAGGCCGCCTTTACCACGCGCAAAAATAAACTTTCATCGCAATTAAGAAAGCCTTCTGTTTTCCTTTTCAGCCTCACCACAGCCGATTTCACTTTTGGTGGCGGATTAAAAACACCTTCACTCACCGTAAACAGATACTCCACATCAAAATAGGCCTGTGTAATCACCGATAAAATACCATAAGCTTTTGTTCGGGGTGCCGCAGCCAGACGCTGAGCTACCTCCTTTTGAAACATTCCTACCATTAAAGGACATACAGCTCTGTTTTCTATTACTTTAAAAACAATTTGCGAAGATATATTATAAGGAAAGTTCCCGATTACGGCAACCGGAGCATCAAACCGTGAAAAATCGAGCTGTAAAAAATCCTCGTTCAATATACGGCCATTCAGTTGCTCAAATTCGCGGCTAAGGTACTCTACACTTTCAGTATCAATTTCAGCTACAAACAGTTTTTCGGCATGTTCTTTCAATAAATATTTGGTAAGTACACCCATGCCGGGGCCTACCTCTATTATGGTGTTGGCCTTCAGTTCATCAATCAGCGACTGCACAATTTTTGCGGCAATATTTTCATCCCGCAAAAAATGCTGCCCTAATTGTTTTTTGGGTTTAACCTTTTCCATTCAGTTGTTTAAAGTACTTTAGCCGGCATGTGGTATGTATCGGCAAATCCTTTATTTTTGAGGCTTCGAAAATACAAACCCTATGGCAACATCCATTCAAAAAGCAGTAAAATCTGAAAGTAATGCATCAATTGTGTTGCTGGCAGATAAAAAAACTAAGTGGCTTTCATACAACCTGAGCGAAAAAGAGGTAGCCTATATTCAAACAAAATTAAAAGCCGATGAACGTTTGATTGTCATCAATCAGTTTGACAGGATCATATTTGTGTTGATTCCCAAAGATAAAAAAGAACGCTTTACACAACTGGAAGATTTGCGTGCCAGCGGGAACAAAATTTGCAGCGCCCTCAACGCTCACAAACAAACCGGTGTAATTATAGAAGATGTGCTGAATGATACGGAAGCAGCCCTCGCTCTTGCCGAAGGAATTGCTCTGAGTAATTACCAGTTTCTAAAATACCGCGGTGAAGCTGCAAAAGAAAAAAACAGCTTACAAACCATTGCCATCAACAGCAAAAAATTAGATAAAAAAGATCTGGAGCGTTTGCAAATTACGGTGGAGGCAACTACTATGGCGCGCACATTGGTAAACGAACCTCAGTCATACCTTACTGCACCCAAGCTGGCCGAAGAAATTCAGAAAATGGGCGATACGGCCGGATTTCATGTAGAGGTACTGAATAAAACTAAAATTGAAGCTCTTAAAATGGGCGGATTGCTTGCGGTAAATAAAGGAAGTCAAACTCCACCTACTTTTACCATCATGGAATATAAACCCCGTGGTGCCGTGAATAAAAAACCTTTAGTACTTGTAGGTAAAGGAGTAGTTTATGATACCGGTGGATTAAGTTTAAAACCTACACCCAACAGCATGGACAGCATGAAATGCGATATGGCCGGAGCTGCTGCCGTGGCCTGCGCCATTTATGCTGTGGCCAAAGCCAAATTAAAATACCATGTAGTGGGGCTGGTACCTGCAACCGATAATCGCCCGGGCGAAAATGCATATACACCCGGTGATGTGATAGCTATGTATGACGGAAAAACAGTAGAGGTTTTAAACACCGATGCCGAAGGGCGTATGTTATTGGCCGATGCGCTTGCCTACGCCAAAAAATATAAGCCCGAACTGGTACTTGATTTTGCAACACTAACGGGTGCAGCAGCAGCAGCCATAGGACAATACGGCATAGTATGCATGGGCACGGCCGATGAAAAAACAAAATCGAAACTAAAAAAGAGCGGGCACAACGTATATGAGCGATTGGTAGAATTTCCCTTCTGGGACGAGTACAAAAACCTGATAAAATCCGACCTGGCCGACATGAAAAATATTGGCGGTCCGGTAGCTGGTGCCATTACTGCAGGGAAATTTCTTGAATACTATACCGATTATCCGTGGATGCATTTTGATATTGCCGGCCCTGCATTTATAAACAACAACGACTCGTACCGCGGTAAAAACGGAACCGGTGTGGGAGTACGCTTATTATTTGATTTTATACTGAACGCAACCAAATGAACCGACTAAAAACACCCATTATAGGCATATCAGCAGGCGATGTAAACGGCATAGGCCCCGAAGTAATCATTAAAACGCTGGCTGATGCACGCGTGAATGAATTTTGCATTCCGGTGGTGTATGGGTCACCAAAGATTTTTTCATTCTACAAAAAACTAATCGGCCAAAACGAATTCAATTTGTTTATATCCAAAAGCATTGACCAGATTAATCCCAAACGACCCAATGTGCTGGTGTGCTGGGAAGAAGAAATTGATATAAAACCGGGCGAAGACAATGCGCTTGGAGGCAAATACGCCCTTAAATCACTGCAACTCGCTACCAAAGATTTGCGCGATGGTAAAATTGATGCGCTGGTAACGGCACCCCTGAACAAACACAATATGCCTGCTGAAGCCGGAAAGTTTGTGGGCCATACCGAATTTCTGGCAACTGAATTTTCCAACCCGGAACACCTCATGTTTTTATTGAGTCCCGGATTAAAAATAGGATTGGTAACCGGACATGTTCCCGTAAAGGAAGTAGCTGAAAAACTTACTGCCGAAAAAATTACTTCCAAACTCAAACTAATGAAAAAAAGTTTGTTTGAAGATTTTGGCATTAGTAAACCACGTATTGCCGTTCTGGGATTAAACCCTCATGCCGGAGATAACAACCTGATAGGAACCGAAGACAAAAACGTAATTGCTCCGGCTGTGAAAGCAGCACAGGATGCAGGCATTATGGCCTATGGTCCGTACCCGGCTGATGGATTTTTCGGATCGCGACAATACCGCCAGTTTGATGCGGTGCTGGCTATGTATCACGATCAGGGATTAATCCCGTTTAAGTATATGGCCTTTGAAGAAGGCGTAAACTTTACAGCCGGATTGCCCGCGGTACGCACCTCACCTGACCATGGAACGGCCTACTCGCTGGCAGGTAAAAATCAGGCCAGCGAAACCTCGTTCAGAAATGCCCTGTATGCCGCCATTGAAATTTTCAGGCAGCGTAAAAACAGCGAAGAGATTACTTCCAATCCATTGCCCTTTACACCGCTTCGCAGAGAGCGTTTCAGGATTGATTTTTAGTTTATATCCCTTTTTTACAGCATTATACAGGTTTTCATTTCCTAATTAACTCATTCTTTTTATCTTTGCGGGCTTAATTAAGCAAGGGTGAGCCTTAAAGAGTTTGATATAGAACTTTCAAAAATAAGAAACGGCCAAAACCACTATACATATAGATTGGAGCCGGTTTTTTTTGAAAACTTTGACAATCAAACTGTAAAAAGTTCGAACATAGAGATTGATCTGGAATTGGAGAAATCCGACCGCCTGGTAAATCTTACGTTCAACATTAAAGGTTCACTTAGCCTTGATTGCGAGAAATGTCTTGCGGCTTATCAGCAGCCGGTTGATCATACATCGTTTTTGATTGTAAAAATCACTGACGAAGAACAACCGAAAGATGAGGAAGACGAGATTATTTATCTTTCAAGAAAGGAGAATTGTTTTAACATCGGGCAGCATATTTATGATTTTGTGATGCTTGCTTTGCCCTTTGTAAAAACCTGTGCCGAACCGGGGAATTTGCCCGAATGTGATAAGGAAATGCTGGCCAAATTAGAAATACTTAGCCACCCTCACACAAACGAAGCTGAACCCGATGAACGATGGAGTAAGTTAAAAGATTTTTTGAGTAATAATTAATAAGAAAGTACGATGCCTAATCCGAAACGAAAACTCTCGAACACGAGAAGAGACAAAAGAAGAACACACTACAAAGGCGTAGCACCAACAATTGCCGTTGACCCTACTTCAGGCGAAACACACCTGTACCACAGGGTTACCGCCAACGGGTACTACAAAGGGAAAAAAGTACTTCCCGGCAACGATTCAGAAGCATAATCTTTTCTAAACCGAAAAGGTAATGATAAGGATCGGCCTTGACATGATGGGTGGAGACTATGCGCCTGCACAGGCTGTGCTGGGCTGCATACAGGCTTTGCCTTCACTTGGCGAAGATGTTAGGCTCACCCTTATTGGCGACAGCCAGCAGGTAAAGCAATTAATTACGGAGCAACAGGTTAATCCCGATGCTTTCGATTTTGTGCACACCACCGAAGTGATTGAAATGGGTGAACACCCTACAAAGGCATTTCAGGCCAAAAAAGATTCAAGCATTTCGGTAGGCTTTCAATTGCTGGCCAAGGGAGAAATTAACGCCTTTATTAGTGCAGGAAACACCGGTGCCATGATGGTAGGTTCTATTTTCTCTGTTAAACCAATTGAAGGTGTTTCGCGACCTACCATTACTTCCATATTGCCTAAATCGAACGGGCAGTACGGATTACTGCTTGATGTAGGTGCCAATGCCGACTGTAAACCGGAAATGCTTAATCAGTTTGCCATATTAGGTTCCCTCATGAGCAAATATGTATATGGCATTGATAACCCCAAAGTGGGTTTAATGAGCATAGGCGAAGAAAAAGAAAAAGGGAACCTGCTTACCCTGGCTGCCCATCAGTTGCTTGCGCAAAACCAACTCATTAATTTTATCGGTAACGTGGAAGGGCGTGACCTTTTTAATGACAAAGCAGACGTGATTGTGTGCGATGGATTTACCGGAAACGTAATTCTTAAATCCGTTGAATCGGTATTTTACATGATGCACAAACGCAAAATTACCGATGAATACTTTGCAAGATTTAACTACGAAAACTATGGCGGCACTCCTATTCTCGGAGTAAATGCTCCCGTTATCATCGGGCACGGGATTTCAAACGCCCTTGCCTTTAAAAACATGATTTTAATATCGCGCGATGTGGTAAAAACCGAGCTGGTAAAACAAATTCGTGACGCATTTAAAAATTTAGCAACAAGCCCCTCAGCAAACAATGAGTAAAATTACCGCAGCCATTACTGCCGTGGGTGGTTATGTACCACCCGATATCCTCTCTAATGCCGATTTGGAAAAAATGGTTGAAACCTCTGATGAGTGGATCACTACCCGAACAGGTATTAAAGAACGTCATATTCTAAAAGGCGAAAACAAAGGGGTTACTGAAATGGCAGTTCCGGCTGTTGAAGAGTTATTGCGCAAACGCGGAATTACAGCCGATGAATTAGATGTGATTATTTGTGCTACTGTTACCGGTGATATGATTTTCCCGTCATCAGCCTGTGTAATTGCCGATAAAATAGGTGCAAAAAATGCCTGGGGATTCGACCTGCAGGCTGCCTGCTCCGGATTTTTATTCGGACTCGAAACCGGTGCCAAGTTTATTGAATCCGGTAAACACAAAAAGGTTCTGCTGATAGGTGGTGATAAAATGAGCGCCATTATTGATTATACCGACCGCAATACGTGCATTATTTTTGGAGACGGAGCCGGATGTGTTTTACTCGAACCCGATAACGAAGGATTTGGAGTGCAGGATGCTTTACTGCATATTGACGGTTCAGGGCGCCATTACCTGCATCAAAAAGCCGGTGGTTCACAAAAACCGCCAACGCACCAAACCGTAGATGCCAAAGAGCACTTTGTGTTTCAGGATGGCAAAACTGTTTTCAAGTTTGCCGTTACCAATATGGCACAGGTTTCTTACGAAATAATGGAACGAAATAACCTTACAGCTGACTCGGTTACCTGGCTGGTGCCTCATCAGGCAAACCTGCGCATTATTGATGCTACGGCAGAACGTATGGGACTGAGCCGTGATAAAATTATGATTAATATTGAGAAATACGGAAATACCACCAATGGTACACTTCCGCTATTACTTTGGGAATGGGAAAAGAAGCTCAAAAAAGGAGATAACCTTATTTTCTCAGCCTTTGGTGGGGGATTCACCTGGGGGTCAGTATACATCAAATGGGCTTATAACGGCTGATAATCACTTACAAAATTTTTTCATTTGTCCGTTCGCTCAATTTTTTTATACCTTTAGTTTTTATTAGTAAGAAAAATATATTCGTGTTATGGAATTAAAAGAGATAAAAGAGCTAATTAAACTTGTATCAGAATATGGTGTAAGTGAAGTGGAAGTAGAAAAAGGCGATTTTAAAATTGCTATCAAAAAAACCTACGAGGGAGTCGTATCGGCTCCGGTGGTTTCTATTCCTGTAGCTCCGGTAATTCAACAGGCACCTGTGGCTCCGGTAATAGCCGCTGCACCTGCCCCACCTGCTGCTGCGCCTGCGGGCAATGATGCTCACCTGCTCACCATTAAAAGCCCTATGATTGGCACTTTTTATTCTTCGGCCTCGCCCGATAAACCTGCTTTTGTGAAGCCGGGGGACGAGATTAAAGCCGGTAAAGTGGTTTGCATAATTGAAGCAATGAAACTTTTCAACGAAATTGAATCAGAAATTTCAGGTCGCATTGTAAAAGTACTGGTTGAAAATTCGTCACCGGTTGAGTACGACCAGCCTCTTTTTCTTGTTGAACCCATGTAAACCTGTAAGGCTTTAATGAAGCCTCAGGCGTTATTTTTCAAAAATGCTTATAAAACATGTTTAAGAAAATACTCATTGCCAACCGCGGAGAGATAGCCCTTCGGATTATTCGCACCTGTAAAGAGATGGGAATAAAAACCGTTGCTGTTTACTCAACGGCCGATAAAGAAAGTTTACATGTCCGTTTTGCTGACGAGGCCGTTTGCATTGGTCCACCACCTAGCCCGCAGAGTTATTTAAATATGGCCAGCATTATTGCTGCTGCCGAAATCACCAATGCCGATGCCATTCATCCGGGCTACGGATTTCTCTCTGAAAATGCCAAGTTTTCTGAAATTTGCCGCGACCACGGAATTAAATTTATTGGCGCCACCCCCGAACAAATAAACTCTATGGGTGATAAAGCCAATGCCAAAGATACCATGAAAAAAGCCGGTGTACCTACCATACCCGGCAGTGATGGTTTGCTCGAAGATGTAAAACAAGGAATTGAAATAGCTGCCAAAATTGGCTACCCGGTAATTCTAAAAGCGACAGCTGGCGGTGGTGGCCGTGGTATGCGTATCATCTGGAAAGACGAAGAGTTTGAACCCGCCTGGGATAGTGCCCGACAGGAAGCAGGTGCCGCCTTTGGTAATGCAGGTGTATACCTCGAAAAATATATTGAAGAACCACGGCATATTGAAATACAGATTGCAGGTGACCAGTATGGTAAAGTGTGCCACCTAAGCGAGCGTGACTGTTCTATTCAGCGCAGACATCAGAAATTGATTGAAGAGGCCCCCTCTCCTTTTGTAACCCCCGAGTTACGTGAAAAAATGGGTGCCGCAGCCATTGCGGCCGGTGAAAGTATAAAATACGAAGGACTAGGTACCGTAGAGTTTTTAGTTGACAAACATCGCAACTTCTACTTTATGGAAATGAATACCCGCATACAGGTGGAACATCCCGTTACCGAAGAGGTGATTAATTACGATTTGGTTAAAGAGCAGATTCTAATAGCTGCCGGTGTACCCATTAGCGGCAAAAATCATTTACCGATGAAACACGCCATTGAGTGCCGCATTAATGCTGAAGACCCGTTTAATAATTTCAGACCCACACCCGGAAAAATTGTGAACCTGCATAAGCCGGGAGGACACGGAGTGCGGGTAGATACGCATATTTATGCCGGTTACACCATCCCGTCCAACTATGACTCTATGGTGGCCAAACTGATTGTAAGTGCTCAAACCCGCGAAGAAGCCATTATTAAAATGGAACGGGCATTGAGCGAGTTTGTAATTGAAGGGCCGGGATTACATACCACAGTGCCCCTTCAGATAAAATTAATGCAAAATGAAGATTTTAAAACCGGAAACTTTACCACGGCCTTTATGAACACGTTTGATATCAATGCATAGTTAACAAATTTACCTTTTGAAAAGCCCGCCCACGAAGCGGGTTTTTTTATTTCACAATAACCGTATCTTTGAATTGTAAGAAAGCCGAAAGGTTCTTTTTACTGTTTCTGTTTCTGATCTAACCAACACTTTAAACACACCCATGCCGCCTGAGAATGATAGTCCTGTAAATTCATGGCCTTTCTGGCTTGAAAATTCTCAGTTCACTCCTGCTGCGATTTTTAACCGGAACGGGAAAATAATACACTCAAACTCCGCTTTTCAAAATGCATTTCAGCACACAAAGAAAATACTTCAGGAAATAGCATTACATCCCGATGATGTGTTGCTGTTTCATACCGCCCTTAAGCAATTACAGTCCGAAAAAATACGACACCTGTTGCTTCGGCATGTTACGATGCCTAATTTATACAAGGCAGTAAACTGGGAATTTTCGGTGTGGCCGCAGCCTGACGAAAACGAACCTGCCGTTTTAGGTATAGGTTCTTTTATTCCTGAAAATGAAAACAACCCGGAACTTATAAAGAGTGCCGACTATAAGCTTAAAGCTATTCTTGACAGCACCACGGATACCATTGCCCTCATTGCGCCCGATTACCGGGTACTTTGTGTGAACGAGTCTATGAAAAATGCTGTATTTGCGTACAGAGGCAAACATGTTAATCCGGGTGACGATTGCAGGGAGTTTTTAATTGATGAAAAGGAGGAAGTGTTTTATCAGGTTTTTTCTAAAGCACTTCAAGGTGAGCCCACCGAAATGGAAAGAGAAATTTCCAGAAATGGTATTGCAAAATGGTTCCATTATAGGGCTACTCCCATTTATGATATAGGGAAAAAACTAATTGGCATTACCATTACAGCCAAAGACATTGACGCACGTAAAAAAGCAGAACTTGCCCTGCGTCACAGCGAAGAAAAATTCAGAAAAATTGTTGAAGCGGCTCCAAACCCCATTCTTATTATAGACAAAAGTATGAATATTACGCTGGCCAATCCCGAGGTAGAGCGTGTTTTCGGGTATCGCCCCGAAGAACTTATTCAGCAGCCGGTAAAAATTCTAATCCCTGAAAGGTTTCAGGAAATACATCCGGAATATGAAAAAAAATATTTCACTGAACAAAATCCGGTTAGAATGGGGCACAATCGCCATTTAACAGGGCGCAAAAAAAATGGCGATGAAATAAGTATTGAAATAGGATTAAACCTATTTGAGCTCGATAAAGAAGACTTTATTCTTGTTACCATACAGGATATTTCGCACCGCGTTTTATCGGCCAAACGATTAGAAAAATACAACCGTGAACTGAGTTTACTGAACAGCGTGAATGATATTATTCTTACCACCCGGTCGGAAGAAGAATTATATCCTGCCATTTGTAAATGCATCGTTGAAAAAGGAAAATATAAACTGGTATGGGTATGTTTTTATCCCTCTGCCGATGATCCCGAACAAGTGCTAAAGCCCCATGTTGCCGCAGGCACCACCGAGTACCTCGATAACCTGTACATCTCACTGAAAGACCCGCACACCTCACAGGGCCCAACAGCCACAGTATTGCGGGATGGTTCAACCGTAATTACCAACAATGTGGGTAATGCCGCCTACTTTAAGCCCTGGCTTCATCAGGCACGTAAATTCGGCATTCAGGCTTCTATTGTACTTCCGCTTAAATCAGAACCCCGGGGTACCATTAATATTTACGCTGCCGGCATAGATGCGTTTGACGAAGAAGAAGCAAACATACTGCAGCGTTTGGCAAACAATGTTTCGCTGGCCGTTCAGGGATTCCGAATAAAAAAAGAAAAGGAAAAAGCCAGCCACCTGCTGGGTGAACGGATGAAAGAACTGGCTACTATTTACCAGGTAAATGAATTACTTCAGGACGACAATCAGAGCATAGAAAGCGTATTTCAGAAAATGTCCGGGATGATTGGTAATGGATGGCAATATCCCGAAGTATGTGAAGCAAAAATTGAATTTAACGGCAGCAGCTACACCTCACCTTCTTATCAACCATCAGATTTTTCCCAGACAGCGCATTTTAAAACACAGGACGGGAAAAAAGGATTAATTGAAATTGTATATACGCAATGCATGCCTGATGAATTTGAGGGCCCATTCTTAAAGGAGGAGCGCGACCTGATTAATACGCTGGCGGAGTCAGTGCAAACCCATTATAATAAAAAATCGCACCTATCCCGATGATGGCATAATAATTAACGAAGATACCAATAAATAAAGGAGGTTTCACATGAACATAAAACAGATTCAAAAAAAGTATAATACCGAGGCTAAATGCTTGTCATTCCTCGAAAAATTGAGGTGGGGAAAAGCTGTAACCTGCACCTATTGTAGCAGTGCCAATACTAAACGCCTTAAAAGTGAGCCACAACGCCACCACTGTAACACGTGCCAACGCAACTTCTCGGTAAAGGTAGGAACCATATTTGAGGGCACACGTTACCCGCTTACCGATTGGTTTTTGCTTATAGGAATGATGCTAAACGCCAAGCGCGGCATATCTGCCAAACAGTTGCAACGGAATATGGGCTGCACCTACAAAACCGCTTGGTACACCGCTATGCGTGTACGGTCGGCAATGATTGATGATTGCCGCTATGCCCTGCAAAACATTGTAGAAATGGACGAAGCCTATGTAGGTGGTAAACCCCGCAAAGGAAACAAGCCAGTGGATAATGAGCCTAACATATCAACCGTTACAAACAAGCGCGGACGGGGTACAGCAAAAACGCCAGTGGTGGGAATAGTGGAACGAAACGGTAAAGTGGTTTTAAAGGTTATTGAAAAACTTACCTCGCGCAACCTGCTGGCAATGCTTAAAGAGAACGTAGATACCAAAAACGCCATAGTGGTAACCGATGAATTTAAAAGCTACAAGGCTTTTGATAAGCAGGTAGAGCACTTGGTAATAAACCATAAAAAACAGTTTAGCAAAGGTGTAGTTCACACTAACACCATTGAAGGGTTTTGGAGCATAGTAAAAAACTCAATCAAAGGGCAATATGTGGCACTGTCTAAAAAGTACCTGCCTCTTTACTTGGTGCAAGCCCAGTACATTTATAACAGCCGAAACTTTACAGGAAACCTGTTTGAAGAGTATTTAAAACAGGCCGTAAGCGATGAGAAAGAAATGCTTTACTACAAGCCCGCGCGCTCGGTTAAATCAATTGTTTACCCTAAGAAAAGAAAGGAGAGTGTATGTTCCTAAAGTTTATTCAATCAATTACAGTAGTGGTTTTTAATATTTTCAGCAACCAGCGAAATAGCAAAATAAATATTAAAAACGAAACCAATACATACCATGCAAGTATTTCTAATAACAAAGTAATTCCAGTAGAAGGTAAATCCCACTTGCTGATGATTGTTAGCAATGGTATAATTAACCCTATCAGGGTATATATGGCTATAATTAATGTATCCCTAATTATCTTTCTATTCTGTTTTGCCTTTACAAACTCTGTTGATTTTTTGATTCCCCGCCAAAAAAGCCTAACCACCACCCAAATAAATGTAATAAAGTCAATAAACTGTATAATAGTTCCAGTCTTGCTATTCATCAAGTCCTTTATTGTGCTGGTGGTGGTATTGATGTCCAAGTATTTGAATCTATTTATCAGGCAATACAAAAAAAGAAAGGATAGTGTATGCAGTTAATTAATAACATATCTGAGCCCTTTTTTGATGTAATGATTGTGGCTATAGTATTACTGCTTTATATTCTTCTTAGTAGCTGCAATGTGGCTTCCAGAAAGCGTCAAAACAGCGGTGACAATAATCCCCGTAGTCATAGTAAACTTACCGATAAACTCAAGAATGATTGATAACGCAACAGTTATTATGAATACTACAGCAAATATATTGAATTGTGCTTTTGCCGCATTTAGGTTTTCTTTTTGGAGGTCTAAATTTTTATTTTCTGTTTCAGATGTTTGCCTAATTCTAAGCTGCTCTGTTTCGTTGCTTTTTTCTATCCATAATTCAACAAGAGGTTTAACCGCATTTGTTATTGCTTTTTCTATTTTTTCTGTATCAAGCAATACCAAAGCCTTGCTGTCTTGGCGGTTCACTAAATCATCTTTTTGCGGCTCATTATTTTCCATAACTGACAATATTTATGAATCCAAATATAACAAAATCAAACATTTATTCCATCATCGGGATAGGTGCAATTTCTTTTACGAGGTCAAAGTTAGGTAGCTTGTATAAGGCAGGCCAATGACGGAAATCAAGTTTATACCTGATAGTACTCAACTTTAAAAGTGATAAAAGTCACAAAATTGAATAAATGAAACTGAAAGCCCTAATAAGAAGCACAACCTAAAAATAAAGCTAAAAATATACATATCAGTATTTTATACAAAATTAAACCTTCATGCCAAACTAAACCCTCCAAGCTCTCAAACCACCTTCCCATTTACACTGCCCAGCATTGCTTCCAAAAAGTAAACCGCGTAAAATGGTTTGGATTTGTAAAAATACGGTTAAAAAAACAATTGGTCGTTGGTTTTTTTATGAAACCCGTTTGTGCATTAATTTCAGCCAAAATACCCCCTCTTAAAACCCGCTGATTTTTCGGTAGTTTCTAATATGTGTTGATGATTTGTTGTGTTTAAATTGTCCCTTTAAAAAATTTTCTCCCTGATTATGAGATTTTTTAACTGAGTTATCAAATTAGTGCCTATTCCATTTCCTTACTAAAAATGAAAAAAGCCTTGTCTCGTTGCCTGTTTTTCTTATCTTTGCCTCAGATTTTTGAACGATGAGGGGACAGCGGTCCCCTCTTTTTTTTCCGTACAATGAGCATTAAAGAACAGGTAATTAGTTGGTTGAACGAAGCAATGGCCGAGAGCTCCTTTTTTTTACTGGATGTAACTTTTAATGAAAAGAAGCATCAGTTTTCGGTGCTTATTGATGGAGATAAAGGAGTTCCCATTGGCCAATGCGTGGAAATGAGTCGTTTATTAAGCAGCAAACTGGAAGAAGCCTATGGCGAAGAACATCCGTATTCATTTGATGTATCATCGCCCGGTGCCGATAGCCCGTTGAAACTTGCCCGTCAATACGGACAACATGTGGGCCGCGACCTGCAGGTAATATTAACAGACGGAACAGTGATAGCCGGCAAGTTAAAGGCATTTGAAGACATGAAGCTCACTTTGATTCAAAACCAAAAGGGAGCAGGAACAAAAAATTTAGGGAAGGAAAAAATTATTTCTTTCCCTGATATAAAAGAAGCAACAGTGATTTTAAAGTTTAAATAACTCAATAGTACCATGCAAAGCGTAGGATTAATTGATTCGTTTTCGGAGTTTAAAGAGTTCAAAAATATCGACCGCGCCACGATGATTCGTGTGCTGGAAGATGTTTTCAGAACCATGCTGCGTAAAAAATACGGAACAGACGAAAACTTCGACATCATTATTAACGACACCAGCGGTGACCTTGAAATGTACCGCAACCGTAAAATTGTAGAAGACGGAGAAGTGTTAGACCCCAAAACTGAAATAAGTATTTCGGAAGCCAAACTGATAGAGCCCGATTTTGAAGTAGGGGAAGATGCAATTGAAACCGTAACTCTTGAAGTATTTGGCCGCAGAGCCATTCTCACCGCCCGTCAAACTCTTATGTCGCGGGTGCTTGAACTGGAGAAAGACGAGTTATACCGTAAATATAAAGACCGCGTTGGAGAAATTGTTACCGGAGAAGTATATCAAATCTGGAAAAAAGAATTGATGATTCTTGATGAGGAAGGCAATGAACTAATACTGCCGAAAACAGAAATGATTCCGGCTGATCATTATAAAAAGGGCGATACCATTCGTGCCGTAGTGCATAAAGTTGAAACCCAAAATGCCACTCCTAAAATTATTCTTTCACGCACCTCTCCTGTATTACTCGAGCGTTTGTTTGAGCAGGAAGTTCCCGAAATTCTTGATGGTTTAATTACCGTGAAGAAAATTGTGAGGGAGCCTGGAGAAAGAGCCAAAGTAGCCGTAGAAAGTTATGACGATCGCATTGATCCAGTTGGAGCTTGTGTGGGCATGAAAGGTTCGCGTATTCACGGAATTGTTCGTGAGTTGCGCAACGAAAATATTGACGTAATTAATTACACCGCCAATATGTCGCTTCTCATTCAGCGTTCATTAAGTCCGGCTAAAATTTCTTCGGTAAAAATTGAAGAAGAAAGTAAGCGTGTGGCCGTATTCCTTAAACCCGATCAGGTTTCATTGGCCATTGGTAAAGGCGGACATAATATTAAACTTGCAGGTAAATTAGTTGGATACGAGATAGACGTTTACCGCGAAGCAGATGACGATAATACCGACATTGATCTGGATGAATTTTCAGACGAAATTGACAACTGGATAATTGACGAGTTGAAAGCCATTGGATGCGATACCGCAAAAAGCGTATTGAATCTTACCATTGACGATATTGTTCGCAGAACAGACCTCGAAGAAGAAACGGTAAAAGAAGTAATGAATGTGCTGAAAGCAGAGTTTGAATAAGCCCTTTTTACTATAACCCAACCCGTAATTGAATTTTAAAGAACGTAAAAGGATTTTGAATGGCAGAAACAACGTATAGGTTACAAAAAGTTGCTTCCGAGTTGAATGTGGGCATTGCTACCATTGTAGAGCACCTTGGCAAAAAGGGCTTTGCTATTGACAATAAACCTACAGCAAAAATCAATGAGGAAATGTATAAAATCCTCCTGAATGATTTCCAGTCGGACAAAAAAGCAAAACAGGAATCAAAGCAACTGGTAACTTCTTTCCGTAATAAACCACGCGAAGAAGTAAGCAGCAAACCTGCCACCCCGGCTGTTAAGGAAATTACTCCGGACGAGGAGGAAGATGAAATTCTGATTAAAAATGCAGGAGCCCTTGTAAATAAACATTCGGCTTCGAGTGATAAGCCTTCTTCAAAAAGCAAAAAGAAAGAAGAACCCGAAGCAATTGTACCAGCAGCCCCAATCGTACCAGAGGTACCAGTAACAGAACCTGAATTAAAAAAGCCAGTTGAAACCAAAGAGCCGGAAGAAGAAACAACAAAAATTGAAGTAAAGGTTGTTGGTAAAATAAATCTGGAAGAAACCGGTAAAAAAACTAAAGCAACCAAAAAGACTACTAAAGAGAAGGCTACAGAAAAAACTCCGGTAAAAGAGGAAGAAACTCCGAAAGCCAAAACAAAAAAATCTAAAAAAGAGGAAGCACAGGAAGCTCCTGTGGAGGAAGTGAAACCGGAATTGACTCCCGAGCCTGTGGCAGAAATAAAAGCCCCTGCCGAAGTTGAAGAAGAAAAAACAACTCAGGTTATTGAGCCTGTGACCGAAATACCGCCAGTGGCAGAAATTCCGGATGAAGAAGCGAATGTGATAGTGGCCAAAGCCGATAAACTGCAAGGTTTAAAGGTTATGGGCAAAATAGAATTACCTGTTGAGCAGCCAAAGAAAAAACCGGTTGCCTCAAGCGATAATGTGGACGGGATGAAGAAAAAACGCAAACGTAAACAGATTACGTTTGTGGGTGGAACCGATTCAAACTTTAAGAAAGATGACAAGGGCGGAAACAATGCTCCTGGAACAGGCACCGCCAACCGGCCGCACGACAACCGCAATAACAGACCTGGCGGTGGAAATCCGAATTTCAGACCGGGTGGCGGAAACCAAAACCGTCCAGGAGGTGGACGCGATTTCCGTAAGGGAGCCGGACGACCAACCGGACCTGAACAGCCGAAAGAAGAAATTACCGAAAAGGAAATTCAGGACAAACTGAAAGAAACACTGGCCCGCTTAAATCCGGGAAGTAAGCAACCGAATATCGGAGCCATTCGTTCAAAAATTCGTAAGCAAAAACGAGATGCACGTGCCGAGGAATTGGAACAGGAAAGCGAAAACGAAAGCAAAAAAATAAAAGTAACTGAGTTTGTTTCTGCCAATGAACTGGCAAAAATGATGGATGTTTCCATCAGCGATATTATTTCGGCATGTATGAGTTTGGGTATGATGGTTTCCATTAACCAGCGATTAGATGCAGAAACCATTACCATTGTTGCCGACCACTTTGGTTACGAAGTTGATTTTGTTACTGCCGAAAGTGTGGAAACCGTTGAAGAGGATGAAGACACTCCGGAAGATTTAAAACCACGCCCGCCAATAGTAACTGTGATGGGACACGTTGACCACGGTAAAACCTCCTTACTCGATTATATTCGTAAAACCAATGTAATTGCCGGTGAGGCCGGAGGTATTACCCAGCATATTGGAGCCTATGAAGTAACCCTTTCCAACGGGAAACATGTTACTTTCCTTGATACTCCCGGCCACGAAGCCTTTACCGCTATGCGTGCCCGTGGTGCTAAAATAACCGATATTGTAATTATTGTAATTGCTGCCGATGACAGCGTAATGCCTCAAACCAAAGAGGCCATAAGCCACGCACAGGCTGCCGGTGTTCCTATTGTATTTGCCCTGAATAAAATTGACCGCGAAGCTGCCAATCCCGAAAGAATAAGGGAACAGTTATCGGCCATGAATATTCTGGTAGAAGAATGGGGAGGTAAATACCAGTGCCAGGAAATTTCGGCTAAGAAAGGTTTAAATGTGGAAGCATTGCTCGAAAAAGTATTGCTGGAAGCTGAAATGCTCGACCTGAAAGCAAATCCTGATAAACGCGCTGTAGGAAGTGTTATTGAAGCCACTCTGGATAAAGGACGCGGTATTGTAACCACGGTGATGGTACAATCGGGAACATTGCGTGTGGGCGACCCGATTCTGGCCGGAACACACTCGGGAAAAGTAAAAGCCATGTTTGATGAACGCGGCAAAAAAATGAAAGAAGCCGGCCCTTCTACTCCGGTAGTTTTACTCGGGTTTGATGGTACGCCAACAGCTGGTGATAAATTTATTGCTACCAAAACAGAGCAGGAAGCCAAAGAAGTTGCCAACAAGCGTACCCAATTGCAACGTGAGCAGGGTATCCGTACTCACAAACATATTACCCTTGACGAAATAGGAAGACGTTTGGCCATTGGCAACTTTAAAGAACTTAACCTGATTGTGAAAGCAGACGTGGACGGATCAATGGAAGCTCTGAGCGACTCCCTATTGAAATTAGGTACCAACGAAATTCACGTGAATGTAATTCACCGCTCTGTAGGGCAAATTAGCGAAAGTGATGTATTGCTTGCAGCCGCTTCCGATGCAATTATTATTGGCTTTAATGTTCGCCCGTCAACACAGGCTCGCAAGCTTGCCGAAAATGAATCGATTGACATGCGTTTGTATTCGATTATTTACGATGCTATAGAAGAAGTGAAAGCTGCTATGGAAGGTATGCTTGCTCCTAAAATGGTAGAGAAAATTACCTGCAATGTTGAAATTCGCGAAGTATTTAAAATTAGTAAAGTAGGAACCATTGCCGGATGTTTTGTAACCGAAGGAAAAATAAACCGAAATACTAAAATACGTTTAGTGCGTGACGGGGTGGTTATTTTCAGTGGTCACCTGGCTTCGTTAAAACGTTTTAAAGACGATGTAAAAGAAGTATTAACCAACTACGAGTGCGGATTGAATATTGACGGATACAATGATATAAGAGTAGGCGATGTGATTGAAGGATACGAGGAAGTGGAAGAAAAACGCACCTTGTAAAAAAGACTTACAGAACTTGAAAGAGCCATGATTTAACCGTCATGGCTTTTTATTTTTTAAGCAAATCTGCCAGATGTTTTTCTATTCCGTAAGGGGCACTTTCTACCACACGCCCAACCTCAATACCATCTTTCATTAATATAAATGTTGGTATAAATAAAATGGTATCTTTTTTCTCGGCACCATCCGGACTTTGTTTATTTCGGTCAAGAAAATACAGCGAATACTTTAATCCGGTTGCTTCAGCCACTTTTATAAAACGAGGCAATTCCCGCTGAGTATCCTCACACCAGCTGCCGCAATATATTTTAACAAAAAGCTTATCGGCCACTGCAGCCAGTTTACCGGTAAATGCTTCGCAGGGAGTATAAGGAGGAGGGGCATTAAACCATTTACATGAAGTATCATTTCGCAAAGAATCTACAGTGATTTCACCAAGTAAAATATACTCTTTAGGTTGTTGTGCCTGCACTATGAAGGTAATAAACAGGGCTAATATTGTTGAGCAAACCTTATGCTTCATAAATTTCATTTAATGAACAGTTCCCTTTGGCTACACTTAGAGTATGATTGGCGCCCAATTTCATGGCTCGGTTATCGGTAATGTGTCCAGCAGGAAAACCAAAGCAAACCGGGTAGTTATATTCAGCTACTGCCTCTATAATAATTTCTTCAGGAGTTTTCCCAAAAGGAATAGTATTATCGCGCATATCACTCATCCCACCAACCACTAAACCTGCCAAATTACTCAACATACCCGCCCTTTTCAATCCCATCATCATGCGATCAATATGGTACAGGTACTCATCCAGGTCTTCGATGAACAGAATTTTACCATCAGTATCCGGAAAAGAAACAGAACCTAACATACTATACATCACAGAAAGGTTTCCTCCTATTAAAATCCCTTTAGCAATTCCCTTTTTATTCAAATAATGTTCGTCAAACGTATAATTTATTTTTTCGCCAAAGAGTATTTCTTTTAAGGTTATTAATGCCCCTCCACCATTTTGCTGGTTTGGAAAGTTGATGGGCATGGTAGCATGTAATGTAGGTATGCCGCTGAGCTGATGAATATGGCAATGCAACACGGTGATGTCACTGTAACCAATTACCCATTTAGGCATTTGCTGGTAGGTTGTAAAATCAATTTGATCAATAATCCTTATTGAACCATATCCACCCCGAGCAACAATTATTGCCTTGACCGAAACATCATCTAACAATTGTTGTAAATCCTGCGCACGTTGTTCATCGGTTCCGGAAAATTGATGATCAGATTCGAACAAATTTTTCCCCAACACCACTTCCAATCCCCACGAATTGAAAACATCAATAGCAGGCTGCAATTCTTCTTTTGCTATTTTCCTTGCTGTGGCAACAATGCCAATTTTATTTCCTTTTGTTAAATATGGAGGTTGACGCATGATGAAAAAAAATACTATTGGCTTAACAGTTTAATAACCTCCTGTGGTAACCCTTCACCGATTTTTAAAAAATAAACTCCTGAAGGCAAACCCTGCAAACTTATTGGTTGTTGCATTTGGCCTTTATCAATTACCCCGCAACCTACTTCCCTCCCATGCATATCAAAAATAGTGTACGGCAAATCGACAGTAGCTGCTTGTTTTAATTTAATCATCTGCAATGAACCCGGATTTGGAGAAACAGACACTACCTGTTCTTTGGTTGACTTGAGTACGTTGATATCACTCAAACTAAACTTCCCGTCAAAATCGGTTTGCATAATACGATAATAAATGGTTCCATTTGATGCAACAGATTGAAGAGTGTGGTCAATATACGTGTACCTGATTACAGTAGCCGTATTGCCTGCTCCAGCAATTTGATCAAGCTCTTCCCAGACTTGTCCGTCCGTACTTCGCAAAATGGTGAAATGACTGTTGTTTGTTTCGGAAGCGGTGCTCCAGTTAAGTTGTGCACTTTCCCCGATTGCAAGCCAATGGGCTGTAAAAGTTAACCACTCTACCGGCAGCGGATTTGATGAAGGATAAACAGCAGCAAAGGAGGTGGTAGCAAACGAAGTGTAATTTAACGTGCTTGAAGGGCTCGGATCAAAGTCAATCGTACCTGCAGAATAGTATCCTCCAATATAAACTTTTGAAGAAGATGTTTCGATTACGTTTGCCAGGTCCCCGTTAACACCACCCATAGCAAAAGCCCATTTATAAAATGAAGTACTGGATGGTGTAAGGCTACCATCATAAGCAGCAACTAACACATCATTATTACCCGAACCCGTTACTGTATTTGAATTGGAAGAAGGATCCATATCTATAGCGCTGGTATTTTGAATATACCCGGCTATGTACACATTTGAGCCCTGAACCGAAATATCGTTTACCGCATCTCCACCACTTCCCCCAAAAGAAAATGCCCATTGATAAAACGAGGTACTTGATGGAGAAAAACTGCCATTGTATTTAGCCACAAAGCCATCTAACGACCCTGCATTGGTAATGTTATTGGTATTGGATGAAGGATCCATATCCATAGCTCCGGAAGAACCACTAATATAAACATCATTTCCGGATACACTAATCCCGAATCCGTTTTCAGAAGAACTTGTGCCAAGAACAAAAGCCCATTGATAAAACGAGGTGCTCGATGGAGTTACGCTTATATCATATTTGGCCACAAAAACATCAGACCCACCAGCCCCGGTAACACTATTTGTATTAGAAGAAGGGTCTGCATCAATAGCAGTAGTTCCATTGATTATTCCGGTAATATACATGTATGAACCTGATACGACAATGTCATTTGCCTGATCGTTACTGCTACCTCCTATCGAAAATCCCCATTGGTAAAAAGAAGTGTTGGATGGCGTTAAACTACCATCGTATTTCATCACAATTATTTCATTATTTGTTCCCCCAATGGAATTGGTGTTCGATGAAGGATCCACATCAATAGAAGTACTCCCTGTTAAACCTGTAACATAGACATTACTGCCTGAAACCGAAATGCCGAACAAATGATCAAGTCCTGCCCCTCCCAGTGTAAAAGCCCATTTCAAAAACCCATTGTCAGATGGTGTGAGTGTTCCATCCAGTTTTGCCAAGATCAAATCATTGCTGCCGGCACTGCTGAGATTAGTGGTGCCTGAAGCCGGATCAATATCAAAAGATGTGGCGGATGCTGTGTACCCTATTAAATAAATATCGGTACCTGATAAAGCCAGTTTATATCCCGATTCTGCAGCTGTTCCTCCAAATGAAAACGCCCAAACCAGGGAGCCCGTATTGCTATATTTGGCAACGTACGCATCACTGCCTCCTGCACTGTGCAGGTAAAAAGTTCCACCTCCGGGATCAATATCATTGCTGCCATCAATGCTTCCGGTAACGTAAACGTTCCCCGATGCATCAGTTGCGATTCCTCGTGCCGCGCATGACCCTCCTTTATTCCCTATGGTGACCAAGTTAGAAAAACTGGGTGTAGAGCTGCTATAAGATGAAATAAAGGCATTGGCTGTGGCTGCACCTGCATAGGCTAATGATGTTCCTGCTCCCGGATCAAAATCAACCGCATTCCCGGCATAAATCCCAGCAACTACCAAATCGGTTCCGGATATATTTATTCCATAACCCACCTCTGAACCTGTTCCACCTACACGGAAAGCCCACTTACAAAAAGAGGTATTAGAGGGTGTTAAACTCCCATCATATTTGGCTGCAATAACATCGTATCCGCCTGCACCGGTAACGGAATAAGTACCGGTAGAAGGGTCCATATCAATGGCTGTTGTGCCACTGATTCTGCCTGTGATATAGATATCGGAACCAGAATTGGTCATGTCATACGAAATATCATCATTGCTGCCGGTTCCCCCAAAACGGAAAGCCCACTTATAAAATGAGGTACTTGAAGGGGTGAGACTACCATCATATTTGGCCACAAATCCGTCATTATTGCCTGCACCGGTTATATTGTTGGTATTGGATGATGGGTCCATATCAATGGCAGTAGTTCCAAAAATTACCCCCGACACATAAACATCAGTACCGGAAACAGCCAACCCGTATCCATAATCATATTGTGAACCACCCGCTCTAAAAGCCCATTTATAAAAAGATGTACTCGATGGATCAACACTGATATCATATCTTGCCACAAAAATATCGTGATTGCCTCCGCTCGAAATACTGTTGGTATTAGACGAAGGGTCCATGTCAACCGAGGTGCCTTCGATGTAACCGGTGAGGTACATAGAAGACCCGGAAATAATCAGGTTCATGGCCACCTCTGAAAGAGAGGTGCCGGCCAGAAAACTCCATTGATAAAAAGAAGCACTGGAAGGACTTACACTAACATCATATTTCACAACAAAAATATCGTAGCTTCCTGCCCCTGTAAGGGTATTGGTGTTTGATGATGGGTCTACATCAATGCCCCCGGTGCCGAATATACCCCCGGCAACATACAAATTGGTCCCTGAAAGAGCTATTCCATAAGCATACTCCAGGTTTGAACTGCCAATATTAAAAGCCCATTGGTAAAAGGAGGTGCTTGTTGGGGTAAGGCTTCCGTCATATTTAGCCACCACTATCTCATCCGAACCCTGCCCGGTTATTGAATTCGTACCTGAAGATGGATCCATATCAACTGCTACTGTTCCGTTGATATTGCCAATAACGTAGACGTCATTTCCTGAAACGGTAATCCCGTAAGCGAAATCGGTTCCGGTTGATCCAAAACTAAACGCCCAAACCAGAGCCCCGCCACTCGAGTACTTTGCCACAAATGCGTCTGATAGGGTATTAGGAGTAGAAAGAGCCAAAAGACTTGACCCGGGATCAAAATCTACATTTACCCCAATAAACTTGCCTACCACATACCTGTTTCCTGAAGCATCAAAAGCAATATCCTGCACCTGATCGTTTCCTGCATTTTCACCAACGGCCATTACTACAGGCTGAGCCTTTGACATCTCAGAAAAATTAAACAACATGAGTAGTAGGCTGAATATGCGCCAGAAAAAACCTTTTACCGTGAAATGCTTCATTAAGTAATCTATAAATAAAGACATCAAAGATATTATTAAAGGATAAAAAAAAGACATAATCACTTCTTTCGAACAAAAAAAAACGAATAAGAGATTTAACCTATAAATGCACTAAAAAATTATCTTTGTGCGCTTTATGACCAACGAATTCAAACGCTATACCGTTACAGCTGCTCTTCCCTATGCCAATGGCCCCGTTCACATTGGGCACCTGGCGGGCTGTTATTTACCGGCCGATATTTATGTACGTTACTTACGTGCTACCGGAAAAGATGTACTCTTCATTTGCGGCAGTGACGAACACGGAGTTCCTATTACCATCAAAGCTAAAAAAGAAGGAAAAACTCCGCAGGAAGTTGTTGACCACTATCACCGCTTAATGGGCGATGCCTTTAAAAATTTCGGAATCCAGTTTGATTATTACGGACGCACTTCGTCCAAAACACACCACGAAACGGCACAGGATTTTTTTAAAACACTCTACGATAAAGGGGTGTTTAAAGAAGAAATCACACAACAGTATTTTGATGAAAAAGCCAATCAGTTTTTAGCCGACCGATACATCACAGGTACCTGCCCTAAGTGTGGTAACGAAAACGCTTATGGCGACCAGTGCGAGAAATGCGGAAGCAGTTTGAGTCCAATGGATTTGATCAACCCCCGCTCAGCGTTAAGCGGAGCAGCTCCGGTTTTAAAAGAAACCAAAAATTGGTTTTTGCCTATGGGCGATATTCAGCAGTCACCGGAATTTAAAGAGTATATTAAACGCTTTGAGCACTGGAAAAGCAATATCAAAGGGCAATGCGGCAGCTGGCTGAACGAAGGACTGCAACCCCGTGCCATGACGCGTGATTTGGATTGGGGAGTACCCGTGCCATTAAAAGGTGCTGATGGAAAAGTTTTGTATGTTTGGTTTGATGCTCCTATTGGATACATCTCGGCTACCAAAGAATATTTTAATGGTAGCAGCGAATGGGAAAAATATTGGAAGGCAGATGATACTGCCCTCATTCATTTCATAGGTAAAGACAATATTGTGTTTCATGCCATCATTTTTCCGATGATGCTGATGCAGCACGGAGGATATGTGCTTCCTGCCAATGTACCCGCCAACGAATTTCTGAATCTGGAAGGAGAAAAAATTTCCACTTCACGCAACTGGGCGGTGTGGCTGCATGAGTACCTTGAAGATTTTCCGGGACGGCAGGATGAACTACGTTATGTACTCACCTCTATTGCTCCCGAAACCAAGGACAGCGATTTTAGCTGGAAAGATTATCAGGCTCGGGTGAATAATGAACTGGTGGCTATTCTGGGCAATTTTGTGAATCGTGTGATGGTACTCACCTGGAAGTTTTTTGATGGGAAAGTTCCCACAGATACAACTGCACGTGAGGCCTCTCCAACAACACTTGAAAAAACAGATGCGCTTTTTTCAACGTTTGCCATACAACAGAAAGAAATTGAACAAAAACTTTCTACCTTTTCCTTTCGTGAGGCATTGTTTGATGCCATTGACCTTGCCCGCAACGGAAACAAATACCTGCAGGAAACAGAACCATGGAAACTCATTAAATCAGATGAGGCATCCGTGCGTTTTATTTTAGCTTCTTCGCTTGAGTATTGCCGCTTGCTGGCAAGTGTATTAAACCCGTTTTTGCCCGCTACTTCAGCAAGCATTTTTACACAGCTGAATAGTAAAGGTGAAAAGTTAATTCAAGGTCATTCACTCAACGAAGCATTCTTACTTTTCAAACCAATTGAAGACTCCGAAATCGAAAAACAATTAGCCAAATTGCAAGCAAGTAAAGTGATGAATTCAACTTCCACCACCACTTCCAATATAGAAGAGGCAAAACCAGAGATTACGTTTGAAGATTTTGCCAAAAATGACATTCGTGTCGGAACTATTCTGGAAGCCGAGCGGGTACCTAAAACGGATAAACTGCTCAAGTTAAAAATTGATACCGGACTTGACCAACTTACGGTGGTTTCAGGTATTGCTGAATACCACCAACCTGAAGATATCATTGGGAAACAAGTATGCATTCTCATCAACCTTGCCCCGCGCAAAATGAAAGGTATCGAATCGCAGGGAATGATTTTAATGGCCAAGGAACCTTCGGGTAAGCTGGTTTTTGTATCTCCATCGGTTATCACAGCCAACGGAAGCGGAGTAGCTTAAGTTTATTTTACACAAATACGCAATATTCCTTCTGTACCGTTTTGCTCAAACTTGAGCAGGTAAATTCCTTTAGGCTGTGTGCTTAAATCAAACCGGTGTGTGCAGGTATTTCCTGATGGAGAACAAAGTACTTTTTCCTTAAACACTTCCCTGCCCAATATATCCACCACGCGCACCAATACCGGCTCTGAAACGGAGTAATTGCTCTGAAACATAAAATGGAAATTCCCATCTGACGGATTTGGTACAACTTTGGCCATTCCACCGGCTGTGGCAGCAAATACTCCGGTATTGTAAGTTACCGTTACCGTATAATTTTTTGCTTGTGCCCCGTTTTGTGATGTAACGGTAAAAGTAAAAGGGGATGTATAATTATTTGCAGTAATTCCACTTTGCTGCGGCACACCGTTCACTGTTGCCTTAGCACTATCCGAAACAGTAAAAGCGGCAATAAGGCTGCTTAAATTAACCGAAGGCGATACTACCAGATCTACGTTTCCTCCTCCTGTTGTTTGCGTAATTACGGCATTGGTAAGCGGGTTTGTTAATTTATAAGTAAGCAAATCGCAGTCGGTATTGGGAGTTACTTTCACTATCACCGCATATGTTTTGGTATGCACCCCGTCCTGCGCCACTACATCATAAAATACCGTATCAGTAAAATTGCGTGTCAATCCGCATGACTGTATCACTCCGTTTATTTTGATCCGTGCCGAATCAGAAATGGTGAAACACGAAGCCAGGTAACGGATATCAGTTCCGAAGGGTACCGTCAGGTGCACATACCCGCCACCGGCCGTGGGGGTAATTACTCCTGTTATTGTTGGTCCGGTGAAATAAAACGTCAATAGCTCACAGGAGGTATTGGGCAACGTGTTTACTTTTACCGAATAGATTTTTTTATTGATGCCATTTTGCGCGGTCACTTCATATTTTACCGTATCCGAGAAATTATTGGCAGTACTTCCGCTAACCTGTGTGGTTGTATTGACCTTTATAGTTGCACTGTCGGAAATGGTGAAGGCGGCTACCAGCGAGGTGAGTGGTGTTCCGAAAGGTACATTGGCTGTAATCACTGTACCATTAATGGTTCCGCTGGCCGCAGGCGAAACAATGGAATACGAAAGCATATCACACAGGTTACTTAATCCTTCGCTCACCTGCACATAGTAATAGCACTTGTAAGAAGTATCCTGCGCTTTGATGGTGTAGGTAACGGTGTTGGTAAAATTGTTGGCCGTACTGCCGCTGATCTGTTTCACTGAACCGATATATGCCGTGGCACTGTCGGATAATGTAAATGCAGTCACCAGATTAGTTTTGGGCGTACCAAAAGGCAAAACCAACTGAACAGTTCCTCCGTTTGCCGTGTGTGTAATATTTGAATTGACAGCCGGGGCCATCGATGCAAAAGTGAGCAGACTGCATTGTCGGTTTACCTGTATTTTTACATACACGTTCCAGGTATTGCTGCACAAGGAATCGGCACTTTTAAGCACGTAAGAAACCACCGAAGAAAAATCAGCTGCCGACACATCGCTGGTTTGTTTAATGCCTCCGATTTTTGCCGAGGCATTTGCGCTTGTTGTAAAACGCGATATCAATGCGGTAAGGTTTGTCCCGTAAGGTAAGGTCACATCTATTCTCCCTCCCGTAATGCTGGTAGAAAGACTATCTTTAATACTTAAACCCGGAAACGTAAATGAATTAAACCCAAGAAAGAAAACTGTTGAATCACTCACTGCGTTGTTTGTATTTCCTGCCATGTCAGTAAGTTTTCCTGCGGCAACAGTAAGTTTCACTTTACCATTTTGTGCAGGCACCACCAAAGCCGTATACGTTAACGGACCAGTTTGACTGATGTTACTCAGTATTCCGTTTTGCACACTCACGGCCGAAGCATTAAAAGCTGTAACATATTTATTAAGTGTAAACGTAGCGGTGAATGATTGATTAACCTGCGGTTTGGGAACAGAAATACTAACAATTGGTTTTACCGTATCAATGAGCAAAGCGTAATCCTCGGCCTGACCGTAACTCAGGGGGCCGCATGCACCCGTTAACGCACTATAGTCGCTAATTACACGCATGCGCAGGTAAGTGTTTACCACAGCAGGATTAGAGGGAATAGTGATAGTGGCCGTACGTCTTCCCTGTCCGCTGGTAAAAGAACAGGCCAGTTCGGTGGTTTCAAAAATGCCATTGTTATTGTAATCAATATACACGCGGCCGGTTTCGTTGTACGAGTTACCGTTAGTAATGGCTGCTGTGTACACACCACCCGGTTTTACGGTTGTAGATACATTGCATGAATAATCTTCGATATTGGGATTGGCATTGACTGAATACCCGGAGGATTTATCAATGGTGTTCATTTCAAAACGATAAATACCAATAGTGTAACCACCCAAATTGGCAGTAGACGGAACGCAGGATGCTGCAATACCTAAAGTAGAAATAACCATTGGAACACTTTTTACCGAAGTGCCTGAGCTATTCGAAACAGTTAAACTGATGAGGTAATTTCCGGGAGCATTGAATTTTATTTCTGCCACGCGATAGGAAGAATCAGATCCGTTAATAAAACTCCATCCGGTAGCGGGAGTGATGGTCCACCTCCGAGAGGAAGGTGTTCCCGTTGAAATATCATTGAGAAAATAATACGGACTGCAACTGGCTGATGCAGCATAGTACGAAAAATCGGCTGTTGGTTTAGTGGCAACCTGATTAAATAAATCCGTTTGCCAGATACCGCGTCCATACGTGCTCATGCGCAAACGGCTGTTACCCACGGTAAGCGTATCGCGGTAAATTTCCATATCCGAAATGGGTGCTATCGTAGGCATGGAAGCCGAAAAAGAACTCCAGTAAGGTAAATACCTTTTAGTATAATACACTCCAAGCGCATTGGCTGCGTACAGCACAGTGTCGGCTGAATATTCATCTACCAGCACTTTCACCAAATTAAGTGCAGGAAGGTTCATGCTTATATCCGTCCAGGTTTGCCCTTTGTTGGATGACCGGTAAATTTTTGTCCCGATAATAATGATGACAAAATTAGGATCCCGCTGATGAACCAAAATCTGACCTATATTGCCCGATGGTTTGGTGAGTTGAGCAAATGATGGGGTGGCAGATGTAATATTATCCGAACGAAACAACGACCCGTCATTTCTTCCTACATACAGGCAGGCACCCGCTGCATTATACGCCATAGTGGTGATGGTTGGAGTGTTGGTTCCGCCCAGGCTGTTGCTTATTTGTGTCCAAGAAACATTGGTAGATGGCGATGCCTTTAAGTTGGTGGTACGATATACCTCGGTAGTGGCATAAAACATCATGTTGGTATCAGAGGCATTAAGGGTGTAAATGCCACTTCCGTTAATGCTCTCCTCGCCTCCGTTTACAAATTTGCGGTTGCCTCCGTTAAAATAAAGCACATTGGTATCGCGGTAATCAAACGTAAAGTCACCGGTCCAGTCGCCCCCTTTAATCGTAGCAAAAACTCCGTTGCGGTAAATATTCAATCCGTTATCCTGCAATCCGCCTATCACAATTTCCTTGCGCAGCATACTTTGCCCCATCTTATAAAATTCTGAAGCGCTGAGTCCATCGCTTAGCGTGGTCCACGTGTTGCCGCCATTCACGGTTCGGTCCAGTCCGCCATCGTGCGTAATGATGAGTTTATTGGGATTGTAGGGCGAAAAAACGAAACAATGTTTATCTGCATGTACCCCATAGGCCCAATGCGATTTGAGTGTCCACGAAGCGCCCGAGTTGGTCGATTTCCATATACAAATAGCCCCCACATAAATGGTGTTGATGTTTACCGGGTCAACTGCAATGCACAAATTATAGGCTCCCTGTCCATCGGCCGTAGATCCGTTACTGCTGTATCCAAGAATATTCGGTGTATCGGATTGCAGCGTAAATGAATTGCCGTCATCAACCGATTTATACAAACCGCCAAAACGATTTCCGGTGCTTTTCCAAACCACGCAATACAGTACCTGACTATCGGCCGGACTTACTCCTATTTTTATTCCTGCCGGAGTTAAACCCGAATAAATGTTTGACGAAATCCAGTTCTCGCCCATATCGTATGAGCGGTAAAAATTTCCATCCGTAGCGGCATATAATATTTGTGTTCCGCTGCGGGCCTTTATCACTAAATCGCGATAGCTGGCCGTTACCGTTGTTTTTTTCGTCCAGGTACTTCCCCCGTTGTAGGTTTTATAAATTCCATCTGAACAGGCGGCAATAAGCGTATTTGAATCGGCTGGATGCATCAGCATTTTCGATACCAGCTTATTTCCCATGCCGCTATTTGACTGAAACCAGGTTTTACCTCCGTCAATACTTTTCCAAACACCCATGCCGGTGCTGTTGTAATTGGCATCACCGGTTCCCAGGTAAATGGTGTTGGGATTCCATTTGTTAAGGCATACCGATGCGCAAGCGGTTCGCGGTAATTTATCGGTAAGCGATTTCCATGTTTGCGCTTCATTGCTGCTTTTCCATAATCCACCCGAAGCAGATACCGCAAACAGCGTATTGGAATCAGCAGGGTGATACACCAGCTCGCTCACCCTGCCCATCCCGGTGGTTTGTACGCTGGGATTGTCGGGAAACTTTACCATTCCCAATTGCGTCCAGTTATCCAAGTTTTGTGCTATGGAGGCAAAAGAAGCACCTATACAGGCAAAAAATAATACTACCCTTTTCATCTTGCACCCTCCTTTCTTTCGGCTTCCATCCGGGCGCGCCACTCGGCTATGATGCGGTCGGCCGAAAAGATGAGTCCGATTTCATCATGCAAATCGCGGTAATACCGCTCCCAGAATTTAAACCGTTTGTACTCGTACGTATATTCCGATGGAAGGATTTCTTCATCATCCTGCTCCCCGTCCGAAAAAATATTGTGTGCCTCGTTATCCTCGCGCACCGGTTTTATTTTGCCTTCCCAATAAGCATAAAAGGCTTTGCATACTTCAAAGTAATTGGCCGCAGTATCATCCATCATGGTAATCCAGTACGGGTAATTTTTATAATCCTTTACCGTATCGGCCCCAGCCGGTTTCGATTTCTTTTTTTGTACCGTTTCCTGTGCCTGTGCCGTAAAAAAAGCGGAGCATAGCATCAGCACCCAAAGTGTATATTTCATAAATACCCTTTTATTGTTAATGGCTCAAATTTGCATATTTCCCTTGTGATTTAAGGCATTAGACCGCATTTTTATTTACCCTGCCATTGGTGTATTTTTGCGGGGCATTTGGTCCCGTAGTTCAATGGATAGAATAGTCCCGCACTTGCGGGATTGATACAGGTTCGATTCCGACCGGGACATGTGTATTATTGTAGTTCTTTTTTGGTCCCGTAGTTCAATGGATAGAATAGAAGTTTCCTAAACTTTTGATACAGGTTCGATTCCTGTCGGGACTACAAATAAGTTTTAAAGCCCTTGATATTCAAGGGCTATTTTTTTTGTTGCGTACACCCAAACGTACAGATATTAGAAAGCCATCACTATACATACTGTCCAGTATTGAGAAAACATGTGTTGTTTTCTGATCTTATTTGTTGCACCATCTCGCCAATTAAATAATTTTATTACTGATTCAAACTGGATAGAGAATAGTTATTTTTACAGTAAAAAATAACCAATTAAATACTATGACCCAAGCCGAAAAGAAAATCGCCCTCCTTATCGATGGTGACAATGCGCAATCTAAATTCATTGAAGGATTATTGGCCGAAGCTGGAAAGTACGGAAAGATTACTATAAAAAGGGTGTATGGTGATTGGACTGATAATCGGTTATCGGGATGGAAAGAACAAATTAATAAACATTCAATACGCCCGATGCAAAAGTTTGCTTTTGCAAAAGGTAAAAATGCTACGGATACCGCAATGATCATAGATGCAATGGATATTTTACACAGTAAAACTGTATCCGGTTTCTGTATTGCATCAAGTGACAGTGATTACACTGGACTTGCACAAAGAATCAAGGAGGAAGGTATATTTGTGATGGGTATTGGAGAGGCAAAGAAAACTACGGATGCATTTGTTAATGCATGCGATATTTTTATTTACACTGAAAATTTGGTTTCGCAGGGAGAGAATGAGGATAATCAAGTAAAGAATGCTGTAAAAGTTAATACTAAGGTTGAACTTCCCCAAAGTAAAATAACGAAGAAAGCTCTGGATCTACAGCAATTAATGAACGCCTTCCAAATGGCTGTTGATGACTCAGGATTGGCTTATATGGGAGTGGTTGGAACAGCACTCAGAAAACTTGACCCTAGTTTTGATCCAAGGACTTATGGATTCGCAACAATGACATCCCTATTTAAGAGCCTGTCTCAATTTTTTGAACTTGAATATAAAGATAACAATACTTCGGCCTATATCAAATTAAAGAACCAGAAGTAATTTCTTGTCCCATATTATCTATTAACAACTTCAAAAATGAACTACTTATATATTTTTTGATACTTGTTTATTTTTCTTCTGTTTACTCAACATATATAAGCAAAGAACCACAACTGTACAAACAAGAATAACCATGATGTTCATTTGGATTTTTGGGGATGGCTTATATAGTTTAATTGATTCTAGCCTTATAAGGACCCATGCGATTGTAAACATTCCAAGCACCGTGATTACTTCCTTGCGCCTGCTATACCACTTATTGAATACCCATTTAGAAACTTTTTGAATAAATCCCCATGCAAGGGAACTTAGCGAAAATGTTTCCGTCAAATGATCTTTAAAAAAATTGTAAACACGTTCAAGCATTATTTTTATCTCCTTTTCTAAATACAAAAGTAACGACACAAAACTGATTTTTACAAAATCAATGTATTATTTTTTGTATATAAAAAGCGTAGTGTTTTTAACTAGTAAAATTTACGATTTTTTATTTTGATTATTTCTTTTGACTTTCACCATATCTGTTGCCATCTTTCCTATGAGCGGTTTATACACTTTACATAGAATTATCTCTGCCTGTAAGGAAAGAGCAAGTTCCAAGGGCTCAATAATATAATAGGATATTTCTATTTGACCGAAAGTTCTTGCCCAATGTATTAGTTGTAATGCACCCGTTGTAGCACTACCATATCCTAAATGTTGATAGAAGCGACTTCCAAAATCTTCATTGGTACTCCCAATATAAAGAACATCTGCATCCTTCAGTCGTTTTTGAATGTCTTTTAGTGAAGGAATTGTTCTACGCAATGACGGTTTATCTTTGATTTCATCTTTGTACTCTTGTAGCCTTTTCTCTATTTCTTCCTTTGTAATATTGGGTAAATGAAAAACATATACAGCTCCCTTTCTTTCTGCAACTATTTCTTTTAATTCAGGTGAAATATTTTTTCTCCAATCCTTTTCAAATTTAGGTAGTAAACTGAGATTAATTGAAACTTTTACATGATTATCAAATTGTATTGCTTCTATCTTGGTTGCTTTTTCTCTTAAAGTATTGGCGACTTTTTCTCGCTGTTCTAACAGCTTATTTCGATCTATCATTCAAGTTTTGTTAATAAGGGGGCAACTGGAATTTGATCCGTTGCCCCTTATTTTATTATCTAATCAAAACAACCTTTTTCGTTTGTACTTTACCCCCTGTTGTAAATGTTACAAAGTAAATGCCTTCCGGCAATTGATGAGCATTAAATGACACCTTGTGTGTTCCTGTAGATTTGAGGGCTCTATTCTCCAGTGTGCTGATCGTTTGCCCAATTAGATTTGAAATAGTAATAGTGACCTCATCATCTTTTGGAATTGAATATGTGATTTTCAATTCATCAGCAAACGGACTTGGATATACGCGGAAGGCTACGATTCCTTCTCCCTGTTGTGAAGGCTTTGCTATTGGTTTTGACATACCGTTATCTGGTAAAGGTTCCAAATGCATTGGTACTCCAAACCGAACCCCGCCAACAGGTAACGTATCGGAACCGATAAGTTCGTCAACATCAAATTCGTAATAAACATCAGTTGGTGATAGAACGGTATAATCATCCCGCAAAACTACCTCAATTCCGATAAGTGAATTCTCATCAACATCATACTCTATGTTTTCCAGAATAACTTCATTACAAAGATCAACCATAAGGGTTGAATCATCAATTACGGTATATCCTGATCCATTCGTATTGTCCCAAATACTTATAAGTGTTGCATCAAGGTGAATTAGTATATAGGCATAATCAAACAAATTACAATTATTTGGTCTCAATCGAAGCTTTCCAATTGCAGATGAATTATCAACAGGATTACCGTTCCCAATCCAACTTTTTCGTTGATTGCCCTGTAGTGTATCAAACACCACAAAATTTTTTGTGATGATATTATTGTTGTATCGCACATTTGACCCAAGGTCGATATTTTCAGCAATGTACATTCCATATTGTGGCTCCGAACAAGTAACTATCCGACCAAGGAAGCAGATGTCAGCTTTGTGGCCAATACTTGAGTCGCCCACTAAAATCCCTGGGTGAGGCACCATCCATGTAGTATCTATACGCCATGTTCCTCCTGAACTAATCGGAGGAATGGTATATGTTCCGATCAATCCACCAAGTCCCTTTTTATCTCCATAAAACATTTTCCAATTCCCATTATAACTATCCAAATCAGGATTAAACTGCCAGTTACGTGGCCACTTTTCACCAGTACTAGCAAATGTCCAGTATAGGTATAATTTAGCTGCTGGACTGGTTGATTGACCGCTTTTGTTTCGCACTACAGCATGAATGTAACTTGGGTCAATTGTTCTGTATTCTGGTTGCTGGTGAATAGTATCTGTATATGTTTGATATTTCGTATTCCAAATATCTGGACTATTCCAAAACGATACGAAAGCACCCGTTGGCTCATTCCCAATATCACCAATATAATCTCTTGACCAAAGGTCAAATGTTATTGGTGTGACTGATAATGTAGCTTCATTACTGTATGTATATGTACTAGGAGCATCGCAAGGGCTTTGATAAACTGCCCTATATTTACGCCCATCCAAACAAGCTTCTGATAGCACATACAAATCAAACGTATACTCATACGGAACAAAAGGGTTTGGCATCACAAATCCTCCACTTGTCATATCTGTCCAAACCATACTTCCGCTAACTAATTTTCCCTGTTGCCATTTAAGCGGAGTTAAATCTGAAACGGAAGTATGAAAATGTGCAGTTCCTCCTTCTGTTTCGCTTACGTTGGTTGGTTGAGTTACAACTTGAGGATTACGTACCCGAATCGCCATTGCTGGACTAATAAGCGTATCTCCAGTAACAGGCCGGATTGCACACCTGTGATAATAAATTGTGGAAGTAATACCTGTTAATTCTAAATTGGGGTCGTATTGATCTATGCCAGTTACATCTGTCCACCCAGCAGAGTTACTGGTGTCAGAATTGTGTTGCCATACATAGAACCATCGTCCCTCATCGCAGGGTTCCTCACCTCGCATCCAAACAGTGCCACCTGAACACACCTCTGTCTGGTATGGAGCAACTTGTGTTGTTGACCAGATTGAATTATAGAATGGGTCAAACACTACTCGCATGGTATCACTGTACGAGGTATCTTCAGCCGAAATACCCCGTCTTATCAAATAACATTCGTGATACCATAATGATTCACTAATATTCTCTTGATTCCGGGAAGTATAGTATGAAGGCAGAGTGTCAAAAGCAAACATTCCGACTGTTTTATATAGCCATGTATATTGAATGTTTTTATTACCACTACATATAACACTGGCTCCGCTGGTATAAGGGCCATCTATGCAGGTAGTATCAATATCTTTTCCCATTAAATTATAGAATGGATTCACGCGAATGCTGTTACTATTTCGAGAAATACAAGCACTTCCACTGGTAACACGTCTTACATAAGTTGTATCAAAGAATACTGGATATTTTAGTTCTTTACTGGTTTCGCCAGTAATCGTATTCCATCCGGTTGCACCGTCAACACTTCGTTCCCAGATGAAAGTAACCGTTTGCCCTGCGGGGAATGGTGTTGGGGTGGAGCCGAGAACATCATCGCAATCATTTATATCTTTCCATAAACTATCATCAGGTTCTGAGGGAAGAAGTATTTGAAGTAGGTTGCTATTGAGTGCACACTTGCTCGAAAAGACAGTTCGTTTGAAGTAGGTAGTCTTATACACTGAATCGGATTGGTAAGTCGCCCCAGTTGCCCCAGAAATCAATACCCATCCAAGTTCATTAAGGGTATCCATATTTTTGTACCAAGCATAGCTATATGTTCCTGAACCAAGACCTCCAGTTGGCGATGATCCTGTGAACTGAACGGGGATACCTGAGTCGCATAAGTTCTGTGATGAATCAATACGGTTATTTGTGAGGAGCGGTAATAGGACTACGGTCTGTTGTGATGAATCAATACATCCGGTACGTTTGTTTGTCGTCTTTACTTTCATAACGCCCTGACCAATCCACCGTATGTCAGAATTCTGTCCATAGTTATTATCAGTCCCATACCCATTTGATATTGTCCATGTGTAGCTGTTGTATGGATTAAAATTATTTATCATATAATTGTGAATAAAAACGGTATCGCAGACAGTGTCGGTACCAAGAATGACAGGTGCATCAATACCAATTTTAATTTCAACTCCAATTGTGTCCAAGTCGGCAATGAGGGTAACAAAGTATGTGCCTGTAGTTCCATAAATATGCAATGGCTCACGTTCAATCGAAGTATCACCATCCCCAAATGTCCATCGAAATGAACTTGCACAGCAAACACTGCTACCAAACTGAACCGTGTAACAGGCCGTATCACGATGATAAATCACCAGTGGAACTTCAGATTTCTTTTTGGCGTTAACAATATTAGGTAAATTAAATGTACTAACTGGTCCTGTTCCATTATCATTACCAAGTTGAATGGCATTAAGCACAAACCCACAAGCATTTGGTATTGCTGTTGTACAAACGCTATCGGGGAAATTAATAACCGGAATTTTTGTTGCACCATCTCTACTAAGATATAGTTTGTTGTCCGGTCCAATTTGTATAAACGCCAAACCAGCTACCGCAGGAATGTTAAATGATTGGGTAGGTGTACTACTATTTAAGTCATATTGCATTACCACATAGTTTCCATTATCAAACCCTGTTAGATAGTACAATTGAGAGTTGGGACTGAATGACCCTCCCATACATGTACCGTAAGGTGATTCAAAAGCAAGCATGCGTTCAAAACGCATACTTCCCGTTTGTCGGTCAAATTTATAAATACCCCTACCTACAGCCAAACGTTGCCCATCAGGGGAAGCTTTCAGAGTAGTAAAATATGCATCATTAATATCAATAGAAGAATCACTTGCGGACTGAAAAATAAAACCTGAACTATCAACCGAATAAGACAGAAGTTTCAATTGGTTAGAATAATTACCAGTTTTACATAAGAGAGTAGTGCATCCAGATACTTGCCCCAAATTTTCCACAAGTCCTGAGCCATCAATAGTAATGTACCAGTAATTTTCCCCATCACACTTAGGAACCGCAGTTGCATGTTCAGATGACAAAAAGGAGCTATCTGATCCATGTAGTATTAACTGTGATGTACCTACATTGGGTATTTTGATGTATTTATTTTTAACAATAATATCTCCTTCAGAAACTATTGTGGTATCATGACCACCACCTGTTGTGTCGATTTTAATTTTCACAACTGTAGTGTCGAATATTGCATACTTAGTCCCATATCCTCCACCCAGTGGGGCATCAGTGCTTACGATAAAATACTGATGATGTTTGAACGGAACCGGAAATGAAACAATTCCTTGATATGGTGTTCCAGAAACACTAATCGATGAATCTAATCTCCTGTACTTTTTATCCCAATATACATCTTGACCATAAAATAATAAATCACCATTTTGATTTGAAATGGTAACCCCTGCATCAAAGGAAGAATTAAAATTTGGATACCTTGTAAAAACAGCCATATTTCTGAACACCCCCATACTCGTAAACCGCAATCCTGAATGATCCCCAAAAATCCAGTTTGCTTGGTCGCTGTTGAGATTGCTTCCACAATTAGATAATTCTATTGACTCATTTAATCGGAAGTATGCTGTTGTATCAGAACCGCCATTATATACTAAAGCATGAGCAATATCATATTTCCCAATTGATGGAACAGGATAAGTAAGTAGGTTACTACTCCCAGAAAAACTTGCTACTAATGTTGCGCCTTGATATACCTTCCAAAGATGTTGAACACTGCTATATGGATATGCCTTAAATGTGAATGCTGTATCCGGATAGCATTTGAATGATGATGAGGCAGTACTGAATTGGGCAGTAGTTAAACAACAACTCACATCTGTGGCCAGCATATTATCAATATTGCTTATTCCAGATCGTACCAACATAAGATTTGCCTGCATAATTGTAGCTTGGTCATGTGTGAATTCATATTTGCAGGCTTCACTTGTATAACTCATGTAATTATGAATCGGGTCGCTTTGATTACCATAGTACGTATTGGCACTAGGACATGTTAGTGTGTCATTTGTCGGACAATATGAAGTAGCCGGATCGTGAGGACGGGTATCACAACACCGATCACCCTGTGTTGCACAGGTTGAAGCTGTTGCTCCGGCACACTGACCTTCGAAGGTATGGTATAAACCGAGCCAATGACCAATCTCGTGAACTAGCGCATTACCACGGGCAATCGATTGCAACGGACATCCTGAACATGTTTGATAGTTACCTGCAAAATCATATCTCATAACGACACCATCCACCCCGCCCATGTAACTGATATTGCTGTATCCCGCCACGTTTGCTTGAGTACTATCAGATTTTAATATATTTCGCACTATCCACACATTAAGATACCTCTCACGATCATAATATGCCATTGATGCTAAGTGGTTCTTTTGAGGATCATATTGGCGGTATTCAGGTGAGCCATCTGCTACCCTGTTGATTCCACTAAATGCAGTTCCATCTGGTTTCTTTTTTGCTAAACAGAACTGTATTCCTGTGTTATATCCACCATTAATACCCGCAAAGGCATCATTTAATACCTGTAACTGATCGGTTATTTGTGAATCACTGACGTTAGTTGCGGGTAGTCCTGACTCATAAATTACATGAAAAACAATCGGGACAACAAAATGCGTTCTTCGGCATCCGTTGCTCAATGAAGCACCCTGATTTTGTGGTGGAAATTCAAACGGAGATACAAGATACCCTTCATTTCTGAAATTATCAATGCGTTCTTCGTAAAGCAATTTTGCTTGATAGCGAGCTGAGTCGGAGCCAATCCAACCAGCACGGTGTTCATCAAATGAACAATTTTGACTATATGAGGTGAATGGAAAGACACAGAGGATAATAATCCTCAGAAGGAGTAGTGGTTTCATATTAATTGGGATTAGATTACTTTCCGAGTACGATAATTTTTAAGTTTTGTGGATTATTGGCATTCTCTTGCGATACCTGTAACAGATACATTCCTTCGCACAAATGTCCAACTTCCACAGAACTTAACCCCCCATTAAGCGTACCTCGTATGTACTCCTGACCAGACAGGTCAAGAAGTCGGTATGACAATTTTGTCTTTGATTCAATAATTAAAATATTTGTAGTCGGATTCGGATATACCCGAACTCCTCCAGAATTCAATTCTTTAACTCCTACATTTGAAGCATACCCGGTACTTATATTTGTGCACCCGTTGCTATCTGTAACTACAACTTTATAGATGCCTGCCATTAGCGGTTTTATACCTTTATTATTAGCTCCTGCGATTAGTGTGTCATTTCGATACCACTGATATGCATTTGCTGATGTGCTATACAAACTATCATCCACCTTAGAAATAACAGGTTGAGAAGGTCTCGGATTAAACAGTATGTTTATACTGTCTTTAATTAAACACCCCTGTGAATTGTATCCTTGAACTGAGTAGACGCCATTTACACGTATCATTCTATTGTATAGAGCAAGTGTAGTATCACTCCATTGAATACAACGATACGAAGCCGGAATGTTGACCAATACAGAATCAAGTCCACATCCTAATGTATCTGCCATGGGAAGTAATGGCGCATCGATATAAATTGTTTTAACAATAGTATCGTTTCCTGCAATCAGGGATACGGAATAATATCCTGAGTCAGAAAATGTATGGTTAAATTGTTTTGATGAATAGCTGTAAATTTCACTCGTAGCAATATGCTTAATTTGCCATGACCAATTTGTTACAGACATTGGAGTAAACGCAGTAAAGGTAGCCTGCTGTGTACCATTACATGGAAAAGAATATGCAAACTCAATCTTTGGGTTATAAAAGTAAGAACAAGTAAAATTAGGCAAGCCATATTGAGAATGTGTACCTGAAGACAGTTGTAGTCCATTCAATTTAAAATCACAAGCTAACCCAACAGAATCTGGGTAATTAATGACTGAAAGAAAGTTAGAATCTGACATCGCAATATACAGTTTGCCATTTGGTGCCCGTTGTATCTGGCAATGGACGCTTGCAGTAGTTACCCCAGGCCAAAATAATTCTACCTGTGAATTTCGAATATCAGTTGCTGTGGGTAAACTTAAATCATATTGCCAAACATAGTTGTAGCGATTTGTTACATATAATAATTTACCATTAGGAGAAAACTCTATTCCATACGGTAAATCAATATCAGTCAATCGCACTAAATTTGAAATTTGTCCCGTTCTCTTATCGAAATCAAAAAGCTCAATGTACTTCTGCCATTGATTGTACACTGTCACTGCCAACCTTCGACCATCAGGAGAAAATTTCATGGCTCCTTGCGCATTTACATCTGACAAATCAAACTGATAATGATTCGCTCCAATACTAGTCAATACTGGACATCCTATCAGACCGTCTTTCGTAAGCAAATAACTATAAAAAAGATTATCCTTACCCGCATTCTTAAACCCATGTGCTACGATCCAAACATCAAGGCCATTTTGATGTCGTGTAGCGGTTAGCTTTTCACACACCGGAGATTGTAATAATTGATTTCTTTTAAAAATTCCTCCAAATCCTCCATCAGCGTTCATATTCACAATCGAATACCGAAATCCTCCATTTCCACCTATCGCATCTGTGGTAAAAATGTAGTAGATACTATCAATACCGGGTTGAGGGATAATAATTGAGGACTGCGTTGAACTGACATTACCAAACAATAAATCGCCTAATGGCATTATTTGATGATTTCTATTCCAAACCTTCTCCCCGTTAGTGTAAAATAAAAGATTACCATTCGTATCAGAGATAGATGCACATCCTTCCCAGGAAGACATTTTCCCATTATTCAAAGAGGTTGGAGGATTGGAGTTAAAAGAGATCCCCGCACTATCTCCAAAATACCAAACAGTAGTCCTTTTGGAATCCTGCGCGGAGCATAGAACTGAGGCTAGGAATAGAAGTATTGAAAGTACTTTTTTCATATGACTATTCAAAACGCAAGATAGCGAAAATCATCTAAATTTAAAAAATGATTTATCGTTCTCGAAACAACCCTAAAAGGACGCATTTTGCCTAAATTCTTTCCCAAGCCTACCTTTTCCTTTCCGAAATAATAGACGTACGGATTCCGCTAGGTTGCAAATTAGCAGACTATAATGTTCCGTGGCCTTGTATTATCTCACACAGCTTTCAGTTTTGATTAAGAAAAATAATCAAAAGTCCATTGCAACCCTTCCAGTTTTCCATATTCAAACCTTGCTATTTTTTCCATCAGGGGCTTTCTATGCTCAGCCCCAATAAGTACTAATGCCCTGTCATACTTATTTGAAGTGCTATATCTGTAAATACTCCTAATCATTTCATTTTCGCGTTGATCATTAAAATGCAACCAGTCATTGTATCCACCGGATAAAGGAGCATGGTTGAGGTTTCTGACTATTTCCTCTTCTAAGCAGCGTTTACGTTCTAATGAATCTGTACATTGGCAACTATTCAGATATGGGAAACCGAGACGTTCCGTTAAAAGGTCATGTTGTTCTAATAAATTGATGTATTCATTACTCTGTAGGTTGAATACGAGGGATATTTGATTCCATTTGTTCCTAACACTTTTTTCTTCCATCTCACTTGTATCTAGGTCTACAGGGAAATGCTTTACAGTATACTTTTGCAAGTACCTCTTGATCGTTTTTGTTTCTAATGAATCACCACGTTTTCCATCATAAACGGCCTCAAATTTACTAGGTGGAACTTCCTCAAAAATAACTTGTGGGGCAACTTGTTCGATGATTTTATATAATTCAAGCGAATTACAAATACCTCGTTCTGTATGTCCAGTAGCAATTAATGTAATTATTCCCATAAGTTCATCTACATTTCAAATTGCGCACAACTCAATTCTGTTGGGATTCATCTAAATCAATAATTACGGCAGTTTCATCAACTGGTTCAGTAAGTACTTTTTGAATTTCTTCCTCTACGCTAATCAACTCTTTCTGTAATTCCTCCTTTTCTGAAGAGATACTTTTTAACTCGTCATCATGCGTTAAGATTTGCTGATCCAAACTAATATACCGCCCATAAATATAAAGGGTAATTTTTTTGATAAAATGATCCCATATTGAAATAATGTTTCTGGGACTTCCATATAAAACGAATGCAATAAAGCAAAGGAGAACAATGCACATTTGAAAGTACTCAAAAATGCCTTTATAATCTGCATTGTAATATTTGTGGGCAATAAAAATCATAGCGGTCACTATTATAGCGAGCATTAACCTGACTCCGAGAAAAACACTTTTACATATCTTCTCGAGAGATTCCCTTAGAACACTTTTTCTAATAAGTATTTTTTGAATTTTGCTATATCGGATATTCAGTATTTGTATTCGTTCCTCTAGCTTCTTTTTGTGTTCATTCGCTTTTTTTGCTTCGTTGCTCGTAGAATTAGATATAAAGTCTGCCTTACCAAGCGTAAATATATAAACCAGTATTAACGCAATTATAAGCAACACTAACCCTATCCACATTAATG
>JAIBAK010000068.1 GCA_019695215.1 Bacteroidia bacterium | reverse complement strand
AGTCGAGTCAGTTCGAGCGAAGTCGAGTCAGTTCGAGCGAAGTCGAGTCAGTTCGAGCGAAGTCGAGTCAGTTCGAGCGAAGTCGAGTCAGTTCGAGCGAAGTCGAGTCAGTTCGAGCGAAGTCGAGTCAGTTCGAGCGAAGTCGAGAACCGAAGCCCGGTGTTGTCGTGTCTCGACTTCGCTCGACATGACAACGCTACTTCGTTCGACAGGGCAACACAACTTTATTCAGCGAAAGTCTGCGGGTTTCCGATAAATTAGGAACAAGTGCTGCGGGAAAAAATATAGCGCAACCGGGAAATTTGTACCTTGCGCCTAAACAAGTCACTACATTCATGCACATACGCAAAGCCACCACCAGCGATTTAGACCAGCTATCCAACCTTTTCGATCAGTTCAGATTATTTTATCAAAAACCGGCCGATAAACTGGCTGCCCTTGCCTTCTTAAAAGAACGTTTAGAAAACAACGAATCCGAAATATTCGTTGCTCAGGATGGAAATCTGTTGTGCGGATTCACCCAGCTTTATCCCCTGTTTTCATCCACCCGCATGAAACGGTTGTGGTTACTGAATGATTTGTATGTAGCCCCGCCCTATCGGGGTAAAGGAATATCAAAACAGCTTATTGAAGCCGCTAAAAATTTATGCCGGCAAACCAATGCCTGTGCCGTAATGCTTGAAACCGCCAAAAGCAATTTAACAGGGAATAACCTTTATCCTGCACAGGGTTTTGAATTAAATACTGAATTTAATTTCGCACCTATCCCGATGATGGAATAAATGTTTGATTTTGTTATATTTGTTATATGAACTACCATAAACAACTTGACTTTGTACTGGGCGCCATTGCAAAAATGGACAAGGGTAAAAAGCAGTTTTTTGATATTAAAAACGCTCTTAGCCCAAATGAAATTGAACATGGCGAACTGCTTGTTTTGCTTAATCACTTGGTTGATGACAAAATGCTGAATTACATAGAAACCGATACGGTATTTAATGGGGATACCATAGGGACGGGAAGTACATATCAGATTACTGTTCATGCTTTATTGTTTTTGGAAAGTAGTTCATATATGAAGGAAAAGGCAAGAAAGAAGAGGGACGATATTTGGAACATAATTAAAATATGTGCCGTTACAGCTAATGCGTTGGCGACATTGTACCTAATGTACCGAAGCGCATATTCCCCTTTATAGCGAAATAGTAAATTAGATAAGTCGTGTGCTGGTTCCCTCCAAAACAAAGCCCAGTCTGCCATAAGCAACACAAAGAAAATCCCTACAATTAAACCCCAATAGTGATTTTCTATTATTTTCCTTAGGAACATACACTCTCCTTTCTTTTCTTAGGGTAAACAATTGATTTAACCGAGCGCACAGGCTTGTAGTAAAGCATTTCTTTCTCATCGCTTACTGCCTGTTTTAAATATTCTTCAAACAGATTTCCTGTAAAGTTTCGGCTGTTATAAATGTACTGGGCTTGTACCAAGTAAAGGGGCAAGTACTTTTTAGACAGTGCCACATATTGCCCTTTGATTGAGTTTTTAACTATACTCCAAAACCCTTCAATGGTATTGGTGTGAACTACGCCTTTGCTAAACTGTTTTTTGTGGTTTATTACCAAGTGTTCTACCTGCTTATCAAACGCCTTGTAGCTTTTGAATTCATCGGTTACCACTATGGCGTTTTTGGTATCTACGTTCTCTTTAAGCATTGCCAGCAGGTTGCGCGAGGTAAGTTTTTCAATAACTTTTAAAACCACTTTTCCGTTTCGTTCTACTATTCCCACCACTGGCGTTTTTGCTGTGCCACGTCCGCGCTTGTTTGTAACGGTTGAAATGTTAGGCTCATTATCCACTGGCTTGTTTCCTTTGCGGGGTTTACCGCCTACATAGGCTTCGTCCATTTCTACAATGTTTTGCAGGGCATAGCGGCAATCATCAATCATTGCCGACCGTACGCGCATAGCGGTATACCAAGCGGTTTTGTAGGTACAGCCCATATTCCGTTGCAACTGTTTGGCAGATATACCCCGCTTTGCGTTTAGCATCATTCCTATAAGCAGAAACCAATCGGTAAGTGGGTAGCGTGTGCTCTCAAATATGGTTCCTACCTTTACCGAAAAGTTGTGTTGGCACGTGTTACAGTGGTGGCGTTGTGGCTCACTTTTAATGCGTTTAGTATTGGTGCTGCTACAATAGGTGCAGGTTACAGTTTTTCCCCACCTCAATTTTTCGAGGAATGACAAGCATTTTGCCTCGGTGTTATACTTTTTTTGAATCTGTTTTATGTTCATGTGAAACCTCCTTTATTTATTGGTATCTTCGTTAATTATTATGCCATCATCGGGATAGGTGCGTTTAATTTTTACGAATGGCCCTGCGCATAGCCCTTTTTTACCTGCAAAGTCAGATAAATGTCGGTAATTTGTAGCTCCGGTTTTAACAAAATAATACCTCATGAATATGAAACAATATTTACTGATTAGCCTTGCTGCTTTTGCGCTTGCCTCGTGCAGCAACAACAAAAAAGTGCAGCAGGAAACACAACAGTTTTTAGATGCCTACAATAAAAAATATACGGAGCTGTCGGTTGCCGCCAACGAAGCGCAGTGGAAAGTAAACACCATGATTGTAGAAGGCGACAGCAGCAATGCCCTTGCAGCCGAAGCAGCCAATAAAGCCTATGCAGCTTTTACCGGAAGCAAAGAAAATATTGAAACAGCCAAAAAGATGCTGGAGCAAAAAGATATGCTTACCGAATTGCAGGTGAAACAACTCAACAAAATTTTATACCTGGCTGCCAATAACCCCGAAACGTTAAAGTCGCTGGTTGACGAGCGCATTAAAGCAGAAACCGCACAAACCGAAAAACTTTTTGGTTTTAATTTTACCATTAACGGGAAAGCCGTTTCTACCAATGATATTGATGAAATACTGGGGTCGGAAACCGACTTAGCCAAAAGACAAGCCGCCTGGGAAGCGAGCAAAGAAGTGGGCAAAACACTGAAAGACGGATTGGCCAACCTGCAGCGGCTGCGCAATGAAACCGTGAAGGGATTGGGCTATGCCGACTTTTTTACATATCAGGTTTCGGACTACGGAATGACCACCGATGAAATGATGCAGTTGAATAAACAATTTATTAAAGAACTGTGGCCGTTGTACCGCGAACTGCACACCTATGCCCGCTATGAACTTGCCGCCAAATACGGAGTAAAAGAAGTGCCTGCCAATATTCCGGCACACTGGCTCACCAACCGCTGGGGACAGGATTGGGGAGCCATGATTGAAGTGGAAGGATTAAACCTCGATTCCTCTTTAAAAACAAAAAATGCCGAATGGCTGGTGAAAGAAGGCGAACGTTTTTATAAAAGTCTGGGCTTTGAATCGCTGCCCGAAACTTTCTGGCAAAAATCGAGTTTGTATCCCGTGGCACCCGATGCGGCCTACAAAAAAAACAATCATGCCAGTGCATGGCATATGGATTTGAACCGTGATGTGCGCTCGCTGATGAGTGTGGTGCCCAATACCGAATGGTATGAAACCGTGAACCACGAACTGGGACATATTTATTATTACCTGAGCTATAGTACACCCGAAATTCCGCCTTTACTGCGCGAAGGAGCCAACCGCGCCTACCACGAAGCATTTGGCACCATGATAGGACTTGCTGCTATGCAAAAAGCTTTTTTAAGCAATAACGGACTGCTGCCTGCCGGCACCGCCACCGATGAAATGAAAACTTTGCTGAAACAGGCTCTCAACTCGGTGGTGTTTATTCCGTTCTCGGCCGGAACCATGACTCATTTTGAACACGACCTTTACGTTAAAAATTTACCCAAAGAACAGTACAATACCCGCTGGTGGGATCTGGTAAAAAAATATCAGGGCATTGAACCACCTGCCGCGCGCTCCGAAATATGGTGCGATGCTGCCAGCAAAACGCATATAAACGATGATGCCGCCCAATACTATGATTATGCCCTCTCCTACATTATCCTCTACCAGGTGCATAACCATATTGCCACAAATATTCTAAAACAGGACCCGCATAACTGCAACTACTTCGGGAGTAAAGCCACCGGAGATTTTTTACGCGATATAATGAAATACGGAGCCTCTAAAGACTGGCGCGCGGTGCTCAAAGAAAAAACGGGAAGCGACCTGAGTGCTGCTGCCATGTTAAAATATTTTGAGCCGCTGTTGCCGTATTTAAAAGAATTAAACAAAGGCCGCACGTACACCCTCCCCGAAACCATCGACTAATTTTTTTGCTTCATTTATTAAACGTGACCAGCGAAAACATCTTTTTACTTACCGGAAGCAATATGGGCAACAGGCAGGCTTTTTTGCAGCAGGCTCTGCAATTGCTCACCCAACAATTAAACCGCCCCGTTGCTGTTTCTTCCCTTTATGAAACCGCTGCCTGGGGCAATACCAATCAGCCCGATTTTTTAAATCAGGTATTGGTGTTTGAACATGCCCCCGAAGCCGAAACATTGCTTGAAACCATTTTGGCCATTGAACAAAAAATGGGAAGGGTGCGCCAGCAAAAATGGGCCGGGCGCAATATTGATATCGATATTCTTTTTTACGGCTCGCAGGTAATTAATACTCCGCATTTACAAATTCCGCATCCGTATTTGCACCAGCGAAGGTTTACACTTGAACCCCTGGCCGAGGTAGCTCCCGGTTTTGTACATCCGGTGTTTAAAAAAAATATACAGCAGTTGCTTGCCGTGTGCCCCGATAAGCTGGAGGTAACCCGACTATGAATTACCGCTACATAGCCATAGAAGGAAATATAGGAGCGGGAAAAAGCACGCTTGCCCATATGCTGCACCGCGAACTGGGAGGCAAGCTTATTCTCGAAGAGTTTGAAGAAAATTCTTTTCTGCCCAAATTTTATCAGGAACCCGAGCGCTACGCCTTTCCGTTAGAGATGAGTTTTGTGGCTTCGCGGTTTAAACAACTCAAAAAACATTTATTTGAACAGGACCTTTTCAATAATCAGGTAATTGCCGATTACATTTTTTACAAATGCCTTATTTTTTCGAAAAACAATTTAAAAGAAGATGAATACAACCTGTACCTGCATTTGTTTGAAATAATAAACCAGCAACTGCCCCAGCCCGATTTGCTTATTTACCTGCACACGCCCATTGATAAACTGCAGCGGCAAATACACACGCGGGGCCGCAGCTACGAGCAAAAAATTGAAGACTCCTACCTGCAAAATATTCAGCAGGGATATTTTGATTACCTGTACAAAACTCCATCGCAGCGGGTGTTGCTTATTGATAACAGCCATATTGATTTTGTACATAACGCCCGGCAGTTTGAGCAAATAAAAGAATTGCTCACCCGCACATTTGCTCCCGGTATTCATCAGGTAAAACTGCAGGAGGGCTAACCCATGGAGGCCACTTTCCCTTTACATTATGCAGGCAGCGTGTGGTACTGGCAGCAGTTGCAACAACACAGGGAAATTATATTTGACAGGCACCATTTTTTTCAAAAACAAAGTTACCACAATCGCTGCTACATAGCCGGGCCAAACGGAAAACAACTGCTTACCATACCCACCGCAGGAAGCCATTTTAAAAGGCCGCTTATAGAAATAGAGATAAGCTACAGCGAACCCTGGCAAAAAATACACTGGAATGCTATTAAAACGGCTTATGGCTCTTCCCCTTTTTTTGAGTATTATGATTACCTGCTTCAGCCATTTTATGAAAAACAAGTTCGCTTTCTGGCCGATTTTAACCTGCAACTTACCCAATGGCTGATGCAGCAGCTAAAACTAAAACCTGCATACCGCCTGAGTGAAACCCCTGCTCTCCCTCCTTTAGAAAATGATTACCGCACCATTTTTACTGCTAAAAAAGAACCCGAAATTTCTTTTAAACGGTATCCGCAGGTATTTGAACAAAAGCACGGATTTATTCCCAACCTCTCCGTACTCGATACCTTATTTAACCAGGGACCCGCTGCTTTAGACTTTATAAAATAATTGCAAACGTGCCCCCTTTCGCAAGTTTGTAACTTCAGCAACGGAAAGCACCACTGGAAAAATGCCCTGTTTAAAATTGAATTGTTGTATTAAATTTGAATAATGAGCATGAACGGGCATCCCTATCAAGATGCAATCTTGATTTATTTGGCCTCACAGGTTATAAACTTGCGAGAGCGAGGGGGAAACTTTTGCTAGAGAATTTGAAAGGTCTATATTATTTGCTAAATAGATATGAAAAAATGTTTATTTTTCTTATTGTGTAATTTTACTTATTTTATAAGTTCAGGACAGGATTTAAGTGTTGGAAATTTAACGGATTCAGCTAAGATGCTTTACGTTAAGATTCTTAAAAAGAACTATACACTTCGTCAGGCTCAGGGAAGCCTAACAGCATCTATCATTAATAATAACTCATTAAAAGCGGTTGTTTTTTTTAAAATAGAACACATATCATCATCACATTCTACCCAATTGTTAATAATACCAATTGATAAAAGTAATGGTCAACTTATTTCTATAAGAACTATTAAGGAGTTTAATGATATGGTTTCTTCCAACTCTGGGGTACAAAAATATGACAAAGCGCTACTTTACTTAATATTTAGCAATCCACTAATCTTGTTTGAACTTATCATAAGCAAGGAAGATACTACAAATCTTTCTAATCGGAGCTTTTTAATCAAACATTTACATATTACTAGTGACATAGGAACGGTGCCAAGTAAATATATCTATCAGAAAAAACAAACAAGGAGTAAGGCTATTATAAATTATAGCATGCGACCTGGTTTTAAGTTTAATCAATATGTGTTTATCTTCGATAAAAAAAACGATATAATTAAAATAAAGAATAGAACCCATCGTGATAAATATTCTGTTTACGAGATTGGGGTATTAAAAAGACGGTATCGCCTATTCTGGTAGGGTAGTGTACGATCTTGCACCCCAACTCGCGCGCGTTTGCAACGCGTGTGTTAGAATAAACGATTAATTATTGTTAGTATATTTGTCTGATGTCTGAACGTTACAAATTTTATGGAAATGAACAGCTTTATTTTATAAGCCCTACCATTGTTGGTTGGATTGATTTGTTTACTAAAAGCCAATTTTCCGAAATTGTTTTGGATTCATTGCGATTTTGTCAGAAAGAAAAGGGCTTGATAATACATGCCTGGTGTATCATGAGCAGTCATTTGCATCTTGTTGTAAGTTCAGAAAAAGAAGAGTTATCAAATATTCTTAGAGATTTTAAGAAACATACCAATAAAAAGATAATTGAAGAGCTAAAGACCGGAACAGATAGCCGCAGGGAGTGGATACTTGAGCTGTTTCAAAAGGAAGCCAATAAAACAAATAGGATAACGGAGTATAAAGTATGGCAGGACGGTAACCATCCAATACTTCTTGATTCAAATGAAATGAGAGACCAACGCCTGCATTATATTCACAACAATCCGGTAAAAGCAGGTTTGGTTTTACGTGCAGAAGATTATCTTTACAGCAGCGCAGGTGATTATGGCGAACAAATTGGACTACTTACTATTGAAAAGATATGAAGAGCAACAGTGTAAGCGCACGCGTTGCAAACGCGCGCGAGTTGGGGGTTATCAATTTGAATAAAAAATTTAAAAGGTATGTCGAAGGTATTCTTTTTTATTTTACTTTTATTTTCTTTTAACGGTTTTGCTCAAATAAGCGAACAAGAACTTATAAGTAGGTGTGAAGAGCAATTTTATAAGGATTATGTAAGCAAATATCTTTTGCCGAATTTCGGTAGTGATAGTTCAAGGATTAAAGTGGAGTATCAGGCTGAAGAGATTCTCAAGGCGGGATTTAAAATGCACAGCTTTTTCAGAATTAGGATGAATTCACCTCATTCGTTTTCGAGTACATATTGCATTAGGAAAAATGATGGAATAATTCTAATAGATCCAGATACTCATATGCTGAATGAACTCTTAAACGATTGTTTATTTCCGCTCACTATTTTGGATAAAAGTATGGTTATTTTTATTGCTGTACAGATCAGGCCACTTAAGGGAATTCTTGCAAACATGGACTCATCATTAAGCGATAGTTCACCATTTCGTAAAGAAATTTATCAAAACTGTATTCGCAAAGTTGATATAAACGGACGGCCATTTACTAAATCTTACTGTATAGCAGCAAAAAGAAATACGATTAGTTTCTTTGTGTATGATGTCAATATGAATGATGCATGTTCTAAGGTATCTAAATACTCTTACATTTATAAAAATGGGCAGCTTAAGGAAATCCATGTCAGGAGAACTGGTAGTGTTCGATATTGCACCTGCGCATCATCCAAAAGAGTAAAAGCTGATTATTTAAATAATCAAATAACAAAACATCAAGAAGCACAAATCGTATTGGTAACACCGACCTCAAATAAAAAGACACCATGCCCTTTGGAGAAAAGATAAAGATCTATTACGATGCGCTGGGCAGAGCAGTACGTACCGTTAACCCTGATTTGAGCGAGCAGCGTGTCCTGTTTGGAGTTCCGGTTTCCCCCCATGCTGTAGCAGGTTTGCAACCTGTGACAGGAAATAACAGAAGTTTATAACTTCAGCCCTACAACCTCAAAGCATCGCAGAAAACTTTACTCATTAACCGTTCTACCGGCAGTGGCAGAATAAGGCAAGTCGCTTCTAAAACAATGAATACCGAAAACCAATCACCGGGTATTGTTTCCAATTGATGACTGTGTTTGTTTATTTCTGATGGCCGCTAAAAATGGTGTAAGTACCCCGTTTATCGAACTGGGATAAAATTGGCAATTCAAATATGCTGATTTATTTCTAAATATTTTAAAGGGCTCATATTATTTAATGATTGATGGGGATGAAGTTGGTTATAATCCTGCATCCAGTTCATGGCTAATTCCCGGAGCTGATCCATTGATTCAAACAGGTAAGCATCCAGAATATCTTCCCTGAAGCTTCTGTTAAAACGTTCGATATACGCGTTCTGGGTGGGTTTGCCGGGTTGAATGTATTTTATTTTTATGTTGTGGTTGTTACAAAAATCTACCAGTGTATGAGACAAAAATTCCGGACCGTTATCACAACGTATTTCACAAGGCTTACCTCTCCAATCTATTATTTGTTCTATGGTGCTGGCAACGCTGCTGCCGGAATGGGAGTAATCTGCCTGTATGGCTAAGGCCTCCCGGTTATAGTCGTCTATAATGTTCAGTACCCTTACTTTTCTTCCATTGCTCAACGTATCATGCATGAAGTCCATGCTCCATGTTTGGTTCGCATTAGTAGGTGAACACAACGCCACCTTAAAGCGCCCGGGCAACCTGCGCTTGTGTTTCCTGCGAAGGTTTAATTTTAACATATCATATACGCGTTTTACTCTTTTGTGATTCCATTCCAACCCCTCGTTGCGTATCCTGCGGTAGTAATAGGGAAAGCCACGTGCGGGCTTATCCTGTGCCAGTGTATGAAGTTTTTCAATCACTTCACTGTCGTCTTTGATTGAAGTGTAATAGTACATGCATTTGCTTAAGCCTATCGTCCTGCAAGCTCTGGTGATACTTACCCCGTGTGATTTTTCAAGGTAAGAGGCCATGTTCTTCCGATCACCAGGCCCTACCACTTTTTTGACAGAACGTCCTTAAGCATTTTAATGTCAAGGGCGGCATCGGCATACATCTGTTTTAACCTTCGGTTTTCATCCTCCAGTTCTTTCAACCTTCTGAGTTGATCTCCGTTCATACCGGAATACTTCTTCTTCCAGTTATAAAACGTTTGTGAATTAATCCCAAGTTCACGGCTGATGTCGGTAACCTTGCGACCGCCCTCAGCCTCTTTAAGCGCTTTTACAATCTGCGCTTCCGTAAATTTTGTCTTTTTCATATTACTGCTATAAAATTAAACTTTTCTGCCTAATTTTATCCAGTCTGAGTTTTAGGGGTACTTACACAATGGCGTGAAGAATTTCGCGTGCTGCTCTTTCGTCATCTGCAATTATTGCTTTAATGGTCGGTTCGGTCATTTTATATGTTTTTGGCCTGTAATATAATCAAAATGGAATTCTCAGGTTAACAA
>JAIBAK010000025.1 GCA_019695215.1 Bacteroidia bacterium | reverse complement strand
CAAACCGACAATCGTTTATCGGAACTTGCCAGTATTGATTTGGTATTAACATCTGATACCAGCAAATGGACACGTTGTGTGGTGCTTGAATTAGGGGAGGATCCAAACCTTACCGAAGGCAATGCTGTAAAAATGAGCATGAGAAAACACGCCTCGGTAGATAAAATGGGTAATCCGTTACCGGGTGGAGAGCAGGGTCGCGGTTGGTTCCCCGGCTATGCTATCAATGTAGAAACTGGCGAACGCTTAAACATTATGTTTGGAGAAGACTCCTACTACGAGGGAGATAACACACGAGATATGTTGTGGAATCCAACCTCAACCATTTACAACGGAGTGTCTTCAACACCGGTATATGGCGGTAAGCACTACATCTACATTATGGGAAGCAAAACATTAGGTACTTACACCGGACCAATATATGATGAAGGAGCCAGCTACCAGAATATGTTTGCCACCAATCAGTCTAATAACCTTAATAAGCGTTTAGTGCTTTCACAGGCCATGTGGGTAATGATGTCGTACACACAGGGAGGTTTTAAAACTTTAACCCCTGAAGAAGGAATTGTACCGTGCGATGTGCGTATTAAAGTTAGAATGCAAAAGCCATATGCTATTTACAACCCCGACAACAACCCTGTTAACGGAGGTATGCCTGCTTATTCATTCTCTACTGCCGATATTGCAGCCGTTGCCAATAAAGCTGTAGGTAAAAAAGCCATTGATATGATTAATGTAGTTCCTAATCCTTACTACGGATATTCGGCTTATGAAACCAATCAGCTTGATACCAAAGTGAAGTTCACTAACCTTCCTCCTAAATGTACCATCAGCATTTACACATTAAACGGAGTTTTGGTAAGACGGATTAAGAAAGATGATCCTACCACCACCAGTGCCGATTGGGATATTAAAAATCAGGCCAACGTGCCCATTGCCAGCGGAGTTTATATCATCCATATTGATGCGGGCGAACTTGGCGAAAAAGTACTCAAATGGTTTGGAGTAATGAGGCAGTATGATTTGGATTCGTTTTAATACCTAACCTGAAAATAACACAGAAATGAGAATCAGAAATATAGTTTTAACAGCAACTCTGGCACTGGGCGTTTCGCCTGTTGCCATGGCAGGTAACCCCGATCGTGCCGGGCAGGCAGGAGCCACCGAGTTACTTATCAATCCCTGGGTGCGCAGTTCAGGTTTGGGCGGAGCAAACAGTGCTGAAGTAAAAGGTCTGGAATCATTCCACCTGAATGTGGCGGGATTGGCTTTTACTGATAATACCGAGTTGGTTTTTAGCCGCACCAATTATTTAAAAACGGCCGATATTCATATTAATAATTTCGGTTTCGCCCAGCGCGTAGGCGAAGGTTCGGTAATCGGAATTTCCGTTTTCTCTATGGATTTCGGAGATATTGATATCACCACCACCGAAGCACCAGATGCTACCTTGGGAACTTTTTCGCCACAATTTCTAAATGTGGGTTTAGGATACGCCAAAAAATTCTCCGAAAATATTTATGGCGGAATTATGATGCGCGCCATTTCAGAAGCCATTACTGACGTAAAAGCTCAGGGCTTGTGTATGGATGCAGGTGTGCAGTACAAAGCTTCGTTCAATCCTAAGATGGCGAAAATAAAAGGAAGAGATATTCACTTCGGGGTTTCTATCCGCAACATAGGTCCCGATATGAAATTCGGAGGAAGCGGCCTTTCGGTTTATACCACCAATGTGGCCACCGGCCTTTCGTCAAACACCGAGCAGCGGGCAGCTACCTTTAACCTTCCTTCGTTAATTAATGTAGGAGCAAGTTACGATATTCGCCTCGACCGCGACTCGACCAAATATAATCACCGCCTTACCGCTTCATTTAATTTTGCTTCACATACTTTTCAAAACAACCAGTACATTTTGGGAGTTGAATATGGGTTGAAAGAAATGGTGTTGCTGCGCAGTGGGTTTATTTTTGAGAAAGACGTGTTTGATAAAGAAATGCGCAAAACCGTATTCACAGGGTTCAATGCCGGTTTTGGAGTATTGATTCCGATTAACAAATCAGGAACTAAATTCGGAGTGGATTATTCTTATCGTGCTACCGACCGTTTTGACGGAGTACACACTTTTGGAGCCCGCTTATTGCTTACAGGCAAGAAATCGAATTAATACATATATTTGTACCCTTAAAAGAAGAAACGTCTTGCAAGCAAGGCGTTTCTTCTTTTTTAGCTTAAACAGGAAACAACAATATGGCAGACGAAGTTATTTACCTAACCAAAGAAGGTTTCGACAGTTTTAAAAAGGAATTGCAACAACTCCGCAGTGTGGAGATGCCTTATATCTCCCGTCAGATTGCAGAGGCTCGTGATAAAGGTGATTTATCGGAGAATGCCGAATATCATGCAGCCAAAGAGGCTCAGAGTTTGCTGGCAACACGCATTTCCCAAATGGAAAGTCAGCTGGCCAAAGTGCGGGTAATAGATGAAACCAAACTCGACAACAGCAAGGTGATGATTTTAAGTAAGGTGAAAGTAAGAAACCTGAAAACAAAAGGAGAGATAGTTTATGTAATGGTTTCAGAAAAAGAGGCCGATATGAAAGCCGGGAAAATTTCCATCAAATCTCCGATAGGGGCAGCCTTAATGGGAAAAGCTTTAGGCGATGTGGTAGATGTAACCGTGCCTGCCGGAGTAATACAGCTGGAGATAATTGATATAAGCTTATAAAATTATGGCAAGTATATTCAGCAAAATTGTTTCGGGTGAAATCCCCTGTTATAAAATAGCCGAAACCGAAGAGTACCTTGCTTTTTTAGATGTGTTTCCGCTTACGGCCGGCCATGTGCTGGTGATACCCAAGAAGGAAACAGATAATATTTTTGATATAAACAATGAGGAATTTGCCGGATTGCATCTGTTCTCAAAAATTGTTGCCGATGCAATACGAAAAGCTATTCCCTGCAAAAAAGTAGGTGTTGCCGTAATAGGGCTGGAAGTACCGCATGCCCATATACATTTAGTTCCTATAAATGAAGTGGGCGATATCAATTTTGCCAAACCCAAGTTAAAACCTGCACCCGAAGAACTGGCTGCCACCGCCCGGGCCATTCGCGCATTTATTGCCTGATTTATTTTAATTTTTTCGGATTGTTTTTTACAAACGAAGCCCATCCCGAGTACTTTTTTTCATTCGTTTCTCCGGTATTGTTTTGCAAAAAATGGCAATAGGCCGCAGCCAAACCATCGGTAGCGTCTAAAAACTGCGGGGTCTCTTTAAAATGCAGCATCTTTTGCAGCATGGCAGCCACCTGTTCTTTGCCCGCGCTTCCGCTTCCGGTAATAGATTGTTTTATTTTTCGTGGCGCATATTCAAAAATAGGAAGCTGTCGGTATAAACCGGCCGCCATAGCCACACCCTGTGCTCTTCCAAGTTTAAGCATCGATTGAACGTTTTTCCCGAAGAAAGGAGCCTCTAATGCCATTTCATCGGGGTGGTATTCATCAATAAGAGTGAGGCAGCGCTCAAAAATGTGTTTTAGCTTTAAGGAATGTTCTTCGAGATGGTTGAGTTTTACCACACCCAGACTAATAATGCTCGCCTTTTTTTTGTTACAGCCAATAAGACCATAACCCATAATATTGGTTCCGGGGTCAATGCCCAATATGATTCGGTCAAATGGAATGGCTGAATGGCTTTGCAACTTATTTTTTGATTTGATTGTACTAACTTCACCCGCGAAAATACCGCATTTTTTGAATCGCAGGCCTCTAAAGGTAATTATTCTTGCAGTCAAACTGCTCATCACGGTTTACACATGTTCTTATGTGTACTATAAACTGTTTGTGTCGTATAATGTCGATGACCTTTATCTGCAGTATCGCCAAAGTGTGGGAGGTATGGTTGGATGGGCCGTGGTATTAACCCTGCTGCTTATGATTGCCAACTGGAGCATTGAAGCCCTCAAATGGCAGTACCTTATTAAGGGCAAAGAGCCCATTGGTTTCCGAATGGCTTTTAAAGCGGTGTTATCCGGAACAACCATCAGTTTAATTACCCCTAATCGCATTGGCGAGTATGCAGGACGGGTGGTGTATTTAGACACGTATGACAAAGTAAAAGCCGCTCTCACTACCATGGTAGGGAGTTTTGCGCAGTTATGTATTACGCTGGTGGCCGGATGTATTTGTTTATGTTTTGAGTTAAAGCATATTCTTCCGCAAATGGATTTGGCGCGGCAAACATTAGTGTTTCTTTGTTTAATCCTGGTAGGACTTATTTTGCTGCTGTATTACAATATCTGGTTAATTGCACCGGTGAGCCGCAGAATTCCTATCGTTAAAAAATATGCTGGTTATTTTGAAGAATTTGAACAATACAACTATACCGATTTAACCGTGCTGCTTGGCTATTCTCTTATTCGCTATGCAGTGTTCACACTTCAGTATGTACTTATGCTGTATGCCTTTCGTACTAATGTGGAGGTAATGGATGCACTTAAAGTCATTCCGGTTATTTTTCTGGTGCAGTCTATAGTGCCCACATCTGCTCTTACCGAAATAGGCCTGCGTGGATATAGTGCCATAGTGTTTTTTGCATTCTACTCAACCAATGAGGTGAGCTTAACACTGTCGGCTTACGGTTTGTGGATTGTCAATCTAATTTTTCCTGCATTTGTCGGGCTGATTCTTTTATTGCGGGTACGGTTTTTAAAAGCTGACACATGATAGTTGCTGTAGTTATTTTTCTAAGCGGCTTTTATAGTTCCATTCTTATTTATCATTTTATCGGGTGGCGCAAAACTCCCGCGTGGAATGATACTTCCGATAATGAACCATTGCCTTTGCCGCCATGCACCATTATAGTGCCGGTGCGCAACGAAGAAAAACATATCATCAGTTGCCTTGACGGATTGTTTGCCCAGCAGTATGCGGGCGCTTTTGAAATAATTGTTGCCGATGATCACTCAACCGATAATACCACCCAACTGGTAGAACAATACATTGGGAAACGGTTGGTGAGCGGTTCGGCCAATTTGCGTTTACTAAAGCTTGAAGGGAATGAACAGGCTGGTAAATCGTACAAAAAACAGGCAATAACTAAAGCGGTGGCCATTGCCAGCGGAACCATTATTCTTACCACCGATGCCGACTGCTCCCGAAGCCGCGAGTGGTTAAAAACCATGGTGCATTTTATGGAGCGTAATCACCTGCATCTGGTTTCGGGTCCGGTAGAGTTTTCGTTCACCAATATGTTTGAAAAAATGCAGGCTCTTGAATTTTTAGGATTAATTGGTATTGGAGGGGCGGCAATAAAAATGGGTACTCCCAATATGTGCAATGGGGCTAATCTGGCTTACCGCAGGCAGGTATTTGCCGAAGTGGGCGGCTACAGTGGCAATGAGCAACTCAGTTCGGGCGATGATGAATTTTTAATGCACAAGGTATTTAAAAAGTATCCGCATCAGGTGGGGTTTTTAAAAAACAACAATGCATTGGTGCAAACCGAACCACAACATAAAACCGAAGGATTTATTCAGCAACGCAAACGCTGGGTTTCAAAAAGCGTGCATTACAACAATAAACTCATCACGGTGCTCATGGCTCTGGTGTATTTATATCATGTAAGCCTGGTGGCCGCTTTGGCAGCAGGTTTTTTTTATCCCGGCTGGCTCAATATATTTCTGATTATTTTTACCCTGAAGCTTATAGCAGAAGGCATGTTTTTATATAGTGTATTAAAAATGTTTAAGCGTACCTCGTTATTGATTTGGCTTTTGCCTGCACAACCGCTGCATGTGTTGTATGTGTTGTATATTGGTGTTGCCGGACAGTTTGGTACCTTTGAATGGAAAGGAAGAAATGTGCGATGAATGATTTATCACCCGTAGAATTTGATATTTTAGGCGCTCTTTATTTTGTAGAGCCGTTTGATAATATAGTAAAAGAGGTAAATGCCCCCGAAAATATTATTACCGATTGCCTGCGCGGATTAATACAACACAAGCTGGTAACTGCCATGAAATTTGACCCGGTGCAAAGCGAGTATGTGCGCAGTTTTATTTACGACAGCGATAATATGCGGGCCTACCATTACCTCGCTACTAAAGAAGGGTTGTTGAAACATAACAGCAGGTGAATGGAATAAGCTAAATAGCCTTTGCAATGGGGTGATGGTTTACTTCTTGAAGTTGGATTGCACAGTAAGTATTAATGATTGCGCCATACCTATTTTATCAGCCATTGCTTTTTGCGAAGCACCTTTCTGTTTCCACATCCATACTTTTTTTTCGCCCCTTGCGCGTTTTTTCATACCCCAATTTAATAAAACGCTATAAAAAATAAACAATAATTTGAGATGTTTCATTGGTAAATATTCCAATTTGGACTACCGCTTGCTTTTTTAAAAAAATACTCCCAACTTTGAGTAAACTAATTTAGTTAAAAATATGAAAACAATTATTCACAACAATTGCCTCCAATGTCTATCACAAAATTTAATACCAATCGGACATATACACTCAAACTCCATATTCGGTTTCGCGATAAACACCCCGTCTTTTATCTATACGTTTAAGGTGATTTGAATGCAAATGGTTGATTTTATGATTTTTTACTTCTATACGTTTATGAAAAAATTATTAAGTACTAAACATGTTCTGTTTTTTACAGTCGCAACCTGTTTAGCTATGTGTAATGCAGCTTCTGCCCAATCAGTGGTATTTGCCAAAGAACCCCAATGGAAATTTTGGCTGGCCTTTGAAAATGCCGATGGACAAAAGGATACAGTATATATTGTGTTCGACAGCACCGCTACAGAGCAACCCGATTCACTTTTAGGCGAATATAAAATAACTCCTGATACAACAAAGTTTCAGGTGTTTTTTGCAAATGGAATAGGTAATGACTCAACTAAGGTTTGGGCCTGGCCTGAAAAGAATAAGGGAGGGGGGAAAACGATTGATGCGTTGAATGACAATTACCCAATGGTAGTAAGGTGGGATAAAAGTTTGTTCACATCCTCCAGTCTTTCATACCAGATTCTCAAAGCAGAATTGGGGAATACATATACTTTATTTTACAGGTTAGGTGGGGCGCCATTCAACCTGAGGGAAACGGACTCCGTTATATTGCCCCCTTTTACCATTCAGGGTCAACCTGCCAGACATTTTGGAATGAGCTTTTTTTTTAATGACGAACCTCCCCTTAGTATTCCGCCAATTTATGAGGCGGAATTTATAGCATACCCTAAACCTTTCAGTAATTATTTACAGATACGCTGCCCGGTTGGATTTGATCAGATTGAAATTGTTTCAATTTTTAATGGGGAGACGGTTTTTCGTAAAGAAAATATAATACAAGGTGCTTCTTTAGAATTAACAAATTTGGCGCAGGAGGTGTATCTATTAAAAATAACAAATTCACAAACCAATCAATCTTATTATGAAAAAATTATTAAGTACTAAACATGTTGTATCTTCTCTTATTATTGTTTTCTGCACTATGTTTAAAACAGCTTTTGCTCAATCAGGCCCGCCCATTTATTATGGAGGCGAATGCCTGAATGATGCAACCATAGTGCCTGCAGGAAATCAAACTTTATCAACCCTGAACAGTGAATACGGATGGGCATTGCCTACATCTGGCACATTCCGAATTTTGGTAATTTTTGCAGAAATTGATTATACTGGTTCGGGATATACAGATCCAACTACTTCAACAGATCCTTGGCAACCGGGGCAATTGCCACCTTGGGCCAATCAACTGTTCGATGCTAACTCATCATCAAACTACACAGGACTTTTTACAAAATATTTTCAAACAATGTCTTTAGGGAATATGACTGTACTGGGCGATTATCTTGTTAATCCCGCCAATGCTTCGGCACCGGTAAAAGTTAGCTTAACTGATATTTTAAATGGGAACAATATTAATTCTCCTGACGATGATGTGATTAATGCGGCCAATTCCTTCTCCTCTTTTCAAACACATTCAAACTTAGCAGTGGCTGATTTTAATAATATATCCGGAATAGGCTCATGGGGTCAACAAAAAACCTTTTCAGCTAATAGCCCTAATAGATATGATCACGTCATGATTCTCATTAGAAACTACCACTTTTGGGGAGATGGTAGCGGGCACTCAAATGGGGGGCCAATGTCAACAAATTTACAGGGATATGGCATACAGTCCTATTCCGCTTTTACCGCCCGGATGGGTGTACCTTTAGGTATAATGAAACATGAGTTCAGCCACCTGATGGTGGGGAGCAATAATTTTCACTTCGCAGGAGGTTCTACCGGAGATGCTGATGGTACGTTTATTCACCCGCAAGGTGGCTGGGGTCTTTTAGGTAATGCCTTTTCGAGTTTTATAACCTGCAATGCATGGGATCGTTATTGGTTGGGATGGAAAGCATCAGGAAACAATTACATCATTAGTGCGCGCAGTAATGGAAATACGGCTGAGCTTGATGCCGATTTGGATGCCACTAATTCAACGCAGGCAGGCTTATATCTATTGCGTGATTTTGTAACCACGGGTGATGCCTTGCGGATTAAATTACCTTTTATTCCCGGTACCGAATACCAGCAATGGCTATGGGTGGAAAACCATATTACCGATGAGTTTGGCGGAAGTGAATTTGACAAGTTTCAGTTTAAAGGGGCGAGTTGTGTGGACAATGCTTCACCCGGTCTGTATTTCTATACTCAAATTGGAAGGGATAACAAAGTTGGGTCTGATATTTACGGTTGGGATCCTTCCGATGCAGGGCGACCCGATTTTTTAAGGTTTTTGCCTGGGAATGGGTTTTACGATATGGTCTATGATAATACCGAGGTAAGTGAAACCTGTGTGAGCTGGACTACTTATTACCCCTTTAGTAAAATTGCAGGATATGAAAATGCGCTGACGGGTAACGCAGAAACTGATAGGGTTCTAAAAATACGGGATTTCCCTTATCATGCAACTTTAGCACGTAGCAGCAGGTATGTGAATATGATTGAAAACGTTAATAATAGTTATATTCAGAAAGCATATAATTACGGTACAGCTACACATGCTTTGCAGCAAGCTAAAGTTGGTATTGCTACTAATCCCTCATCGAATTCAATCAATTCGTTGGTTATTCAGGATGATGCGCCTTTATCAGATTTTAGCAGCCTCAATAACCGTAAAATTTATATTTCCGGAGTTAGTGTGGAAATAGTGCAGCAATACAGTAATGGAGATATTTTGGTAGAGGTAAAATTTGATGATATAGACGTTAATCAAGATGTGCGCTGGTGTGCCGAGGATATCGTTTTATCCCCCATTAACTCTCCTTCAGGTTACTCATTAAATATTACCCCGGGTCATACCCTTACTTTAGACCGTGGCCGCAGCCACACCCGTGTAACAAATTCTGAAACATTTGATGGGGGCACTTATTTTAATTCTAAAACAAAATTCTCGGTACAACCTGATGCAGTGTTACATATTGAGGAAGGTGCTGCAATGGTAGTGAAAAATGGAAGCGAATTGCATATTGAAAACAATGGGAGTATAATAGTTGAAAATAATGCAACATTAACTATTCAGGATGATTCAAAATTTATACTCGAAAGCGGGGGGCATCTGATAGTGAAAGATGGTGGGCGAGTAATAATAGCAGATAATGGAGGTTTTGTGTTTAAAGGGGGAGAAGTAAAGCTTGATGGAACAGATGCAATTATTGAAGTACAAGGATATGTTGAACCTGTGGGCAGTGCAGCTTTTAGCATAACTTCAACAACAGCGGGAGCGCATGGATACTTACGTTTTATTAATAATGATGTTGAACACCGCACCATAAGAGGTGCCGGGCCATTCAGGGTTGTTGATAATATTAATTATCCTAAGTCAATTTTAGTAGCAGGTTCTGCTGGCATTAATCCGGACCCCGGTTTAAGTTTATTTGAAGTTAATAATGCTAATGTTGAACTCGAGAGTAACGCTGCAATTTATGCCGAGTGTCCTGTAAAATTTGTAGTAAGTACATTTACTTCTTTTACGTCTGCTAAATTTGAAGCCATCTATATACTGGGTGGCCAGAATCATATTGAATCAACAACTATCACTAATGGAGAGTTTGGTTTGTATTGGTTATCGCTGAATAAAACCAACAAACTTGACCTTACTTATTCAACTATTAATAATTGTAATATTGGGGTTTATACATATGGGAATAGTGCTGATTTAAGTTCTGTTATTTTTAAGAATAATAACACAGGATGGCAAGCAGATGCCATGGAAACTAGTAGTAGGCTGGACTATTGTCAGATATTTAACAATGGAAGCGGTGTTACATATGAGGGTACACCCGGTGCCGGAATTTTAAATGCAAAGAGAACATTTGTGTATTTGAATAACTCTGGTGTATCAATAAATTATACTGGATTCGCGCCTGGTTGCGGGGAAATTAAAAACAATACAACATCTGGAGTTTCTTTGCATAAGAGAGCAGCGTTTCATATTGATCCCACATTAAATAAGTTCACCGGATATATGAATATATCAAACAATGAAAAGGCAATTGTAGGCGTACTCTGTGGTAATTTGTATTTGAATAACAGTAACAGTAATTTGGCTTCGCTTAATCCTGATTATGCTTTATATGGACTGGCGCATAACTATGTTGGGAATCTCTTACCTGCTAAAAATAACTATTGGGATATTTACGGTAATCCTCCAACTTATTCTACAAACTATGCTTTTGCCTTAGCAAATCAAACTGCTGTTTCAATACCGCAAGTGTCTTATCTTTCTGTTCCACCTGCTGCTTCTGCTACCTGCTATAATAATATTTGGGGATCAGGGGGAGCAAGCGGGAGCGGAATTCTGGATTATCATTTTCTGAGTTTAGCGCAAAGTATTTCAATTTCTTCAGCTAATTTTAACAATACAAATTTAGCAGATGCAGTATATGATATTCTGGATACACTATACTTGGATTCAACAGGAGGAAACAGGACAGCGATTAATTGGTGCAAGGAGGTAATTACATATAATTATGGATATGATTTCATTCAGGCGTTTCCAACTCTTATTTTTTTATATGATAAAATGATGGAGGCATATGGTAAGGGCGTTTTTGAATCACAAATTTTACCGGAAAAGAATGGGAGTACTATTGATACTTACATGCAAACACTTTTTGATGTACAAGAATTCTTATTAGACTCTATAGGTAATGATTCTCAGTATTTGGCTGAGCGAACTAAAATAAATTTGGATAAGGCTTTGCTGCTAAGAATTGCAGGAAAGCGAGGCGATGCTATTAACTTACTTGACGACATGCTTGGATGGGTAAATGAAAACGATGAAACTGATGTAGAAGAATGGAAATGCAAAATAAGCACGGAAATAGATGTACTCAACGGGATAGTAAATCCGACATCCATGTTTGGATTTGCTGCCGCATGTACACAGGGAAGTTCTAGCGAGAGGAAGGGAAGAAATGACAATTTTTTTGAGGTGAGTAACAATGCGCTATTAAAAAATCAAAATGGGAATTATTTACCTTATCATAGCACTTTCGATTATACTGTGCTTAATGATGCACGTATCAAAATGTATCCAAATCCTGCTAATGATAATCTCTTTTTTATTGCAGACGAATACAGAGGAATCATTGACGTAAGAATTATTGACCTTTCGGGTAAACAAATAAAGTATTGTATTATTAATTCAAATAGTGGGAAAATCGATATTGGAATACTAAGCAACGGTGTGTATTTTGTAAAAATAAATACTCCTCATGGCGTAAAGGTCGAAAAATTGGTTGTTAGCCGATAGGGCCTTAATAGAAAAAGTGTACGAGAAACCATGTACACTTTTTCTTTTTAGTAAAATGAATTTAATAATTTTACTCCTTCAAATACTGCTCGATGAACTGATTAAAGGGCAGAGATGATTTATTTTTTCTGTTTTGAAGTCCCGTAAATATCCAACGAAGCGAGCATACCTGCAAAGGCCCAAATAAGTACCATGGTTTTGTCGGAGTCGCTGTAGTTGTTTAAAACACCGTGCGTGTAATAGGTAACTAAACCAAGTGTTATTCCCCGGGCAAGCCATTTCACATGTGTCATGCGGGCATGGTACACCAGTTTCATTCCGGTATGCAGCAGCAGCAACACAAACAAAATAACCAGCAGCATTCCGGGCAGTCCGGTTTCGGCAAGGGGATTTAAATACTCGCTGTGCGAATTTCCTCCGTCACCAAAATTGGTGCTTATGGGTGTAAGGTCGGATGAGTGCTGGTATGGGGCGTATTTAAAAATATAAGTTCCCGGTCCGAATCCGGTAACCGGTTTTTCTTTAAACATGGCAATGGCCGAGTTCCACCGGTTAATGCGCTCAAGGTTTGAATTATCAGTTGAAATATTGGTGATGGATTGAAATTGCCTGTCGAATCCGGTATCGGAAGCCTGTTTGTTGCGCGAGAGCATTACGGCAATATCATCTTTAAAATTGATGTACACTACGGCAGTGAGTGCCGAGGCCAGTACTAAAAACCATAACCTTATGCGAAACAACATTACCGCAGCCAATGCCGCAGCGGCTGCTAAACTTAGCCATGCTGCACGGGTATAGGAAAGTAAAATACCCGCTACAAATAACAGAGTAATGCCACAGGCCAGTAGTTGCAGCATTTGTGATTGTCCTCCTTTACGTCCTATCCACAACAAAGCAATAAGAGGCGGAACCATAAAGGCAATAGTGGCCGCGTACACTCCGTGGTCAATAAAAAACGGACTCATTACATAAAAAGCAGCATCGCGGCTAAAACCGCTTTCACGGTGCTGAATAAGGGTGTTGATTACCGTAACAGCAAGCGGAAGTGAATACAGCCAGATGAAACGGGAAATATTTTTTTTCTCGCGGAAAAACGAAACCCCGTAAAAATAAAACACTACGATAAACCAGATGCGCGAGAGTAAAAATTTAAATGAAACCAGCGGCAGGGTACTGGTGCACGAGGTAATCAGCAGCCAGCCAAGGTACAGGTAAATCCCAATGCTAATCGGGTGTTTTAGCAGAGCTACATCAATGCTGCGAACAAAAAGAAGTCGCAATAAAATAACGAGCATTAAAATAATAATCAGCGGCTCGTTGGGTAAACTTATTCCCACATTGGCTGTGGTGTCGAGGGCAGCTAAGGAGAGAGGCGTGCAACAAACGGCCAGCCAGAAAACCGAGTTAAACGAGCGAAACAATAAAAACACTACAAATAGCAGTGATGCCGGTAAAAAAAACAAAAGCCAGTTGTACTCCGGAAATTGCGCATAAGAAAAATAACCTGCACCAATGCCTGCCAGAGAAAGCAGCATAGCCCAAAGCAGCAGGCTGCGCGGATGTTTTAACTGATGAGTAAAATCAACAGGCATTAGTGGTTGCCAAGCTGCTGTTTAACCGGAAGGTAAAGTTGTTCGTAAATCAGCAATACCAAACAGGTGGTAACAAAGGTGGCAAGGGTAGAGGCTACCACAATAAGCCACCTCACCGGAAAGGCACGATCACCGGGAGGGTATGCTCTGTTTACTTCAAAGCTGGCGGCAATTTCCGATTTCATATTGGCTCCGGCCTGCTCGTATTTTTTACGGAGGTCGGCCATCTTCTGTGCTTCTTCCACCATCAGCCGGTTGTATCGGAAGTAATCGCCCGAAAGGGCACCAATAGATTTGATACGGGCATCAATATAATTTAATGTACGTTGGTCGTTGTGAGAAGCAGCAATGGCGGCCTGTTCCATTAAACCCTTCACCTGCTCATCAGGCGAGATAATTCCTTTTTCACCCAACGCATTCAGTGAATCTTTTATCACTTGAATATAGGCTTCCTTTTCGCTCAGGTAGCTCTCCATATCATGAAAGGCACGGGCCGAGTAACTGCGCAGCATTTCGCGTTTGGCGGTGTCGGCAAAGGCTACCACTGCATTCGCAATGTCGGCTGCAAACTGTGGATTTTTATCGAGCACCGTTACTTCAATGGCCGAATACTGATTGCGTTTTACTTTAACATTACTTTCGTATTGTTTGGCTAATTTTAATTCGGCTCCTTTCGATGACGGATTAATTTCATAGTGCTCCATCAGTTTGAATTTTCGAATCACCGAACCACGCACAAAATCCGACTGCAAAATCTGAAGCAGCTGTTCGGCATGTTCTTCTTCGCCAAAAGCCAGCGGGTCCTGCGCTTTATCTTTAGAAGTAATTTCAGAGAGGTAGGCACCGGCAAACGATCCGTTGGAGGTTGGAAAAACCACCGCCTGCGCCATAAATTTGGGAGGCAGCAGCAATGCAACTACTACCGAAATACCTGCTCCGGCCAGTGTTACCAGCATAATTTTTTTCCACCAGCGAACAAGGAAGTACACGATGTTCACCAGATCAAAATGATGGATATTGGGTGTATTGTTCATGAAAGCAATTTGAGCAAAAATACATTATTTGACGGTAGATTAACGCTGCATATTTCCTTTCAGTATATTCAGCACATTTTTACGGTCGAACAGATTTAGTACCAACACCATAATGCCGGCCGCAGCAGCAGGTAAAATAAGTGCGGTTAAGCCGGTCAGGGCACCCGTACGCAGCCATCCTGCAAGGGCAAACAGCAGAATTGCGGCTATGGCGATTTTCAACCACAACAAGGGATTGACTTTTAGCGTTACTTTCCGGTAGGAAAAAAACATGTGGCAACCAGCCACAAAACTTTGAGTAATCAATGAGGTGCAGGCCGCTCCTAAAGCTTTATACTGAGGAATGAGCCATAAGTTGAGCATAATATTCAGCAGCAGACTAAGCAGTGCTACTTTATTTAACAGCTTCAGATTTTCGTTGGCTGTAAGCAGGGTGCCATACACATAAATAGTGCATATGGGAATAAAAGAAAGCATGAGCAGCAAAAAAATCATTCCGCTTTGCGGAGCTGTGTTTACGTATAAAACCGACATCACCTGCTCTTTGTATTGCCAGGAATAAGCTGCCAGCAAAATAGCAGGAAGCACTATCAGTGTAAAACTAAAGTTTACCAATTTATCCAAACTTTGTTTTTGCTTCAGCATCTTTAAAAAAATGGGGAGTAATAAGGAGGCTACCAATATGCCCAGCATGTTCACCGCATCAAGCAGGCGATAGGCCGCTGCATACAATCCTATTTCTCTTTCGCTGTCGGGCAAAATCAGGTACATCATTTTGGCATCAATGCGGGTGTAAACTACCATCAGAAAAGCAAGCAGCGCATAGGGGTAGCTGCGCTTAATAATTACCAGAAGTAAGGGAAAGTTCCAGCCCAGTTTAATCCGGGTGGTGTGTTTGCTTACAAATACCAGGCATACTATGGCAGTAATCAGGTAAGCTACCGTTTGGGCATATACGAAATAGGCTATTTGAAAACTATTTCGCAACGAAGTAAACAGCAGGATGCTGCAAAAAACAATCATCAGCAGACGGTCGAGTACCGACAGAAACGTATCGGTTTTAAATAACTGCAGAGCCGAAATATTGGTGCGCAGGTATAAAATATACCACGATAAAATCTGGTTAAAACACAACAGCAGCAGCAGGTACATTTGTATGCCGGTATATCCCGAAAATAAGCCGATAAGCAGGGTGATGAGCAGATACGCAGCGGCCAGCAGCAGTTTTACCACCAAAATGCCCGACAGGTTTTTGCCAATGAGTTGCGGATGGCGGGCAATCACTTTGCTGTTGTAGTTGTTAATGCCCATGTCAAGTAAAATGGCCAGCAAAAAAGTAGTGTTAAACAGTTCGTAGTAGCGGCCATACGCCTCGGTACCCATCAGGTTTTGTACCGTGCGGTCAATGCCAAGCACCCACAAAGGTTTAATAAGCAGGTTGGCGAATACTAATAGCAACAGGTTGCCGAAAAATTTCTTTACCATAATACGCTCGGAAAGATAGTAATACTAACTGAAATGGCAATTATCCACGCAGATTTTACTAATTTGCCACGGTTGAAAATAGCAGTAAATACCCGATTTCTTTTAAAGGACAAACTGGAAGGCATAGGCACCTTTCAGCACGAAACCCTGCAACGGCTGGTGCGCAATCATCCTGAGCATGAGTTTATCTTTATTTTCGACCGCAAGTTTTCTGACGAATACATCTATGCACCCAATGTGAAGCCGGTGGTTGCTTTTCCGCAGGCAAGACATCCGTATTTATACTATGTTTATTTTCAATACAGCATACCAAGGTTGCTTAAAAAACACAAAGCCGATTTGTTTTTTTCGCCCGATGGATATCTTTCTTTGCGCACCAATGTGCCGCAGGTGCAGGTATTGCACGACTTAGCATTTGAGCATTACCCCGAGGATATAAGCAAATCGGGGGCGTGGTACTACACTAAGTTTTTTCCTCAGTTTGCCATGCGCGCGCAACGCATCATTACTATTTCTGAATATACCAAAAAGGATATTGTAGAGTTGTATTCCATACCTTCCGAAAAAATTGACCTTGTATATCCCGGAGCGGCACCTTCTTTTAAACCCGTTAGCGAAGAAATTAAACAATTTACCCGAAGGAGGTTTACGAAAGATCACGCATATTTCCTCTATGTGGGAGCCATTCAGCCACGTAAAAACATAGGTAATTTACTCAAGGCCTTTGATGCGTTCCGAAAATCGTATGGGTCGGGTATAAAGCTGGTAATAGTAGGTCGCAAAGCATGGAAAACACAGGAACTCGAGGCCATTTTTGAAGAGATGAAATTTAAAGAGGATGTAGTGTTCACCGGTCGATTGAGCAGCGAAGATCTTGGTAATGTAATGGGTTCGGCTCTTGCTCTTACCTACGTTTCTTATTTTGAAGGTTTCGGTATCCCCATTCTTGAAGCCATGCATGCCGGAATACCTGTAATTTGTTCGGGAGTTACCTCAATGCCCGAGGTGGCAGGTGATGCAGCATTATTGGTGAACCCCTTTTCGGTTGAGAGTATCAAAGATGCCATGATTCAACTGGCAAAGGACGAAAAACTGAGAGCCGGTTTAATTGCAAAAGGAGCAGTTCAAAAAACTAAATTCAGCTGGGAAAAAACTGCCACGGGGGTGTGGGACTCTATTGAAAAAGTCGGGCTAAAAAAATAAAACTACCCGGGAATCCGAGCCATGTATTTTTCCATATCTGCAATTTGTGATTTCACCTCTTTGGTTTTTGGTTTCAGCATTTTTGCTTTACGGAAATAATCTTTTCCAATTTTATTTTGCCTGCGCTGAATTTCCAGTGTGGCTAATTGCAGGTAGGCGGCAGCTTTATTATCATCATCGGGTAAGCCTTTTTGCAACGCAAGCTTTAAATTTTCGCGTGCAGCTTTCGAATCGCCTTTTTGCATGGCAATCATTCCTAATTGCAGGTATTGAACTCCTTCCTGTTCTTTCAGCAGGGTACTTTTTGTATTTAAACTTTTGCGCAGGTGCTCTTCGGCTTTATCTAAGTCTTTTCCCGCAAAGGCCAGGTTTGACTGAAGCATATAGTAACTTTGGCGTATGGGTTTAAATAATAACTTAGGGTATTTAATCTTATTCAGATGGGCAATGGCGGCATCGGGGTCATCTTCTTCAATAGAAAGCTGCACCAATCGCATAGGTCCAATGGTATAATGCATGAGAATAAAAATAACACCAAGTAAATAGAGCGGAAAAGCTGGCCAGAAGCCCTCATAAACCTGCAGTACACCACCAAGGGCAATCACCACAAAACCCAGTATTAAACGGTAAAGAATAAACCAACGGAGCAATTTCATAACAAAAATTTATGTAAAAATAAGGCTGCTAAGATACAAAGGTTTCCTGAAACGATAAAACCCGCCAGAACAGACCTAAAGTTTCTGATACTCAATTTTGGGGAACCCTTTGTGGTGGTTGGCGTCATAAAAATCGAGGAAACGCATTTTAAAGTAAGTGCCGCTGGCATCTTTGATGATATAGGTCCAGTTACTGAAAATTTTATAATTTCCGTTGGTAAAGTCAAAGTCGAACCCTTTCCATTCGTAACCCACAGCATCGCGTTTGTTTTGTAGTGAAATGTTTTTAACGTTTTCATAAGTAATAAGCTCAAAAGGAATATCCACCAGTCTGGTGCAGCTTACGCCTTCAGGATTTAGCCACACTCCGGTTACATTGTAGGGAATAGTAGTGCCAAGTGCACTTACCCAGGTTTTGTATCGGGTAAACATAAGATGCCAGCTTAGTGAAGCGGGTTCACAGGCCTTTTGCTCTGGCTGCGGATTGAATGAAAAATAGGTAAAGTTTTGGCCCGTCTGCCTGATGATGGTCACTGTTTGTTCATCACTGCCGTTTATATTAGCCAGCCTTAAGGTATAATGCGTGGCGTTTACGCTGGTAACCTGCATTTTTTTATACCTCTTATCGGCAGGTTCCAGATTGCTTAAATCAAGTAAAATAAGTTTGTGGTTACACTGTCCGTTGTTCAGCCACCGGTCTTTTATAATCAATGAATCATACTCTGCACCTGAGCGGTCCCAGTCAAAGTTAATACCATTGGTCGAAGTTACTGCCGCAAATCCGGTATCGTTGCTTACCCATGCCTTCACATCTTTTCCGGTGTTCATTATAATCAGGTTGCTTCCGTTTCGGTTGTCAAAAGCAAGATCCCACCCATAAGTGGCCGAAGTAAATTTTGCTCCTGTTTCTAAATTAAAACATACCTGCTGCGAATAATCTTCTTTCATTTCAATGGTAGTAACCATACTCAATCCGCGCGTAGGGAGTTTAACGGGTTCTTCTTTTTTCTCGCACGAGGTAAAGAGAACAAGAGCTAAAAGAAAACTACCTATGCTTTTTTCCATCCTAAATTCCATTTAACCGTTACAAAATACGAACGACCGGTGCCCATAAGCATGTTTCCGTTACTGCTGCTGTGCACTCCTGTATTGGCTGTGCTGTTAATGTTCACAATATTGAGCAGATTTTTACATCCAGCTGCCACGTAAAGCTGGTTGTTCCATATACGTTTAGCCAGATTCATATCAAGCATGCTAAACGCATTAATATGAGTTTGTATTGGTTTATTTGCCTCATTCAGCGCATAGGCCAGTTGTTTTCCGTTGTATTTGTAAAATACTGCGAAATCTGTTTTTATGTACGGAAGCACGTAGGTAAAATTACTTCTGAATTCAGGTGTGTACACAAAAGGCAGGTGAGTGCCGCCTGCAAACTGATTGCTTCGGCCTAGATAAGAAGCTCCTACCGAAACAGAATAAACGGCTGAACGAATTTCGGCATTTATCACACCGCCTGCCGAGCGAAACTCATCAATATTGATGTAGGTATATTGCATGGTTCCCAAATTAGTTATGGCCAGCGAAATCATATCGCTGATGTGGTTGTAAAAGGCAGAGAAATCTACTCTGTAAACCTTGTTAGCATTGCGGTGCATCCATTGCAAAGAAGTTTGGTAATTATCGGATGTTTCGGCTTTCAGATTTGGATTTCCCTGTATGTTGTGGTTAATATCAACAAAGTCGAGGTTCATTTCTTTGAGTGAGGGAGCACGGTAACCACGGGCATACGAGCAGCGCAAAAATATATTTTTGGTAATATCTAATTTCACATGAAGCGAGGGTAGAACCGGAACCATAAAACGTGAGTTGTAGGCTGCACGTAATCCCGGCCTAATTATTACACGCGACACAGGTTTGTATTCGGCTGTAGCAAACAAAGCGGCATCAAGCATTTCCTGTTTGTTATTGGTTAGTCTTCGTCCTTTTCCACTTTCATAGTTTACATCATAGCCCGCCTGAAAATTGAATGTTGAAGTTACTTTGTGCGAACTGAAAATGCCTCTGGACAACCAGTGAATAAAGGCATTTGTATCCTGCTGGGTGGCGTTGTTTATACGGGTGTCCTGTAAGGTTACCAGATTTCGGTTGTAAGTTTCTTTTTGCCGGTTGTACCACCCATACGAATTGATAAAAGAAACGGAAGATCCGTTTTTAAAATACCGGTCGCTGTACAGCGAACTGGTGTTGCGCCAGCTCAAGTAAAAATCGTCAAAGGCATAAGCTTCGTATGGTGTAATGGTGGCCGACCCGCGGCAAATAAGTTTCTCATGGTAAACCTGCGAATAAAAACGGTGCTGCATCTTCCCTGTACGAAAGGTATAAGTAATATCACCAAATACCTGCTCTTTGGGTTTCCAGGGTTTTACACGGTTGTTTTCGTCTAGCGTAAATCCGCGAAAAAAATAACGCCCTCCCGATACAATCAGCTTGTTGGATTTAAAAGTTTGTGCCAATCGTCCGTCAAAATTGTAATGCCCTATGCTTTCAATATAGCTGTTGATGGTAACCGGAAGATAAGGGCTAATATCTTTTTTGGTGATAATGTTGATTACCCCGCCCAATGCATCTGTACCATATATCACACTCATTGGACCTTCAATCAATTCAATGCGTTCCACATTATTCAGCATCATCTGGCTCATATCAATATTGCCGTTCATGCGTCCCGTAAGGGGAACTCCGTCAAGTAAAATTTTTATATTTTGTCCGCTGATGCCCTGCATACTCATACTGCTTCCCATGAAAGCATCATTAGCTACCCGAATATTTAATTCGTTGCTGAGTAACTGGCCTAAGTTTTGGGCGGCCTGTTTTTCAATCCTGGCCGAATTAATCACATTTATTTTTATAGCCGATTGGTCGGCTGTTCTCAAATCGTACTGCCCAGTTACTACCACCTGATCAAGGATTTTATTTATTTCTTTAAGATGATAAACTTTAAAAGCAGTGCCGGGTTGCAGGGTGTCAAACAATACTTCGTATCCTGGAAAATGGATGCGTACCAGCGATGTTCCCTTAAGTGAAATCTGGGTTTTCCCCAGCGAGTCGGCAAATGCGAGGTATTGGTTGTTTTTGCTGCTTCCAAGTTGCACGTAGTACACAAAAGCATCGGCTACGGGCAATTTGGTTGTGGCGTTTAATACCTGAATGGCTGTTTGAGCATGAGCAATCAAACAGCCATTCAGCATTAAAAACAGAAGCAGCTTAAAGCGCATCTTATTTTACCAGCACACGTTGTTGGATGGTGTAGTCACCGGCCTGCAGGCTTATTAAGTAGAGCCCTTTTGGCAAATGACTTAAATCAATTTCATTGGTATTTAATCCGGCTGTGCTTTCAATGGTTGTGGTTATCCATTGTTTGCCTGTAATGTCAAATACACGAACAGTTTGTTGCTTATTTCCTGCATTATTGCTGAAAACAAGAGTGGCTGTGGTACTTGTTGGATTTGGATATACGGAAAAGCTGCTAGCATACGGATTTTCTTCTTTTACGGAAGTGCCCAGACCTTGTACTGAGATGGCAATTTTCCCATTGGTATTTCCGCCATAGTAGGTGAAAATAAGTTTGTATATATTATTGTCTTTTGCCTTTACAAAATAGCACAATGAATCAACTAATGCCGATGTCATCACAGCTTTCCAGTCCCAGCCAATTTCAGAAATATTTTTTGTATAGCTGTTGCGGTAGGCAAAATTGTGCGCGGTTGTTTTGTCAACTCCGCGGGCTTCGGCTACCTGCACTCCCAGATTGCTTAGTGCACCTACCACAGGATAATCATTAATAGTTTGCGAGAATAAGGTAACTGAAGTGGCATAGCGCCCGAACAATAAATCCCAGTTACTGCTTTGCGGCTCATTATCGAGCACATTTTTAGAGAGCACATTCAGGTATACAAAGTTTTTACCTGCGAAATCTTTTTTATTAATGGTAATGCTGTCGGGCGATGAACCATCAATGTTTGACCATTTCATCATCCACAGCGTATCATAGGCTAAACGTTCTATGATGAATTTTTTATAGAAGAAGTTCGGTGAATTATAAATTTTTAAAAGATACATGGAATCGCCTACTACATCATGAGAGTTCTGGTTGTAGGTACCCCATCCAAAGTTGAAAATATCGGATGATTTGTTGGCATTAAAAGCACCAATATCCCATGTGGTATCCGGGTCAATAAGGTTAGGCCAGTTACTCATTCCTGTAGTATCTAATGGGGCAGAGTAATCGGCTACGGTTTTTCCGGGAACACGGTATAGCTTCATTCCGGCTCCTCCGTTGTAGCGGAGCGATGTGCCAACAATCGGATTATTTGGGAAAGCGGAAGCTCTTACAGGAACTGCTATTTGCCAGTTGGTAAGGGGAGTTGCTGTTTGTACGTTATTGCTGAGTCGGTAGTAGGTGCGGGCAGCAAATCCCGGAGTACAATAAATGGTATCAACTGTTTGGGCCGAAACGGCCGCACTGATACTAATCGATAAAGCGAGTAAAAACTTTTTCATATGGTAATATTTAAAATTTCAGGTTGCAAAGAAACAGCAGCCCGGGGCAACAGGAACATGATGCAAGTCAGTTTAAGGCCTTTTGACAGAACTTTGACAAAGGTAGAATCAGATCACAAATTTGTAACCTACTCCTCTCACCGACTCAATGTATTGCGGATTTTTTGGATCAGTTTCAAAATGTTTGCGCAGCATTAAAATGAAATTATCTATAGTGCGGGTGGAAGGAAATACATTATACCCCCACACACTTTGCAGAATTTTTTCTCTGCTCACTACCTCATTTTTATTATCAACAAGTAATTTAAGCAGCATCACTTCTTTTTTAGTAAGTGTAAAGGGGCCGTCAACTCCAACAGCTTCGTAACTCTCAAAGTTAATTTCACAGTTGCCAAAATGAAATACGTTGGGGGTTTTACTTTCCACTCCGCTTATACGTTTGCTTTTATGAATAAGCAGATTTACACGCAGCATCAGTTCTTCCAGATTAAACGGCTTGGTGAGGTAATCGTCACCCCCTTTTTTTAATCCGAGTACGCGGTCTTCGCCACTGTTTTTTGCCGAGAGAAAAAGGATTGGCACTTCATTATTATGCAGCCTGATGCTTTCGCACACAGTAAGGCCATCCATTTCGGGGAGCATAATGTCAAGAATAATCAGGTCAAAGCTTTCTTCTTTAAAACGTTTAATGGCCGATAGCCCGTCCTGAACGCCTACTACTTTATACCCCTCCAGTTCCAGATTCAGTTTTAACGGATCCAGAATATGTTCTTCGTCTTCTACTACTAAAATGCGTTCATTAGCCATGGTTACTGAATTTAATGGTGAAAATACTTCCTTTTCCTTCGGCACTTTTTACAGTTACTTGTGCCTGATGATTGTCGAGCACCTGTTTTACAATGTATAGCCCCAAACCTGTGCCTTTGGTTTTGCGGGTGCTTTCACTGCCCACACGGTAAAATTTATCAAATATTTTTTGCTGTTCTGCCTGTGCAATTCCCTGTCCGTTGTCCTCTACCTGCAGCACAGCACGGCCCAGTTCGGTGGTAAGTTTTACTTTTACCTCGCACTGGGTTTTATTGGCGTATTTAAACGCATTTTCTATCAGGTTGCTAATGGCAATGGAAAGAACAAAACGATCGGCTCTAACCTGCACATCGGGTTCAATGTTTTTTATCAACGATGCCTTTCCGGTGTAAGCATGAGCAAATTTATCACATAATTCCTCCAGCATTTCCGAGAGGTTGAGTTGCTCAAACTGGTAATGGTATTTTTTCCCTTCTATTTGAGCGGCTACCAGTACATTTTCAATCAAATCATTTAGCCGGTCGGTTTCTTTAAGAGAATTCCGGATAATTTCTTCGGTTTTCGCTTTTTCAAGTGTGTGTTTTTGCAGTGTTTGCAGGTATAATTTTACCGAGGCCAGCGGAGTTTTTAACTCATGTGTGATAGACAATAAAAAATTATGTTGCTGGCTGTTGAGTTCCATTTTCTGCTGAAAGCTGCGGTAAATCCATACCAATCCCCACAGCAGCAGCAGCACAAACACAATTCCTTCCGACAAATACATCAGCTCTTTGCGGTGTTGCCTTTCCTCAATAAAAGCCACCGCTCCGGGTTTTGGAAATACGGCATACTCTTCTATAGAGGTGGCCTCTTCGGTATAGCCGGCTTCGTACATTGGATGTTTGCGCAGCATATATTGAGCAAACGAGGCACTGTCGGTAATTTCACCTGCAGCCATCTGTTTTTGAATATCCTGATTTACGGTATAGGTAGTGAGCCACAGCATGTCTTTTTCATACTTGAACATTTTTCGGCTGTTTATTATGGAAGAATAAGTGAGCCAGCTGAAGGCAGCCAGCACATATGCGGCAACAATAAAAAATAGAATACGTGGTTTCACTGCTTTTTTCTGCAAATTTGTTGCAAGGTACTACAGTTTACAAATATTTCAGAAAACAGGTTACAGATGTTACAAGTCTCTTCGTTGTTTGTATATCCGGTAAAGTCACTGGGAGGCATATCACTGCCACAGGCAAAAGTTACTGCGCTCGGTTTTGAACACGACCGCCACATGATGCTTACCGATATGGACGGACGTTTTTTAACCCAGCGTGAAACACCTATATTATGTCTTTTCAGCACCGCTTTGCAACCCGGTGGAGTACTTATAACGTACAAAGACGAAAAGTTGTTTATCCCTTTTTATTTTGAGGGGAACGAGGTAAGGGTACTGGTGTGGGAGGACAATGTAACGGCTTTACGTGCTCCGGACGAAATAAATACATGGTTTAGTGAGCGTGCGGGTATTCCCTGTTCGCTGGTAAGGCATGCTTCGCAAACAAAGCGAATGGTTGATCCCACTTACGCCAGACAAAATGAACAAACCGCTTTTGCAGATGCATTTCCGGTGCTGGTGCTGGGGCAGGAGTCGTTGAATTTATTAAATAGTAAACTACAGGAAAAACTTCCGGTGAACCGCTTCCGGCCAAATATTGTTTTTACGGGTGGGCTCGCGCATCAGGAAGATGAATGCAGGCAAATGCGTATTGCCGATACCGTTTTTGAAATAAGTAAACCCTGTGCCCGGTGCACCGTTACTACTACCAATCAGGCTACCGCAGAAAAGGGAAAAGAACCGCTCCAAACGCTGAGTACCTACCGGCAGCAAAATAATAAAATTCTTTTCGGGCAGAATGCCTTAGTACGGCAAGCGGGAATAATACAAATAGGCGATTTGGTGCAAATGAGTTAACCATCTCCATTGCAGCGTAGGTCTGTGCATTGTCACCGAGTTTACCAATGGGGGTTTCAACATCAGCACATTCCTCAAATGTCTCCTCCCCAAACAAAAATCATATCCCGTCCTGACAATTGTCATATTACACCTTTGGGCACGGCAGTAATTTTATACTTCCAAAATCGGAGCGTACCGAAGTCACCTTATGTTCTTCTGTTGCGGCTCTGAAAAAATAAAGAAGGTATTGGATTATGAGTAATCAAAATAAAATTAAGTATCCCGGAAAACGGGTTACCACGAATGGAAATTCATTGGTGTGCGGCACCGAACAACTGATTTGCGATGCCGGTGTTTTTTATCCCATAACGCCCTCAACCGAAATGGGCGAGCTTTTTCAAACAGCCTACGCACAGGGACAACTTAATGCCTTTGGTCGCCCGCTAACCGCTATTGAAACCGAAGGCGAGCATGCTGCGCAGGGCGGGGCTATTGCCATGAGCGTAACAGGCAAACGTACGGTAAATTTTACCTCAGGTCAGGGGGTGGTGTACGGTTTGGAGCAATATTACCATGCTCCCGGAAAACTAAGCACAATGGTGATTGAAGTAGGTGCCCGGGCCCTTACCAAACATGCCCTCAATGTGCACTGCGGACATGACGATGTGTATGCTGCCCTCGATACCGGATGGCTGGTAACTTTTGCTAAAGATGCGCAGCAGGCAGCCGATCAGGCCATCATTTTGCGCAAGGTTACCGAACTTTCACTTAATCCCGGAATCAATGCGCAGGATGGTTTTTTAACCACTCACCTTGAACGCACTTTTCGCAAACCCGAAGCCGCACTGATACGCGAATTTCTGGGTGATCCATCGGATGAAATTGATAGTCCAACCGAAGCGCAAAAAATATTATTTGGTCCAAAACGCAGACGTATTCCGGCAGGCATTGATTTAAAAAATCCGCTGCTGCTTGGTCCGGTACAAAATCAGGAGCATTATATGAACGGTGTGGCCGCCCGCAGAAATAATTTTTCTGAAACCATACTTCCGTTTTTTGAGCAGGCCTATAAAGCCTATGGCGAATTAACCGGAAGAAACTACGGGTTAATCTCTTCCTATAATTGCGAGCAGGCCGAAACAGTTTTCATTGCCTTAGGCTCGGCTGCCGAAAATATTGAAGCAGCAGTTGATTACCTTAAAGCTACCCGCAATGTACAGGTAGGAGTAATACATATTAATGTGATTCGTCCGTTTCCTGAAAAGGCCGTGATAGAGGCGCTGAAAGGAAAAAAAAGGGTGATTGTGCTGGAGCGTACCGATGAATCACTTTCGGGAGATAATCCGCTTACACGCGATATTAAAGTAGCCCTGAGTAAAGCCGAGGCAAACTTTTTCACCAATGCCTATGAAGGGCTGCCATCTTTAAATCCGCTTACTGAAAAGCCCGAAATTTTTTCGGGCTCTTATGGATTGGGTTCGCGTGATTTCAGACCCGAAGGCATAATAGGCGCTCTTGATTTTGCCGAAGGACGGATAACCCGCAAAGACGGGAAAAAAGCCGGTGAGGGTGCCGGATTTTTCTTTATCGGAATTGATCATCCGTATGCGGTATTATCTAATGAAAATCCTTCGTGCCTGCCCGGTGATTCTATTGCCGTACGCTTTCACTCTATAGGTGGATGGGGAATGATTACCACCGGAAAAAATCTGGGTGAAGTGCTGGGCGAGTTTTCAAATTATATTGCACAGCGCGATAAACTTTTTGAAGAAGACGGAACACCAAAAGAAGTGATTCATATAAGCGCCAATCCCAAATATGGTTCGGAAAAAAAGGGAGCACCTACCAATTATTTTATGGTGGCCGCCCCTGAGCGGGTGCGCGTAAATTGCGATTTGCATCATGTGCACACAGTACTCTGTTGTGATCCTAAAATATTTTTACACTCCAATCCGCTTGATGGATTAGAAGACGGTGGAGCTTTTGTGTGGGAATCAAACGAACATACTCCCGAAAAAGCCTGGGAACGTATTCCTAAAAAATACCGCCAGTGGATTATTGACAAAAAAATAAAAGTATATATTCTCAACGGATTTGAAATAGCCAAAAAAGCCACTCCGCGCGAAGATTTGCAAACACGTATGCAGGGGAATGCTTTTCTGGGAGCATTTTTCCGCGTGTCACCGTTCTTAAAAACATTTCATATACCGGTTGAAGAATATCAGGCCACTATTCGCAAACAGTATGAGAAAAAATTCGGCCGTTTTGGCGAAGCAGTGGTTAATTCAAATATGCACGTAATGCAGGCCGGTTTCGATCATGTGATTGAAGTGCCCTACGGAGCCATTGATGCGCCCGACACTTCGCGTTTTATAGGTGGCATGATTCATTGTATGGCCGGGATAACTCCCGTGCACGAACCTGAAACGGAAAAAGCACCCATGTTTCGTATGTCAACTTTTGATGAAGAGTTTCGGGCCGGATTGGGATACCACCAGCCGGCCAGCGCGCTTTCATCGGTAGGTTTAGTGGCATCGGCTACCGGAAGTACCAGCAGCAAATATGTTTCGCGCAGGCAAATACCCGTATGGATTCCCGACAACTGCACCCAATGTATGGAGTGCATGGTGGTGTGCCCCGATACCGCTTTGCCCAATACTGCACAGGATATACGCACCGTGATTAATACCGCCATCAGGCATTATGTAAAAGACGAAACCACACGCAATGTGTTATTAAACCGGGTAGTGGAGGTGGAAGCGGCCGTTCGCGCAGCAATGCTCGAAAATACCAATGCAAAAGAGAAAAAGGAAGCACCACCGTTTGCTGATTTGGTGATGCAGGCCTACCGTGCATTAAACGATGAGCATATCACCGGGCGGAGTTTGGGCGAACTGGGAGCCATTCTTAAAATTGTTCCGATGGCTTACCTTAACACTAAAGCTATTTTTGGCAGTATGGAGAAAAAGCAACCCGGCTCTGGCGGTTTATTCTCAATTGCCGTGCGCGATTTGTGTAAAGGATGTGCCGCCTGCGTAGAGGCCTGCGGAAGTCACAATGCTCTTAAAATGGTAGAAGAAACCGAGCAGCATCATGCCGATATGGAATCGGCTTATGAGTTTTTTAGTTTGCTGCACGATACGCCAAAAAAATACCTCGGCATTTTTGATGAGGGAAATCCTGAAAACTCAAAAGCGGCCGCACTTAAATTTCACCTCATGCTGCAATCAAAATACAATGCACTTTTATCGGGCGATGGGGCCTGTGCCGGCTGTGGCGAAAAATCGGTATTGAGGTCGGTGGCTACTTTAACCGAAACACTCATGCGACCCATCTTTCATAAAAAAGCAGCACGCCTGCACGAGAAAGCAGCTTTACTTGAAGCAAACGGATTAAAAATGCTCGCTGAATTGCGCGAAAAAAACGAACAGGTTTATGCATTGTTCAAAAAAACGATTCTGCATATTTTAATGGGAATGGGAGCTGAAGATGCCAAAGAAACAGATAAACGCATTCAGGAAAATTTTAAGGGAGGAGATGAAGAACTCATTAAAGCATTAGTTACTGTGATGCGCACCGAAGCCATAAACCATGTAAGCTTGCAGGCCATTGAAGGAGTTGCTCCCAATGGAATGGCAGCAATGGCCATGGCCGCTCATACAGGGTGTAATACCGTTTTTGGAAGCACCCCGCCCAATAATCCGCATCCGTATCCGTGGATGAATTCCCTGTTTCAGGATGGTGCTACCATTGGCTGGCTTATGGGCGAAAGTTTTATTCGTGATCATGCTGTGCGTTCGGTGATACCTGAGCGGTTAACGGATTTACTCACCGGTAAAGCTCCGCAAACATTTACCGAGCAGGATTATTTCCGCTTTACTCATTTTACCGATACTTACATGACCGATGACGAAATTATGGAATTACCTAAGGTGTGGGTAATAGGCGGAGACGGTGGTATGGGAGATATTGGGTTCCAGAATGTATCGAAGGTGGTATTGCAAAACAGGCCCAATGTAAAAATGATGATGCTCGATACACAGGTATATTCCAATACGGGCGGACAAAATTCCGAATCCTCGGTAATGGCCGGAGGGTTTGATATGAATCAGGCTGGTGCTGCCACCAGCGGAAAGCTTACCGAGAAAAAATGGGTAGCCGAAACATTTACCGGAGGTCACGGTTCTCCGTTTGTGGCACAGGTTTCATTAGCCAATTCGGGGTCGTTGTATAAATCACTGCTCGATGGATTGTGTTACCGGGGTACTGCCTTTTTTCAGGTGTACACTACCTGCCAGCCCGAGCATGGCGTACCGGACTATGCCAGTCCGCAGCAGGCATTGTATGCACGCGACAGCCGCGGGGTGCCTGAGTTTATTTTTAATCCGCAATTGGGCGAATCGTTTGCCGAAGCATTAAATATAAAGGGTAATCCAAATTATATGGGCGACTGGTATCAGGCTATTGCACCGGTTACCAAAACTCCTTACACGTATCTTCCGGCTCACTGGGCATTTACCGAAGCACGTTTCCGCATGCACCACAAAGCAATTGATGAAACCGAAACAGAAGGAAAAGTACGCCTGGAAGAATTAATTAAACTGATTACACAGGACGATATTGTGCACCGGAGATTTTTAAATCCCGAACACCGCTCGTTTATCCCCGAGTGGGGAGCTTATACCTATGAGCACCGTGCCGATGGGAAAAAGAAAGCCCACCTGGTTTCAAGACAAATGGTGCTGTTTTGCGTGGAGCGCAGAAAAGCATGGCGCATGATGCAAAGCAGGGCAGGTATTACCAATGCCGATTACAAAGCCCAGCGTGAATTAATTGACAAAATAGATCGCGGAGAACTTAGCCGTGATGAGTTTTTATTTCCTCAAACCAATAAAGCATTAACAAATGAATAAGGCAGAAGAACTTTTTCAGCAGGCGGTGGCCCGGCTGAATTTTGTAAACGAAGAATTGAATCGTCCCGAAGAAGACGTAATGACTTTTTCGGTATGCCACCAAACGCGCGGCATCATGTCGGATTTACTTTCTTCCTATTTACTGAAAAACGGAAAAGATATTTCGGCAGCCCCCGATGTGGATGTGCTGCAGGTGCAATGCGGTGAACTCGACAACCGTTTTTCGCTGCTTGATTTAACGGTGATGCATTGCCATCCGGGTAATACCCAAACAAAGGATATGTATTGCATGGATATGGAACGGGTAGGCTCGTGCCTGCGCATGGCCAATGTGCTTAAGGAAATGATTGAAGGAAATTTTGAACAGGCCCGGCAGGCGTAATGCATCGCGTTCTACGCGCATGGCAGGAATGCAAACCTGAGGCGTACGTTATACCCGCAACAGGCCTCTGAAGCCACGGGCCGCATAATAGGATTGTGCACCGTTGTGATACACGAATACCGTACCGTAGCGAAAATCGCCAAAAACAGAACCGCCAAGTTTGCGTATGGATGTCGGTGTAGCCAACCAGCTCGAAGTTTTTGCATCAAATTTTCCGAGTTGCTGTAATGCCCTGTATTGTTCCTCTGTTAAAAGTTCAATGCCCATGGTGGCGGCCATATCTATGGCAGTATTTTCGGGTTTAAACTCTTTTCTCGATTCCAGTCCTTCGCGATCGTAACAAAGGCTTCTTCTTCCTGCGGGGCTTTCTGCCGAACAATCGCAAAAAACATATTCTTCGGTTTTTTTAGCCGAACCTCCCAGTACCACCACATCCGGTTCGCCCCCCGTTTTTTCCATCTCGTTCAGCGACCACAACTTTTCTGTATTCGCTTCAATCCTGGCCTGTACTTTTGCCCACTCCACACCTTTGTGGCGCGACATATTTTTTTCAAAACGGGTTTTTAAAATACCCAGTAATTCTTTACGGGTGGCAGGGGATAGTTCCCTGCTGATTTTTTTTGCCATAATTCAGTTTATTTATCAGTAAATCGTTTGTAATTGGTAACATACATATGCCATTCACTTAACACAAACCTATCGTTAAATTGATTACTCAAAGTTATGAATTTTCCAACTAATACATCGTAGGTGTATTGCCCATAAATGGTTTTTATTTCATCAAAGAAATCGGTTTTGCTGTAGTAGCAGTTGGATTTATTCTCACTTCTTTATTATAACGGCACGAGCTGCAAGCTCGCGCCAGCGGGGGAATCTATCTATGAATTCATTTTTTTGCAAAAAAATTGTAGAAGTCAAGTTTTCTGCTATCTTGCAAAAAAAAGTTATGAAAACTATAAACTTATATCTTCTCTTAATCCCTATTCTTTGGTTTGCTTCGGTAAAATGCTTGGCTCAGGCTACGGTTTACCATCCCTTCCCTAAGGATAGCGCCATGTGGAGTGCTACCGTTTATGACGACAATAATGGCGTGCTCTCCAATCCCATTTCTACGATCTATAAACTAAAAGGGGATTCAATGATAAACGGGATAAAATACACTAAAATTTTTAGAGGAAATCCATTTGACTATGTTGACGATACTAAGTTCTTTCCGTTTGGTTTTTTAAAAGAAGATTCTGCAACAAGGAAAGTTTACATTAAATACGATCTAAACTTTTTCGGGGACAGCTCCGATATTCTTTTGTACGATTTTAATGCAGCTATTGGGGACAGTATAAGCATAAAGGTATTGAATCATACAAAAACATCTTTTATCTCCGAAAAGAGTGTTGTTGTAAGCATAGACTCTATACCAACCAATGCCGGATTTAGAAAGGCTATTCGATTGAGGTTTATGCGCAACTTTATGGAAACAGGTACAGATACTTTATACATGGCTTGGGTTGAAGGTGTGGGTAGCCTTATCAATCCAATCTATAACGAACTTTGTGATAATTGCTATTCAGGAAAACTTGTAATGTTATCGTGTTTTTCTGTTGGAGGAAATTTGCTTATAACCAATCCGTTTGGCCCGTGTTATACCGCACCACAATCAATCGGCAAAATCGATGCTCCAAAGATAACCATTTATCCAAATCCTGTCCGATCGTTAGATGATGTTGAAATAATATCTTCCGCTCCAATTATGAATATCATGTTATATAATTTACTTGGTCAACTCGTATTTACAAAGCCATATCCGGAACAAAACGCTATCACCCTTCACACTGGCATCGGCAATAAAGGGATGTACAATTATATCATTGAACATAAGGAAAGGGGCTTTACAACAGGTAAGATACTTATATATTAACTTTAAAAAACTCCCCCCCCCCGCCTTCGCTCGCGTGCCGCGAGTGTATGTTATCACCATAGCCTTTGGCTATCCCGGTATCCTTGTTCATAAAACTTCAAGATTTAAATGATGAGCAATATGTGCACTGCTTTATAAATAATGTTCCGGTTCTGTCACCAGTCCGGCACGAACAGGATTTTGATGTATATAATTCAGTTTTTGCATGATCACCTCCTGAGAGTATAGCAAAGTAGGATGATTGGTGTATTCACTCATTAACCGCTAAATTAATATAAGTTTTCGTGGCTGGCAACATGCCAGTGTGTTTGGCTTACACTCGCGGCACGCGAGCGAAGGCGGGAAATTCATTAAAAAACTTTCACCAATCAGGCCTTGCGGTGTATTACCCCGGCACAGGGCTGGGCGGTAGGCATAATAATAAGGTCGTTGATATTTACATGAGGAGGCCGCGAAAGAATATACCCTATGGCATCGGCAATATCGGCTGCCACCAGGTTTTCAAAACCCTCGTATACTTTTTTGGCCCGTTCGGCATCGCCTTTAAAACGCACAATAGAAAATTCGGTTTCTACTGCTCCCGGATGTACAGCCGAAACTTTAATTGGGTATTTAGCAAGGTCAATACGCATGGCGCGGTTCAGGGCATCAACGGCATGTTTGGTGCTGCAGTACACATTTCCGTTGGCATACACTTCTTTGCCGGCTATGGAGCCAATATTTATTATATGTCCGCTGCCATTAGCTATCATTAACGGAATTACCTGGCGGGTTACGAAAAGCAGGCCCTTAATATTGGTATCTATCATTACCTCCCAGTCGTCCACATCGCCACTTTCAATGGGTGCCAGCCCCGAGGCAAGCCCCGCATTGTTTACCAGCACATCAATGTTTTTCCAGTCGGGCGGAAGTTGGGCTATGGCCCGCTCCACCTCGCTGCGGTGGCGCACGTCAAAGGGGACAATAAGGCATTGGGTGCCGTGGGTTTGGATTAATTTTTCGGCTAATTTCTGCACCCTGTCCACTCTGCGGGCGTTTAAGATAAGTCGGTATCCGCTGGCGGCCAGCAGGCTGGCGGTAGCTTCTCCGATTCCGGACGAAGCTCCGGTAATTAAGGCTGTTTTTGTCATGGGCGTGGGGTTAGCAATTTATTTAAACTTTTTGCTCGTCTTGTTTTTTGCCGCTAAATTACGCTCCGATTCTCATGTTTTTTTAGAAAATTTGAACCATGAAATACACGATTGATAAACAAGAACATCATACCCTTGTGAAATTGCAGTCGGAGAAACTTGACGCAGAAACAGGCAAGCCGTTTAAGCAGGAACTGATGAAGAACCTGGCAAACGCCAATAAATTTGTTATTCTGAATATGTCGTCAGTTTTTTTGTGCACCGAAGACGGGTATATTATGCTTAAGGAAGTGGAAAAGAGCCTGCGCGACCAAAACGGGATGCTTATTTTAACCGAGTTGCAGGAAAATATTTTTCAGGAACTGAAAGATTCTGATTTCACATTGATTCCAACCGATGTGGAGGCCATTGACTTTGCCTTTATGGAACAGTTGGAACGCCATTTTCTGGATCCTGATACCGAACTTTAATTTTTAAATTAACGCCTGATGAAAAAGTATTGCCTCCTTGTAATGTACGCGTTGTTATCAAATATGATAATGGCTCAATGTACTCCCGACCTGAGTATTGTGTACAACGGGGTTTACCCCAAAACACTTCCAAATGGAATTGAAGGGGAACTTTATTCTCAGGTAATGCAGTTTAAGATTCCTAAAGATACCATGAGTCTCACGGTGGATTCATTGTACATTTTATCGGTAGCGGGCGGACCGGCCACTATGAATATTCAATGCAACAAACCCGGATGCGGCTACAAAGGAAATACCATAGGATGCGCGCTGCTCACCTGCAATGTCCCCGCAGCATCAGCAGGTAACTATTCAATAGATGTAACGGTAAAAGTAAAACTCAAATCAGGAATTCCGCTTGTGCCTCCCGTTTACCAAACGTTTACCAATTCGCTCGACCTTACCATTGATCAGGCTGTAGGAGTAAAAGACCTGTGGGCATTATGGAAAAACGGAAGAATGCAGGTAACTCCTAATCCGTTTAATGAAAGCACCACGCTCAAGTGCATTTCGTTAAAAAAGCAAACAGCCACCCTGAACGTATATGACATGACCGGGCAGTTAAAAATGCAGCAAAACCTTGAACTTACTGCCGGGTTAAACCAATCTTTACTTAATACGCAGCAGTTAACTGCCGGAGTGTATATTCTGCAGTTGGTTATTGACGGCAAAACGTTTCACACTAAAATTGTTCGCGCTGACTAATGCCGTTTGAGGTTACCATTTTAGGCAGCAGTTCGGCTACTCCTACTACCGACAGGCATCCAAGCGCCCAATACCTGAATTTGCGCGACCATTGCATGCTGGTTGATTGCGGAGAAGGTACTCAGATACAAATGCTGAGGTATAAATTAAAGTACAGTAAACTCAACCATATTTTCATCAGTCACCTTCATGCCGATCACTACCTGGGGTTATCGGCTTTGTTGTACACCATGAATTTTCACCACCGCGAAAACGACTTGTTTATCGCGGGACCTCCGGGGTTAAAAGAAATTATGGATGTACAGTTTAAGCATTCGCAAACCCAGCTTCGGTTTAAGATTCATTTCTATGAAACCAGCAGCACAAACCCAGAAATAGTATGGGAAAATGAGGAGCTAAGTGTGCAAAGCATTCCCATAAGGCACCGTATTCACACCTGTGCATTTATTTTCAGAGAAAAAGAACTTGAGCGTAAAATTAACAGCGAGCAATGTGTGTTTTATAAAATCCCGTATGGCTGCTACGATATGCTGAAAGCAGGAGAAGATTATGTAACCCCTGAAGGGAAAGTGATAAAAAATGAAGTACTCACGCTCGATCCTTTGCCTTCAAGGGCATATGCCTATTTTTCGGATACCATTTTTGATTTAGCGTTTGCCGATTACATTCAGGGAGTTGATTTGTTATACCACGAATCAACTTTTTTACACGAATTGGCCGAACGGGCGGTAGAAACTTTTCACACTACCGCTATGCAGGCAGGCAAAATGGCCAAAACAGCCGGGGTGAAAAAATTAATCATCGGGCATTTTTCGGCACGATACAGCAATTTAAATCTGTTGCTTGATGAAGCGCGCAGTGTTTTTGAGCAAACCGAACTTGCTCTTGAGGGGCGGTCGTTTTTTGTAGAATACACCGATATTATTTTCGAACAACTCTACGCCTGAAACAAAAACGGCCATTTGATTACCAAATGACCGCCTTTTTATATCCCCTACCTATGAAAACAATTCTTAGTTGAGCAATTGTAATTTTAATGTTTGTGTACTTGTTCCGTTTATAATGGTAACCGAATAAAATCCGGCACGTAAGTTTTCGGTTCCGTCAAGCAGGTTCACTTTTACCGAAGAGGTAAGTTCACTTATTGATTTTTGAGCAACCACTCTGCCGGTGATGTCTGTTACAAGTACCGTTGCCGAAAATCCTTCAAAAGCCGATTCGGAAGATAAAGCAGCATACACCGCTCCGGTTGAAGGATTAGGATAGATAGAAACCGAAGGAGTATTCAGCTTATTAGTAGTAACTGCTACACTTTTTGAGAGAGTGGTTGTTCCGTCAAAATCAACCTGTACTAAACGGTAGTAAGCAGTTCCGGCCAATGGAGCCTCATCAAGGGCAACATAATTGGTAACGTTCATGGTAGTGCCTTGTCCTTTGGTATGGCTAATGGTTGTAAAGTTTACCATATCGGTTGAGCGTTGAACTTCAAAATAGTCATTATTAATTTCTTCAGCAGTAGTCCAGGTAATGGAAACAAATCCGGTCATGTGGGTAGCCTCAAACGAGGTAAGTTTTACTGGAAGTGCGTCTGTTGGGTAGGTAACAGGGCCTGTTACGCCCGAAGAAATATTGGCCGACCATACGATGGAACCGTTTACTTCTATATAGGTATTGTTTCCGCCACCGCCATGTGTAATTTGAGAGGCGTTGGTTGCAAGATTTACATATGAGGATGCAGCCAAACGCATTTTTTTTCCGTTATCCATTTGTAAAGTACCGCCTACGATATTTATCTTGGTGGCATTTCCCGAACGGAAATCAACAGAAGAGCTAACCGTTACTGTTTTCCCTGAAGGAATTACCAGCGAATCTCCAGCTGCCGGGGTAAAGCCACCCCAGGTAGAACTTGATGAAAAATCGCCACTTGTGGAGGAAACGCGGGTGGCTGCGTTTGATGTAGAGCTTAAAATCGTGCAGACTAAAGCTAAGGCTGTAAAAGTAAAAATTGATTTCATTTTATTGTTTATATAAGTGCCAGCCCTATTGAAATATCTGTGCCATTCGATTCTGAAAAATATAATTTGCTGATTAATAAATTGTTATAATTTACCAAAATATGTCAATTATCCCAAAAGGAGCCATATGATTAAACATTGAGCATAAATGGGAATTAATAAGAGCTTATGAACCAAAATAAGAAATTGGCTTAAAACAGGAGCATGGGTAGGGGGGTATTATATAAGGTGAGGTTACTCTAATATAGCGGAACTTTGTTTTTAATCGCGCTTTGGTTTGATTTGTAACATCAACGCGTATGCTGTTTAACTCCTTCGAATTTCTCATTTTCTTTATCCTCGTTACGGGGATGTTTTTTGCCATTCGGCATAAATACCGGTGGTTTTTGTTGTTAACGGCCAGTTGCTATTTTTATATGGCATTTGTACCGGTATACATTCTTATACTGGGTTTCACCATAGTGGTTGATTATTTTGCCGGCATCTGGATTGAAAAAACGGATGGCAAAAAGAAGCGATGGTTTCTAATTGCCAGTCTGGTGGCCAATATTGGTGTGCTTGCTGTTTTTAAGTACTATAATTTCTTAAACGAAAACATAACAGCCTTACTCGGGTTGGTGCACACTCAAAATCCAATTCCTGCTTTATCCATTCTGTTACCTATCGGACTTTCCTTTCATACTTTTCAGGCGATGAGTTATACCATTGAAGTATACCGCGGTAATCAAAAGGCGGAAAGGCATTTTGGAATATATGCCCTCTATGTGATGTTTTATCCGCAACTGGTAGCAGGCCCCATTGAAAGGCCTCAGAATATACTGCATCAGTTTTACATCGAACACAAATTTGATTATACGCGTGTAACCGATGGATTGAAACTGATGCTTTGGGGGCTTTTTAAAAAGGTAGTAGTGGCCGACAGGCTATCGGTAGTGGTAGATCATATATATAAAGACCCCGGACAGGCCAATGGGCTTACACTTTCTATTGCGGCAGTGTTTTTTTCATTTCAGATTTACTGCGATTTTTCGGGCTATAGCGATATGGCTATCGGGTCGGCTCAGGTAATGGGCTTTAAACTGATGGACAACTTTAACCGTCCGTATTTTGCTAAAAATATAGCCGAGTTCTGGCGCAGGTGGCATATTTCGCTTTCTACCTGGTTTAAAGATTACCTGTATATTCCACTTGGAGGAAACAGGGTGGTTAAATGGCGCTGGTATTACAATATTTTCATCACTTTTCTCATCAGCGGATTGTGGCACGGAGCCAGCTGGAATTTTATAATCTGGGGAGCACTGCATGCCGTGTATCAGATTATAGGAATTGGTACAAAAAAATTCCGTTCATCGGCCCAGGAACTGGCCGGTATTGGTTTGGATTCCCGGTTAAGTAAAGTTTTAAACATCGGGGTCACCTTTGTACTGGTAACCGTAGCCTGGATTTTTTTCAGAGTTGAAACATTTGATAAAGCCTGGTATGTACTCACGCACCTCACACAGGGATGGACCTGGCAGGGAGTGGCTGCGCTGGGAATTACCGAAGCCGAATTATACAATTGCCTTGTTGCTATTTTAATTCTGGAAGGGGTTCACTTAATACAAAGGCATCATAGCATCCGCCACATGTTGTCCGATAAACCGCTTTGGTTGCGATGGGGAGTGTATTACCTGCTTATTTTTCTGATTGTATTTATGGGAAAATTCGAACATCAGGTGTTCATTTATTTTCAGTTTTGATGAACAAAAATCAGCTTCTGCAATCAGTTGTTTTTCTCTCGCTGCTTATAGGCTCTTTATGTGGTGTTCAATATTATTTAGAATGGGGGGTACGGTGCAATACATACGGAGAATCGGGTAAAATAAATATGCTGATGAGTCACCGGATTGATCCGGAGCTGATGATTTTTGGTTCTTCGGTAGCATTGGTACAGTTAGACGATTCACTTATTACTGCTCAAACAGGAATGACAACCGTGAATATGGGATTAAGCGGAGTATCTTTTCAGCAATACCTTGGACTGGCTAAAGAATTTGCCTCATATACTACCAAATGCAAATACGTAGTTTTTGTGAATACCCCTTTTGAGCTGATTACACGAAATCTGTTGTATGAGGCCTTTAATTTTTATGCTCATCTGGGAAGCGAGACCATATATAAGAGCTTAGTTGATATTGATCCCGTACTGGTAAATAAAATGAAGTATTTCCCCTGTTATCCGCTTACGGTTTACGACAGTCATTTTTACCGCCTGTCGCGTGAAGGACATAAAGAGCGAAAAGGAATAAAACCGCACGCCCCTAAGCCGGATGGTTTTTTACCCGTGCATATTTTTAAGTTTAATGATGAGTCATTGCGTTATGTGCAAAATCATTCACTGGATATCCCGGTAAGTGATACACTGGTAAATTACTACAGAGAAATTATCTCATTGTATAATGCTAAGGGAATAAAGGTAATTCTGCTTTCTCCTCCGGTAGAGCAGGGAATGAACGACCGGATTGGCAACGGAGAAGAACTGGCACACACGTGGCAGCAACTGGCCGGCACCCAAAACTATTTTATGAATTATTCCACGGACTCCCTTAGTAAACACAGGGAGCTTTTTTATAATTTCACTCATTTAAACAGTAAAGGAGCGGCAATTTTCTCAGAGAAATTTGCCGGTGATTTAAAAACAATGTTGCGCTAAGAACAACAGGTTCCCTTGCCCTCTGCTTATTTCAGGCTGATAATTATTTCGCCAATCAGATAAAATGCATTTTCTTTGCAGCATCACCTTATATCATGAAAATTCTTCTTCATTACCTTGGCGGGTATAAAAAGCTGGTATTTCTTGCACTTACCCTTGCCTCCATCAATCAGGTATTTTCCCTGCTCGATCCGTATATCTACGGTAAAATTATTGACAGGTTTGCGCACCAGCCGCATCACTATACCGAACACGATTTTGTAAAAGGGGTTGGTCTATTAATTCTTGCCGCTATCGGGGCGGCTATGGTAAGCCGTATTGCCAAAGCATTTCAGGATTATACCCTGAACCTCATTATTCAAAAATTCGGAGCAGCCATTTACACTGACGGACTGCGTCATTCTCTTGGGTTGCAGTTTCAGGAATTTGAAGACCAGCGAAGCGGAGAAACGTTAAATATTCTGCAAAAGGTTCGCAGTGATTCCGAAAAGTTTATTACCAATTTTATCAATGTTTTTTTTACTACACTTGTCGGACTGGTATTCGTAATCATTTACTCTCTCAGCGTGTACTCCTGGCTTATCCCTATCTATTTTCTTGCTTCGGGGCTGCTGGCCGTTATTACCAATATACTTTCTAAAAAAATAAAAATTGTGCAGAAAAAAATTGTTCGGGAAACGAATATTCTTGCCGGCAGTACCACCGAAAGTTTACGCAATATTGAACTTATTAAAAGTCTTGGTCTCACCTCTCAGGAAATTGTACGGTTAAATGATTCTACCATGAAAATTCTGAAGCTTGAATTGAAAAAGGTGAGAGATATCAGAAGTATAAATTTTGTGCAGGGAACATTTGTTAATTTTTTGCGGCAAAGTATTTTGTTTTTGCTCATGTACCTGCTGTTTAAAGATAAAGTTTCGCTTGGCCAGCTGATGACTTTACAGTTTTATTCCTTTTTCATTTTTGGCCCGCTGCAGGAAATTGGTAACGTAATTCTGAGTTACCGTGAAGCGGAATCATCTTTAAATAATTTTGAGCGCATCATGGCTCTTCCGGCTGAAGTGATTCCGGTATCACCAAAATCAATCGGGGTTATCGAATCCCTCCGCTTTAATGAGGTAGGATTTAAGCATAAAACGGCTCCGGTTAAAGCGATTGAACATATCAGCTTTAATGTGGTGAAAGGCGAAACAATTGCTTTTGTTGGCCCATCGGGTTCCGGGAAAACCACGCTGGTTAAATTGCTGGTAGGTTTATACCAGCCCCAGGAGGGAACTATCTTTTATAATAATGAAAAGGCCGAAGATATAAACCTGAACGAACTGCGTACCCAAATTGGTTTTGTTACACAAGATACACAATTGTTTTCAGGATCCATTAAGGAGAATCTGTTATTTGTAAATCCGCAGGCAACGGAAAGTGAAATGATGGATGCTTTAAATAAAGCAGCTTGTCAGAACCTGCTTAACCGTGGTGATAACGGGATTAACAGTGTAATCGGGGAAGGAGGAATGAAAGTTTCGGGTGGTGAAAAACAACGGCTGTCTATTGCCAGAGCACTGTTGCGCAAACCTAAATTACTGGTGTTTGACGAAGCAACATCGGCACTTGATTCACTGACTGAAGAAGAGATTAGCACCACCATAAGGGAGATAACCAAAGGGAAGGAACATATAACTGTGATGATTGCACACCGGCTTTCTACAGTAATGCATGCCGACAGAATTTATGTGCTTGAAAAAGGCAATATAATTGAAACCGGAAAGCATCAGGACTTACTTACCGAGAAGGGACTTTATTATGCTATGTGGAGGCAGCAAATAGGCGAGCGTTAACTTTTATTGATTCACCTCTGTTTTTTCAGCGGCTGTTTTTAATTCGTTCAGTTGTGTCTTCATTCCCTTCTCCAGTGTTCTGATAAAAGCCGATTTAAACAAAGACGGAAAGATACCCTGCAGGCTTTCCTCCACTTTTGCCAAAGTGCCTCCGTTGTGCGGAATGAATTCCCAGTTGTGTACAGCAAAAGCCCCGATTGTTTTACCGGTCCACCCAAAAAAGCGATGAGCCGCGCAGGTGTGAATTACTGAGGTAAAGAATAATCCGCCCGCTTTCCATTCAAATGTTACTCCTTCGGCTAAGGCTTCTTCCACATACGCCTGTTGAATGGCCGATTGCCATTTGGGCCACTGATTGATATTGGTTAGAATAAGCCACACCTGCTTAGGTTGTGCGTTAATAAATAATTGGTCATGCGCAATGACAGGAGCATTTTTGTTAATGTTAATGGCAAACATGAGAGAATGGGTTTTGAGTTTTCCTATTTAGCAGGTATTTTATTTTTTTGATACAGACACTTTCTGTTTCTTTTTGGTTGCTTCGCGCTCACGGGTTTCGCTTAACCTGTACAAAACCATTTTTTTAATTAATGTTTCGGGCAAAGGTTTATCTAATGGAAATTGCACAGCCCCTTTCGAATTTTTGTAAGCAGAAATGTCTTTTTTGAATTGAATAATGCCCGAAGAGGTGGGATAAAATCCGATATGATTTTTGTATCCGGCAAAATAAACCAGCACCGAAGTTGTTTTGTAGGCAGGCATATTGTAGCTTATTATTTCTGCTGCTTCGGGAACTGCTTCTCTGATGAAATTTCTCAGATGTTGTAACTTAGTTTTTGTCTCCTTTGGAAAAGTGTTGATGTATTCGTCAACTGAGAGAAAGGTCTTTTTTGTATTCATATTATTTATAGTAAGGGATATTCTAAAAATTATAACATAAACGCATGTTTCCGGGCGACACGTTAAAAAATATACAGGCAGATTCCCCGCTTTTGCCACCGTTTAATGCGGAATTATGCAACTTTGCTCCGCGGGTGGCATGCAGATTAAAAGAATGTTCAAGCGCAATACTCATTCCTATAAATGCTGCTCCGGCAAATGCAATATTCCAGTTGGGCTCGCCACCGCCTAAAGCTGTTCCCACCGGATAGCCCACACAGGCACCGCCTATGCAACCGGATAAAAAAGAGAGGGTGTACCTGTTTTGCGCCTTTTTCATTTCGGCAAAGGCAGCAGGATTATCTTTGGTGATATAAAGCAAACCTCCCATGCTCAGGTTTTGGCCCCGCTGAACATAAATGGTGCTCCATTTTTTAATCACGGTAATTGAATCTGTACGTGATTGGGCTTGGAGCAGGCTCAGCTGAAAGAGAAACAGAATAATTACAACAATATGCTTCATGTAAAGGCGGATTGTTGGGAGCAAGTTAGTAAAATTATAAAGCATATTCGCATGATAATTATCATTTAAGCCATTATTGGCATGGTGATGGCAGCCGGTTTAAACTGTTTTTTGTATATATTTGTTGCGTGAAAAGGTCATTTTTACTTTTTATCTCAGTGTTCATGATTGGGGCAAGCATGCTTCCCAATAATGATATACATGAATTGGTAAAACTGCCGGCTCTGGTAAAACATTATTTTGAGCATGACCGCACAACGGACTCGCTCAGTTTTATCGATTTTCTGATAACTCACTATACCGACCAAACCGAGCAAACAAAAAAGGAAGAACACAAAGATCTTCCGTTTTTTCATAATTGTCCGTTAACCGTAGTATATACCTGTAACGAAACCGAGATACCTTCAGTGATTGTTCCGCATTCAGCGTTTATTCCGGTAGCCTACGCACATCCTATTTACTTCTTCAGCACACAAAATTCCGTTTTTCAGCCTCCCAGGGTTTAAGAATTAAAATCGGTTTACTGATGCCACGCATTGTTGCGGGCAGTTTTTTTTACTTTTTAATTCTTAGTGCATGTTAAATCATATCATCGGATTCAGTATCCGCAATAAATTACTGGTGATTTTCGGAGTGCTCTGCTTAATAGGCTGGGGTATCAGTTCTTTTGTGTCACTTCCTATTGATGCGGTGCCCGATATCACCAACAACCAGGTGCAGGTAATTACGCAAAGCCCCAACCTGGCTTCGCTTGAGATAGAGAAATTCATTACCTATCCTATTGAAGTGGCAACGGCCAATATTCCGGGGCTTGAGGAAACGCGTTCCATTTCGCGGTTCGGACTTTCGGTAGTTACCTTAGTTTTTGACGATGCCACCGATGTTTACTGGGCAAGGGCTCAGGTAAGCGAGCGTTTAAAATCGGCAGAGGGAAATATTCCGGCAGGAGTTGGAACGCCTGAACTTGCTCCGGTGAGTACCGGATTAAGTGAAATTTTTCAATATGTTATTCGTCCGGCAGATAAAAACGACACAAGCTGGTCGCTTTATGATTTACGCACTATTCAGGATTGGCAATTAAAGCGCGAATTGCTTCGTGTAGCCGGTGTAGCTGATGTGAGTTCATTTGGCGGGTACATGAAACAATACCATGTGCGGGTTAATCCGCAATTGCTGCAATCATTGCACGTAAGTCTCGAGGAGGTATATGCCGCCCTTGAAAACGGAAGCAGTAATACGGGAGCTTCCTATATTGAGAAGGAAGATAGGGCGTATTTTATCCGCGGAATTGGCATGGCCCAAACCACCGAAGACATAGGGAACACCGTGGTGCGAAGTGTAAATGGAATACCTGTTCTTATTAAAGATATAGGGTCGGTTGAACTCTCGCATGCCAACAGGTATGGCGCCATGACACAGGATGGAAAAGGAGAAGTGGTTGGCGGCATTATTCTCATGCTTAAAGGGGAGAATTCTTCGAGTGTTATAGACAGAGTGAAAATGCGTATAAAAGAACTTCAAAAAACACTCCCGAAAGGATTGGTAATTGAATCTTTTTTAGACAGAGAAGTATTAGTTAAAAAAGCCATTAACACCGTTAGTCAGAATTTAATTGAAGGAGGGCTGATTGTAATACTGGTACTTATTTTATTACTTGGAAATATACGTGCCGGGTTATTAGTAGCTTCGGTAATTCCGCTATCCATGCTGTTTGCAATAGGCATGATGGGACTATTTGGCGTATCGGGTAATTTAATGAGTTTGGGGGCCATTGATTTTGGATTGATAGTAGACGGGGCGGTTATTATTGTAGAGATTGTAGTTCGAAAAATTAATGAGCGATTGCATCATATCGGAAAGTTTGAAACCCGAAGCCAGTTTGAAGAAACGGTACGTAAAGGTGCGGGCGAAATTATGAGCAGTGCGGCTTTCGGGCAAATCATCATTTTAATTGTTTACATGCCCATACTTGCTTTAACCGGCATTGAAGGGAAAATGTTTAAACCAATGGCAATGACGGTTTCATTCGCAATTATCGGTGCTTTTATCTTGTCGCTTACTTATGTTCCTATGATGAGTGCACTGGTTTTAAAATTTGATCACGAGGAAAAGGAAACATTTGCCGACAGACTGATTAACCGATTACGTAAATCTTATTTGCCGGTTGTTGAATTTTTCCTGCACAATCGCATCAAGGTAGTGCTTACCTCGCTGGTGCTGATGATCGGGTCGTTTATCTTATTCAATACGATGGGGGGTGAGTTTTTGCCTACACTTGATGAAGGAGATTATGCGCTTGAAACCCGTTTGATTCCCGGTTCTTCTCTTACGCAAAGCATCGAAGTATCGAAGGCTGTTGAGAAAAAACTTCTGTCCGAATTTCCGGCAGAAATAAAAACGGTAGTAGCCAAAATAGGTACATCAGAAATCCCTACCGATCCAATGCCGATAGAAGCAATGGATGTTATTATTGTATTAAATCCGCGTGAGGAATGGAAAAAAGCTTCCAACAAAGCCGAACTGGATGCAGCCATTGAAAAAGTACTGGAAGATATTCCGGGCGTGGCATTCTCTTTACAGCAACCCATTCAAATGCGGTTTAATGAACTAATGACAAATGCCAAGACAGATGTTGTAGTGAAATTGTATGGAAAAGATCTGGATTTACTCAGCGCAAAAGCCGAGGAAATTGCAGGATTAATTCAGGATGTGAAAGGGGTGAAAGATGTGCAGGCGCAAAAACTTACCGGTCTGCCTCAAATACAAATTACCTATAACCGGTCGCAACTGGCAACTTACGGCATATCGGTAAACACGGTGAGTAAGTACATTGAAACAGCTATTGCAGGAAGTAAAGCCGGAGTTATTTTCGAGAATGAACAGGGGTTTGATTTGCTGGTGAAATTCGAAGATGAGTATCGCGACCATATGGAGGATTTTAAAAATCTCTATGTAAACAACAGTCAGGGTATTCCCGTACCATTAAAAGAACTGGCCGAGATAGAAGTAATAAAAGGTCCTGCCGAGATTGGCCGGGATGATACGAAACGCAAAATAAGTGTAGGGTTCAATGTGCGTGAACGCGATGTGCAAAGTGTAGTGGAAGAAATACAGAAAATTCTTGAGTCAGAGCTTCAGTTGCCATCGGGTTATTACCTGACTTACGGAGGGCAGTTTGAAAACCTGCAGCATGCTAAAGAAAGACTTGCGGTGGTACTGCCTATAGCATTATTAGTTATTTTCTTTTTGCTGTTTTTAAGTTTCAACTCGGTTAAGCAAACATTATTAATATTCACAGCCATTCCGCTGGCTACTTTTGGCGGAGTAGTCTCTTTGTGGATGCGCAATATGCCATTCAGTATTTCGGCCGGAGTTGGATTTATTGCCTTGTTTGGTGTTGCTGTGCTTAATGGCATAGTACTGATTTCTTATTTTAATTCACTTAAGAGCGAAGGTTATGATGTTCGGCAACGCATTATGAAAGGTGTAAGTGATCGCTTCCGTCCGGTGGTGATGACGGCCATGGTAGCTTCCATCGGATTTTTGCCAATGGCACTATCAAATGGTGCCGGAGCCGAGGTGCAAAAACCATTAGCAACTGTTGTTATTGGCGGCCTTCTGTCTTCAACTATTCTCACCTTGCTGGTGCTACCTGTTTTGTATTATATGGTTGAGCGCAAAAAAGATGGTTTGTTAGGGAAAATAATAACTGCAGGATTAATGTTGTTTGCCGGATTGCCTCAGCGGGCCGGGGCACAGGGTATTACGCTGCAACAGGCTATTGATTCATCACTGGTAAATTACCCGGCAATGGTGATTGCACAACAACAGGTGCAGCAACAGCAGCAATTGGCAAAAACAGCTTTTTCGTTGCCCAACCTCGATATTCTGGTACAGGCACCCACAGGCAATCAAATGCGGCCGGCTTTGTTGCAGCCTGTAGATTTTCCGTTGACTTATAGCAGTGCTTATGCAGCAGGAAAACAAGCAGTGCAGGTAGCTATGAAGCAAAAGGACCTTACCAAAGCAGAGTTAATTAAACAAGTGCGGGACACGTATTTTCAATTGGTTTATGAAGCGATGGTGCTGCAAAAAATGCGGGAACAGGACAGCGCATATGAAGCCATTTATAAGGCTGCTTCGTTTAGCAGGAAACAGGGTGCCATTTCCGGAATGGATTTACTGGCTGCCGAAACTGATTACCGAAGCAGGCATAATGAACTGGATAAAGCACGCACCCGTTTTGAAAATGCACTTACAAGGTTCAGACTGTTCACCGGAATTAAAACTGAAATTCCGCTCACCCGGTTTTCGCTTTTTAAAATGACAGCCATACTACCCGATTCGATGGCGGTGCAAACCAAAAATCCGGTATTAGGATATATGCAACAGCAAAAAGTACTAAGTGAGAAAAATCTCACGCTGGAGAAATGGCGGTCAGCACCCGGTTTCACTTTTGGTTATTTTAATCAGGCGGCTTCAAATACATCTACAGCTTACCGGCTCGAGTATGGGATTCGGTTCCCCGTTACATTTTGGAATAATATGCGCAGGGTAAACGTGGCCAAAATGGAAGTACAGCGCAACGAACTGCAACTTAAGCTTGCGAGTGCAACATTGCAAAGTCATTTTGCCGAGGCTGAAAATAATTACCTGCAAAGCGTAAAAACCCTGCAGTATTTTGAAGAAACAGCAAATAAGCAGGCCGAATCTCTGCGAACGGCCTCCCTTATCGGGTATAAAACCGGAGAACTGGATTTATTCCGTTACCTGTATAATTTATCTAAATCATATGAAATTGAAACTGCCTATTTTGATGCAGTACTTCAATATAATTTAAGTTTATCTCAATTACTTTATCTTAAAGGAGAATAGAAAATGAACACCATTCGTATTATATATTATCAAATCATTTTTTTACTGGCTGTCGCAATTTCATCATGCGGAAGTAAAAAGCAAACGGCAGCAGAAACTGCTATAGACTCAACAGTAAGTAACACTGTTGTACTCACCAAAGACAAGCAAAAAATGATGAACCTGCAGGTAAAGGCAGCCGAACGCAAACCGGTCACCATTAATTTTTCGGCCAACGGAAAAGTGGTGGTACTTTCGCAAAACAGGGAGGTATTAACGGCTCGTATTAACGGCAGTGTTCAGAAAATTCTGGTGCTTGAAGGACAAAAAATAAGCAAAGGTCAGGTGCTGATGGAAATAAGCAGCGGGGAGTTTATACAGTTGCAGGAAAATTACCTGAGTGCAAAAGCTGAAATAGGATTTTTGAAAAGTGATTACGAACGCCAGCGTAAATTGAAGGAAGCCGATATAAGCGCAGGCAAAGAATTGCAACAGGCCGAATCAAAATACCTTTCATGTGTTACCCGGTTGCGTTCGGCAGAGGCACGTTTAAAATACCTTGGTGTTGATGTGCAAAATCTGAATGTAACCGATCAAGCTCCGCTGTCATCTACATTTAGTGTTCGTTCTACTATTAACGGATATTTGCTGGCTTTGCCGGTAAGTTTAGGCATGTCGGTAAACCCAGATATGGAATTGGCACATATAGTAAATCTGGATCACTACCATGCCGATATTTTTGTGTATGAAAAAGACGTGAACAATGTAAGCGAGGGACAGGAGGTGGCTATCACATTTACCAACCAAACCTTGCCAACAGTTAAAGGTAAAGTTGAATTTATAAGCCGTGGGATGGATCCGGCCACCCGCACCATAATTATTCACGTGGTATTTGAAACTTTATATCAGGGTGTATTGCCTGATATGACTCTGAAGGCAATTTTCAAGACTACACTGCCTGATCAGTTAACTTTACCGGGTTCGGCTTTTCTTACTGAGGATAATAATCGTTTTGTGTATTACTGCCTGCCATCGGCCCCCGAAAAATTTATAAAAGCACAGGTAAAATTGCTATCGCAGAATGAGGAAAACACGGCCTTTGAATTGATTTCAGCTGTTCCTGCTGATGCCTTGTTTGTGGTAAAGGGATTACTGATGGTAGAAAGCGAAGCACATAAAGCCGAAATGACAGAAGACTAAAA
>JAIBAK010000067.1 GCA_019695215.1 Bacteroidia bacterium | reverse complement strand
TAACTTACTTATTCCTGCCACTCATTTCCTTGTTTATGGCACAGTATTCACCATTATAGGGTATTACTGTGCCATAGAAACACAATTGGAGTGGCACACTATTTTTCATTTTTTTAATTTCAGGCTTAACTATTTTACTTTAATGTGCACCTGCTTCTACCGGAGGTCAGACAAGTTCAACAAATGCCTTTTTAAGTTTTGGGCTTGCATAGCACTATTCAGTGAAAGTGCTATAGATACAGAGATAGTAAAAACTCACATACTTACCCGGTAAATGGCATGCAGCGGGATATTCACTCCGCCTTTCAGACTCACTTCGGTTTCGGTGGCGGCCCACACGGTGGTTTCAACCACTTTTACTCCGTCATCGGTATCAAACGTAATGCGTATTTTACCATGCTCGGTATTGCCCAGCACCATGGCGCGCTGCAAATCGGTTTTGCGCTGTAATATTTCATCGCGGGTTTTCAGTACCTCGCCTTTCGGAAATTTAAGCCCTTTTATTTGCTCTTTTTCGATGGCAGTTGCAGTTAGTGTCATATGGGTATTATTTTGTTTAATTATCGAAATTACAATTTTTATTGAATTGCGCAACTATAAATGCTCATTAAAATACTGGGTTATTTTTTTCATCAGGTGCACACGGTCGGGGCCCAGCACATTGTGTTTATGTCCCGGATACACCAGGTAATCTACCAGTACGCCTTTTTTCACACACTCGTCCAGATATTTTAAACTGTGCTGCCACACCACCACATCGTCAGATGTGCCGTGAATGAGCATTAATTTTCCTTTCAGGTTACTTACGTAATTCAGCAGGTTGGCTTCATCATATCCTTTTTTATTTTCCTGCGGGGTGCTCATGTAGCGCTCGGTGTACATCACTTCGTACATGCTCCAGTCAATTACAGGGCCGCCTGCCACAGCGGTTTTAAATGTGCCGGGGTTGCGGGTCATCAGAGTGGTGGTTAAAAATCCGCCAAAACTCCACCCGTACACACCCATGCGGGCGGTATCAACAAAACCCTGCGTTTTTAAGAACTCCACTCCTTTCAGCTGGTCGGCCATTTCATTTGTCCCCAATCGCAGGTGAGTAGCCTGTTCAAAATCGCGGCCCCGGTTTAGGGAGCCCCTGTTGTCAACGGTAAACACCACATAACCCTGCTGTGCCATGTACACTAACCACAAGTCGGCCCCGCCAATAAAGGTATTGTTTACTAATTGCAGGTGTGGCCCTCCGTACAAATACACCAGCACAGGGTATTTTTTTTGCGCATTAAAATCAACCGGTTTAATCATGCGGCAATACAAATCGGTTACCCCATCGGCTGCTTTAATGGTAAAAATACTTAGCTCGGGCATTTTGTAATCGGCCAGCGGGTTTTTAGCGGTAAGTATATTTCGCACGGGTTTTCCATCGGCACTGAGCAAATCAATATTGCGCGGTATGGCAGTACTCGAATACGAATCGATAAGATATTTTCCGCTGCTGCTTATAAGAGCCGTATGCGTGCCTGCCACGGCTGCACTTATGCGGGTAATTTTGCCGTTACCCAAATTTACTTTGTAAATATGCCGCTCTATGGGGCTTTCTTTGGTGGCCTGTATGAATACATGCTCGCCTTTTTCGTCAAAGGCCAGTACATCGGTTACCACCCACGGGCCCTTAGTTAACTGGCGCATCAGTTTTCCGCTTTTGTTGTAAAGGTATAAATGGTTGTACCCGTCCTGCTCGCTTTGCCATATAAACTGGTCATCGTGGTTTTTCACCCACAACATGGGGTGCTCGGGCTCTACATATTTGCTGCTTTTTTCTTCAAAAAGGGTGCGTATAAAATCTCCGGTTTCGGCCGAGTATTCATTTAACTTCAGGTAATTTTGCTCTCTGTTCAGCACGGCTACATACACAAATCGCTCATCGGGGCTCCAGGCTACATTAGTGAGGTACTGGTCAGATGGTAATCCGGTTTTTAAATCAATTACCGTTTTTGATGACGACTCGAGCACCCCGATTTTTACCTGATGACTGGTTTTGCCCGCCATGGGATAACGGATGAGCTCCTCGCCTGCCGGTTTTTTGGAAAGATCCATAATGGGATATTGGTCAACCATGGTTTCGTCCATGCGGTAAAAAGCCATATAGCGCCCTTTAGGCGACCAGAAAGTTCCTTTTACAATGCCAAACTCATTGCGGTGCACGGCCTGTCCGCTCACTATTCCTTTATTGTCGTTGGATGAGGTTTGAGAAACCGATTGGTCGGAGTAGTACACAAACAAATTATTTTGAATGGTAAAAGCCATCGCATTGCTGGTAGTTTCAAAATCGGTGTTCTCGGCATCTTTCAAAAACTTATTAATGAGGTAACATTTTTTCCCTTCCACATCATAGAGAAAAACGGTGTGGTTATGTACTATTCTGAACGATTTGGGCGATACCCAGGTAATGGCCGGAAAAGTTTTAAAGGCCGGAGCAACGGCATCGGCATTGTACACCGCTTTGCTTAGTTCATCGGCACTTAGCAGCGTATCTACGGCAGTAGTGGTAACATTACCACGCACTAATTTTTCCTGATCACCGGCTTTCACTATGTACGAGTACATATCGGCACCTGTAACCCACATGAGCTGGTTTAAACGCGCAGGGGCCAGTGTGGTGCGCCCCTTTAGTACAGCTTCTTCAATAGAAAGCAGTTTGGTTTGTGCAGTTGCTGCAAAACAACTAAGGGCAAAAAGTAAAAAAGCTGATTTTTTCATCACTGATTTCGTCATATTTGTCTAAAAATTTCGGTAACGGATAAGCAAGTACACGTATTTCGCAGTAAATGTCAACACGAATTCAATCAATTTTTTTCAGTCTCCTTATTTTGGTGCTGTGGGCTGCATCGTGCCGCACCGATGCTCCGGGAAAATTACCGGCATCCTACGCTGAACCAATTTTTTCTTCGGACCCTGCTAAATCGCTTACCAGCAACAGTTACAAAACATGGAAACCGTTTTTTTATACACGCAACGGGCAGGTAGAATTTATTGACAGTTGCGAAACCGATGACCGCTTTACTTTTTATTCCAACGGAGATTTAAAATATACCTGGGGCACACAACATTGTTACCTCAACGAGCCGGATAGCGAAATGAGTAACTGGGGATTTGGGAGTAACCCGGCATTTATACATCTGGGCACCGCCAATTTTAGCGTGTACGAATTATTTGACGAGCGTTTTGTAATTACCTGGAAAGAAATTTCGGGCAACGATACCATTGAGCGGAGCAAACATTTTGTACCTGTTTTGTAATACTTTTAAAGATTTTCGGAAAAGAACTCCTCAATTGTAATCTTATGTATTTCTAATACTTTAACTAAGCTCCGAACTGTAATGTTATAAGATCCTTTTTCCATGCGCCAATATTGCATCCTATTTAAATTATTATCCCAGGCAAAGGTCTCATAACTATTGTAACCAGCTTGTATTCTAAGCCTTTTCAACTTAATCCCTATTCTTTTTAAAACCTGTTCCTGATACATATAGAGGTCGCAAGTTTGGGCAAACACCTATTAAAAATTACATCTTTTATTTTCCATATTTTATTATACTTTTGTTTCAGGGAAAGCCGAAAACCTTTTTTAGAGTAGGCACATTATATTAATCTATGTTTTATGAAAAAGTTAAATTTATTCCTGTTCTTGCTTTTATTTTTAAGTCTTAGCTCATTTGCTGATTGGAAAGCTAAAATGCGACCTCAATGTTATTGGTGGAGGGCAAAGTACATGGCAGAGGCAAACCTGTCAGGACTTGAAAGAGACCATTATCTAAGTAACCGTGTGAAGAATTGTGATGGAGTACAAGCTCTGGTAAAGAAAAAAGAAACTTGTACTTATGGCCCAGATTCAGCTTATTGCTGGTCATGGTCGTACCCACCATTTTACTATGGGGGTATTGGCAAATCGGTAACAAATGGATGCATTTACCAACTCGCAGGGGCCGATACACGGTTTGAAAATTCTAAATTCAAAAATCCACCATTAACGAAAAGTATTGCAACTGACGATCCTATTGCCTATCAGGAAAACAAAATAATGGCAACTGACATTAGCTTTAATAACAATACCAAACAAGTAATTCTAACAAATTTGTCCGGTTATGTTGTAGTGGAGAATAGTGAAAATATCAATAATGGATATACAGTTGCTATATTGAGAATTCAAACAGCACTAGCAGATTCATTACTAGACAGTCTTGAAAGTGACATTATCTGGGAAGGAAAAATCATAATCGCCAACGGAACACTTACTCTCTCAGGGCAATTTAACTCCACAAACCTGACAATAACGGAAATCCCGATTACTAACGGAAAAAAATATTCTTTTTCAGCATCTTCTTTTACCATAACTTTACCTGAAAATACAGATATGGATAATATCGAAGCAGAGTTTTCCGGAGATTGTGGCGAAGCTGAAAGTGGCATATCTGGTAACTTTCTTACTGGTAATGAAAAAATCTATGACCAATATAAATCTGATTTTGATTATACGGTATATCCTAATCCAACTACTGATAGAATAAATATAAGGGTTATTACACAAAAGGAAAAAATTAAAAAGATTTATATCAAAAACTTACAAGGTCAAATGATAACAATCATTAGAGGCACGATTAAACCTAAAAATGGAATTTTACCAATAGAATGTGATAATCTACCGAAAGGGGTTTATTTCATAGGAATAGAAGTCGGAAGTAAGGTTTATTATAGAAAATTCATTGTTCAATAATGAAGTTTAGCTTTTTTTTCTTCTTCCTTCTAATTATATTCAAATTACAAGCTCAAAATAAATTCAGTGCAGGTCTTACATTCGGACCTGCATTGAATTTTACTTGTATTACGAATAGTGATTTTGACAGGCTTCACTTTTCAACTTCTGCATCTAGCTTGGGCTATATTGCAGGAGTCTCATTTAAAATAAGTATGTTTAATTACAAGATGGAAACTAAAAATCAAATGGAAACAGGTTTCTATCTAAATTATCAAAGTTCTTCCATCTCGTTTGATAAAACAGATTATCAGTATTCGGAAGTAAATTTCACTAACAAAATATCTTACCCTAATTTTCAAATACCGGTAATTATAACACATAAAGTCAAATTCAACAATAAATGGCGTACTCAAGATTTGAAGATTGGTATTGCATATAATTTGGTCCAATTGGGTACTGAAAATATTCGGGGTTATTTAAACCCTGGCGATACCGGATATATTAATTTCAAATTCATTGAATCCAATATCCCTCTGAAAAAAAAGTACATGAGCCTTTGTGCGGGGATAGGTCAAAATTTTATACTTAAAAATAACAGCGTAATTGAATTGGGAGTTTTGTGTTTTTATGATTTGTCATCTTTTACCCAACGAGGCATGTATTTTGATCTTGATAAAAATGGGGTGATTACTTCTTACCAAACAACGATGAGACCCAAATTTATTAATCTAAATTTTCGTATATCCTATTATCCATTTCATATAAAAAAGAAAATTACTCACCAAAACAATAGCCTATAATTCATTCACTTCATACATATCCAATCTGCGGTCTTTCCAGTTTTGCACCGTACCCGTGTTGCGGGCACGTTCAAGGGCCGCTAAGTCGAGGTCGGCAATCACTACGGTTTCAATATTGGTGTTACATTCACCGGCAATGGCATCGGGCGGAAAAGCAAAATCGCTTGGTGTGTAAATTCCCGATTGCGCATAGTTGATATCCATATTATCAACTGAAGGAATATTGCCGATGGTGCCGGCAGTAGCCACGTAAATCTGATTTTCGATAGCGCGTGCCTGTGAGCAAAGTTTTACACGCAGGTAGCCATGTTTTTCATCGGTGCTGAAGGGTACAAAAATAATTTTTGCTCCCTTGTTGCAGGCAATGCGGGCCACCTCCGGAAACTCAATATCGTAGCATACGTTAATGGCAACTTTGCCGCAATCGGTATTAAACACTTTTACTTCATTTCCCGGACGCACGCCCCACCATTTGGCCTCGTTGCTGGTGATATGAATTTTATATTGTTTCTCATAGGTACCATCGCGTTTAAACAGGTAACTGATATTGTACAGGTGATCATTTTCTACCTGTAAATGGGTGCCTGCAATAATATTGATATTGTACTCTACCGAAAGGCGCGAGAAAAGATTCACATAATCATCTGTGTATTCATCCAGCTTACGGATGCTGTCTTCGGGGCTCATGCCTTTGTAATCAACCAGCGAAAGGAGCTGCGTGGTAAACAACTCGGGAAACAGCACAAAATCGGATTTATAGTTAGAGGCCACATCGGTAAAGTATTCGCTTTGCTGGGCAAAATCTTCGAACGAATTAATTTTTCGCAACTCGTACTGGATGCAGCAAATGCGCACCTTTTTCATCATCACGCTGGTTTCGCGTGTTTCGGGTGTATAATCTAAGTTATTCCATTCAAGCAGTACCGCATATCCCTCCGATTCTTTATCCTCGGGTAAATAATCTTTTATGATGCGCTCAATGGTGAAACCGTGCGACAACTGAAAGGTGAGTACAGGGTCTTTAATTTTTTTCTCTAATACACGTTTTATGTACGCCCTCACGCCAAACTCCTCGGAGTACAGGTGATAATTTGGAATTCGTCCTCCAATAAGAATATGTTTAAGGTTACTGTTTACGCATAAATCTCTGCGCATTTCGTACAACCTTCGTCCTATTTTCAGTCCCTGAAACTCGGGGTGCACCATAGCTTCTATACCGTAAAGTGTATCGCCCTCGGGGTCGTGGTTGGTTATAAATCCGTTTTCACAAATCTCCCTCCAGGTGTGGTCGTCATCGTATTCGTCAAAATTAATGATAAGGCTGGTAGCCGAGCCCACAATCTCCCCTTCGTATTCAATAATCTGCATTCCGTCAGGAAAAATCATATACTGGCTGCGGAGCATATCCATACTCCAGGGCTCAGTGCCTTTAAAACATATTTCGGATAACTTTATAATCCCCTCAAAATCATCAGGAGTAGCATTTCTCTGGATAATGAGTGGTTTTCTTCTTTGTGTTTTCTTCATGGGTAAAGAGACTTTCTGCTAATTTGCGCCAAAAATATCAGCATGCAAAACTATAAGGAAATAATAGAAAAAACGTGGGATGACCGCAAGCTTTTGCAGGAAGCCCCGGTTCAGCAGGCCATAAGAGCGGTAATTGAGGAGCTGGATAAGGGCCGTTTGCGTGTGGCCGAGCCTGTTGCAGGTGGCTGGCAGGTAAACGAATGGGTGAAAAAAGCCGTGATTTTATACTTCCCTATTCAGCCCATGAAAACACTGGAAGCCGGGCCCATGGAATTTTATGATAAAATGGAACTGAAGCATAATTATGAGGCTTTAGGTGTGCGCGTGGTGCCGCATGGCGTGGCCCGATACGGAGCCTATCTTTCGCCCGGAGTTATTTTAATGCCCAGTTATGTAAATATTGGCGCTTATGTAGACGAAGGAACCATGGTAGATACCTGGGCCACCGTAGGCAGTTGTGCGCAAATAGGCAAACATGTACACCTGAGTGGTGGCGTGGGTATTGGAGGCGTGCTGGAACCCGTGCAGGCCGCTCCGGTAATTATTGAAGACGGTGCCTTTATAGGGTCGCGATGCATAGTGGTAGAAGGAGTGCGCGTGGGCAAAGAAGCTGTGCTGGGTGCAGGTGTTACCTTAACGCTCTCCACAAAAATTATTGATGTAACGGGCAGCGAGCCAAAAGAATTTAAAGGATATGTGCCCGAGCGCTCGGTGGTGATTCCGGGGTCGTACACCAAAAATTTTGCAGCCGGAAATTATCAGGTACCCTGTGCGCTGATAATTGGCCAGCGAAAAGCATCAACCGATACTAAAACCTCATTGAATGATGCCTTGAGGGAATACAATGTGGCCGTGTAAAGCAAGCCGCGTTTTTCAGGTAAACAACTTTTGTTTTAAAAAATAGTAAAAATGAAGTACTCCGTTTTTATCACCTTACTGCTGCTCTCCTGCTTTTCCGTTTCAGCACAAAAAGGAAATTACCAGATTGCATTTTACAATGTAGAAAATCTGTTCGATACCATTGACGATCCGAAAACGGAAGACAGCGAATTTTTGCCCGCTTCAAAAGCTCAGTGGACAGACGACCGCTATGAAGTAAAATTAGAAAATCTGTGTAAGGTTATTCTGGCAATAGGTAACGGAAAGGGACCTGATGTACTTGGACTTTGCGAAGTGGAAAACGACAAAGTACTCACCGACCTTACCGCTATGCTGGCCACCAAAAAACAAACTTACCGTGTGGTTCATTTTGAATCAACCGACCCGAGGGGAATTGATGTGGCATTGCTATACAAACCGGAAAAACTTACTGTACTTGCCAGTCATTTTATTCGTTTTGAATTACCCAATACCGAGTGGAAACGCACCCGCGATATTTTATATGTAAAAGGAGAATTGCCCAATAAAGAAGTAGTTCACCTGTATGTAAATCATTTCCCTTCGCGCAGGGAAGGAACAGCCGAATCGAGTTACAAGCGCCAGTTTGCCGCCTCGCAATTGCGCCAAAGCGTAGATTCGGTTTTAAAAACAAATGCCAAAGCCAATATTGTAATCATGGGCGATTTTAATGACGAACCCACCGACAGCAGTATGACTATTTCGCTCGGGGCCAAAGGCAATACCGAGCAATCGGCAAAAAGCGGTTTATACAATTGCATGACGGTGTTGAAAGCACTGGGGCAGGGTTCGCATAATTACAAAAAAGAATGGAGCATGCTCGATCAGCTTATTGTGTCAAGCGCTATGCTTCCTGCTAAGAGCAAAGTAAGTTATGTGTCGGAGTCGGCTACCATTTATAAGGAAGAATGGATGCTGGAACAGGAAGAAAAATACAAGGGACAACCCTACCGCACGTATGCAGGCAGCAAATACCTTGGCGGATACAGCGACCATCTGCCCGTTTACATATTTTTAAAACTTGGTAAATAGCAGTGCACACCTGTTAACCATAGAATGATAAAAGAGTACAAAGGAATTTTAATTAAAGACCGCGAACTAAGCTGGCTTTCGTTCAACGAGCGGGTGCTGCAGGAAGCGGAAGATTCCGGTGTGCCATTGATGGAACGGTTAAAATTTCTGGCTATTTTCTCTTCTAATATGGATGAATTTTTCAGAGTGCGTGTAGCCTCCATACGAAGGGCCATTAAAGCTAAACGAACTTCTATAAGTCCGTACAGGTTGCACCCTGAAACCATTTTGGAACTGATACTGGAACGTGCGGTAAAATTGCAGGAAACGTTTCAGGAGGTATATGACCAAATAAGAAAGGAACTGGAAGAAAAAAATATTCATATTTTAGACGAAAGAAGCCTGAGCATGGCACAGCGTCAATTGGTGAGAGATTATTTCAAAACCACTGTAGCTCATCACTTGTTTCCGCTGCTGCTCGATTCTAAAACCGACTTTCCTTTTTTGCGCGATAAATCTATTTACCTCGCTGTAAAAATGAGTAAGCAAAATGGCTCTCTTCGTCCTAAATATGCGTTAATCGAACTGCCGGTGGGAGTACTTCCGCGCTTTTACATTATTCCCACCACCGATAAAAAAAACACCCATATCATACTTCTGGATGATATTATCCGGACATCGCTTGATAAAATATTTTCCATTTTTGAATACGATAAATTTGAGGCATACACCCTTAAACTGACCCGCGATGCCGAACTGGCCATAGAGCAGGATTTTAATGAAAATTTTATTGAGAAAGTAGAAGCCAGTTTAAAAGAACGAAAAAAAGGATTGCCCGTGAGGTTTGTGTATGACGAGGAAATTCCGGGGGATTTATTGGCTTTTATCACTACTAAATTAGGTATTCATAAACAAAGTTTAATACCCGGAGGACGATACCATAATTTCAAAGACTTTATGGACTTCCCTAAAATAGGGCAGGCAAATTTGTATTACGAACCCAAAGCGCAAAATGCAGTCGTATCGCTTGAAGCCACCCGCTCCATGTTTGATGCCGTTTCAAAACGCGACTATATCCTGCATCACCCGTATCAGTCGTTTGATTATATGATTCGTTTTTTGCGCGAGGCAGCCATTGACCCGTTTGTAAACGAAATAAAAATTACCCTTTACCGGGTAGCCAAGCAATCAAATGTGTGCAATGCCTTGATTAATGCCGTAAAAAACGGTAAAAAAGTAACGGTACTTATGGAATTGCAGGCCCGCTTTGATGAGGAACATAATATTTACTGGACCAATAAACTTCAGGAAGCGGGAGCAAGAGTTTTTTTTGGTAAGCCCAAGCAAAAGGTGCATTGCAAAGTATGTCTTATTTACCGCAGAGAAAATAACAAAGTGGTGCGATATGCCCATTTGGGAACCGGAAACTACAACGGAGTTACCGCACGTTTATACTGCGACCACGGATTGTTTACCAAAAACAAACAGATAACCGAAGAAGTAGCCCGTGTATTCTCCTTTTTATCTCACCCCGAAAAGCCTCTTAAATTTGAGCACCTGCTGGTGGCTCCTCACCACATGAAACCGGAGTTTATCCGTTTAATTGAGCAGGAAATTAAAAACGCGAAAAAGGGGAAAACCGCCTATATGGTTTTAAAAATGAACTCGCTGGTAGATGAAATGATTATTAAAAAACTGTATGACGCAAGTAAAGCGGGAGTTAAAATTCAGATGATTGTACGAGGGGTGTGCGCCTTAGTTCCGGGAGTAAAAAAACTCAGCGAAAACATTTCGGTAATCAG
>JAIBAK010000066.1 GCA_019695215.1 Bacteroidia bacterium | reverse complement strand
CCTAAAGGAAATATCTCTGTGGGAAAAGTGTATGAATTAATGCCTTTTGATAATGAACTGGTACTTGCCGAAGTGAACGGAGAAATGATGAATGAGCTGGCGAAAAAAATTGCGGAAAAAGGAGGGGAGCCAATTGCAGGAATGAGTTTGACTATAGATAAAACAAAAGTGAGTGCACTGCTGGTGGGCGGTGAGCAGGTAGTTTCTGCAAAAACCTATTACGTCCTGTTATCAGATTATATGGCCAACGGGGGAGACGGTTATGGATTCATTAAGGAAGGAGGAAGCAAAATTGTTCCGCTTGGAATAAAAGTGCGCGATGCCCTTATTGCTGAATTCAGGGTGATGCTGAATAAGGGAGAAATGCTTAAAGCTGTTTCGGATGAAAGAATCAGAAAAAATTAACCGGAGGGAATTTTTGCGCCTTTCAGCAATGGGAGCAGGAGGCGCGGCACTTGCTCAGCTTCCTTTTACTTCATATGCCGGTAGCGGGGAAGAAGTACGCCTCACTATTTTGCATACCAACGACTGGCATAGCAGGCTGGAACCTTTTCCCATGGATGGTTCAAAATATCAGGGACAGGGCGGGGCTGCGTTGCGGGCAAAGCTCATTCAGCAAATACGGTCGGAAGAAAAAAATGTATTGCTGCTGGATGCCGGAGATATTGTGCAGGGAACTCCTTATTACAACTTGTTCGGAGGCGAACCCGAAATACGACTGATGAATGAAATGAAGTATGATGCCTGCACTATCGGAAATCATGATTTTGATAATGGTCTTGACGGTCTTGCATCCATGGTGAATAATGCGCAGTTTCCTTTTCTTAGTGCCAACTACAATTTCGACAATACGGTTTTGGCGGGGAAAACGTCAGCCTCTAAGGTATTTGAGTTTGACCACGTGCGCATCGGGGTTTTTGGCTTAGGCATTAAACCCGATGAACTGATAGGAGCAAAGCAGTTTGGAGATACCATCTATATGGATGCAATAGAAAAAGCGCACAGCACAGCAGTCTTCCTGAAGCAGGAGGCCCGTTGTGATCTGGTGATTTGTTTGTCGCATCTGGGGTATAAATACAATGAGAAAAAGTATAGTGATGTGCAACTGGCGCAGGAGAGTGAAAACATTGATTTGATACTTGGAGGCCATACCCATACTTTTTTCGATTTTCCTCTTTCTTTTTCCAATAAAAAGAATAAACTTGTAACGGTTAATCAGGTTGGCTGGGCCGGATTAAGGCTGGGGCGTATAGATTATCATTTTTTCGGTAGAAAAAATAATAAATTATACAAAAAATCTCCGATTAGAATTTAATTAAAAAACAAGCCAAAATTTATTTTTTTATTAAGAAAATAATGTTCAATTTTCAGTCCTGAAAACGGGAGTAGACAGTATGACAGAAAAAACTTGTGAATCAGTTTGGAACGATTGTGTAAATATCATCAGAGATAACGTACCACCGCAAAGCTTCAAAACATGGTTTGAACCAATCAAACCGGTGAAGCTCGATAATAAGGTACTCACGATACAAGTGCCAAGCCAATTCTTTTACGAATGGCTCGAAGAGCATTATGTGGCGCTTCTGAAAAAAACGCTTAAACACTTTCTGGGCCATGGTTCCAGGCTTGAGTACAGCATCATTGTAGAAAATAGTACGCCTAACTCAAAGCCCTATACTATTAATGTACCTACCAATGCTGCCTCTAAAGCCGAGAATCCTAATGTAGGTGTACCTTTAAACATAAGCACCAGCATCCGCAATCCGTTTATCATTCCCGGATTGAAGAAAATTAATATAGAGTCGAATCTTAATCAAAACTATACGTTCGATACCTTTATAGAAGGTGAGTGCAACAGATTGGCCCGCTCGGCCGGTTATGCCGTTGCCAATAAACCCGGTGGCACTGCTTTTAACCCGTTAATGATTTTTGGCGGAGTTGGACTTGGTAAAACGCATCTGGTTCACGCTATTGGAAACCAGATTAAGATGAATAATAAAAACAAGGTAGTATTATATGTAGCTGCCGAAAAATTCATCAATCAGTTTGTAGAGTCTATTAAGAATAATACCAACCAGGATTTTACAAATTTTTACCAGTATGTAGATGTACTTATTGTAGATGATGTACACCAGTTTACAGGAAAAGAAAAAACACAGGAAATATTCTTCAATATATTCAATCACCTGCACCAGTCGGGTAAGCAGTTGATTTTAACTTCCGACAGAGCACCTAAAGATCTTAAAGGAATGGATGAGCGTTTGCTCTCACGCTTTAAGTGGGGCTTAACAGCCGATTTGCAGGTTCCTGATTTTGAAACACGCCTCGCTATTCTTGAGCAAAAAATGTATGCCGATGGAATTACCCTTGGTAAAGACGTGGTTGAGTATGTTGCTCATAATATAAATACCAATGTGCGCGAACTGGAAGGTGCATTGATTTCATTACTTGCACAGTCTTCATTAAACCGTAAAGAGGTTGACCTGGAACTGGCTAAGCAAATGCTGAAGAACTTTGTTAAAAATACTTCCCGCGAAATTTCTATTGAGTACATTCAAAAAATGGTTTGCGAATACTTCACCATTGGTGTGGATCTGGTTAAATCCAAAACACGTAAGCGCGAAATAGTTCAGGCCCGTCAGATATCCATGTACTTTGCCAAAGATTTAACCAAAGCTTCGCTTAAAACTATTGGAATGCACTTTGGCGGCCGCGACCACTCAACCGTAATTCATGCTTGCCAAACAGTAAACGACTTAATGGAAACTGATAAGAAGTTTAAAGCCGATGTGGAAGAGCTGAGTAAACGGATTAAAATTAATATTTTGTAATATTTCTGACAATGGAATAAAAAAGCCCGGCTTGTGTCGGGCTTTTTTATTGGTTCAACTTTAGTTAATATTTACCCTGCACCCAACAATTACCCTGAATCCCTGCAGCGGGGCAAAATTGTATCCGGGGTCAAAAGTGTATTTGTTCGGATTATTTACAGGGTCGTTTACCTGTTTGTCAAAAGGGTCGTGTGGGCGCATAATAGGGTTTGAAGGAATAAAATTCAGCAAATTTTTAAACCCTAAGTAACACGAGAGTGATTTATTCCACTTTTTGGTGAACTGCAGATTCATTAATGTGTACCATGGCGAATGGTCGGGACGAAAATCGTTGGGAAGTACCGGCAGCAGCATAGGGCTGTACACCGATCCATTCCAGTCGATAGTTAGGAGCCATCGTTTAATTTCGTAACTCACCGAATAATTTCCGGTGAAAGGCGGAGTTTGAACCTGACGTGTTTTTATACTTGTGCCGCCTGCATTTTCGGAACGGATAAATACATCGGTGTAAGTTAAGCCAAGCGATATATTTAATGCTGAGGTAAAACTAAAATCCAAATTCATATTAAATCCTCGGTTCACCGAATAACCTTTCAGGTTGTTAAAAATAATTTTGTTCGGGTCACTGAAATAATCAGGGATAATCCGGTTAAAGAAATAAGTATAAAAGAGACCTGCATCCAGATTCACAAAAACGTGTTTCATATTGTGAAACCGGGTGTAATTGAAGTTGGCATTCCACGAACGTTCCGGTTTCAGTGTTTCTTTTATTTCAACGGTACGGGCTCCGGTATACACGGCATGTTCTTCCGAAAAAAGATTGACTACTCTGAAACCATTTCCCACACCTACCCTGAGCGTATTGTGCTTATCCGGGCTCCATTTGTAATTTACTCTTGGCGAAAATATGGTGCCGTGAATTGAGTTCTGATCCCAGCGCATACCTGCCAGCAGCGTATGTTTACTGTGCAATGCAATTTCATCCTGTAAAAATAAGCCCGGGAGAAAAATATGTGAGGGATGATTGCCTTTTATCAGTCCGTCATTTCGGGCGGTGATGGCCGTGTTATCATCATAAAAAGTGTAACGAAGCGAAATGCCGGCAAGGGTATTATGCCTTCCGGCCTGTTTGTCCCACGTGAGTTGTGCAAATGAAATTTGTTGTATAGCGAGGTAAGGAGTGAGGCCGTAAACAGAATTTTGGTTATGTCTGTTAAGCGAAAACCTAAGCATCAGTTTTTCTTTTACCGGCAACTGGTAAATACCGATTATTTCCCAGCGTTTGGTGTAAATGCTTTCTCCGTAAACGCTGTCGGTTCCTCTGAATTTTTTTTGCCACTGCATTTCTCCGCCAAAACGGTCTTCGTAATAATACCGGAAAGCAATTTGTGCCACTCGGTTATTTTTTCTTTTATAACTGAATTTATTAAAAGCTGAAATTCTGTTTTGCAGCGTCACGTCAGTAAAATTATCCTTGTTCTTATCCCATCGTGTGGTAAAGTTAAAGTAGTTCACACTTGATAATACCTGAAGGTTTTTAGTCATTTTCCATTTGTAACTGATATCGGTATTTATTTCTTTGTAACTGCTCACATAGATGTCTGTTGCCAGTACCGCAGCTTTCTCGGGTTGTTTGGTAATAATATTAATTAAACCTCCCACTGCCTCCGAACCATAAAGTGAAGAAGCCGGGCCCCGTTGCACTTCAATGCGTTCAATAATGGAATTCGGAATTCCCATCATTCCATAAACCGTAGAAAGGGCCGAAACAATAGGCATCCCGTCAATCAATACCATGGTGTATGGCCCTTCCATTCCGTTAATATGAATATCACCGGTGTTGCACACATTGCACTGCAACTGCGGACGAATGCCATTGATCATGCTCAGTCCTTCAAAAATATTAGAGGTAGGTGTTTTCTGAAAAAGCTTCGGACTGATTACCTCAATTGATACAGGAGAACCGGAGCGACTAACTTCTTTCATAGTGCCTGTAACCACCACTTCATTTAAATGAGTAGTAAGCGGTGTTAATTCAATGGTGATTGTAAACGGGGTATGCTGTATATGAATTGGTTTTTTAAATGTTTGAAATCCCGTTGCCTTCACCACAAGCACATAATCTCCCTCCGGAATTTGAGTTAAACGGAAATGGCCGGTAGAATCTGAAAGTACCGAATGGGAGGTCCGTTCAAGAGCTGCCAGCGCATATTCAACCGGTTTTTTTTCATAGGTGACGTAACCGGTAATAGCTGATTTTTGTGCCTGAACTGCTGCTGTACTGCATAATGTTATGAGGCAGGCGAGAAAAATATGTTTCATTACTCATGCAAGCTAAATAAAATATTTTATATATCTGAAAATTAATTTAGGTAAGTCTAAAATAAATTTCAAATACTACTTAATCAGCGTATTGCTTTTAAGTGAAACGGGAGTAACAGGATTATCTTTTTCCTCTGAGCCGGTCGAAAAGGGAGGGCCTTGAATTTTTTTTGTAGTTGAAATGGGCCAGCTCATTTTGCAACTGATGTGCATATTCGCCTCCTTCGGGGTGCAGCATCTGCCATACTTTATCCCAGCCCGGAAAGCCACCCAGGTTGCGGTCGTCAATAAATAAATCACACTCTAACTTACGGCTGTATTTAGGAGTGTTTCGTTCGCCCGGATAGCTTTCATTTACTGCATAAAATTTAAACCCGTTTTCTTCGCAGTATTTTACGGCAGCTTCCAGCATTTCTCCTTCGCGGTAAGTCCATAATATGAGCCGGTGTCCGCGTTTTTGCAATTCCTTTAAAGTGGCAAACGCAAAAAGCATTTCTTCACCAATTTTAGGGTAGGCATGTTCCACAATGGTTCCGTCAAAATCTACGGCAATGGTTTTGGCATCGGGATTAATGAGCATGAGTTTATTTACTTGTTACAAACAAAATTTCTTCTTTTTGCAGCCGGTATTTTTCGGCATTTTGTTCCCCAATCACTTCGGCATAACGAACAGGGTTTACTTTAAATCCGGCCCGTTCGAGCCATTTGCCATAGTCCATTCCAAACAGGCGCATATGATCTTTTTGCCAGAAATGTATTTCACGCTGTCTCGGGTCGGTAATGGAGAAGTCTTCGTAGGTCTGGCTGCGTTCATAATCTATAGGTACCTGCATAAAAGCCATTCCTCCGGGTTTTAGTACACGGTTTAGTTCGCGCATACACTGGTTGGCATCCTGCACATGTTCCAGCACATGGTTGCACAAAATCACATCATACGTGTTGCTTTCAAAAGGAATATGGTGCAAATCAAATTTTACATCGGCCAGCGGTGAAACCAAATCTCCGGTGGTATAATCCAGATTTTTCATATCTCTGAAACGCTGGTAAAAACATTGCTCGGGAGCAATATGAAGCATTTTACGGGGCTTAGTAAAAAAATCGGTTTCTTTTTTAAGGTAAAGCCACATTAAACGGTGGCGTTCCAGTGAGAGGCAATTCGGGCAAAGTACATTTTCGCGCTTTGCTCTGCCGCTGTATCCGTAAGGCAAAAATTTGCGGTAATGTTTTTCACATACCGGGCATTGTACCTTATCTCCTTTAAGTAAAAGAGGAGCAATTTTATTAAAGAGGTAGCTGAGTTTAATCAGCACAGGACGGGGAATGGTGCGGAGCAGGAAATGAAACATAATGTGCAAAGTAAACCTTTCTGCCGCTAATACTCAAATGCCGTTGACGGTAAAAGGAGTGCAACACGGCTTTAAAGATGGGTATTTCACCGAAAAAAAAGCGCATTTTAGCTCTGATGCATTGATATGTTGTAACTTTACCCCGATTTGTGAATTCAAAACTCCTGAAATATATTTTTTTAATGCTTGCCACGGTGCAGTGGGTACAACCCTGCTATGGTCAAAAAGTGGCACTGGTGCTAAGTGGTGGCGGAGCAAAAGGTTTTGCGCATATTGGTGTACTGAAGGCCTTAGACGAAAACCATATTCCTATTGATTATATTGTAGGAACATCCATGGGTGCTTTGGTAGGCGCCCTGTATTCATCCGGGATGACTCCTCAGCAAATGGAAGAGCTGGCCCTTTCGCGCAGCATTCAGGAGTGGGCATCGGGCGACCTGCCATCTAAATATAAATACTATTTTACCCGAAAACAGGATAATGCCTCGTGGATTACACTTAAGGTGTCTATCGATTCGCTGGCAGCGGTAGTAAATCCTACCATTATGAACGATGAGCCTGTAAATATGATCATGGCCGAATTATTGGGTCATGCTTCGCAGGCTTGTAAGGGAAATTTCGACAGCCTAATGATTCCGTTCAGGTGCATGGCTGCCGATATTTTTACCCAGCAAAAAATTATGTTTGAAAAGGGCGATTTGGTAGATGTGGTACGCGCAAGCATGTCGGTGCCTATGATTATTCCGCCAATAAAAGTAGATAACCGTTATCTGTTTGACGGGGGCGTGTACAATAATTTTCCGGTTGATGTGGCCACCAGCGAATTTCACCCCGATTTTGTGGTAGGAGTAAATGTATCGGGAAGTAATTTTACTAATTATCCTTACAATAAAGATGAACAATTGCTTCCGAAAGTTTTGTATTACCTGCTCATTTCAAAAACCGACTCCACACTTATTGACAGTTTAAAGGGGGTTTACATTGAGCCCAATCTCACCAATTACACCGCATTTGATTTTGGCCGTGCCCGCGATTTAATAGCCATCGGGTATGCCTACGGGCAGGCCAAGGCACAGGAGATAAAACAAAAACTTGGCAGAAGCATTGACTCCACCGAATTGGCTAATCGCAGAAAACAATTCTACGTGCCAAGCGATGAATTAAAAATTGAGCGGGTAGAAGTATCGGGGCTTAAACCTTATCAGCAGCGGTATGCCAAAAGGGTATTTAAAAAACGCAGGAAGCAGCCATTCCTCACCATGAATGATATTAAACGCGGGTATTACAAAATGGCCGGTGATGATAATTTTACTATTTCATCGCCCAGGCTGTACCTCAATGATTCGGGGAATTATGTATTTAAAATGAAGGTGAAACAGGAGCAGAGCCTGCATGTTGATCTGGGCGGAAATTTTACCTCGCGCAGCATTAACCAGTTGTTTGTAGGTTTTCAGTACAATTATGTAAACCGTATTTCATTTAATGTGGTAGGCAATTTTTATTCGGGACGATTTTATCAGTCGGCACAAATAAAAGCACGAATGAATTTCCCCTCAGCCAAGCCATTTTATATTGAACCCGAGTTTTGTATTAACGACTGGGATTATTTTAAAACTAGCGATATCATTAATATTGATAAACGTAAGCCTACCTACGTGGAGCAGGTTGACCGAAAAGCCGGATTAACGATTGCATTTCCCATAGAACGGAAATTTAAATACGAGCTGGGTGGTGCTTATGTAAATAACCACGATTTTTACAGTAACAATATCACCTTCGTATCAACCGATATTCTCGATAATACCTTTACCGAAGGTTATACTATACGCACAGGTATTTTAAGCAGCACCCTCAACCGTAAAATGTATGCGAGCGAAGGTGGAAGCACTGCATTTAATGTAAGGTATATTCATGTTGAAGAAAGGCATCAGCCCGGAAATACCTCGTCATTTATAGATACGGCTACTTTTGCCCATCAGTGGTTCAGAATAAAGTTCACTCACGAGCAATATTTTGGTCATGCTTATTTTCATTATGGCTATTTATTTGAGGCCGTGGCCAGCAATCAGCCATTTTTCCGTACCTATACCTCTACGCTTATCAATGCACCCGCTTTTTATCCGCTGCAGGATAGCCGCACGCTTATGCTCACCAATTTCAGGGCATTTAATTATGCCGCCATCGGGTTCAGAACCATTACCCGCCTGCGCTCAAAAATTGATTTCAGATTAGAGGGTTACCTTTTTCAGCCGGTTAATAATATTATTGAATCTCCGGCCCAGCGCCCATCATTCGGGGTCGATTTTCCGGTACCCTACCGTGTGGCTACCGCAGGTTTGGTTTATCATAGTCCCATAGGCCCTGTGAGTACCAGTTTAAATTATTATGACGACTCTAAAAAGCAATTAGGTTTTCTTTTTCACATAGGGTATTTAATTTTCAACCCGAGGTCATTATCCGATTAATTTTTTTGCCCCTATCTTTGAGCCGATGGAGCAACAAAAGAAGTCACGTTTATACATAGGTATAGCCACAGGCATTTTGCTGGCTGCCGCAGCCTTCTGGTATTTCAGTGAGCCTAAAGATACCGAATCGTTATTAGAGAAAGCAGATATGCTGCGTGCCGAAGAAAATTATGAAGATGCCATAGAAATTTTTACACGCGTAATAAGTAACGAACCGCAAAACATTGAAGCCTTATTTAACCGGGCCTATTGCTACGATATGCTTGGTAAATATGATTTATCGGAGGCCGATTACAGCCGGGTCATTTTGTTGAATCCGGGTCTGCAACCGGCATACCTTAACCGCGGACAGGCACGCTATGCCCAGCAAAAATGGGATTCGGCCATTGTAGATTTAAATTTTGTTTTGCGTTTTAACCAGTTTGACACCGTTGCCCTTTACCGCAGAGGATTTTGTAAAGGAAAAACAAAAGATATTGCCGGAGCTGTTAAAGATTATTCCGATGCCATTCAGTACAGGCCGGGTTTTGTTCAGGGACATTTAGAGCGGGCGCAGTTGTTTTTGTTGCGCAATGATACAGCTATGGCTCTGTTTGATTTAACCAAAGCCATTGAACTTGCTCCTAAAGATACACGCGGGTATTTTGGCCGGGGTGAATTATTGTTTAACCAGCAAAAATTTGAACTGGCCGGAAATGATTTTAATTCGGTCATTCTTATCGATTCCATGAGCACAAAGGCCTATTACAACCGTGGCCTGTGTTATTTTTATCTCAAAATGTTTAACGAGGCTTGCAAAGATGTGGGCATTGCTTATGAATTGGGCGATACTCAGGCCCTGCCTTTTCTCAATGCCAATTGCCGTCCGCAGCAATAGTAGGGCATGAACCCGCATGAGCTGAAACTTTTTATCTCGCGCCTGCCCGAAACTCCGGGTGTTTACCGCTACTTTGATAAGGAGGATAAACTGATTTATGTAGGCAAAGCCAAAAACCTGAAGAAACGCGTTTCATCGTATTTTAATAAAAACCACGATAGCCGTAAAACCGCGGTTATGGTTTCGCGTATTGTTCGCATTGAATTTACATTAGTCGATACCGAATTTGATGCATTGCTGCTCGAAAATTCACTCATAAAAAAGTACCAGCCAAAATACAATGTGAATTTGCGTGATGACAAAACATATCCTTTTATCTGCATAAAAAAGGAACGCTTTCCGCGTATTTTTTCAACCCGAAACCGTATCCAAGACGGCTCCGATTATTTTGGCCCCTACACCTCGGGACGCATGATGCATACCATGCTCGAGCTGATAAAAACATTGTACCCGGTGCGCAACTGCACATTGGTGCTTAGTGAAAAAAATATTAACGAAGGAAAATTTAAAACCTGCCTTGAGTACCAGATTGGCAACTGCAAAGGCCCCTGCGAAAATTACCAAACCGAAGCCGATTACATGCAGGGCATAAAACAGGTGAAAAATATTTTGCGCGGCAATATTGATGAGGTACTCGCTTTTTTAGCTCTTGAAATGGATGAGGCAGCTTCGCATCTTAAATTTGAACTGGCCGCCTCCCTTAAAGAAAAGTACCGGTTGCTGCAGCAGTATCAAAGCCGCTCTACCGTGGTGAGCAAAAGTATTCATAATGTAGATGTGTTTAGCCTGGCACACGATGAGCAGTATGCTTTTGTAAACTACCTGAAAGTGGCCAACGGCATGATTATACAAAGCCACACGGTAGAACTTAAGAAAAAATTAGACGAAAGCCCTGCCGAACTGCTTGGGTATGCCATTGCTGATATTCGCGAAACCTACCACAGCAACTCTGCCGAGATTATTGTGCCGTTTGATCTGGAAATTGATGATACCCGCCTGTTGTTTACTATTCCCAGAGCAGGAGAGAAAAAAAAATTGCTCGACCTCTCGTACAAAAATGCCGCATACGCCAAAAAAGAGAAACTGGAGCAATATGAAAAACTAAATCCCGAACTGAAAACCGAGCGTATTCTTAC
>JAIBAK010000024.1 GCA_019695215.1 Bacteroidia bacterium | reverse complement strand
ATGCACAGCGGTTTGGCGTAATGGCGGGTGCAGTGCTTCGTATGACAGTTTTGTGGTAGGTTCAAGTGCAGTTCTTCGATTGAACTTTTGTGCTAAAAATCCGCCACTACGCCAAGCCGCAAAACGTTATTGAAGTTTTTTCACCATCCACACATTGCACGAAAAATGGCCTGTATTTCCAAGCGGGGCATTTAAACGGGTAAAGCCATTGCGTTCGTACATGGCTACGGCTTGTTTCATTTCGGGAAACGACTCGAGGTAACAGTGCGTGTAACCCATTTCAATAGCTGTTTGAAATGATTTTTGCATTAAAGCCAACCCTATTCCTTTTCCGCGGGCAACGGGAGTAAGAAAAAACCGCACCAATTCGCAATATCCCGCAGGCAATCCATTGGAAGGATAGATGCCACAACCTCCCAGCACACTCCCCTCCTGCTCGGCCACCCAGTAAAAGGAACCCGGGGTTTGAAATAACGTTAACAGATCGTTGGTGGTGGGGTCGCTGTGGGCGGTGCCTTCAGTTGGCAAATGCAGCTCCTCAATAGAAGATTTGATAATTTGTGCCAGTGATATATTATCGGAAAATTGTATAGGACGAATGGAGAGCACAGATATAATCATTAACGCTGAATAAACCGGAGAATCGTTTCTTCGTTTTGCTTTTTCATACAATCAAAATGCGTTTGGGGACATTGAGAAGAGCCGATTTTAGAACAGGGACGGCATTTTAAATCCGTTACTTCCGACATCAGGTTTTTTACCTGATGATTTCCGTAATACGGATACATCCCGAATTGCGGAACGGTATTTCCCCATAATGAAACAACGGGCTTTTTAAAAGCAGCGGCAATATGCATCAGTCCGGTATCGTGGCTTATTACATAAGCAGCCTGTTTTACTACCCATGCCGACTGATTCAGGTTTAACTGTCCGCAGGTATTGTGTACCTGATTTCCCGCTGCCGAGGCTATGGCTTCTCCGTCTGCTCGCTCAGCCTTCCCCCCTATTAATACTACCGGCATATTTATTTTTCCGCACAGCGAAATGATTTTTTCCTTAGGCATTCGTTTGGTAAAATGGGTTGCCCCAATTACAAATGCTACATACGGCTGCAAGAGCGAAAACCCATCTAAGGTGGTTAATTCATCCTTTGCCGGAATAAAATAATCCAATCCTTCTCCATCGTTTTGCACACCAAGAAACTGCACCGTTTTTAAATACCGCTCCACAATATGAACCTGCGGAAGTACATTCACTTTAAAATTAACCAGCAGCCACTTTTTAAAATTGAGTTTATCAAAACGATTAAACTTTTTTTGTAAGGCTAGCTGCAGGCGCAGCGTGCGCAGGTTGTGATGCAAATCAATAATATGATCAAACTGCTCCGCCTTTAGTTTCGCAGTCATTTGACCAAAGTTATCATCCAGCACATGCACACGGGATACATAAGGGTTATTTGCCACCAGGTCTTTAAACTGAGGCTTGGTAAGGTAATGTATTTCGGCACCGGGCAATTGTTGTTTCATGCACCGGATAACGGGTGTGGTGAGTACTATATCTCCAATAGAGCTGAAACGTATTATGAGTATTTTCAAATCCGTGCCTTTCGTTGGGCAAAGTACGCTGAAATTTCTTCCAGATTCATGGCATTAAAACACATTTCTTTGGTTAGAAATCCTTTTCGGGCTACACATATTCCGTAGTACATGTCATTAAATCCATCGGTATTGTGGGCATCGGGGTTGATGGAAATTTTCACTCCCTTGTTCAGGGCGTAATCAATCCAGCGCCAATCCAGGTCGAGGCGGTAAGGATGCGCATTTAATTCAATAACCACCCCATTTGCAGCACATGCATCAATCATTTTTTTATGGTCAACAGGATATCCTTCCCTCACAAGCAACAACCTTCCGGTGGGATGTCCAAGAATAGTGGTGTACGGATTTTCGATGGCTGGCAAAAGGCGGCTCATGGCTTTTTCCAAAGTCATTTTTAAATTGGAATGGACGGAGGCCACCACAAAATCAAAAGTTGCCAGTACTTCCCTGCTGTAATCAAGCGAACCATCGCCCAGAATATCCGATTCAATTCCTTTGAAAATTTTAAACGGAGCTAATTTTTTATTCAACTCGTCTATTTCTTTATGCTGAGCAATAATTTGCTCTTCCTTTAATCCGCTGGCATAAAAAGCCGTTTTTGAGTGATCGCAAATGCCAAAATACTCGAGGTTCATACTGCGGCAGGCTAAAGCCATTTCTTCCAGCGTATTTAATCCGTCACTCCAGGTACTGTGGTTATGTAAACTTCCCCGCAAATCACTAAGTTCAATAAGTTTTGGCAATTGATCGGATCCAGCCCGCTCCATTTCCATGGTTCCCTCGCGCAATTCGGGTTCGATATAGGGAAGGGAAATGCTGTTATAAATTTCCGCTTCGCTTGTATAAGCAGCCTGTGTTTTTATTGACGGGAGTAACTGCAGGTGGGCCGGTGCTGCGGTGGTATTAAAAAGTTTCAGGGCAAATTCATCAGCCGGGCAGGTATAAATTTTTACGGGTAGCGAGTGAAGTTTTCCGCTTATTACTCCTTCTTCCCTTATAAAATTTTCGAGCAGGTTACTTTGCTCTACCGAAACATCGGTATTATTTCCGGCAAGCACAAATTCCAGTTCATCCAAAACCTCACATTTTCTGCGCAAAGCTCCGGTAAAAGAAACATAGGTTACCAGTGGCAGTTTAGTCAATTCATTCAAGAGTTCCATAGCCTTTTGCTCAACGGTTGCATAATGAAACTTATGTGCATTGGCCGTAGCAAATTCTATACTTTGAATAACGGCTTGCTGCGTTTTTAACCCGAATCCTTTGGCCTGTGCCAAACGGTTTTCGTGACAGGCATAAAGCAATTCCCCTATGCTTTCAATGCCGAGTTCTTTCCAGATTACCTGAACTTTTTTAGGTCCTAGCCCTTTTATCTGAAGAATTTGCAAAACTCCTTCGGGTGTTTCCTGCAACAAATCGTTCAGTTCCTCGAAAGAGCCCGTTGCATTGATTTCGTATATTTTAGATGCTAAACTTTTTCCTATTCCGTCTAACCCCTCCAGCTCCTCTTCCGATTTACCGGCCAGTGGTACGGCCGTTTTATCAATTTTAAACGAGGCCGCGTTATAAGACTTTATTTTAAACGGATTTCCTCCATTCAATTCATAAAGACGCGCATAAAGTTTTATGATTTCAGAAATTTCATCATTGGTCATGGTGTGGTGGGCAAAATAATTTCCCCCGCAAAAAAAGCTTTTTCCACGTATACCCAAATAACTTCATTGGGTTTTCTTCCCTGGCAAAAAAATACAGTAAGCAATTTATTTTCCTTATCCCTGAAACTTTTAATGGAGATGATTCGCACTTTTGAATTGCTGTAATCGGCCGGAAGCGGTTTTGCATCAAAATCGCCAACAGTATAGGTATATTCATAAAATCCTTCACCGGTTACCGAATCCCAGGTAAGCGGCACAGCTTGAAAACGTGTTTTGGTATACAGTTCAATTCCTTCAAACTCTTTGGTATTTCCATTGGCAGGTTTGGTTATGGTTACTGAATCGCCTGCCCATATGTCTCCTTTGCTTTTTACTCTGGTTTTAGCTACACGGGTAGTGTCCTGTGCATATGCTGCCGAACCAAGAACCAAAATACATACTAAACTTACTATCTTCATTGTATCAATTTTCCGTTGCGGTAAAGTTCTTTTTTCTCTATGGTTCCCTCCTGTGTGTAGAAAATCCAGATACTATCCGGTGTGTTATTTTTAAAATACCCCGATTTCATCAACTGCCCGTTTTCGTAGTACATGCAGTACGGACCATGTTTTACTTTTATAATGGTATCTAGGTATTCATCACCTGTTTGCTTATTCGGAAATATTTTAAGTACTTCCACATAGTGAAAAATTTCCTTTACTTTTTTTTGCGTAATATCATCGTAATAATAGTACGTTTTCCCACCATCATTCTGATCCTGCCCTCTTGAGCTTAGCCCAAAGAGCAATAAAAAAAACAAAGCAGCAGCTTTTACTTTCATAAGGATTATTCTTTTACGTATGCCCGGTAAACGAGGTAATGAATTCCGGCATTACTAACCAAAGTTATCTTTTTTTCGATAGAACCCATGTACGGACTTTTAAAAATAATTAAAATCGTCCCCTTTTTACCGGGTTTAAAATCGGTCTTTGGAACCACTATGGTTGCACACCCGCATTCCGATACAGCATCGTAAAAGTGAAACGGCACTTTGCCTGTGTTTTTAAACTCTACGGCCTGCACCAGAGAATCCTTTTGAGTTATCACCCCAAATTCAATAATGGTATCCTTAAAGGTAACCGAAGCTTTGGGTTCAATCAATGGTTTATCTCCCTTGTTTTGAGCTAAAATACTGGTAGCCAAAATACATAAGATAAATGTGGTGTAAAACTGAACTGCTTTTTTCATTCGGGGTGGTTGAGCAATTTTTCAGCCAAAAATACATTTACTTCTTTATGAATTCAATTAGCAGATTTTTAATGAATTTGTTTATTTTTGATACAATCAAACCATATGAGATATGAAGTTTAAATACATTTTACTTATTACCGCCATAGTGGTAAGCCTAAACAAAACAAGGGCACAACACTCTCTGCAACCAACTATGGCGAATCTGGTAAATAATATTGTACCCGGAGCTGGAGGAAACAGTAATGCCTCTACCACCTGCTCAAAGGATACCGTTTATTACCCGTATTATAAGGCTACCGCTTTTCAGGCTATAAATGTGGTAAACACCAGCACCAGCGGAAATGCTTTTGCTCAATGGTATCCGGCTCCGCAAAATATTACTGTTTCGGGTTTTGATTTTTTTGCCTGGGCTCCCAATGCCTCGACTCCGGTAACAGTTACCTGCAATTTATATAATGCCGGAGCCGACTCCATGCCACAGGGCACACCCGTGCGGTCGGTTACCGTTTCCATCGACTCTACTTTTGGAGGAGGCCTGCTGAGTGTGTTGAAAAAAACGGCTCAGTTCTCTACGGCTTATACTACCAATGCCCCTTATGTTATTACCATCGAAAACAGTTCTACCAATAACGTTTCGGTGGTGGCCAACAGCTGGACTGCAACCGGTGGAGGAAATGGCAGAGGCGAATGGTTGTCATCGGTAAGATTTTCGAATAACTGGGTAAGGTCGTACAATGTAAATGTGAGCAGCGTGCAGTTTAATGCCGACTTTGTGTTAATGCCTCATGTGGTTTATACCATTGCTGCCAATTTTACCGTATCAAATAATTGTGTTGACAACAACAGCACCATCAACTTTTCAAACTCAAGTTCTCCCATTTTTGCCAGTGGTTTCTACAATCGCTGGGTTTATTTTAACGCGGCACAAAACTCCTACTACTGGAATTTTGGTAACGGAAGTTCGTATTCCGTAAATCCGTCACGAACTTATTCAACTGCGGGCAACTACAACGTATTGCTCACAGCTACGCAGCTTGGCTGGATAATGACCTGTGTGGATACCCATAGTACCAATTTAATTGCCACCCCGGCTGCCCCGTCAATCGGAAGTAACAGTCCGGTATGTGCCGGAGATTCCATTGTGCTTACTTCAAGTCCGGTTTCGGGAGGAACTTTTAGCTGGACCGGGCCAAACAGTTTTGTGAGCAACAAGCAGGATTCTACGCTTAGAAACGTGAATTCTTCTATGGGCGGAACCTATGGGGCCACCGTTTCGGTAGGCGGATGTACTTCACAGCAAAGTACTCTTAACGTAACCGTAAATGCTGTACCAAGTACCCCATCGGCAAGTAATAACGGGCCTTTGTGTACAGGTCAGGATTTACAATTGAGTACAGCCGCTGTAAGCAGCGCATCGTATAGCTGGACGGGGCCAAACAGTTTTACTTCTACTTCACAAAATCCGGTGGTAACTGCAGTTACTGCCAGCAATGCGGGTGTATATGCAGTAAGGGTAATTGTAAACGGCTGTGCTTCGCAACCCGGATCAACTACCATGTCGATAGGCTCGGCACCTGCTGCACCAAGTGTGAGCAATAACGGCCCACTTTGTCAGGGACAAAACCTGCAACTCACGGCATCCAATTCAACCAATGCAAGCTATAGCTGGACGGGACCAAACAGTTTTACATCCAACCAGCAAAATCCATCTATCAACGGAGTAAGTTCGGCCAATGCGGGAACTTATTCGTGTACGGTAACCGTGAGCGGTTGTGGCACCTCATCGGCCGCCAGCACATCGGTTTCCATCACCTCCCTGCCATCGGCTCCAACTGCCGGAAACAACGGACCGATATGTGACGGAAAAACACTTTCACTAACGGCCTCTACCATTACCGGTGCTTCGTATGCATGGACAGGCCCTGCAGGATTTACCTCAAGCAATCAAAATCCGGTATTGCCTTCATTTAATGCAAGCATGGCCGGTAATTATAGTGTAACAGCCACCGTATCGGGATGCGGCACTTCCAATGCCGGGACTACTGCGGTAGTTTATAATCCCGGACCAAGTACACCTACCGTAACCAGCAACGGGCCCCTTTGCTCGGGAAGCACCCTGCAGTTGCAGGCCACACAAATTACAGGTACTACTTATGCATGGACCGGCCCGAACGGATTCACATCAACCTTACAAAATCCGGTGGTGAGCAATGTTTCTCCTGCTAATTCAGGTTCGTATTCAGTAACGGCCACTATTGTTAACTGTGCCACCTCTCCGGCCGGAAGCATTGGTGTGGTGGTGAATGATATTCCTAATTCTCCCAACGTAAGTAATAATAGTCCGGTATGCTCGGGAGCTACGCTTAATTTACAGGCAAGCAATATTACCGGTGCTACTTATTTATGGACCGGCCCCAACGGATACTCCTCTACTTTACAAAATCCAAGCATCAGTAATGTAAGCGGAACCAATGAAGGCAACTATTCGGTAGTGGCTAAAGTAAACGGATGCTCATCGCCTACGGTAAATATTTCGGCTGTGGTGAATCCAAAACCAAATTCGCCTACAGCAGGCAAAAACGGACCAGCCTGTGAAGGAGGAGACCTCAACCTTACCGCCTCCTCTATTTTAAATGCCAGTTATTTCTGGACAGGGCCTAACGGATTTACTTCCTTTGTTCAAAACCCAACAGTTACCAATTTAGTAGCGGCCAACTCGGGCACTTATTCGGTAACGGCATCGGTAGCCAATTGTGCGGCACTTCCGTCAACACTAAATATTAACGTTGCTGCCAAGCCAACTTTAGCTACCATTTTAGGCCCTACACTTGGAACCCGTAACGGCACTTCAAATTATTCCGTATCATTTACCAACGGCTCTACCTATAACTGGCAAATAACCGGAGGAAATCAAATAAGTGGCGGTGTAACCAATGCCATTACCGTGCAATGGGCCGATGTAGCAGCAGGAAGTGTATCGGTAACCGAAACAAATCAGGAAGGCTGTGTGGGCAATCAGGTAACTTCCAATGTTGGCCTGTGGTACACCGGAATTACTCCGGCACCTAATGCCTCAATTACCGTTTATCCGAATCCTGTAAAAGATGTATTGTATATTAAGGAAGTTAAGGAAGCATCTACGTTAGTTATTACCAATATTATCGGCAAAAATGTGAAAGAAATAAAATTAACTTCCGGTTCGCAAATGATAGATGTATCCGATTTGCCTGAAGGAATTTATTTCCTCAACTTTGCCGAAGGTATCACCCTTAAAATTTCTAAAATCAAATAAACAGATATGAAAAAAATTAAGTTAGTAATTGCTGCTGCATGTGTGCTTATCAGTTTTAACTCAATGGCGCTTGCCGGTTTTGAATTTGGTGCAAAAGGAGGATTAAATTTAAATAAACTAAATGCCTCCGGAGTTACCTCTGATACCAGAATGGGCCCTGTGGCGGGGTTGTGGGTACGGCTTCATGCAGTAAGTTTTTTTGTGCAGGCCGATTTGGTGTATGCAGGCAGAGGCGGACAGTTTAGTACGCCTGCTGTTCCTCCGTTGATTGCAGCTAAAACAGTAAAACTTACCTCGGGATATTTAGAAATGCCGGTAATGGTGGGCAAACGTTTTTTTAAAGTGCTCCGTTTAAATGCCGGACCCAATTTTCAATACCTGCTATCAGCTAAACAGGATGGTAAGGATGTAAAAAGCGGCATGAATGGTTTTGTAATAGGCTATCAGGCAGGTTTAGGAGTTGATATCTCAAAATTTGGTGCCGATGTGCGCTATGACGGAAATTTATCAAAGTTTACCTCTTCCAGTCTGGGTTATCCGTCAAGCACCAGAGCAAGTGTTATTCAGGTTACGTTTTCGTACCGCTTTGTTAATAAAGGCGTATAATTTTTCGTTTCAATAAAAAAGCCGCAGCTGTGAGTTGCGGCTTTTTTTATGCCCGTTTCTTAATGCAAGTACCAAACTTTAATTAAAACTCAGGAATTGTTTACTTCCTTTTTACCGGGGAAAATAAGCGAAAGCAAAATACTTACCGCCAGCACACCCAGCACCACCATTAAAGAGTGGAAGGTGCCAAACCCTGCCTCCTGCAGCCAGTGGTGAAATATCATTTTTAGTCCGATGAAAGTTAGTAAAACAGCCAGCCCTGTTTTGAGGTAGTGAAACAGGTGCATCACTTTAGTGATTAAGAAAAACAGTGAACGCAGGCCGATGATGGCGAAAATATTGGAGAAGAAAATCACATACGGATCTTCGGTAATGGAAAATACGGCCGGAATAGAATCCACCGCAAAAATTAAATCGGTAAATTCAATTACCATGAGCACAATAAACAAAGGCGTAATAAAAAACTTACCCGATTGTTTGATGAAAAAATGATGCGACACATACTGCGGATACACACTGAAACGTTTGGAAAAAAATTTAACTACCGGATGGTTTTGCGGATCAATGGACTCATCATTGTCTTTATCCATAAACATTTTGATGCCTGTAAAAACGAGTAAGGCTCCGAAAATATAAAATATCCAACTAAAGGACTGCACTAATGCCGAACCTGAAAATATAAAAGCACACCGCATTAAAATGGCTCCCAAAATACCCCAGAACAAAACCCGCTTATGGTATTTCTCTTCTACATTGAAGGAAGAAAAGATGAGAATAATTACAAAAATATTATCAACCGAAAGAGCATATTCTATAAGGTAACCGGTAATAAACTCAAGGGCCAGATTTTGCCTGTAAACAGCTACACTGGCAGCAAAATCACCCGGAATTAAATCAAGGTCGGATGCATACCTGTCAGCCACCTGTTGCAAACTATTCCAGTCGGTGATATTGTGCAGCTGATGGCCATAGGCATTTAAAAACATATAAAAGCCCAATGCACAACATACCCAGATAAAAGTCCAGAGGAGCGCTTCCCTGAATGACATTTGCTTATCGTGCTTGGAAAATAAGCCGAGGTCGAGTGCCAGCACGGCCACAATAAACACAATAAACAAACTGAAATAAAGTACCTCGCTGCTCAAAGGGTGGATTCCTGATTCAGGGCGCAAAGGTACGCCAAAGCTGTTACATTTTTAACCCCTTGCACAAAGGTGTTACCTGTGTGACCATGAGGGGTATGAGAATACAAAACCTTTCAGTGCACAGATTCCGGTACCGGTACCCAAATCCTGTTGGTTAAACTTAGTCAGGTTATTGCTATCAAAGGCGCTATTTTACTTACCTTTATCGCCTTACATGCACGTTTTAAAATCATTTATATTTTCGGTGTTCTGCCTCCTGTCAGTTGCAGTCTTTGCCCAATCGGCCGGATTAAACGGAACGGTAACCGATGAAAAAGGTAAACCTTTAACGGGAGCCTCGGTGGTTTTGCTGAAGGCGTCAGACTCTACGCTTATAAAAGGAACCGCTACCGATATCAACGGATATTTTCAGCTTACGGATGACCGGCCCGGATTTTTTTTGCTGCGCATTTCATTTATCAGTTACGAAAATTATTTCAGGTATGTACGGCTGCAAAATCCAGCACTGGCTTTGGGAAAAATACCGCTGGCACCCAAAAACAATACCTTAAACCAGGTTACCGTAACCGCTGAAAAAGCTACGGCACAACTAAAAGGTGATACTACCGAATACAATGCCGATGCCGTAAAAACCACTAAAGATGCGAGCAGCGAAGATTTGGTGGGCAAACTTCCGGGGGTAACTACTACAGATGGAAAAGTGCAGGCACAGGGAGAAGAAGTGAAGCAAGTGCTGGTTGACGGAAAACCTTTTTTTGGCAATGACCCAAGCACCGTATTAAAAAACTTACCTGCCGAGGTTGTAGATAAAATTCAGGTGTTTGACAAAAAAAGTGATCAGGCTGCATTCAGCGGTGTGGATGACGGCAACTCCACGAAAACCATAAATATTATTACCAAGCCACAGTTTCGCAACGGAATTTTCGGGAAAGTGTATGGCGGGGCCAACGATGTTTCGCAGTATAAAAGCGGTGCTTCCCTTAATTTTTTTAAGGACAAAAGACGCATGACCCTGCTGCTGCAAAGCAATAATATTAACGAGCAAAATTTTGCTGCCGAAGATTTACTCGGGGTAATGAGCAGCGGAGGAAATCAGGGACCGGGCGGAAGACCTCCGGGGTCATTTGGTGGCGGTATGCGCGGAGGCCGTTCGGGTGGTGGCGGACAGGGCGGTGATGTTTCTAATTTTTTAGTTGATCAGCGAAACGGAATAAGCACTACCCATGCGGCTGGATTAAATTACATGAACAAATGGGGCAAATTAGATTTTACGGGAAGCTATTTTTTTAATCAGTCGGACAATGTTTCAATCTCCGATTTATTACGGCATTATATCACCTACCCCAACGAAAATTTAACCTATACCGAATCGGGCTCATCAAGAAGCACCAATATCAATCACCGGTTTAATTTAAGATTTGATTACCGCATTGACTCCATGAATTCGGTTTTGTTTCAGCCCCGCTTTTCCACGCAAAACAATACCGGCACCAATCATTTGCTTGGAGAAAATGCCCAGTTAGACACTCTTTTGAGCCGCACCAACAATGATATAGAAACCAAACTGAGCGGAATTAATTTTTCAGCCCCTGTTTTGTATCGCCACAGTTTTACTAAAAAAGGACGTACGTTTTCACTGAGCCTTACTCCCGGATACAATACCAATAGCGGAAGCAAATATTTAAAAACGGTAACCGGATATTTTAGCGACACCCTGTCTTCCGATACGTTAAATCAGTTAAGCAATCTGGATAAAAAAGGGTTCACCTTTACTTCGTCTGTTAACTACACCGAGCCAATAACCGAGTGGAGTCAGTTGCAGTTTAGTTATACCAATACCACCAACAGCAGCCAATCGGATAAACAAACAAACAAGTATTCGGCAGCCGAACAAACCTATAACCGATTCGACACCGCTCTTTCCAATAAGTTCAGCAGCCTGTATCAGGCACACGCGGGCGGAATCGGCTATCGCTACGGAAAAGAAAAAGTGATGCTGAATGCGGGCGTTTCGTTTCAGTATGCCCAATTAAAAAATGACCAGCAATTCCCCACCGATTACGCACTACGGAAAACATTTACCAGTGTTTTACCCAATGCTATGTACACCTACCGGTTTTCGTCAGGCAAAAATTTGCGCATCAACTATCGCAGCAACAACAACGCCCCTTCGGTTGACCAATTGCAGGAAGTGGTAAACAATACCAATCCGCTTCAGCTATCAAGCGGTAATGCCCGATTAAAACAAAATTGGGAAAACAATTTAAGCATGCGCTATTCAGCAGTGAATGCAACTAAATCAACTGCGTTTTTCTTTTTGGCGGCCGCCACCATTACCCAATCGTATATTGGCACGCAAACCATTATTGCTACTGCCGATACGCTTTTGCCTTCGGGTATTGCGCTGGCAAAAGGCTCGCAGTTAACGCAGCCCGTAAACCTCAACGGCTACCTCAATCTCCGAACCTTTAGCAGCTACAGTTTTCCGGTGAAAGTGATTAAATCTAAATTAAACCTGAGCGCTTCCATCAACTATTCAAAAGCTCCCGGATTAATAAACAGCCAGCTTAATTACACACACAACACCTCTACCACAGCCGGCCTGGTGCTTAGCAGTAATATCAGCGAAAAAATTGATTTTACGCTTTCGTCAAATACCTCTTTAAGTTTTGTAAAAAATACGCTGCAAAGCAATTTAAATTCGAAATACCTCAACCAGAGTTCACGTGCTAAAATTACCTGTATGGTATGGAAAGGATTAGTGCTGCAAACTGATATTTCGGATATGGTGTACACCGGCCTTTCATCGGCCTACAACCAGCATTACACACTGTGGAGTGCAGCCATTGCCTGGAAATTTTTAAAAGACCGGTCGGCTGATTTGCGTTTAAGCGTGTATGATTTACTCAAACAAAACCGAAGCATTTCCCGAAACGTAACCGATACGTATTACGAAGACTCATTTACCACCGTGCTCAGGCAATATGTGATGCTCACCTTTACTTACCAGATTAAATACTTTAAAGGAAAAGCATCTGCCCCTGAAAGAAAGCAGTAACGCTTACAGGTTTTCTAACTCCTGAATATTAAATTTAATGATATGCTGAAATGCCTGCACAATGCGCTGTGCTTTTTCGGGTGTATTCATTAAATCGGGAAGTGTGGAAGGGATAACCTGCCACGACAACCCGAACCGGTCTTTTAGCCACCCGCAGCGGCTTTCCTGTCCGCCACCCTGCAGCAGTTTTTCCCAGTAATAATCTATTTCCTCCTGCGTGTCGCAGCTTATGTAAAACGAAAATGCCTCGGTAAGTTTATAATGAGGGCCGCCATTCAGCGCCATTACCTGCAATCCTTCCAGTTCAAACACAGTAACCAACGGGCCGCTGCTTAATACCTTTGAATTTTTAAAAACCGAAGTATAAAAAGCGGCAGCATCGGCTGCCTCGTGGTTAAACCACAAAAACGGAGTTATCTTTTGAAGTTTCATACTGATTCGGTGTAGCGTTTAAAATTATCGAGTATGGCCTGCCATCCTGCCTGCTGCATCTCAACCGGGTTCATGTTTTCCGCTTCGAATGTTTCGGTAATGGCGGTTTCATTTCCGTTTGAGGAAAACAGTACTTCCACTTTTCTTCCGTCACCAATGGTATAGGCTATTTTCTCATGCAGTTGTACCACATCGTATGTTCCGCCAAAATCAAAGCTGAAACTGCCATCTTTAGCAGCCATGGTAAAGAAAAATGCACCTCCCGCCCGCAAATCATTTTCAGCAGCCGGTGTGTGCCAGTCGGGGCTGGCATTGTTCCATTGTTTTATATGTTCGGGAGTACTCCAGCAATCCCATACTTTTTCAATGGAAGCGTTTACGATAGTTTTTACGGTGATGCTTGTAGTCATAATTGATATGGTTATTTATAGAAATCGATGTAGCCTTTGCTCAAATCCACATATACTGCGGCATTCTGACGCACTTTTTCCATTTGTTCGGGAGTGAGTTGCTTTACCACCTTAGCCGGACTGCCTACCACCAGTGAATACGGAGGTATTTCGGTACCGGCTGTTACCAATGCGTTGGCTCCAATAATGCAGTAATCTCCTATTTTGGCATTGTTGAGCAGGGTAGCATTCATTCCAACCAATACATGGTTGCCAAGCTGTGCTCCGTGAACGGCTGCTAAATGACCCACAATACAATCTTCGCCAATAATAGCCGGTGCTCCCGGATCGCAATGCACCACGGCATTGTCCTGAATATTGCTTCGGCTGCCTATGGTAATTATATCGGCTTCGGCACGCACTACTGCTCCAAACCACACCGATACTTCATCGCCCAATGTTACCTGACCAATCACCGTGGCCGTAGGTGCTATAAACACCTCTTTCCCTTTTTTTACCGGTGTTTTTAAAATATCGGGGAGTCGTTTCATAAACTCATATCCCATATCAGGCGGCTGAAGTAATTGCTTCCTTGTGAATTTTCTTCACTAATCCCTGCAACACATTACCGGGCCCCACTTCAATAAATTCAGTTGCTCCGGCTGCCACCATGGCCTGCACACTCTGTGTCCATTTTACAGGCGCGGTAAGCTGTGCAATCAGGTTTTTCTTTATCTGCTCAGGTTCCGATACAGCCGTAGCGGTGTAATTCTGAAACACCGGGCACACCGGATTGGCAAAAACCGTGGCATTAATGGCTGCTTCTAATTCCACACGGGCAGGCTCCATCAGTGGCGAGTGAAAAGCACCTCCTACATTCAGCACCAATGCACGTTTGGCTCCGGCTGCCTTCAGCAATTCACAGGCCTTCTCCACTCCGCTCACACTGCCCGATATCACCAACTGGCCGGGGCAATTGTAATTAGCCGCTACCACTATATCGCCCGTTACCGAGGCACATATTTCTTCTACCTTCGCATCATCCAATCCCAATACCGCTGCCATGGTGGATGGCTGCAGCTCGCAGGCTTTTTGCATGGCCTGTGCCCGCTGCGATACCAATTTTAACCCGCTCTCAAACGACAGCGTTTTGTTGGCCACTAATGCCGAAAACTCGCCCAGCGAATGCCCTGCCACCATATCCGGACGGAAGGAATCGCCCAGCATAGCCGCTTTAATGACCGAATGTAAAAATATGGCCGGCTGGGTTACTTTGGTTTGTTTTAAATCTTCATCGGTTCCGGCAAACATTAAATCGGTGATGCGAAAACCCAGAATGGTATTGGCCTGCTCAAACAATTCTTTGGCCTGCGCATGCTGCTCGTACAGGTCTTTGCCCATACCCACAAATTGGGCTCCTTGCCCCGGAAATACGTATGCTTTCATGTATTAAAAAGATTAGTGCGCAATAATAACTTTTTGTTGCGGGAAAATAAAACAGGCCACTGTTGGGAAATGAATAGGTTGGCAGGGATGCCAACCACGGACTAAATAGTGAATGTTGGAATAAGAGGCTATACTATCGACTTATCTTCTATTGTAACATTTTTAAAGGTAGGGGGGTATTCAACTATTTAATCTACAATAATGCAATTGCGCAAGATCAACATTAATAATATAATTGCAAATACTCCAATTAGGTAAAAAATAACTTTGGGACTTGCGAAATTGAATGTCGGACCAAATGATGAGTTTCTACTTGGCACTATTGCTCGCTTGTCAGCTTTATTAAAATAAAATATCCTCAATTTCCAATTCTTAGGATCATTGTTTAATTCATCGGTTTGCTTTTTTGCCGCCATCTAATTTGTTATCTTAATTTACCCTAACATTCCCAAGATTGCGAGAGCTTACAGCTCGTGCCAGTTAAAATTATTTTACTTTAGTACCAAGATAATTAAACGTGGATATCCCCAAATGCCCTATTTTATGCGTCATCACCAACGAATCTTCACCAATGAGGTAACCATACCAGGTATCGGATTCAATAGGTACTGAATTATTACAGGTAAATATCTTATCATGATAATTCATCTTCGCATTAAAAAGTGTCGTTTGGGGAGTACCCCAGCGCTGGCTGTACACACCCACCGTATAGACCTCCTGATCCGGGGTTCGGTAAAGACTGACTAAACAGGTATCCTCCACTATAGTGGTATCCAACAACACTTCATTTTGGATGCAACGATACATACCGCTGTAATCCGGATAATCGGGGACATTATTGCAACCCGAAGCTATCAGGGCAAAAAACAAAAGTGACGTGACATAAAACAGTAAAAAAGTTTTACCGGTTGTGCTTTTCAAAACCATTTGAACTGCAAGTTAGCTATTTGGAATCGGATTGCAAAGCCTGCTTCATAGATATGTTCGGGATTGTAAATCCTGAATGGCAAGATACTGAAGTTGCAAACTTCAGCTATTTCTTGTCACAAGTTACAAACTTGCGACAGCATAGGAAAAGAAAATAACCTTATTGTACGTAAAATTTAAATACACTGCTACACAAATTTTATTTGATTGGTTACACAGTTCATAACCGCGACTGGTTTTCTTTCGTCAATTGATATATTCTAAAGTTGATGAGGCATATCCAAATGAGAAATGCCGCAAATGTTATTTTTTGAACTACCGGTAAATATAAAATTAAGTCTGTATTGTAGTAAAGTATGCAATTGGCTATAACAAGTATTATGTTCGATATTCCAAAAATGAAAAGTGTTTTCCATTTGTTTTTGTACAGTCCTATACATGTTCCTGCCGTTGCAATTAGTCCAAACATAGAAGCCAGATTTGTTATTAAATCGTGGTCAAAATTTGTAAACAAAAAGAAGCCAACAATCATTGATAATGTCCCGCAAACTTGAATAATTAATTTGTAGTGCCTGGCAAAGTTGGCATATTTTGGAAATTGCCACCAAAAAAAAGTAAGTGACAAACAAAGTATAAACAATGCATTTAATGCGATGGGTTGCGCAGCATTTGTTTGTCCGTTAATAGCTTTATCATTTAGTAAATTGCACCAAAAATTATTTACCCAACTAAAGCCAATAGCGTTTTTGCTAACCTGAGAGCCGCCCGGATAATAAAGTGTCGCTATGAAATAGAGAAGTGCAAATATGACAGTTCCGAGAGCCGGAGCCAGAATCCAAAAGTGCTTTATGTTTGTCCGGTTGGTCAATTTTGAATATCTGTGAATGTATTTCTAATAATAGCCGCTAACGTCAGAGCGTGAAAAACACATCCACACTTTGCAGGGTAAAATTGGTGATAAAAAGTAGCAAAAGCAAATATAAAGAATCCTTAGTCACAGACTAAGGATAGCTGGGAAATGAATAGGTTGGCAGGGATGCCAACCACGGACTAATGAATATTTTCGGGCACAAGCCATGGCTACTCCTTCATAAACTTTGCAGTTTGCAGTAAACTTCCTTCACTATCTACACACCTGATTATGTAAAGTCCGGATTTTAGAGCCGAAACATTCAGTTTATTTTTGTGTACTCTCATTACCATGTCTCCTGTAATATTGTATAACTCCGCGCAGGCATTCACCGGCATGGTTAAGTTTAATTCGTTAACAGCCGGATTAGGATAAAAACTAAAAATATGCTGTATGCCTGCCTGTTCCTTCATTCCTACCCCAAGGCAACTGCTCAAAAGCATACTTCCTGTTCCTGCAGTGTCCATTGAATAAATCTGCCATTTGGGTGCTGAAGAAGTGGAATAGCCGTAATAAATCTTATTGTTGGCAGGATGCCAATAGGGGCTGTAAAACCACTGACCCGAAGCCGCGTTGGTAATGCGGGTCCAATTCCCTCCCATTGTATCAGCTATAACTATATCCGCCCCGTTATTGTATCCCAGCCATTCGCTGGTGCTGAAAATAATTTTGGTGGCATCGGGGCTAAAGTGCATTCCAAATTCGATATACCCGAATGAATTGGAAGGAGTAATATCAATTATATTAGATCCGTCAAGGTTCATTCTTGCCAGATGGTTATCGGCATTATAGCCCAAACTGAAATATATAAACGTTCCTGATGGATTGTACATTGGCGAGCATTGCCAGTAAGCCCCGCTTACGTGAGTAAGCTGTGTTCGGTTACTGCCATCTGTGTTCATAGTGAAAATTTCGGGATAGGGATTTTCATCCCACGCGTCAAACACAATTTTTTGCCCGTTGGGTGAAAAAAATGGACTCCCGTCATATGTACTATTGCTGGTGAGCTGCACAAGTCCGGTACCGTTGGTATTCATAATATAAATTTCAGCGGCAGCACCATAATCTCCGCGCTGAAAAACCAGCTTTGACCCATCGGGACTTATGGACGGATTAAAATTATTTACATCAGAATTAGTTAACCGCACCAGATTAGAAACTCCATCCAGATCACTACGGTAAATTTCATAATTGGTTCCATGCCGGTCGGATGGAAAATACAGATACTGCCCGTTGGGGGAAACAACAGGAACAAAATTGTTGCATGTGCTTTGTGCCACAGCCCAAAAAGCACCTGATACAACTGCGAGGGTAAATATGAACTTTTTCATGAGATTGTATGATTAACTGAGATGCAAGTTCGTTACGTTTTTAAAAGAGACCGGTGATACAGGTCAGCCCCGGAGATGATTTGCGTCAGGGCTACTGAAATTGCAACTTAGCAAAGTGATTTCATGGATATAACCCATAAACTTCAGCTATTTCGGGTTACAAGTTTTCGAATACTAATGATTACAAATCCCGAACGGATAGTTGGCTTAATTAGAATAGTTCACCTTTAAAGTTTTTGAGTGGAATTTCTAAATCTAGTAATTCTATCTCAAAACTTTTCGTTGCCTTGATTGGTGAAATTATTTGATTGAATGATTTGCGGTCCTTGGTAATATAGCCTTGAATATTTCTATTGAACAATTGTGCCATCAATTTGCAATCATCCTTAATTACATTCCTATCTATGTTTGCAACCTGTTCTTTATGACTTAGCAATATAGAGTGAAATTCACCGGCTGTTTTACCATCGAAAAAGTCAAAAGGTATAATCTTTACAAACTCCAAAGGCAAATTAGTAGGGTCATCTTTTACGGAGTATTCAGCGACAACTATTGATGAAAGGAAAATCTCAATTTTCTTTTCCAAAAAAAATTTAAAATAGTCTTTTGCGTTTTGATGTAAATCGTCATTGCTTTTGAGCAGGCGTATACAAAAAGATGTGTCGAGTAAAATGCTATCCATTGGCACCTCCTCTAATTTGTCGGAGCCAGCTATCTACATTTGGTATTGCATTCCACTTTACAGATGCTCTTTCGATTAACAAATCCAATTTGTGCTCGTCATAGTTTGGATTGTACGTTATATAATCAATTAATTTTAGGTCAAAAGGTTTTCCATCAGCAAGGTTTTGTTTGCCTTTAGCTCTAACCCCATAAACTTTGAATAAGCGTTTTTCGCCCTCCAAAAGCTGTTGTTCTGAAGCACTAACAACTAGTTTCCCATACTCCTTTGTCAATAGATGAAAATTAGGATTGTTTCCTCCTTCTTCATTTATTTTTCCATATAAAACAAACTCTGTTTCAATATAAGTAGCGGCAATTTTGAAGTAAGTTGTGTCCTTATTAATTTTTAAGATTGGTTCTTTTGCTGATGAGCTAAAAAAAGAAATTTCTAAATTTTCCTCTGCTGCTCTCCGTTGAAATTTATCAATAATTTCTGCTCTTTTATTATCTAAAAAGTCAATATTTCCCCGGGTTTTAATCTCGGTGCTTAAACCATTAAATAACAAAACGCTTGAAATAGGAAGATAAAATAAATTACGTGCGGAGCCATCTTCGATTTTGTAGGATATATGCGGACGTTCAGCTTTTTCACCTCTTGTTGGGTATAAGAAAGTTTCCACATCGCTGATAATTTCTTTTATCTCAGCAATGTCAATATCAATTGGTTTTAGTGGCTTATTGCCAATCTTACCATCAATTTTAACCTCTATATATCCTTGTTCTTCCACAATGCAAATTTACAATTTTTAAAGTTATAGTTAAGACAATTTCTTTATTCTCAACCACCAATAATTTTCGTTTTTATTTTTAATTTTTAGTCGGATTGTTGTTCTTATTTGCGGTCTTCCTACCATTGGCTATAACTTGTATATATCCAAACCAAAGGTTCGTATATATGCCTAAAATAGCCGGACATTCGAACCTTTAGTTCCTTTTTGTAAAGATATGTTTTTCCGTAAACCAAGCAAAAGAGAAAGGTATTTTTTTGAAAACCACAGCCGCTACCCTGCTCTATGCCCTGGTTAGGAATATCGAATGCCGAATATTGAATGATGAATGAAGAAGTGTTACTCCCCGTAGTACTCTACAAAGTTGTTTTCGGTTTCAATCAGTTTAAGGCTGTGCAACCGGCAGCCGGCATCCAAGTGGGGGGTTAACTGTTCCCAAATGGCCACCACTATGTTTTCAATAGAGGCCATTTTGCCCTTCATAAAAGGCACGTCTTCGTTTATGTTCATGTGGTCGAGCGGGTCAATCACATGCTCCTGAATCACCTGTTTCAGTTTTTTTAAATCCATCACAAAACCGGTATCAGGGTTGGGGTAGCCTTTAATGGTTACAAACAATTCGAAATTGTGCCCGTGCCAGTTGCGGTTGGCGCATTTACCAAAAACTTCGCAATTTTTTTCTTCGGTCCAGGCCGGGTTGTACAGCTTATGTGCTGCGTTAAAATGTTCTCTTCTTGTTATATATAACAATTTAGGTTTCTCAGTCATATGCTGGAGGTTGGCCGTTGTTGTTTGCTGCAAATATACAATTTAGCAGCTATTCCCTTAATTTTGGCTGAGATTTAATTACCCGTATGATAGTAATAACCGGAGCCGCAGGGTTTATAGCCAGTTGCCTGGCCGCCAAACTGAATGAAGAAGGATTTAATGACCTGGTGCTGGTTGACGACTTTAGCCGCGAGGATAAACGCCCCAATTACCTGAAAAAAACGTACACCCGGCTGGTACACCGCAACGAGCTGGAGCAATGGATGCACGAAAATCACCGCTTTATTCAGTTTGTGTTTCACCTGGGCGCCCGCACCGATACCACCGAGTTTGACCACCGCGTGTTTGATATGCTCAATGTGGGCTACTCGCAAATGGTGTGGCGCACCTGTGTGCACTACGGGCTGCCGCTGGTGTATGCCTCCTCGGCCGCTACCTATGGGCTGGGCGAGCTGGGCTATGACGATAACGAAGCACTTATTCCGCAGCTAAAACCACTCAATCCCTATGGCGAATCGAAAAAACAATTTGACGTGTGGGCGCTGGAGCAAAGCGAAAAGCCCTATTTCTGGGCAGGATTGAAATTTTTTAATGTGTATGGCCCCAACGAATACCACAAGGGGCGCATGGCCTCGGTTATTTTTCATGCCTATACCCAGATTAAAGAAAAAGGTTCGGTAAAATTATTCCGCTCGCACCACCCCGATTACAGTGACGGAGAGCAGCTGCGCGATTTTGTGTATGTAATGGACGTGGTAAACGTGTGTATGTTTTTAATGCACCACCGCAAAAATTCAGGGATTTACAACCTGGGCTCGGGTCGGGCGCGTACGTTTTTAGACCTGGCACGTAATACTTTTAAAGCCATGAACGTTGATGAACGCATAGAGTGGATGGATACTCCGGCCGACATACGCGACAAATACCAGTACTTTACCGAAGCTAATATGCAAAAATTAACAGGTATAGGATACACTACCCCGTTTACCTCGCTTGAGGACGGGGTGGAAGATTATGTAAAACGTTTTCTGATTCCGGTAAAATATTATTAACGGGCATTGCTTACACTTAACCCATACAAAAAAAACTTTTTGTGGTATGCCATTTCCTGCGTGGTACTGCTGCTGGCTGTTACCATACAGCAAAATTTAGTATCGGGTAAGGCTGAATACCAAAAACAGGAGCAGGAACGCATTCAGCAGTTAATTTCACAAAAAACAGCAGTACTTAACCGGGCGGTAAACACCCTTGCCCAAAATGATCCATCGAGCATGGAGGCTCAGTTGCACGTAAAAGAACTGGGAGTAAAAGAAAAAGTATATGTACAGGTATGCCGCCACGATTCGGTGGTATCGTGGAACAACAATATGCTCGACCTGATTACTGTAATGGATAAAATAAAGCCGGGCATCAGCGTTGATAAATTCAGCAATGGCTGGTACTTAGTGTACAGGTACAATAAAAATGAACTGAGTTATTTCAGTTATTACCTGCTGCGGCAGGAATATGCCATTACCAATAATTACCTTCAAAACCGGTTTAATACTGATTTAGCCATTTCGGAGAGTTGTGTATTGAGCAAGGACAGTGCAACCGGATTTTATCCCGTCTTAACCCCATCGGGCACTGTGGCTTTTTATATAAGTTTAGAAGATACCAATACCGACAGCCCGTTTTACCTGAGCCTGCTTGCCTTGCTGGGTTGCTGCTTTTTCTTTTACTGTTTATTTAAATTAAGCAAAGGACTTGCGCTAAATTTTCCCATCCTTGCATTTGCCTTTGAGTTGGTAAATCTGGTTGTTTTCAGGTGGATGAACCTGCACACCCATTTCCCCGGTTTCATTTACCGCTATTCCCTTTTCAGCAGCCGGGTGTATGCTTCTTCGCAGTGGCTCTCTTCTATGGGAGATTTGCTTATAAACAGCCTCATCTTCCTGTTTATTTGCCACCGCATAAGCGAGTACCTGCACCAGCGTACCGAATATTTCAGAGATAAACCAATTGCGCGGTTTAAACAATACCAAATTATCTCGCTCACCCTTTTACTGGGCGGCACGGTGGCCTATTGGGTACTAAGCACCACCCGCAGTCTGCTGCTCGACTCAAGTATTTCGTTTGATGTAAACCGGATTTATGAAACGGGAGGTTACTATTTTGTTGGGGCACTCATCATCGGGTTTTTAGTTTACGGGCATATTTTACTCACTACCCGCAGCATTGAACTTATTCGCATATTATCCCTTTCGCTGGCCAATAAAATAATTCTTATTGCACTCACCGTTGCCTTTTTATGCGGGTACGAAATTGTGGTGCAGCAAAGCAACGAGCAATACTTAACCCTGCTGGTGCTTATTTATGTATTTCTTATCATTGCCTCACCGGTAGCTTCAAAAAACTTAGTATGGTATCAGAAAGCTTTGGTAACTATTACGGTTATTTCCCTGTTCTCGGCCAATTATATTTTTTACTGGAACAACCAGAAAGAAAAAGAAAAAAGAAAGGTATATGCCTTTAAACTCACCAACCGCAAAGACGTAGATGCCGAATATTATTTTCGTACAGCCGAAGACAAAATTTCAGCCGACCCGCTGATACGCGATTATTTTAAAAACTCCATTATTCTCAAATCGCAGATTGAGCGCTTAGTGAAACAAAACTACTTTACCAGTTACCTCGGCAGTTACGATATTCAGCTGTTCGACTACGATTCGCTGGGAAACCCGTATAAGGAAATAAACAGTTTGGTTTACCACGAAATCGATTCGCTGTACCGTTTTCAATCCATCACCACACTCGATCATAATTTCCGCTTCATTAAATCCTCCTCCGATTTGCAGGGATACCTGGGCCGCTTTACTTACGGAGTAAATGAGCAGGTTTGGGGAGTTTTGTACATTTTGCTTCAGCCAAAAATTATTAAAGAGGAAAACCGTTTTGATGAATTGCTGGTGGAAGGACGTAATTCCTTTTCGCTGGGTACCGAGTATTATTCGTATGCATTATACAAAGACCGCAGGCTGATCAATCAAACGGGTGATTTTCCGTATCCGAGTGTTTTACCCGAACTGAATGAAAAAAGCGAAACCGATTTTTTTGACGATGAAGGTTATTCGCATATGCTCTATTCATCGGGGAAGGAACTAAAAATTCTCATCAGCAAAAAACAGGATAAATTCAGTGAGCTGTTTGCTATTTTCTCTATGCTGTTTGTAGTGTACACCACACTGGCCCTATTGCTGTTTCTTATTTTTACAGGCATTTCTTTATTGCTCACTTACCTTGAAGAGCATGTGGCCACCAACAGGCTCCTGCAGCGGCTGCATGTGTTTTTAAACTCCTTTTTCCCCTATGAGCTGATGAAAATGCGTTTAATAAGTACGCGCATTCAGGTAAGCATTATCCTGCTGGTATTTCCTACCCTGCTCCTCACCTTCTATTTCACCATCGACTCGATGATTGAAAAATACAAAAAATCGCAGTTCGACCGGCTGGGAATAAAAGCACGAAGTGTGGTGAAAGCGGTAGAAAATGATCCGCGCATACGTATCAGCAACCTCAACATGTCGGACCTTGCGCTGTACACCCATCAGATAGGAGATTTTAATAATACCGACATTAACCTTTATGACCTGAACGGGAAATTGATTGCCACCACCTCCCGTATTTATGATGCGGGAATCATTGCCCCGCTCATGAATAAAAACGCGTTTTACGAATTAAAAACACTCGGGCGCTCGCAGGTGCATATACGCGAAGAGATAGGGCAAATGAGTTTTCTGGCCGCTTATCAGCCCATTCTCGACAGCCGCAAAAACAAAGTGGCCTACTTAAATCTTCCGTATTTTGTAAAGGAAAGCGAACTATATGCCGATGTAACTTCTTTATTCATCAGCATCATTAATATTTACGTAATTGCCTTTTTGTGTGTCATCATCATCGTGTATATTCTATCACGCAATATCACCTCTCCGCTATTACTGATACGTGATAAAATGGCGCATACTTCACTTGGCCGAACCAACGAAGTGATTGAATGGAAAGGAAACGATGAAATTGCCGAATTGGTGGCACAGTACAATAAAATGATTGAAGAACTGGCGCTGAGTGCCGAAAAACTTTCCCGTTCGGAAAGAGAACATGCCTGGAGAGAAATGGCGAAACAGGTGGCGCATGAAATTAAAAATCCGCTCACCCCAATGAAACTTAGTGTGCAGCATCTGCAACGGGCCTGGAAAGATCAATCACCCAACTTGGAAGAAACATTTAAACGGGTAACAGGTGTTTTAATTGAACAAATAGACAGCATGTCGCTGCTGGCAACCGAGTTTTCGAGTTTTGCCAAATTACCTTCCAGCCAGTTTATCCTGTTAAATGCGATTGAAACGCTTCATTCGGTTATTTTGCTTTACATAGGCGATAACAGCATTGAAATAGAACAGCATATTCCCGATAAGAAAGTGATGGTTTTATTAGATAAAGACCAGCTGATGCGGGTGTTTAATAACCTTATTAAAAATGCCATTCAGTCCATCCCCGATGGCCGTAAAGGAAAAATTACCATCACAGCGGGGGTAATCCAAAATGAATTAACCGTGGCTATACGCGATAACGGAACCGGTATTGACGAAGAACAGCAAACCAAAATATTTTTGCCTAATTTCAGTACTAAAAACTCGGGCATGGGTTTGGGGTTGGCTATCGTTAAAAATATTATTGAAAGTGCAGGAGGCAGAATTTATTTCGAAACAAAAGCCGGAGAAGGAACCATCTTCTATGTCATTCTTCCGGTACAACCCAATGAATGAAAAAGACAATTGCCATTGTTTTTTTTCTACTTAGCCTGAGTGCCGCAGCACAAAAGTTGCCGGGCATCGTTACCAAACAACTCATTACCGGCCCCCGGGTTGTTCTGGATACCCTCCCCATAGCTCAGGGAAGTTTAGTAATAACCGTAAATAACACACTGCTTCACGAGCCCGAAGATTATACGGTTGATTATGTAAATGCCGTTGTATTTTTTTCTAACCATGTCGGAGAACAGGTGCAGGTTTCTTACAAAACCATTGCCTTTGATTTTGCCAAAATTTACCGCCACAAGGACACTTCCCTGATTGCGCAGGAACTCATGGGGCGCAAAAACCCCTTTACGTTTACTGACGAAAGACCATCGGCAGCGAATCCGTTTCAGGAAGAAGGATTGCAGGTAAACGGAAGTTTATCACGCGGAATTGCGTTTGGGAATAATCAGAATCTTACAGTGAATTCGTACCTGAATTTACAGGTAGCCGGAAGACTGAATAATGAAATAGATGTGGTAGCTGCCATAAGCGATGATAATAATCCTATTCAGCCCGAGGGAAACACCCAGCAATTACAGGACTTTGATAAAGTATTTATTCAACTGTCAAAAGACAGTACCAAACTTACACTCGGTGATTTTGTAATGGAAAAACCATCTCAAAGTTACTTTATGAGCTATTACAAAAAATCGAGGGGCGCCCAGGTAAATACGTATGTAAAAACAGGAGCAAACAGCTATTCCCGCTTTTTTGCCGAGGGGGCCGTTTCGCGCGGAAGGTTTGCCCGAAATATCATTAACGGAGTGGAAGGAAATCTGGGCCCTTACCGTTTATCCGGAAGCAATGGCGAACAATACATCATCATTGTATCGGGCACTGAAGCGGTGTATCTTGACGGACAAAAATTAACCCGCGGAGAGCAGAACGATTACGTGATTGATTATAACTCGGGCGAAATTGTTTTTATGCCAAAAATTCTGATAACCGCCTACAGCCGTATTGTGGTTGAATTTCAATATTCCGACCGCAACTATGCGCGCTCGGTGTACCATCTGGGCAATGAAACAGGAATGAAAAACGTAACCCTGCGGTTTAATTATTTTAGTGAACAGGATAACAAAAACCAACCGTTTCAGCAGGATTTAACCGATGAGGATAAATTAAATCTGAGCAATGCAGGCGACAGGATTTCATCGGCCTTTACCAATGGAGCTAAACCTGTTTCTGCATTTTCAAATGCCCTGATTTTATACCGCAAAACAGATACACTTACCTACAGCGGAATTTATGTGTATGCACCCACAGCCGGTACCGATACTTCCTTTTATCAGGTAACTTTTAGTTTTGTTGGTGCCAATAAAGGCAACTACGTGCAGGCAGCCACCAGTGCCAATGGCAGGGTGTACAAATGGGTAGAGCCCGTTGGGGGTATTCCGCAGGGCTCTTTTGAGCCGGTCATCTTATTGGTGAGCCCCAAACGTATGCAGATGTACACTGCAGCTGCCGATATAAAAATTGAGCGGAATACAAGCGTAACATTTGAAGTAGCCGGCAGCAATTATGACAAAAACACCTTTTCGGCAAAAGATAAATACAACGATAACGGGATGGCTGCGCGGGTAGGTTTCACCAATCAGTTTAATCTTACTGAAAAAAAAGAACACGACTGGCATATTAAAACAGAGGGAAATTACGAATACACCGACAAATATTTTCGCTATGTAGAAAGGTACCGCAACGTGGAATTTAACCGCATCTGGAGTCGCCAGTTGCAAAATCAGACAGAAACCGATACATCATTTGAAGAGCATATTACCCGGCTAAAAACGGGGTTGTATAAACCGGGTTTACTCAATGCCTCCTACCAACTAAGCAGCTATAACCGCACCATTGCTTTTAGCGGGTTACAGCACCTGGCAGCCGCACAGGTAACTTTTCACAAAAATATGCTTAAACTGGATGGTGAAAAACTCACCAATAACAGCAAAATAAAACAGCCCCGGAATTTACTTACCCGCTACAAGGCTGAATATGCACGAAAAATGAAATTACTAACTGCGGGCGCTAAATACGAAGCCGAGGAAAGTTCATTCAGAGACAGCACCAAATTTTTACAAAGCAGCAGTTACGCGTATAACCTATGGCAGGTATATATTGATAATCCCGACTCGGCCAGGTTACAATTTCATGTTGATTACACTAACAGAACAGACTACTTAGTGAAAAATAATGAGTACACACGTTCGACTGAAGGGAGACAGGTAAATTTTAAAACGCAACTTAACACCCCTAAGGGAAACCGCTTATTGCTTAGTTTGATTTACCGGGAATTAACCATACGCGACACAAGCCTTACCAAAACACAACCGGAAAATTCGCTGCTATCACGGGTTGAATACGATTTCAGGTTTTTAAAAAAAGTATTTAACTCAAATACCTATTACCAGATTGGATCGGGCCAGGAACTGGTAAGAGACTTTCAGTACATAGAAACACGGCCCGGTCAGGGAGTGTATGCGTGGTACGATTTTAACAATAACAGCGTGCAGGAAAATAATGAGTTTGTTATTGCCCCTTTTCCCAATCAGGCTAATTACATAAAAGTGTTTTTACCTACCAATACTTTTGTGCGAACCAATACCAACCAGTTTAATCAAACACTCAATATTATCCCAGCTGAAGTATGGTCGGCCAAAAAAGGTGTTAAAGGAATTGTGTCCCGTTTCAGCAATATGTCGGCCATTCGCATTGACCGGAAAATTCGCCATGTAAACGACCTCTCCTACCTGAATCCTTTTGATTTAAAAATTTCCGACTCTTCGCTGGTGAGCATTGCATCCGATTTTAGAAATACCCTTTTCTTTAACCGGTTCGATCCTGATTTCGGGGCCGATTATTCGTGGTCGCAGAACAAAACCAAAAATTTACTCACCAATGGATTTGACAGCCGCAGCAAAACCGAACATCAGCTAAATTTTCGTTGGAATGTGAGCACCAAACTCACGCTGAGCAGCAGTTCGGTTGCCGGAGTTAAAACCTATACTTCGCAGTTTTACAAAACCAATAATTTCAATTACACCTATTACGACCTGAAACCAAAAATCACCTACCAGTTAAACAGCAATTTCAGGGTAAGTATTTTATATGCATATTATGAAGCAAAAAATGCAGCAGAAAACGGAAGTGAAAAAGCGGTAAATAATGAAGGCGGAGGTGAATTAAGATACAATATTTTAGAGAAGGGAGTTATTTCGGCCAGGGTGAGTTATTACTTAGTTCATTTCTCGGGCAGCACCAGCTCTCCCGTAGGATTTGATATGCTGCAGGGATTGCAGAACGGGAAAAACACCGTGTGGAATTTAAACTTTCAGCAGCGGTTAAATAACAGCATTCAGGTAAATGTGATTTATGACGGACGTAAATCAGAAGGTTTTAATGTGATTCATACGGGGCGCGTGGAGGCACGGTATATTTTTTAAATACAACCCATCGAGAACATAAAAACAAGAATATATTAAAACAATACTTTTTACTATATTAGCTCCATAATTGCTCATCTGCCTTGAAAAGACTTTTATTCCTTCTCTTTATACTTACCGGTACTGCTGCATTGGCTCAAAACGCCATGATAAAAGGTACGGTAACCGATACCGTAAACCTTCGGTATATGGGTTATACGGGTGTATCGCTTATTTTATACCGCGACTCCACGCTTATACAGCACGTTTTTACATCCGACAGGGGACAATTTGAATTCACCGGCATTTTACCAGATACCTATCGCTTACAAATAACCCATCCCGGATTTGCCGATTATGAAGAACGGATGGTGCTGAGACCGGGAGAAATAAAACAACTTGACACCATCAATATGCTGTTAAAAGAAAACCTATTGAGGGAAATTATATTTAAAGATAAACGGGATGCTATACGCATTAAAGGAGACACCACCGAATTTCTGGTGGATAGCTTTTTGGTAAATAAAAATTCGAATGTAGAAGATTTGCTTAAACGACTTCCGGGAATTCAGGTGGATAAAACGGGGAAGATAACTGCACAGGGACAGGAAGTAAAAAAAGTGTTGGTTGACGGAGAAGAATTTTTCGGAAACGACCCCACCGTTGCCACACGCAATATAAAAGCCGAAAATATAGAAACCGTACAGGTATTTGATCAGAAAAGCGAGCAGGCCCAGCAAACCGGAATTGATGACGGGACAAAAGAAAAAACCATTAACCTCACTCTGAAAGATGATGCAAAAAAAGGATATTTCGGGAAAGCAAATGCAGGTGCAGGAACACAGGACAGGTATGAACACGATGCCATGTTTAATTCGTTTAAAAAGAAAAGAAAATTTTCGTTTTACGGTGCCGCTGCCAACACCAATAAAACATCCCTTAGCTGGGAAGATGCCGATATGTATGCCGGGGGAAAAGGAAATACCGAATTTGATGAGTCATCGGGATATATGTACACCTACTACAATAATGAAGATGAAGATTACAGCGGCACCGGTATCCCGCAAACATGGTATGGAGGAACTCATTACTCCAATAAATCGCCTGATGAAAAAAAATATGTGGTACTGAATGGAACCCATAAAGAATTACGGGTAAACGGCTACGATAACGACTATTCAAAATACATTTTACCGGATACCCTCTATTTCAATAATCAGCGCAAAAATTTTAATGCTTTCAGGGAAAGCAGCAGTGCCAAAGGTTCATTTGAATACAAAAGAGACTCGTTAACTACGTTTAAATTTAAGATAAACGGAAGCTCCGGCTCCTCCTCCTCTACCAATCGATTTATTTCGGAAAACCTGAATGGAGATTACTTTTTGGTAAACAACAATGATAGAACCCAAACCGAAAACGGGACGAAAGATCAGTTCAGCTACTCGATAAGCATGAACAAAAAATTTAAAACCAAAGGGCGTTCGATGTATCTTGCCTTTAACCAAAACTACCGTAACGGTACCAGCAAAGGTTTTCTCTTATCACAAACCAATTACTTTAAATCCGACAGCAGTTTGCTGCAAACCGATTTGATAGACCAGCGCAAAAACTCAGACAACAAAACCAATACCTGGGAAGGCAAAATAACTTACACCGAACCCCTTCTAAAAAACTGGTTCGTTATTGCCGATTACAGTATACGCAATACCATCAGCAGTTCGCGCAGGTACAGCTATATCAAAAATTCACTCAATAATGAATATGACCAGGTAGTAGATTCATTAAGCAATAGCTTACGTTACAATATCCTCGGGCATCAGGGAGGAATTTCCCTTCGTTACACCACTAAAAAAATGAATCTGTCGTTTGGAGGAAAGGCTTCTTATACCGATTTATACCAGCATAATCTGGTAAATGACTCCGTACGCGAACAGCATTTTCTTAACCTGTTTCCAAGCATCTCATTTAATTATAAAAGGAGAAATACATCCAACCTATCCGTTTCGTTATCCGGAAATACTGAGCAGCCCACGTTACAGCAACTGCAACCCTTAAAAGACAATAGCAATCCGCTGCAAATAATGATTGGAAACCCGAATCTTAAACAAAGCTTTTCCACTAACTTTAATGTATGGTACAATTCCTATAAACCCATTTCGGGAAGAAGTTTTTACATGGGCATTAATGCCAGTGCAACACAAAATGATTTTTCGTATGCCGACAATGTTGACAGCAGCGGAAGACGAACGAACCAAACCATAAACGTTAACGGAAATTATTACACCTACTTTTACTCGAACTACTACATACAAATAAAAAAAATACATACCAGCATTGGCAATAGCTTAAACGGCAGTACCTCCAGAAACTCAAATATGGTGAACGGACTTAAAAACACCAACAACAACCTTTCGGCAGGCTACGGGATGGAAATTGAATATACTCTGGAGGAAAAATTTGATTTTTCGCTTAACGGAAACTGGGATTTTAACTATTCCCGCTCGTCATTGAGGGAAGATATGGTAACCCGTTTCTGGATTCAAACCTACTCGGCCGATTTATATATTGAACTTCCGTTTAAAATGGAATTTGAAGCCGAATGCAGTTTTAATATCCGTCAGAAAACAGCGGGATTTAACCGCAACCTCAATACCACCATTATCAATTCCAATTTATCTAAAAGATTCCTGAAAAACGACAACCTCACCCTTACCCTGAATGTTCATGACTTACTGAATCAGAATATAGGTTTTGAACGAAGTGCCAACAGCAATTTTATAAACGAAAATACACACACGGTACTTAAACGTTACCTGCTGTTATCGTTAACCTGGAATTTTACGCACAACGGAGCACAGAAAAAAAACTAAGATGAAGAAGCGGATATTATTTTTAGTTGCTTTTATTTATTGGGCGCATCTTTCGGCCCAGCAGATGGTAATTAACGGAAGGATTTTATTTGAACGAAGAGAAAATCTCCACAAACAATTTGAAAACGAAAAAGGCGACTGGGCTCAGGAATGGTTAAAGCGTATTCCTAAATATCAGACTGATATTTTTGAATTGGTTTTTACAAAATCAAAAAGCTACTATTATTTAAAAACAGAAGATGAAAGCAATTCCTTTTCATGGGGCCGGGTGGCTCACGACAATCTGGTTCTAACTGATTTTAATTCCAAACATTATACCTCGTACAAGAATATTTTTGATAAAAGCTATGTAGTGGATGACAGCCTTGCCGTTTTTAAATGGAAACTAACCGGAGAATACCGGAACATTGCCGGCTATGACTGCCGAAAAGCCACCACCATCATTCTTGATTCTATTTACATTATTGCATTTTACTCTGATCAGATTGCGGTGAAGGGAGGTCCTGAATCATTTAACGGCTTACCCGGTATGATACTGGGTTTGGTTATACCCCGAATAAATCTTACCTATTTTGCCACCAAAGTGGAAGCCGTAGCAGTAACTGATGCCGAACTGCAACCTGCTAAACTCCCCAAAAAAGCGAAGCCCGTGAACAGGAAAAACTTTATGTCGGAAATTATATCAGCTCTTGCTGACTGGGGCGCATATGCCTCACGTGTTTTCTGGAAAGCGTTTCTGTAAATTAACGCTGCTTTTCTATTTCAACAATCAATTCTTCCCTGCTTATGTATCCAACATGTGTCCACACTACTTTACCATCCTGATAAAGAAACAACGTGGGCAGAGCGTCCACTTTTAACGCAGCAGCCAGTGCATTGTTTTCATCAGCATCTATGCTCATCACCTTTACCGTTGATTTCATGTTTTCTTCAATCTCCTTCATAAAAGGAGCCATTCGTTTACAAGGGCCACACCAAACGGCATTAAAATCAACCAGCACTTTTCCGGTTTTAATCTGAGCATTAAATTCATCAACGGTCATCCCTCCGCTTTTGGTCACTGCTCCACTTTCATTGGTAAGTTTAGCTTCCCGCCAGGCCATTAATCCGCCTTTAAGCTCCACTACTTTTTTAAATCCGGCACCGCGCAGGTAAGAAGCAGCCGAAGCACTGCGGCCACCGCTTAAGCAATACACAAACACATAGTCCTGCTTTGATAAACTTTTTGTTTCATTTTCAAAGGAACTTCCGTTCCAGTTTACATTTTTTGCACCCGCTAAATGGCCCTCCGAAAATTCGCCTTCACTGCGCACATCCAATATAATTCCGGAAGGATTAGCCTCAATTAATTTACCAAACTCCTCTCCGTTTACCGAAGAAGGAACTCCGCCCGGATTATTGGTACCGCAGGCTGTAAAAAATATGCTTAAGCCCGCCAATAAGGCAGCCGCAAACTTATTTGCTTTTCTTTTCATCATTAATTCGTTAATTCTTTATTTGCTGAAACAAAAACTTCGGGAATCATGGTTACTTTGGCTTTGATTGAGTTTGAAATCAGACAAGCCTTCTCCGATTTTTCAAGCACCCTCAGCGTTTTTTCCCTGTCTTCTTCTTTATGTATTCCAACCAGCGGTTTTAAATGTATCTCCGTCATCAGGTATTTTCCTTCTACCATGTCGAGTACCCCGTTAGCATCACAGTTAAAACTATCAAACTCTAATTTAAAATTTTCGGCAATAGCCAAAAAAGTGGTCATTAAACAACTGCTTGCTGCCGCGGTATATAAATGTTCGGGCGACCATATTCCTTCCACACCTTTGGCAAAATTTGGTGGTGTGGCTACTTCCAATTTATCTGTCAGTTCGGGTGACGAAAGTTCACCGCTTCTTCCTTCTTTCCAGGTTAATGAAACCTTGTATGCATGTGCACTCATATAATTTTTATTTAGTATCTTTTACTTCTACAAATTCTACTTCTTTTTCCGGAACTTCATTTGTGCGATAAGAGGTATTGCATCCGTTTACCCCGCAACATCCGGTATTGGTAACCACCTGAAACAGGAAAACTCCCGCAATCATACCCGCCAGCCAGTCAGCAGTGGCAATAGCTTGCATCCCAATCATTACACCAAGCACAAGGCGAATAAATCTGAGTAAATTCCAGTTTGTAAACAGCGTTGACCAACTCATTTGGAAAGGTGCGTAAGGTTTACCCAGCTTCCTCCGTTGTACACCTCGGTATAGCCGTTTTGTTTGAGAATACTTTTAGCACTTGCACTACGCATTCCCGAGGCACAGCAGGTAATAACCGGTTTATCCTTTTTTAGTTTCGATAATTGTCCGCTAAGTGAATTAAGTGGTATATTTAATGAACCCTTCACATGCCCGCCCGAATACTCGCCTTTGCTGCGCACATCCACAATCACAGCCCCGCGTTTCATTAATTCGGCATAATCCACTTTGGGACCTATGCCAAGAATCTTTTTTATTGTTTCTAACATGTTGTGTTAATTAGAGGCTACCGTGTAATTTACGTTAATCCAACTGCCACCATTCTCACATATCACTCCGTGGCTTTTCAGATAGGCCGTTGCCTGCCCGCTTCTTGCTCCGCTGGCACAGCACAGCACTAATGGTTGTTTCATGCTGGTTATCTCATCAAGCCTTGCAGGTAATTCCTGAAGCGGGATATTTACGCTTCCTGCCACATGGCCTCCCATAAATTCCATCGGAGTGCGCACATCAACTATGGTAGCTCCGCTTTTAATCAATTGTTCAATACTCATAATATGTTTTAAATTTCGCTACAAAGTTCGGTCTAATCTTTTGCAGCAAAAGTGACCAAGGTTACACAAGCTGCATCAGACTTAAACAACCTCATTTTCTGAAGGGCTATTTGAAAAGCTGCGTTTTTAAACCAGGGTAATTTTATTTCTGCCCAGTGCTACAATTCCGGTTTTCTCCATTTGTTTAAGCAACCTCGAAATTACCTCGCGGGTAGAGCCCAGTTCATCGGCCAGTTGCTGATGGGTTACCTGAATCTCTTTACTTTTCGATAATTCCGATTTTTTCATGAGCAATTGCCAGATGCGCTCATCCATTTTTTGAAAAGCAATGGAATTTACCACATTCAGTAATTCCTCAAAGCGCTGGTGATACAGTTTAAAAATATAATCGGTCCACTCGGGGTATTTGCGCACCCATTGGGTTACCTTGTCTATTGGAACCAGCGTGAGTTCACTGTCCTCTTCGGCTATCGCTTTTACTTTACTGGTATCATTATTAATTCCGGCTAAAAAACTCATGATACAGCTTTCACCGGGTTTTATATAATACAGCAACATATCTCGCCCGTCATCATCGGTGCGATACACCCCCAGCAAGCCCGAATTTAAGATAGGAATTACCTGAATGAATTTATTCATGCCCACAATTTGTTCGCCAGCCTTAAGTGACTTCACAATGGTAGAGGCTTCAATTTCCTCGGTAAAATCTTTTTGATGAAAGGGTAATAACATGGTGCAAAAATACGACTATATCACAAAGGTACTGCATGATAAAAATCAGCGATACATTTTTATTTCGTGCGCAGCACCGCAAAAGGAATAAGCATTTCTTCCATACTTATTCCTCCGTGCTGAAAAGTATTTTTATAGTGATTCACATAGTAATTGTAATTGTTGGGGTAAGCAAAAAAGTCGTTGTTCCGGGCAAAAACAAATCCTGAACTCACGTGTTGCCTTGGAAGAAACGCCTTAGCCGGATCTTTTACCTCAAACACCTCTTTCTTATCGTAACTCAGATTTTTTCCCTGCTTGTAGCGAAGGTTTGTATTGGTATTGCGATCGCCCACAATTTTCACCGGTTCGTGCACCCGTATAGAGCCATGATCGGTGGTGATAACAAGGGTTACGTCTTTTGATGCAATTTTTTTGAGTGTTTCGAGCAGCGGAGAATTCTCAAACCAGGCGAGCGTTACCGAACGGTATGCTTTTTCATCTTCGGCCAGTTCCCTGATGATATGCATATCGGTGCGGGCATGTGAAAGTGCATCTACAAAATTGTAAACAATCACATTAAATTTATTCTGAAACATATTGGATACATTATCCATCAGGTTTTTTGCGCCATCCAAATTGGTTACTTTGGTGTACGAAAATTTGGTATCGATACGCGAACGGGAAAACAAATCTTTAAGAAAATCCTCCTCATGCATGTTTTTCCCTCCTTCATCTTCGTCATTGCTCCAGAATTTAGGCATGCGTTTTTCAATTTCGGAAGGATACATCCCCGCAAATATGGCATTCCGGCAATAATGGGTGGTGGTGGGCAAAATACTCATGTACAATTCATCTTCTTCCACCCTGAAATACTCATTGAGCACCGGCTGCAATACACGCCACTGATCAAAACGTAAATTATCAATGAGCACAAAAAATACAGGGCGTTCTTCTTTCATCAGCGGAAATACTTTTTTTGCCATCAGGTTATGGGAAAGTACCGGAACATCCTCCCCTTTTCCCTGCATAAAATCTAGGTAATTATCACTGATGTATTTACTGAAATTATGGTTTGCCTCGGCTTTTTGCATACCAAACACATCGGCCATGGTGTTATCAGTGGTCTGACTTAACTCCAGTTCCCAAAACACCAGCTTACGATACAAATTGCACCACTCGGTAAATCCCATTTTATCCTGAAAGGCCATTCCTATATTTCGAAAATCCTGCTGATATCCCTGAGTGGTTTTTTCGGTAACCAACCGCTTATTGTCAATCAGTTTTTTTATAGATAGTAAAATCTGATTCGGATTTACGGGTTTTATCAGGTAATCGGCAATTTTTGACCCGATGGCCTCATCCATAATATACTCCTCTTCGTTTTTGGTAATCATCACCACCGGAATATCGGGCTGATCTTCCTTTATTTTGGTAAGTGCTTCCAAACCTGATATACCGGGCATATGTTCGTCCAGAAAAACCAAATCGAAATGTTGTTGCCTGAGTGTTTCAATGGCATCTACTCCATTGGTAACCGGAACCACCTCATAATCCTTTTGCTGCAGAAAAAGTATATGCGGTTTCAGTAAATCAATCTCGTCATCGGCCCACAGTATTTTTATTTTTTGCATCTATTATCGGGTGTTAGTAGTGAAATGAGGTGCGAAAATCGCATTTTTGTACTTTACAATTGTTATACCACGTGGCATTAATAACTCGAAACATAAATATTTAGTATTGGTGACTGTTAAAAATAAGAAAAAAATAATCAACGATCCGGTGTACGGATTTGTGAATATTCCCTACGACCTGGTGTATGATCTGATTGAACACCCTTACTTTCAGCGCTTACGAAGAATAAAACAACTTGGCCTTTCGCATTATGTGTATCCCGGTGCGCAGCACACCCGCTTTCAGCACGTAATTGGCGCCATGAGTTTAACCCATCAGGCGGTAGAAACCCTGCGCTTTAAGGGTGTTGCCATCTCTGAACAAGAGGGAGAAGCTGTTTGTGCAGCGGTGTTATTACATGATTTGGGGCATGGCCCCTTCTCGCATACACTCGAGCATTGCATAGTAGATGTTCCGCATGAGGAAATCTCCAAGGCCCTTATGATGGAACTTAATAAACAATTAGGCGGACGGCTCGACCTTACCCTCAAAATTTTCAATAACAAATACAAAAAGAAATTTCTGCATCAATTAGTATCAAGCCAGCTGGATATGGACCGCCTTGATTACCTGAGAAGGGATAGTTTTTATACCGGAGTACAGGAAGGAATTATTGGTCACGACCGTATCATTAAAATGCTTACCGTTACCAGCGATGGAGAACTGGCCGTTGAGGAAAAAGGCATTTACTCCATTGAAAAATTTATTATTGCCCGAAGACTTATGTACTGGCAGGTGTATTTGCATAAAACAGTGATTGCTGCCGAAAGTTTACTGATTAAAATTTTTGAAAGAGCCAAAGAACTGGCATCCGGTGGAGTTTCTCTTTTCTGTACCTATCCGCTCTACTTTTTCTTTTATGAAAACAAAAAGAAAAACAATTTCAGTAAAGACAGCAAACAACTCGAAATTTTCACCATGCTTGATGACTACGATATTTTTGCCTGCATAAAAGCGTGGATGCTGCATGAGGACGTGGTGCTGGCAACACTTTGTTCTAACCTTATCAACCGGCAGTTACCAAAAATCGAGTTTAGCCGCGAAGAGTTTAGTAAATCCCGGCTCAAAAAACTGGAGCAGCAAACAGCCTCGGCACTCGACATTTCGGCAAGGCAGGCAGGATACTTTGTTTACACCGATAAAGTGCAGAATAAGGCCTACAGCCTGAAAGGAATTAAAATCAATATTGTGGATAAGCAAGGCAGGGTGCGTGATATAGCCAAAGCATCAGATAATTACAATATTTCGGCCCTTAGTGATACGGTGGTAAAACACTATTTATGTTTTCCTAAAAATTCATAAATTCACCCCTAAATCATAACCCTGTATCTGAATGGTATCAGCACTGGAAATCAGTAAGCTTCTCAACGGAGAGTTGATAGGAAATAAAGACATCATCATCCGGTCGGTTTCAAAAATCGATCAGGGGCATCCCGAATCGCTTACGTTTCTGGCTAATCCCAAATACACCAACTTTATTTATGAAACCAAAGCTTCGGTAGTGTTGGTGGGCAAAAGTTTCAACGGCAATGTGCCCGATCATGTTACGCTCATAAAAGTAGATGACCCCTATGCTTCATTCTGTTTAATTCTTGATAAGTATTTTAACAGCCGAACCGCATTGACCGGAATTGAGCAACCCAGCTTTGTTTCCTCCGATGCAGCATTGGGAAAAGATGTGTATGTGGGTGCTTTTTCTTACATCGGAAACCGGGTTCAGGTTGGTGAAGGGGCATTAATTTACCCGCAGGTTTATATAGGGGCTGATGTCCGGATAGGTAAAAATTCTATTCTGTATCCGGGTGTAAAAGTGTATAATCATTGCGTAATTGGCGATAATTGCATTGTACATGCAGGTACCGTGATAGGAAGTGACGGATTTGGATTTGCTCCGCAAAAAGACGGCAGCTATGCTAAAATCCCGCAGATAGGAAATGTAATCATTGAAGATGAGGTGGAGATTGGCTCTAATTGCTCCATTGACCGCGCTACTATGGGAAGTACCATTATTCGCAAGGGAGTGAAATTGGATAACCTGATTCAGGTGGCACATAATGCCGAGGTTGGAAAAAATACAGTAATTGCCTCTCAAACCGGTGTATCGGGCAGTACCAAAATCGGGGAAAACTGCGTGATTGGCGGACAGGTTGGATTTGTAGGACATATCAGCATTGCCAAAGGAAGCCAGATTGGTGCTCAAAGCGGTATTCCAAATTCAATTGATACCCCCGGACAAAAATGGATTGGCTCACCGGTTCAGGAATATAAAAACTACCTGCGTTCAAGCATTGTTGTAAAACGTTTGCCTGACATGGATAAAAAACTGGATGAACTGGAAAAAGAAGTGGAAGAACTAAAGAAAAAATTAAAAGGCGAATAAGCATTGTGAAACAAACAACCATTAAAAATGAAATCACCATTTCGGGTGTTGGATTGCACACCGGACAAAAAGTAAATATGACTTTTTGCCCTGCCCCCGAAAATCACTGGTATAAATTTCAACGCATAGATTTAGAGGGTAAGCCCATTGTTGATGCAGACGTTGACAATGTGGTTGACACCTCAAGAGGCACCACCATTGAGCAGCATGGAGCACGCATTTACACCGTAGAGCATGTACTGGCTGCATTAGTAGGATTGGAAATTGATAATTGCCTCATTAAAATGGATGGTCCCGAACCAGCCATTCTTGACGGAAGTTCCATTCAGTTTATGGAGCAACTGGAAAAAGCCGGAATAAAAGAACTGGATGCCGACCGCGAATACTTTTCAGTTCCGCAAAATATTTATTACCATGAGCAGGACCGTGGAGTGGAAGTAATTGCCATGCCATTGGACGATTACCGGCTCACGGTAATGGTTGATTATAATTCTCCCGTACTCGGAAGTCAGCATGCTTCGCTTACCAATATCAAAGATTTCAGAAAAGAAATTTCTTCATGCCGCACGTTTTGCTTTTTACACGAACTGGAAATGTTGTACAACAACAACCTGATAAAAGGTGGTGACCTTAACAATGCCATTGTAATTGTTGACCGGGTGGTGGAAGAACATGAACTGGAGCGACTGGCAAAAATGTTTAACAAGCCAAAAGTGGAAGTAAAAAAAGAAGGTATTCTCAATAATGTGGAACTTCGGTTTTACAACGAGCCTGCCCGTCATAAGTTACTCGATTTGGTGGGCGACCTTGCCCTTATTGGTATGCCCATTAAAGCGCAGATTATGGCCGCCCGCCCCGGTCACGCAGCCAATGTAGCTTTTGGCAAAAAAATAAAAGCCTTAATTAAAAAAAGAAAAAATAAATCGTCAGTGCCGGCCTACGACCCCAACACCAAACCGGTTTTGGATAATGTAGCCGTTTCTAAATTACTTCCTCATACCTGGCCTTTTCTATTGGTAGATAAAATTACCGAACTATCGGCCAATCATATTGTAGGAATAAAAAACGTATCAGCCGACCAGTATTTTTTTCAGGGACATTTTCAGGGAAATCCCATTTTTCCGGGCGTGTTGCAAATAGAAGCAATGGCGCAGGTAGGTGGTGTATTGGTGCTGAGTGGAGTGCCCGACCCCGAAAAATACAGCACCTACTTTATGAAAATTGATAATGCCAAGTTTAAAGATAAAGTAGTACCCGGTGATACCTTAATTCTGAAACTGGAATTACTTGCCCCCATAAGAAGAGGTATTGTTACCATGAAAGGAATGGCCTTTGTAGGTGAAAAACTGGTGTGTGAAGCCGACCTGATGGCAACCGTAGTAAAAGATAAAGCATGATTCATCCCTTAGCACTTGTACATAAAGATGCAAAACTTGGCGCCAATGTAACGGTGAGCCAGTTTTCAACTATTGAACAGCATGTAGAAATAGGCGAAGGCACCTGGATTGGTCCCAACGTTTGCATTATGGAAGGAACACGTATTGGAAAAAACTGCCGCGTGTTTCCCGGGGCCGTTATTGGTGCCATTCCGCAGGATTTAAAATTTAAAGGAGAAAATTCTACCGTAGAAATCGGAGATAATACCACCATAAGAGAATGCGTAACCATTAACCGCGGAACCGTTGACAGAATGAAGACTGCTGTAGGCAGCAATTGTCTGCTGATGGCTTACGTTCATTTAGCTCACGATTGCATTCTTGGCAACAATATCATTATTGCCAACAGTGTTAACCTTGCGGGTCATGTTACCATTGAAGATTGGGCAATTCTGGAGGGCATTGTAGCCGTTCAGCAATTTGTGCGCATAGGAGCCCATGCATTTATCACAGGAAGTTCGCTGGTGCGCAAAAATGTACCTCCGTTTATTAAAGTTGCCCGTGAGCCATTGCAATACATCGGCATCAATGCTGTTGGATTACGAAGAAGAGGTTTCAGCGATGAAAAAGTGCGGGAAATAGAAGACCTCTACCGGATTCTTTTTGTGAAAGGCCACAATATCACCAATGCCATGAGCATTATTGAACAGGAAATTCCGGCCGGTGACGAAAAAGAGATGATCCTCTCCTTTATCCGCGAATCAAAAGACGGTATCGTTAAAGGTTATTCCCGTTAATCCCGCAGCCATGCAGATAAGGCTCGACCATATCGGCAAACGTTTTGGCAACGAATGGATATTTCGTGACGTAACTCTTGATTTCAGTTCTCCGCAATCCTATGCGCTGCTGGGTGCCAACGGAAGCGGAAAATCAACCCTGCTGCAGGTAATTCTAGGAGCTGTGGCTCCCAGCAAAGGAACCATTCTTTATTCAAGTAATAATTCACCCGTAAATGCTGATGCCTTTTTCAGGCATTGCAGTTTCAGTTCGCCCTATCTCGAGTTAATTGAAGAATTTACTTTAGACGAGTTACTGGCATTTCATTTTGCATTGAAACCGTTAAAACCCGGCCTTTCTCTGCATTCAATAACCGAAGAACTGGGACTTGAGAAACACAGGCAAAAACCGCTGAAAGCATTTTCTTCAGGTATGAGGCAACGGGTAAAATTAGGTATTTCCTTATTTGTCGAAACACGTGTATTACTATTGGACGAACCTTGTACCAACTTAGATGCAGCCGGAACAAACTGGTACCGGAAAATGATTGAAAAATATTGCAGCAATCAACTGATAATTGTTGCTTCAAACGTTCCTGCCGAATACGATTTTTGTAAAAACCATATTCGCATTGAGGATTACAAACACGTAAAAAAATGAGTGTGTTTACCAATGGGATTTTGCTTGTACAAACCGCGCAAAAACTGTGGCAGGGCAAAAAAAAGTGGAAACTGGAAGCATTGGGCCATACTCAGCACTACATCGATACAGCAAAAAAAAATCACGATCAAACATTATCTCCCGGTATTTTTTATAAGCTGAATGATTATCCCCTCGAGGCTTTGTTTGCCGCCAATTTGATTGCCGGCTTAATAAATTATAAATTAACTCCTTTAGAATCCAGACTTATCAGTAAAGCCGGGGCCATACTTGCGCTGGGCGATGTGTATTGCGATGACACAACTATCAGTTTTGAGAAAATGCAGTTAATGCTCGAGGAACCTCATCAGGCCAACCCCGTTCATTCCATCGACCGGCTGTTTCTTGACATTTATAAAGACCTTCTTATTGAACTTGACGATACCCAGCAGGTATTTTTTCACCACACGCTTATGCAGGGTTTTGAGGCAGAAAAAGACAGCCGTAAACTTAAAGATCCAGATCTTGATGCAGCGCAGGTGAGGCAGATAATCAAAAACAAAGGAGGCATCAGTTTGCTTATTTACCGCTCACTCATGCACACTCCGTTAAGCGAAAAAGAACGGGAAGTTTTATGGCTGGCCGGTGCATTTACGCAATTAATTGATGACCTTTTTGATTTGTCGTGGGACATGCGCAAACACACCCAAACATCGGCTACCATTTGCACCACTTTTAGTGAAATACGCAGGCAACTGGAAGCTCATTATTCATTACTGATTGCATCGTTGAAACATTCGGGACTTAACCCCGACAACTGCCGCGAGTTTGCCTTTGTATTTTATGTTTTCAAACTTGGTGCCGATGCGTATATCAGACAAATCAGAAATTACTGCGATGACCTCATCATTCCGGAACAAATTCTTGCCCTGTCAAAGGAACAACTGCGTTTTGTGCATTCCGATATAACTCATGTGGCTTTTGTATTGCCAAAGGCCTTTGGTTTTACTTACTGACCTTTCAGTTTTTTTTGCCGTTGCAAATCAATCGCCTTTTTTAATGAATCGGCCTGCTGCTGGTTTTCCGAACCGGGCTTTGGCATTTCAGGAGTAACTGTTTGTTTGGGCTGAACGGCTTTTTTTTTCGAACAGCACCCATGTACCAATCCAAACAGCAGCAGCAGACTAACGGCCCACCAAAAATTTCTGAGATAAAATTTGCTCATTGTTTGTTACTGCTTTAAGAATATAACTCCCCGCACTTAACTGCGAAACATCAAACGAAACTTTGTAGTTGCCACCGGGCAGTTTTAGTTCCTGAAGTTTTTTCAGTTCACGTCCGCTCATATCGGTAACGGAGAAAACATATAACCCCGGAGTTTCAACCTGTATGGTTAAATAAATAAGTTGGCTTGCCGGATTAGGAAATACGTTTAATTCGGAAAGTGTTAAGCCCTTCGATGAAAGTTGTGTATCATTGGCTTTAATTTTAGCAATGGCAGTGGGGTGCTGGCTGATGGTATTTCCGTAAGAACCCGAAACCCAAACCACTCCCTGCTCATTATACTTTCGCTGAATTCCGGTGTAATCTCCCCAACGCTCCATTGAATCGGCAAGCAGGTTAATGGAACCATCACCCTCCCTGATGCGTATATACGAATGAATGGCCCCGTAACGATCAATGTACACAGCCGAGGTACCGGGTTGTCTTTGCTGCGATACATGCGAAAAAGTAATCAGCAAACTTTTATCGGCACCACCGCCACCCATATACGCTATCGAGGGATAACCAATATCTAACGTATCATATGAAATATACTGAGCCGTGACCTGAGGAGACGGATACAATCCCGTGATTTTTCCGAAATACACCGATGGACTGAAATTAACCGGCTCAATGGTATTGCCAACAAAATAAATTGTCCCGCTCTCAATAATGGCTGAAAGGGTACGCGCATCATTGGTTTGCAGATATTGTCCGCTGGGCTGAATGGCTGACGGAGGAACTCCGTAAGGCTTATTCGATTTAAGAATGCGGGTGCTTAATTTAGATGAACCCGATTCAAGTGTATTACTTACTGTATGTAAAAATACCGTATCATTAGATGCATCACCCGGACGAAGAGAAATAAAATACGTTTCGGGCCCCCATGGTTGCGAACCTCCCTGCACGGCACAAATACTCCAGATAGGGCGCCCGTTGTACACAATGCTATCGTAATATTTGCTCGATAATGCAATACCGTCATAACCGTCCTGTTTCTTCACCTGCCAGATGATGGATTGCTTAAACCCCTCCTGCCAGCTTTTGCCATCCTGCAATAAGTTTCCGGTTACAAACAAATCCTTTTTTGAAATGCTCACAATAGGGTAATCAAACCAGGTTCCGTTGCCCCACCGATTCCCCTCGAGCGAATAAAATTTCCAGGTTGATGCCGGGTCATTGCTTTGTGAAAAACCTATTACAATACGCGAATCATTGCTGCTGTCGCCCTGTAAAAAAATCATGATAAACCGGTCGGCCATCGGGTCGTAAATAATACGCGGGTCAAACGTGCGGTTTAATGTTCCCAATTGGTTAGTGGTAATTGCCGCCAGCGATTTATACGTATTAATGGAGGCTCCGGTTTCATCGTACATGCGCACATTGGTGTTTACCACACTCACAATTTTCCCTCCGTTTGAAATGGCTACACTGTTGTCGTTAGGCGTACCGTTTGACCCGTTAGCGGTAAAAACCTTATCAACTGACGGAGCAGTTACTGTATTAACCGAAGTTGTTTTATTCTTAGCCCGATTCATTAAGTGCATCAAACGCTGCTTATCAATAGCACTTTTAAGCTCCTTAGAATACCCTTGTGGTTCAGGAAAAACCTTATCGGTTTGAAATTCGATGGAAAAAAGCCAGTTATCCGGAAGTGTACTGAAATTAATTTCAGCAAACGGAACAATGGGTTCAGGGGTCACCTCGCGGCTGGTTACTTGTGCCTTTACTCCGGTAAGCGCAATGAGTAGTGTAAAAAGGGAAAAAACATGTTTCATACTGACTATATTTTATTTCTTTTCTTTAAAAAAAGATACGTGAAGATAGCAAATAAAATTAACAAAGTGCCGGCATAAAATCCGGTACTCATGTATTCATCATCTCCAAAAATAAGCAACGAGAGCACAATCCCGTACACCGGCTCCAGATTGGTAATCATATTTACCGTAAAAGGCGAAAGTTCTTTCATTAAATGCACACTTACCACAAATGGATAAGCTGTACACACAATACTCAGAATGACCAATAATCCTAAATCGCTGGCAGAAGGTAGCGGAGGTAATCCAATATCTCCGTCAATAAGCATCATGGAGGTGAGTAAAATAAGTGCCCCGCCTATTTCATAAAAAGTGATGCTGTATGCAGGAAAACGATTAGCAATTTTCCCGTTTAATACCACAAACAGTGAACCTGCAAAGGCAGCCAGAATGCCGTAAAAAATACCTGTGGCATACCCCGACTCAAAACGAAATATTAAGGAGATGCCTGTTATGACCACTAATGCCAGAAAAACCTCTTTGAACGATACGGCTCTTTTAAAAAACAAGGGCTCGAGCAAGGCGGTAAAAAGAGTAATGGTAGAAAGACTGATGAGTGTAATGGACACATTAGATACTTTGATGGAATGGTAAAAACAATACCAGTGAAAACCCACAATGAGTCCGATGAACAAAATCCAGAGGGTTGCCTTAGGCGGTAACTCCAGTTTAAATTTAATAAACCGGAAGTACACCCACAAACTGATAATGGTAAACAATACCCTGTACCAAACCAAATCAATAGCCTGCAGGGTAATTAACTTTCCTAATATGGCTGTAAAACCCCAGATAAAAACAATTACATGAAACCGGGCTAAGGCAGATGCTTTCACTTATTTGGGGGCTTTTACGGCTATCACAATTCCAAGAATGAGGTAGAATACATTAGGAATCCAAACGGCTATAAACGGATGCATTTGACCGCTGATGCCATAACTCACTGAAAATTGAGTGAGCAATAAAAAAGTAAAACTGATGAATAATCCAAGTCCGAGGTGAATACCCACACCACCTCTTACTTTGCGGGCCGCTATGGCTACTCCGAGCAGTGTAAGTACAAACATGGCAAATGACGAGGCCTGCCGTTTATATTTCTCCACCAGCAAATTATTGATATTTGATCCTCCTTCACTGATGGTTTCCTTTATTTCGTGGTTTAATTCAAAATAATTAAGTGTGGAAACTACCAGATTGGTGGCCGAAAATTCATCTGGGGTAATAGCCAGTGCTGTATCTTTCCTGTACCCCGATTCAATGGTTTCCCCGTTAGTACTGAACCTGCGAATCACGTAATTCTCCAGCGTCCATTGTTTCTTTGCTTTGTTCCAGATAAGCTGGTCGGCATTGAGCCGGTAAATTTTATCCGTGCCTATAAAATAATCGGTGGTAAACTGGTAACCGGTGCTATCGGTTAAATTAAATGCCTCAAGCGTTACAAACAAACCGGGGGCCTTGCGCAGGTACACTTTACTGCTTAAAACCCGATGTTCGTTGCGCACATAAGTATCTTCAAATGCCTCTACCTTTTTATGACACGGAGGAACCACAAAAGCAGCCAGCATAAAATTGAGAATGGCTATAACAGATGCCCCGATAAAATACGGAAACAAAAAACGGGTGTAGTTAACTCCTGTTCCTAAAATGGCAATGATTTCGCTTCGGGTGGCCAGCTGCGAAGTAAAATAAATAACCGCAATAAAAATAAACAGCGGACTCAGTAAACTGATATAGTACGGTATAAAATTAAGATAGTAATCAAAAATGATAGCCTCCATAGGGGCTTTCTTCTCTATAAAGTCGTCAACTTTTTCGGTAAGGTCAATCACCATTACAATCAAAATAATAAGTGCCATGGTAAAAAAGAATGTACCAAGGAACTTTTTAATAATGTAACGGTCGAGTATTTTCACGTTATAAGCGTTCGTTAAGTTTGGGTATCATGGTATTTTTCCATTCGGTAAATGTACCATCAATTATTTTCTCGCGGGCGGTAGTGGTGAGCCAGGAGTAAAATTTAAGGTTTTGCATAGTAGCTAAATGTGCGCCAAGAATTTCTTTGGTAATAATTAAATGCCGTAGGTAAGCTTTTGAATAATCGGGTGTCAGTTGTACATCAACCGGTGTAAAATCATTTTCCCATTTTTTATTGCGCAGGTTTATGGTTCCGTTTTGGGTAAACAACAATCCGTGACGCGCATTGCGGGTAGGCATTACACAGTCAAACATATCAATTCCCAGTGCAATGGATTCTAAGATATTTACCGGTGTGCCCACGCCCATTAAATACCTTGGTTTATCAGCCGGAAGAATCGTGCACACTTCCTCGGTCATGGCATACATTTCTTCGGCAGGCTCCCCTACCGATAATCCGCCAATGGCATTTCCTTCTCTGTTCATAGAAGCAATAAATGAGGCCGATTGTTTTCTTAACTCACTGTACACACTTCCCTGCACAATGGGAAACAAGGTTTGCTCATATCCGTAAAGGCCTTCTGTTTCATCAAACCGTTTGCAGCAGCGCTCTAACCACCGATGAGTCATATGCATTGATTTTTTTGCATAATCGTACTCACACGGATAAGGGGTACACTCGTCAAATGCCATGATGATATCAGCCCCTATGGTGCGCTGAATATCCATCACATTTTCGGGAGTAAACAAATGTTTGCTTCCGTCAACATGCGATTTAAACCATACCCCTTCTTCATGAATTTTTCGCTGGTCCGAGATGGAATATACCTGAAATCCTCCACTGTCAGTAAGAATGGGGCGCTCCCAGTTCATAAACTTGTGCAATCCTCCCGCTTCCTTTAAAATGGAAGTTCCGGGCCGCAAATACAAATGATAGGTATTGCCTAAAATTATTTGTGCTTTAATATCATCGCGCAAATTGTGCTGCGATACTCCCTTCACACTTCCTGTGGTACCCACCGGCATAAAAACGGGAGTAAGAATAGAGCCGTGTGCCGTTTTTACCTCACCTGCACGTGCCTTGCTTTTACTGTCGGTAGCCGCTAACTTAAACTTCATTTGCCCGATTCGAAATTGAAAGTGAGGGTTAGCATTTTGGGGAAAATACTATTGATGGACTGAGAATAGATATACGGATCTTTATACAACGCATTGGTCATGGCATTGCTAAGTTTCAACTCGGGCGAAAATTTGAAATACGGATAATAAAAATCAAACCCGAAACCTACCTCATATCCATATACGTTGGGAATTAAAGACACCACTGCTTTGGTATTGCTGCGCGACTGGTCGACCGTTGAGCCAAAATCATGCGACAGGTAAGCCCCGCCAATTACATAAAACCGGGTATTTCGATGCCGCTCGCTTTTATATTTGAGCAGCAATGAACCCTGCAGGTAAATGGACTCTACTTTAACAACGGTTTGCCTTTGAGTAGTGCCGTAAAAATCATAAACCAGATTTCGCTGCGTAAAAATTAACTGAGGGAAAATGGCGCGTACATCTAAAAACTTTCCGGCTCTGAAATTGGTGATGGCTCCCAAACCCAGTCCGGGAAAACCCTGAGCACGCAAACTTTTTAACGAATCAATATTATAGAAATATCTGGTTCGGTTTAATTGCATTCCCGATGAATTTACACATACATTAAAACCAAAATGAATGGGTTTAAAATCCGATTGGTACAAATTGGGTTGCTGAGCCTTTAAACCAAAAGCTGCAAACACCAAAACGAGGGTGAGTTTTATTTCTTTCCCGAATAAATAGAAGATATTCCGAATGAAAGAGGTTTGCATGTGGTATGATTATATCCTGCCCGGTTTAATTCTGCTAAAAATGCTTCACCTTCCGGAAATGCCTGTACCGACTCCGGTAAATAGGTATAAGCTGTTTGATGTTTGGCCAGCAACCTTCCCCAAAACGGAAGGATGTAGCGAAAATAAAATCCGTAAAACTGTTTTACCGGAAATACCCGTGGTTTCGAAAACTCCAGAACCACCACAATACCTCCCGGCCGCAATACACGGTACATTTCCGTTAGCCCTTTTTGTAAATTTTCAAAATTGCGCACTCCAAAAGCAACGATAATTGCATCAAAACTGTTGTCGGCAAACTGTAAATTTTCGGAATCTCCCCGCATCAGCTTAATTTTGCCCCCATAAGGTTTTACTTTCTCCACTCCCACTTTCAGCATTCCTTCCGAAATATCTACCCCAATAATCTCCTGTGCCCCGGTTTGCAATGCCTGAATGGCAAAATCGCCTGTTCCGGTAGCCACATCCAGCAACCGCTTTGGCTTTACCGATGCAGCAATGGCTATGGCCTTTTTGCGCCAAAGCTTATCAATGCCCATTGATAAAAAGTGATTCATAAAGTCGTAGCGGCTCGATATCTGATCAAACATTTGCTCCACTTGCTGCTTTTTGCCGGCCGATGAATCTTTAAACGGGGTAACCTGAGTCAATTGATATGTCTTTTAAATTCTTACCTTTGAAGTGCGCAAATTTAATTAAATCTCCCGCTTTCGTATGCTTATTAAAACGGCCTCCTTTGTTAAAAGTTCCGTAAAACTATCACAATGCCCTTCGCCTCAGCTACCTGAATACGCTTTTATTGGCCGTTCCAATGTGGGCAAATCATCGCTCATCAACATGTTGTGCAACCACGCTAAACTGGCCAAAGTATCGTCAACCCCCGGAAAAACACAGGAAATAAATCATTTCATCATTAATAATAACTGGTATTTGGTCGATCTTCCCGGCTACGGCTATGCCCGGGTATCGCGCTCGGCCCGCGAAAAATGGGGCGATTTTATTGAAGAATACCTGAAAGGTAGAGAAAACCTGCAATACGTTTTTGTACTTATTGATTCGCGCTTAGAACCACAGCTCATCGATATTGAGTTTATCAATCACCTGGGGCAGCTATCTATCCCTTTTGTGATTGTATTTACCAAAACTGATAAACAAAACGCGGCACAAACACAGCAAAATAAAGCCCTGTTTGAAAAAACACTTTATGAAACCTGGGAAGAATTACCTCCTATGTTTTTTACTTCGGCCGAGAAAAAAACAGGGAAAGAAGAAGTGCTCAAATTTATTGGGGCATGCAATCAGCAATACCGTATAGAAAAAAAACAGGCCTGAAATAATTCAAACCTGTTTTAGTATCAGAAATAAAATAGCTGTTTAAATCCGCTGCTAAAAATCGCTTACTCCGCTGTTTATAATTTTAAACTCGTGCAGATTAAAATCCATAAAGAAGGTAACCGTCATAAATCCGTCAGCCGAACCATCGGTTAAGGTAATGCGCACATCATCCACTGTCCATTGATATACGGTGCTGCCATTAGATGTTTTTGAAATTTGCGGGGCCTGCACATCATCATATTTGTAGGATAAAATGTATTTCATATCGGCAAAATACTTCTTATCGGCTACCATCATTACTTTGGTAAAACGTCCGCGGTCTGTAAAATAATAGTAGATATTATTAAGGGTAACGGTACCAATTGTCATATCTTCATTTTCCAGCACGTAAGCATTGGGGTCGCTTATGGTATTGCTTTTCAGAAATGTTACCTTACGCCCGTTTTTCATGGTCGAGTCAATATGCACCCCCCAGGTCATGGTTCTAAAACCCGGAATAAGGCCTTTGCCGTTTGGCTTTTTATTGCTCTGAGCCATTAAACTTAACGAAGCTGCCAGAAAAAGCGCGAGAATGCTGATTTGTTTCATTGATTTTGGGTTTAATAAAAACTTGTGGAGTAGCCGTAAAATTATCGGAAACAAATTTACACGCAATAATGAAGGCAGGGCAAAACTGCCGGGGGCAAGTTTCCACACCTGCACTTTTTTCTGAACAAAGGTGTTTTAATTTATTAGTAACCAAGTTGCCCGAGCAAATATGGCCGCAAAACCTTACCTTTGTGCGCTTATTTTATGCAAACCTTGGGGCTGACCGGAATTGACGGGATGAGCAACAGGGATGTAAGCACGCAGAGCTTTGGGATATTGGCTCTTTAATATCAATACTCAACCTTTAACTGGCGAAAATAACTTCGCTATGGCTGCCTAATCAGGACGATTACGCACTAAGCCATCATCCCGGCAACTGTTTTTCGGTGTAGTTGCCAATTGGGGTGTCGTTTCACCGGGGCCTGCGGGTAAGTGGTTTTGCGCCCTGCTTGTATAAAGAAATCTAAGGTTCAGGATTAGCCCTTATCCGGCTTGCCTGTTCCCTACAATTAAAGGATAATAAGCGTGTAGAAAGCATTACCGTTCCATCTCCGGACGAGGGTTCGACTCCCTCCAGCTCCACCAAAC
>JAIBAK010000001.1 GCA_019695215.1 Bacteroidia bacterium | reverse complement strand
CTGTTGTTTGCAGCAAAATCATATGCACAGCAAGATCCGTATTACTCCTTCTTTATGTTCAACAAAATGGTGTACAATCCGGCTTATGCCGGGAGCAAAGATGCCATTTGTGCGACTGCCGTTTACAAAAAGCAGTGGACAGGATTTGACGGAGCACCGGAATTTCAAACATTAAGCATCAATTCTCCAATTGCTAAGCAGCGTGCCGGAGTAGGCCTTGGAATTATTAATGATAAATTGGGATACGAAAGTTCTTTAAATGTGGTTTTCTCCTTTGCTTACAAAATCAAGTTAAATTCAGCCGGTACCAGTAATCTGGCAGTAGGCGCTGCCGGTGGGTTTATGCAAAAATCGTTGGATGGAACTAAACTAACCCCTGAACAAACGGGCGACCCTAAAATCCCTGTATCCAAAGTTTCTGCCACCGCACCCGATGTAAATGCCGGAATTTATTATACCAATAGTACCATTGGTCCATTAAAAAATGTGTATGCCGGTTTATCGGCCACTCACTTAATGCAAAGTACCATTTCATATGCCACCACCACCGGCAATACCGTTGATTCAAAATTAGCCACTCACTATTATATGGTGGCAGGTGCAGCTTATGACCTTACTTCTTCCCTTACACTTGAACCAAATCTCTTAATTAAGAAAGACCCGGCCAAACTACAAATAGATTTTAACGCCTTTGTTTTATACAATAATAAAATAAGAGGTGGGTTAGTTTACCGTTCGGGAGATGCGTTTATTGGAATGCTCGGATACCAGTTCAACGAAAACTTTCATGCGGGGTATTCATATGACTTTACCACAAGTCAGTTAAATAAGTTTAGCGGAGGCTCGCACGAAATTTATGTTACTTACTGCTTTAAATTTAAACCCCCTGTACCCAAAATTCCAAATATTCGCCTAACACCCAGATATTTATAAGATATCAACAATAAATTTTTAAGAATTTTCGTTTTATCCACAGAAATAAAAACATTATCCACAAGTGTAGAAGTTTGGAATTTCGGTTCCAAACCCTAAATTTGCGAAACTGAACATAAAAGTACCATAGAACAAAGCAGATGAAAATAGTTAATTCATTCCTCATCCTGGTCACAGTAACCGTACTGGTAAGTTGCGGTCTGAGCAATGATCGTGGTGAGTTGACTGGTGTGCCGGGAAGAAGTGTTTGGTTCCATCCTCAACCGTTTGGTACCATCTATGTGCCCACAGGGTCTTTCCATATCGGGCAGGATGAGCAAGATATTTTATCTTCTCAACTGGCACCGAACAAGCAAATTTCCATTGTTGGTTTTTACATGGACGATACCGAAATTACCAATAACGAGTATCGCCAGTTTGTTTACCATGTGGTAGACTCCATTGCCCGCGAAACCATGGGTGAAACTTTCTGGATTGAGCAGGAAAACGGAGACCACTATATCAATTATGATGAGCGTTTGGATATGGAAGATCCGAATGCGATTGAAACGTTGAACGATATGTTTTACGCAGAAAGTGAACGCCACTATAAAGTGAAGCAGCTTGATGTACGTAAATTAAAATACAGATACGAGTGGGTAGACCTTGTTGCAGCTGCCAAAGCTCCGCGAAAAGGGTATGATGCAAATCGTGCCGATTTTATTCGTAAAGCCGGTGAAAAAACCAATGACGACAGTGGTGTTGAAATTTATCCTGACACCTTGGTATGGGTGAGGGATTTCACTTATTCTTTTAATGAACCTATGACCAGAATGTACTTCTGGCATCCAAAATATGATAATTACCCGGTAGTGGGAGTTAACTGGCGTCAGGCTACTGCATTTTGTAACTGGAGAACCATGCACATGAACACTTATTATGGTAAAATAGATGAGCCCATTGTTGAGCCATTCCGTTTACCTACCGAATATGAGTGGGAATATGCAGCCCGTGGCGGACGTGATGGAAATATGTACCCTTGGGGTAGTCCATATATACGTAACAGCAAAGGATGTTTCTTAGCCAACTTTAAACCGGGTCGTGGGGATTATCCATCAGACGGTGGTTTTTATCCTATTCACGTAGGGTCATACTTCCCTAACGACTTTGGCCTTTATGACATGGCCGGTAACGTAGCCGAATGGACTCGTACCGCTTACCAAAACTCAACAAATTTCTTCTCTGATGACATGAACTCGGATTATGAATACGAAGCTCAGGCCACCAAGGCAGAAAATCCTAACGGAGATCCGGAAACACTGAAACGAAAAGTGATTCGCGGAGGGTCATGGAAAGATATTGGCCACTTTATTAATGTGGCAACCCGTACTCACGAATATCAGGACTCAGCCAAGTCATTTGTAGGCTTCCGTTGTGTAATGACATTTATGGGTCGTTCTATTAAAGATAAGAATTAATCAATTTTTACCTTTAATCTTAAGCATGAACTATTAATTTTATTATTGTTTAACATACCTAAATTCACTTAAAGTATTATGAGCCAAAAGAAAGGTTTTTTAGAGTCATTATTGTTTAAAAAGTTAATGGCTAAAGTTTACGGTCTTGGTGCCGCTGTGGTAATTGTTGGTGCATGGGCAAAGATTCTTCACTTGAAGATTGCGGATGTGATGCTGACCGTGGGACTTTTAACCGAAGCTCTCATTTTCATTATTTCTGCCTTTGAACCTGTTCACGAAGAAGTTGATTGGTCGCGTGTTTACCCTGAACTGGCCGAAGACTATGATGTAAGCAAATTGGAAGCAAAAAATAAAGGTTCAGTAAGCCAGCAGTTAGACAAAATGCTCGAAGATGCCAAAGTAAGCCCTGAATTAATCAGCAGTTTAGGTACCGGGTTACAAACTTTAAGTTCTAATGTATCAAACCTTACCGATCTTTCGAGTGCATCTGTTGCCACCAACGAATATGTAACAAATGTTCAAAAAGCCTCTAAGTCAATTGAAGGAATTAATTCATCGTATGTAGGTGCGGTTGATGCTTTAAATACGTTGGCTGCTTCAAGTTCTAATTCCCGTGAATACGGTGACCAGATGGAGAAAATTTCTAAAAATCTGGCTCAGTTGAATTCAATTTATGAATTAGAGATTGCTGAATCAAATAATCACCTTAAAACCATCAACTCATTTGTTGGTAATCTTTCAGGTGTTATCAGCAGTCTTTCGGAAACTGAACAACAAGCGGTTACCTTCAAACAGGAAATGGATAAATTATCTAAAAACCTCACAAGCCTCAACAATGTATATGGCGGTATGTTAAGCGCTATGGTTGTAAAAGGTTAATTTAATAAGTTTAACAATTTAAACAAAGGAGTTAACAGAACATGGCAGGAGGCAAATTACCACCACGGCAAAAGATGATCAACATGATGTACCTCGTGTTGACGGCTTTGCTCGCGTTGAACGTATCAAAAGACATCCTTAAAGCATTCCACATGGTGGAAGTGAGCATGATGAAGTCGGGCAAAAATATTGACGACAAAAACAACATGACCATGAAAGCCCTGGAAAAGGAAATGTCGATTAATGCTGAAAAAACACGCCCTTTCTACGAAAAGGCACAACAAGCTCGTAAAGTATCTAAAGAACTAACCGATTATCTCGATAACATCAAAACCATGCTTGTAAAGCAGGCAGAAGGTCGTAAAGATGACGAAGATAATCACGCCTTACCCGAGGCTGAAAGAGAATTAGCCCAACCGGATAATATCGAAAAGCACGCTTTCCATTTTATTAAAAAAGATGGCGGTGCTGAAAGTAAGAAGTTGAAAGAAAAAATAAATGCAACCCGCGAGGCATTACTAAAACTTCTTTCTCCGGCTGAACAAAAAGATGTGAAAACAGATTTATATACCCCCGAACCTCCGTCACACGGAGGTCAGAAACAAAGCTGGGAATCAGAAATGTTTGAACATGCTCCTTTGGCTGCAGTTGTAACCATGATTGAAAAAATCAAAAACGACTGTAAAAACACTGAATCACAGGTGCTCGATTTATTGGCAAAAGGTATCAATAAAGATGATATCAAGTTTGACCAAACTATTGCAGTAGCCGTACCTACCAAAGGTACTGTTATTCCAATTGGAGGTGACTTTGAAGCCGAGATTTATCTTGCAGCTTACGATTCGAAGAAAAACAACGAAATGTTTGTGAATGGTGCTTCTATTCCGGTTAAAGATGGAAAAGGTTTGTTTAAAACAAATCCAAGAAGTGAAGGAGATCAGAAATTAAAAGTAGTTGTAAATGTTCGTAAACCTGATGGTTCAGTTGAAGAGAAAATTTCTGAACTTACTTATACGGCATTTAAAGGTATGGCTACTATCTCTGCCGAAAAAATGAATGTAGTATATATTGGCCTCGATAATCCAATTGCTATTTCTGTTCCCGGTAGTGCACCTGAACAAATTATTGCCAACTGTGTTGGTGGAAGAATGATACCAATTGCCGGCCAAAAAGGACATTGGAATTTACAGGTTGACGGAGGAAAAGAAGTAGAAATTGTTGCTTCAGTAAAAGGCAAGGACGGAACAGTTAAACGTGTAGAATCTAAAAAATATCGCGTAAAGAAAGTTCCAAGCCCTACTCCAATGGTTGGTAAAATAATTAACTCATCGGCTACGCCTAGCGAAATCAAAGGCCTACCATACGTGGTGTGCGATTTAGCTGACTTTGCCTTTGAAGGAATTCGCTATAAAGTACTTTCATTCGATGCTATTTTAACCCGTAAAGGTGGCGACCCTATCATTGCCAACGGAGTTCAGGGGCAAACGCTTCCGACTAATATTGTCAATGGGGTAACCGGTGCACGTGCAGGTGATATGCTTATCATAAGCAATATTAAAGCTGACGCTATTGGTACCAAAATCGGGGTGGTTAACATTAAATCTTCGATTCTTTTAAAAATAAAGTAATGATACGCACTATCAAAAGACTCTCCGGATTTCTCCTGTTTCTGAACATTGTCCCCATGGTTTCTGTTGCTCAAAACGAACCTCAGCAACAACAGCCTTATTCGGAAAATGTTCTTTACAACGAAAACAGATTCCCTGAAGGAATGGTTGTACAATGGCCGTTTTTAAGAGAAGCTGACGCGATTTACAGAAAGCGGGTTTGGAGAATTATTGACCTGCGTGAAAAGAACAATAAGGTAATGACCTGGCCAAGGAATGCATTTGCCGATATTGTGCTGAAATATGCACGTAGCGGGCAACTTCATGTGTATGCAGACCCTGACTCCATGGTCACTCCTTTAACTCCCGAAGAGGCATCTAAAAGAGCATCTATACAAACTCAAAGTGAAGTAATTGACAGTGCCCAGAATCCAGATATCTTATTACCAACTTTTGATCCTACTACGGCTATCACCAAAACTGTAACTATTGATGAGCCGAGAAGATGGTCAACTGTTCAAAAATTCAGGGTAATGGAAGAATGGGTTTTTGATAAAAATCACGGAAAAATTATTACCCGTATTATTGCTATCACCCCTATTGCCGACCTTTTGGTTAATGGTGACGCTACCGGTGAAGTTTATCCGCTTTTTACCATTAAATACTCTGAATTGAGAGAGGTTTTGGTGAATGAGCAACTTTACAATCGCTTTAATGATGCTATGCGTTTAACCTACGATGACTGGTTTGAAAACCGTTTGTTCTCAAGCTATATCATTAAGGAATCAAATATGTACGACTACTACATTAAGAATATGCCTGAATACGAAAAAGACAATCTTGCAGCTTTACTTGAAGCCGACAGGATTAAACAGGAGCTTTTCATTTTTGAGCATGACCTTTGGGAATATTAAGACATCGAATTTCGCATAAAAAGAAAACCCCGCTATTGCAATAGCGGGGTTTTCTTTTTGTATGTCTCCGGAACTCCTTTTATTTGAATTCTTTCCTGATGATTGTTTGATCCCTATCCGGACCAACTGAAATAATACTTACCGGAACCCCTAACTCCTTTTCGAGGTAAGTAATGTAATCGGTGAAATTTTCAGGCAAGTCACTCTCTTTTTTAGCTTTTGTAAGATCCTCGTCCCATCCTTTAAATGATTTATATAACGGAGTAAGGCTTTCATCATTCAGTTCAAAAGGAACACCGGAAAGCGCTTTCCCGTGCAATGAGTATCTGTCGCAGGCTTTTATCTCGGAGAACCCGGATAATACATCGGATTTGGTAATAAATACGTGAGTAACTCCATTGAGCATGATGGCATATTTTAACGCCACCAAATCAATCCATCCTGTTCTTCGCGGCCGTCCGGTAGTGGCTCCAAATTCATGTCCCTTTTTCCGAATAAGTTCTCCGGTTGCATCATTGAGCTCTGAGGGGAAAGGCCCACCGCCTACCCGGGTGCAATAAGCTTTAAAAATGCCATATACCTTATCGATATGACGAGGAGCTAAACCTAACCCGGTACAGGCACCTGCCGTAATGGTATTGGAAGAGGTAACAAACGGATAAGTCCCAAAATCAATATCAAGCATACTTCCCTGCGCTCCTTCGGCCAGAATTTTTTTGCCCGACAGCATAGCCTCATTGATGTAATATTCACTATCAACCTGAACATACTCCCTTAAATAATCTATTGCATTAAACCAATCTTCTTCTAATTGCTGAAGGTTTGAAGCACCCAGGTCGAACTCATAGAACCTGAGCAATGAAAGATGACGCTGCTTTACTTCTTCATATTTATTTTTGAACGTAGCCAGATTCATATCCCCTACCCTAATGCCTGAACGGCCAGTTTTATCCTGATAAGAAGGACTTATTCCCCTGAGAGTAGACCCAATCTTATTTTCTCCTTTTGATTGCTCTGATGCTGCATCCAGCAGGCGATGCGTTGGCAAAATAAGGTGTGCCCTTTTTGAAAGAAACAGGTTCTTCTTTACATCAACTCCTAATGGATATAATTTTGAAATCTCATCCTGAAGTTTTACCGGGTCAATAACCACTCCGCTACCTATAAGATTAATGCAATTGGGATGAAAAATTCCGGATGGAATTGTATTTAGCACGTGTTTCATCCCGTTAATCTCAAGTGAGTGACCTGCATTTGGCCCTCCCTGAAAACGGGCAACTATATCATACCGGGGTGTGATAAAATCGGCAATTTTCCCTTTGCCTTCATCCCCCCATTGTAAACCTAAAAGTACATCAACCATATATATCTATTCTTTTCCAATATTCACCTGCTTGTGGCAGCTCATACATTTACCATCTTTATCTATTTTGGGAGAACCATACAAATTGAGCGAATGATTAGTTACATTAAACTGAAGCAAATCGCCCATCATTGTTTGAATTTGCTGAATGCGGGGGTCGCAAAACTCGGTTACTTTTCCGCAAATATTACAAATAAGGTGATCGTGCTGCCGGTATCCGTAGGCGCGTTCAAACTGGGCAATATTTTTTCCAAACTGATGTTTAATTACCAATCCGCAATCGAGTAATAAATCCAGTGTATTGTAAACGGTAGCCCTGCTTACCCGGTAATTGCGGTTCTTCATTTGCACATACAGCGTTTCAACATCGAAGTGCTCCTTTTTAGAGTAAATTTCATCGAGTATAGCAAAACGCTCGGGCGTTTTACGTTGCTTATTTCGCTCAAGATACTCAGTAAAAAGACGCTTTACTGTTTCTTTGGTTTTATCTGTTTCTGTGCTTTTGTGCATTTCGGTCTGCTAAAACAAGGTCGCAAGTTATGAATTGCGCGGTTAATTCACATCAATTCGGCTTACCTGAATCAATTGATTGGATGCCTTTAACTTACTAATCAACTCTTCTAAGTGTGAAGTGTCATAAATAAACAGCATTATCCTTCCGTCAAATTTGCCTTCGTGCGATTCAACTGTTATAGACTGCATATTCACCTTCAGTTCCTTTGAGATAATATCGGTGATGGTACTGATAATTCCAACACTGTCAATCCCCTGTATTTGTACTCCGGCAAGAAAAGCCTGAGAACTTTTAATAGGTGAATTTTTCCATTTGGCCTTAAGAATCCGATAGCCGTAATTAGACATAAGTCCTACAGCATTGGGACAATTGGTTCGATGAATTTTGATGCCCTCTCCCACTGTGATAAATCCAAATATATCATCGCCAGGAATAGGATTACAGCATTTAGCTGTTGAATAATCAAAATCGTAATCTTCCCCGATTATTATCGTGTCTTCTTTCAGCTCGCTGATGCCAGCTTTTTTCTTGCCTGCGGCAGGTTCGCCTATGGCAATATTTGCCTGTTTTTTTTCCGTTGCATGAGCGAGAATTGCGACCACATCAATATCCTGCTTTCTGATTTTTTCGGTGGCAATAAGGTAGTATAAATCAAGAGCTGCTTTAAGTTTAAAAAAAGCCAACACATGGTTTATATTCTCTGAATTAAACTCCACTTTTTGGTGATGAAATTTCCGCTCAAGAATTTCCTTACCGTCTTCGGCAATTTTTTTCTTTTCTTCCTTTAAAAAATCTTTAATTTTTGATTTGGCCTTGGCAGTTACTACAAACGAAAGCCAGTCTTCGTTTGGTTTTTGTTTATTGGAAGTTATTATTTCTACCTGATCTCCGTTTGACAGCTTATGATTGATAGGAACCAATTTGTTATTTAACTTAGCTCCTATACATTTTGACCCAACAGAAGTATGGATATCAAAGGCAAAATCGAGGGCTGTGGCATTGGCCGGCAGTTTTCTCAATTCTCCTTTAGGTGTAAACACAAAAACTTCCTCGGCAAAAAGGTTCAGTTTAAAATCATCCAGAAAATCGAGTGCGTTAGAATCCGGATTTTCAAGAATCTCACGTACCTGAGCCAGCCACCGTTCCAAATCGTTTGTAGTAGGTGCCCCGTTATCTTTATATTTCCAGTGTGCAGCAAAACCCTTCTCGGCAATTTCGTCCATTCTGCGCGTACGAATCTGAACTTCTACCCAACGCCCCTGTGGCCCCATAACAGTAGTGTGAAGAGATTCATACCCGTTTGATTTGGGAGTGGAAACCCAGTCTCTCAACCTGTCGGGGTTTGGCCTGTAATGATCGGTAACAATTGAATAAACCTTCCAGCAGTCAGATTTTTCTTTGTCTAACGGAGTATCTATAATTACCCGAATGGCAAACAAATCATACACCTCTTCAAACGGGATGTTTTGTTTTTTCATTTTATTATAGATGGAGTAAATAGACTTGGGTCTTCCCTTTACTTCATATTTTAACCCCTGCAGGTTGAGTTCTTCAATAAGCGGTTCGGTAAATTGTTTAATGTATCGATTTCTTTGCGTTTTAGTTTCCTGAAGTTTATCGGCAATAAATTTAAATTGTTCTTCTTCCGTATATTTCAGTGCAAGGTCTTCGAGCTCGGTTTTAATAGCGTATAACCCCAGCCTGTGTGCCAGCGGAGCGTAGATATATTTGGTTTCAGATGCAATTTTTAACTGATTTTTGCGCGACATGGAACCCAGCGTACGCATATTATGTAACCTGTCGGCCAGTTTTATCAAAATCACCCGTACATCATCTGAAAGAGTGAGCAGCATTTTTCTAAAATTCTCGGCCTGAAGTGAACTGGTTTCCGTATCAAAAACAGTGGATATTTTTGTGAGCCCGTCAATAATCTGAGCTACTTTATCACCAAACTGATGTTTGATATCATCAAGAGTTATATGTGTGTCTTCTACCACATCATGCAGTAAAGCACATACCACCGAGGTGGGGCCAAGACCTATTTCTTCGGTAGCAATCTGAGCCACTGCCAGCGGATGAAAGATATAAGGCTCGCCTGATTTTCTGCGCATACCCTTGTGGGCAACCATAGCCAATTCAAAAGCTTCCCTTATTTTTTTCTTGTCACCTCTTTCTAATAACCTGCGGCACGATCGCAGTAAATGGCGGTAGCGTTTAACTATCTCTTTGTTTTCCAGCTCTACATCAATGGTTGGGTGCATTTTTTTCGCTTCTTGTGGCAAATTTAATGTTTTTACAAGCCGTGGAGTTTGGAATTCATCCACATCGGTGTACCTTTGCCGCTCTTTCTCGCGCACGTGGCGTAATTGGTAGCCGTGCCAGACTTAGGATCTGGTGCCGAAAGGCGTGGGGGTTCGAGTCCCTCCGTGCGCACTTTTAACTTATTCTCAATACTATAAACAACACATTCAGTGAACATCTCTATTGACCACAAAGACGATCTGAACGCGGTAATTACCGTAAACGTAGCCAAAACTGATTATGCTCCCAGAGTTGAAAAGGCTTTGAAAAATTACCAGAAACGGGCAAATATCCCCGGTTTCAGACCCGGAAAAGCCCCAATGGGAATGATACAAAAAATGTATGGCTCAGCTGTGTTAGTTGACGAAGTGAATAATTTTACATCGGAAGCTCTGAATAACTACCTCAAGGAAAATGCACTTGAGGTTTTGGGTCAGCCGGTATTAAGTACCGATAACGAGAATTATGATTGGACCGTAACCGAAGATTTTAAATTCCGTTTTGACATTGGCCTTTCTCCAAAATTTGACCTGAACATTTCCAAGAACGATTATTTTGTAAAACACGTTCCGGCAATTGACGAAGACCTTGTTTCAAAAGAAGTAGAACGCTCAAGACAACGCTACGGAAATCAGGTTAACACAGAAATTGCTGAGGCAAACGACATGCTTACAGTGGAGGCTAAAGAATTAACGGACGAAGGAACTGTTTTAGAAGGTGGTGTTCAGGCCGAGTTCCCGATTCTTCTTTCGGCCATAAAGCACGAGGCCACCCAAAATGCATTTATCGGACAAAAAGCCGGTGCAGTTGTAACCGCAGATATTTTTGAAGTGTTTGATCACAACGCCACCGAAATTTCAACCGTTTTAAAAATAAGCAAAGAAACTGTAAGTGATTTACACAAAACTTTCCGTTTTGAAGTTAAAGAAATCAAGCGGCAGGAACCTGCCGAAATGAATCAGGAATTTTTTGATAAAGTATATGGCGAAAATGCCGTTAAAACCGAAGCAGAATTCAGAGCTAAAGTAAAAGAAGAATTAAAGCAGTTTTATGCATCAGAGGCCGATCATGCCTTAGAACATGAATTGTTTGACACCTTGCTGGCAAAACATCCTGTTTCGTTGCCGGATTCATTCTTAAAACGCTGGCTGATGGACCGTCATCCCGATAAGTTTACGGCTGAAAATGTAGACAGCAAATATGCTCCTGAAGCGAAATACCTGCGCTCAACCCTTTTTCAGGAAAAAGTAATTGCAGATCAGGAATTAAAAATAGAAGACCAGGATTTACTGAATGCTTCGGTAAATTATACCAAACGCATGTTTTTTGGCTATAATATGAATATTCCGGTAAGCGATTACCTGGAGACCTATGCCAAAGAACAATTAAAAGATCAAAACTACCGCTCCCGTATGTTGAATATGGCCATTGAAACCAAAGTAATCAATGCGCTTAAAAACATGGTTACCATAGAAGAAAAAGAACTTCCGATTGATGATTTTTTCAAGAAAATGAAAGAACACAGCGACCGTCATCACCAGCAACATGAACATGCTCATGACAGCGAGCATGAACACGAACACAGCCACGAAGGAGCTCATAGTCACTAATCAGCAGAAACCGATAAACGCGTTTTAATTTAAGCCTGTAAATACCTGACAAAATGCGGGGTGTTTTGTAATGGTATTGAAATTGACTATACTCGTAAAATCTTATCAAAAATTTACATCGTATGAATGACGGAATTGAATTCAGAAAATATGCCACCCAACACCTTGGCATAAGCAGTTTAAAAGTGGAGTCATATATTAAAAGTTCGGTGAAAGATATGACCAGAACGGTGATTGAAGAACGCCCCATGAACTTCAGGGAAATTGACGTTTTCTCCCGTTTAATGGCCGACCGCATTATCTTTCTTGGAACTCAGGTAGATGATTATTTCGCCAATATTATTCAGGCACAACTTCTCTTTTTAGAGTCGATGGATGCTAAAAGAGACATCCAATTATACATTAACAGTCCGGGAGGTTCGGTGTATGCCGGCTTAGGTATTTACGACACCATGCAATGGGTAAGCCCGGATGTGGCTACCATTTGCACCAGCATGGCCGCCTCAATGGCTGCAGTTTTGTTGTGTGCCGGAGCAAAAGGCAAACGCACGGCTCTTAAACATGCCCGTGTAATGATTCATCAGCCAATGGGCGGGGCACAGGGACAAGCTTCGGATATCGAAATCACTTACCGTGAAATTGAAAAACTGAAAAAAGAACTTTACGAAATTATTGCTAACCACAGCGGGCAGCCTTTTGACAAAGTATGGAAAGATTCGGATCGCGACTACTGGATGATTGCGGAAGAAGCAAAAACCTACGGAATGATTGACGAAGTTCTCACTAAACACACAAAGAAATAATTCAGGGAAATATGCAATGCGGGTAAATTAATTATCCGCATTGCTTTAACAACAAGTATGAAAGGTAAAGAAGATAAATGTTCTTTTTGCGGACGCAATAAAACGGAAACTGAGTTTTTGATTGCAGGACTGAATGCATACATATGCGACAGTTGCGTGAATCAGGCATTTCGGATTGTAAATGAAGAATTGGGAAATCAGAAGGAAAAGAACAACAAGCTTAACTTTAAACTTTTAAAACCTGCCGAAATAAAAGCCCATTTGGATGAGTATGTGATAGGGCAGCACGAAGCAAAACGTGTGCTTTCGGTTGCAGTTTATAATCACTTTAAACGATTAAAACATAAGTTGCTCTCGGAAAATGTAGAGCTGGAAAAATCGAATATTTTGCTGGTGGGCGAAACAGGAACAGGAAAAACGCTTTTGGCAAAAACTCTGGCTAAAGTGCTGCAGGTTCCGTTTTGCATTGCCGATGCCACCGTACTTACCGAAGCCGGATATGTGGGCGAAGATGTAGAGAGTATTTTATCGCGGTTACTGCAGGCAGCCGATTATGATGTAGCCTCGGCTGAAAGGGGTATAGTTTACATTGACGAGATTGATAAAATTTCAAGGAAAAGCGACAACCCAAGCATTACACGCGATGTGAGCGGAGAAGGAGTGCAACAGGCCCTGTTAAAAATTCTGGAAGGCACTGTTGCCAATGTTCCTCCGCAGGGAGGACGCAAACATCCCGAGCAAAAAATGGTGCAGATTAACACTGAAAATATTTTGTTCATTTGCGGAGGAGCCTTTGAAGGCATTGATAAAATTATTGCCCGCAGAATACAAACACAGGCAATCGGATTTAAAAATAGTGATGACAAACCCGGAGACGACCAGAATTTATTGCAGTACATTTCGCCTAGTGATGTGCGCAGCTATGGTTTAATCCCTGAAATTATTGGCCGTTTACCCATTCTCACACACCTTAATCCGTTAGATAAAGACGCCTTGAAGCAAATATTGCTGGAGCCCAAAAATGCCTTAGTAAAGCAATATGAAAAACTGTTTGAAATGGAGGGCGTGAAATTGCAAATCGATGATAATGTGGTAGATTTTATTGTAGAAAAAGCTCAGGAATACAAATTGGGAGCCAGAGGATTACGTTCCATTATGGAAGCCATTATGCTTGACTACATGTATGATTTACCCGGAAAGAAAGACAATGCGAAAACTATTGTAATTGATTTAGCCTATACCAAAGAGTGTTTTGAAAAAATAAAATTCAAAGCGTTAAAGGCAGCCTGATTTTTTGCTATTTTGCAGAGGTGACAGAAATTAAGGAACCAAACCGCAAAATAGAACGAGCCTGGGCAATGTATGACTGGGCCAATTCTGTATTTCCGCTGTCTATTACCACCGCCATATTCCCTATTTATTTTGAAAGCGTAACCAAAAAAGCGGCCGTTGCCAATGGTTTGGTAAGAGACGGGCAGTATTATACTCATTTTTTGGGTCGCGATTTTGTTAATACAGCCCTCTACTCCTACGCCCTGTCGTTTGCCTTTTTAATGGTGGCCATTATTCAACCATTGCTTTCGGGTATTGCCGATATTAAAGCTAAGAAAAAAGCATTTATGCAATTCTTTTGCTACCTTGGAGCGTGTAGTTGTATTGTACTTTATTGTTTTGACCCCGACAGAATTTGGGTAGGCCTTCTCTTTTTCATTTTGGGGATGATTGGCTATGCCGGGAGCATAGTTTTTTATAATGCTTTTCTTCCCGAAATTACTACCGAAGACCGATATGATAAAGTAAGTGCCCGCGGATATTCCTATGGGTACCTTGGAAGTGTGATACTTCTTATTATTAACCTTGCATTGATTATTTTAACCGAAACTCCGGCCAACGGAGGTCAGCCTCTGATTTCCTTTATCACTCCGGCAATGGCTACAAAAATTGCTTTTGTAAGCGTAGGTTTATGGTGGGCCGGATTTGCCCAGGTTACCTTCTTTCGTTTACCCAAAGAAGTAAAACGGGTTAGGGGCGGTGCACTTAATCATGGTTTTGAACAATTAAAAAAAGTGTGGGGCGAAATTTCACAGAATGCTAAACTTTTGCAATTTTTACGTTCCTTCTTTTTTGTGAGCATGGGATTGCAAACTGTAATGTATGTAGCCAGTTTATTTGGTGCAAAAGAATTGCATTTGCCCGCAACAAATCTTATCGGGGCTGTGTTGCTCATCAACCTCATTGGCGTTCCGGGAGCTTTGCTGTTTTCTGCCATTTCCGGAAAAATAGGTAATATTCTTACCCTTCGCATTTTGGTTGTTGTATGGATTTTTGTTTGCGTATTTGCTTATTTTATACAAACCCCAACCGAGTTTTATATTCTTGGTGCTGTTGTAGGAACCATTATGGGAGGTATTCAGAGTTTGTTCCGCTCCACTTATGCTAAATTAATTCCGGATACAACGTATAACCATGCTTCGTATTTCAGTTTTTATGATGTGGCTGAAAAAATTGCCATCGTAGTTGGCACATTTGCCTATGGTTTTATTGAGGAGCTTACCGATAGCATGAGGTATTCTGCCCTTGCATTGGCCGCTTTTTTTATCTTTGGACTATTATTTATGACCCAGATTAAAAATTTTAAAGGAGTGCATGCAGGTTGAATTGTTTATTCCGTGTTTTATTGATCAGTTAAAACCTTCCATCGCTTTTGACATGATTAAGGTATTGGAAAAAGCAGGATGTAAGGTAATTTACAATACTGAGCAAACCTGCTGCGGACAACCGGCTTACACCGCAGGTTTCTGGAACGAGGCACGCGAAGTTGCTGAAAAGTTTATTCAGGAATTTCCGTTGGGAGACCCCGATAAGCCCTTTGCAAAACCAGCTGAAAAACCCATTGTTTCTCCTGCTGCCTCGTGTGTAGGAATGGTAAAAAACCATTATAACGGAATTTTCCAGAACACATCGCTTCATAACCAATGCCGCAAGGTTCAAAAAAATATGTTTGAGCTGAGCGACTTTCTGGTAAACGAAATACAAAAGCCCGATTTAGACTGTCGTTTTGAAGCAAGGGTAACCTATCATGATTCGTGCAGCGCGCTTCGTGAATTGCAAATAAAAGATGCACCAAGGGTATTGCTTAATAACATAAAAGGTCTTGAGCTGGTTGAGATGAAAGACACTGAAAACTGTTGCGGTTTCGGAGGTACATTTTCGTTTAAGTTTGAATCAATTTCCGTTTCATTAGCCGAACAAAAACTTGAAAAAGCGGTTGCCACCGGAGCACAGTATATTGTTTCTACCGATTACAGCTGTTTAATGCATCTGGACGCCTACATACAAAAAAATAACGTGCCGATAAAGGTGATGCACCTGGCCGAATTGCTTGCACAGGGAATTAATTAAAAACAAATATTTATGGGACTAATTGTACTGGGAATTATTGTAGTGGTGCTTTCGGGGATTATTGCTTCGCGAGTATATAACCTGGCTAAAATAATGAAGCAGGTTAAATGGGTCGGCTACGCAATAATAGCCTTCGGATTATTATCTGTTTGTTTCAAACAAATTGACCCGGGTCAGGTAGGTGTGCAAGTACTGTTTGGAAAGGTACAGCCTGCCATTTTAGAAAGCGGTTTACACGTAATTAATCCCTTAGTTGACGTGAAAACCGTTGACGTACGTACTCAAAACTATACTATGAGCGGAGTACATGATGAAGGTGAACAGGCCGGAGACGATGCCATTCGTGTGCTTACTGCCGATGGATTGGAAGTAACTATTGACCTCACCGTACTCTACAGACTCATTCCGTCAGAATCTCCCAGATTATTGCAACAAACAGGATTAGATTATCAGGATAAAATTGTGCGACCGCTTACCCGGACTAAAATACGTGACAATGCCGTTTATTACGATGCTGTATCGCTCTATTCAAAAAGAAGAGATGAATTTCAAACCCGTATTTTTAACAGCATAGAAAAAGATTTTAAAAACAGAGGGCTGGTGCTTGAACAATTGCTTGTGCGTAATATCACTCTTCCTCAATCGGTAAAAACCAGTATTGAATCAAAGATAAATGCCGAGCAGGAAGCACAAAAAATGCAATTTGTTTTACAAAAAGAGCAACAGGAAGCCGAACGTAAACGAGTGGAAGCACAAGGTATTGCCGATTATCAAAAAATTATAAGCAGCGGACTTAGCGATAAACAATTACAATACGAAAGTATAAAAGCCAATCTCGAATTAGCCAAGTCGCCCAACTCCAAAGTAATTGTTATTCCTAACAAAGGAAACTCTCCGTTAATCATCGATACAAAATAAATTTACTTCTTTTCTTATGTCAGCTATTTATAGCAGAGACCAGCTTTATTCGTTCACCAAGAACATACTTTTAAAAATCGGACACAGCAACGAGCACGCACAATTAGCAGCCGATGTACTGCTGGCAGCCGACATTCGAGGTATTGACTCGCACGGGGTAGCACGACTCTCTGGTTATGTCCGACTGTGGGAGAAAAACAGGGTGAACGCCAAGCCCAACATGAAGGTGATACACGAAACCCCATCTACGGCCACTGTAGATGCTGATGCGGCTTTAGGATTGATCTCCGCCCCGTTTGCTATGAACATTGCCATTGAAAAAGCGAAACAATGCGGCAGCGGCTGGGTGAGTGTAATGAACTCAAATCACTTTGGTATTGCCGGCTATCACAGCATGATGGCTCTGAACCATGACATGATTGGTTTTGCCATGACGAATGCCAGTCCGCTGGTAGCACCTACTTTTAGTAAAGAACGATTGCTTGGAACAAATCCTATTAGTGTTGCCATTCCTGCATTAAAAGAAAAACCATTTGTACTTGATATGGCCACTTCATCGGCAGCAAACGGAAAATTAGAAATTGCACAGCGCGAAGGAAAATCAATACCCCTTGGTTGGGTGCAGGATAAGGAAGGAAATGACAGTACCGATGCCAATGCCGTAAAAAACGGTGGAGCCTTATTGCCACTGGGAAGTTCGCACGATGCCGCAGGGCACAAGGGATATGGTTTGGGTGCATTGGTTGATATTATGAGTGCCGTGCTGGGCGGTGCCAACTATGGTCCGTGGGTTCCGCCATTTGTAGCCTTTCTTGATCCGCTTCCCGATTTACCTGGGAAAGGACTTGGCCACTTTGTAGGTGCCATGCGCATAGATGCCTTCAGACCGGCTGCCGATTTTAAGAAACATATGGACAACTGGATTCAACGTTTTAAAAGTGCTCCTGCAATAGATATTGCCGAACGTGTTTTGATACCCGGAGAACCGGAGTTCAGCATGACTGAGTACAGGCTGAAAAACGGAATTCCATTAAACGGGAATGTGGTAAAAGATTTAGCTGCATTAGGTGAAAGGTTTAATATTTCACTTTAATCAGATATGAATAAAAAAATAATCCTTGCATCCAAATCTCCGCGCAGGCAGGAACTTATCAAAGGTCTTGAACTGTCTTATGAAATTCACACCTATGAAGTGGATGAGAGTTTTCCGGTTGAATTGCACAGTTACGAAATAGCTGTACATCTGGCTAAAAAGAAAGCCATGCATTTCCCGGGTGATTTAACAAATCATATTTTACTCACAGCCGATACAATTGTGTGGGTGAACGACCGTGTATTGAACAAACCCGAAGACGGGGATGATGCTTTCAGAATGCTGAAAACCATCTGCGGAACCACCCATGAGGTATTTACGGGAGTGTGCTTGCGCACAACTGAAAAAGTGCATACTTTTTTTGAACGTACCGAAGTAACCTGCAAACGCCTTTCTAACGATGAAATATGGCATTATATTAACCAATATCACCCGTTTGATAAAGCTGGAAGCTATGGCATTCAGGATTGGTTTGGCTATACAGCCGTTGAAAAAATAAACGGATGCTTTTACAACGTAATGGGACTTCCGGTTAGCAGGGTGAACGAAGAGTTAAAAAAATTACACCTCTAATTTTTCTCCGAGAAAAAAACTCCTTCTTTCAATGAATACTCCGATGCAATAAGCCGCCTAATACGGGCGTGTTTCAAAACCACATCAATTAAACAGGAAGCAGCCACCATCATTTCTACTCTGAACGAAACCAATCCTTGCATTTTTTTTCTTTCGGCAGTGGTTGACTGCAAGAGTATCGGGTGAATTTGAAAGAAATCATCCAGTTCAATTAAATGGCTTTTAGACGAAAACTTTTGTGCCGGTTTTTGAAGCAAATCACCAATAAGCTCCACCACCGATTCAAAAGAACCGGCTGAACCAACTAAATCGGTTACCGGAAATTGTAACAGTGCCTCCCAAAGAGGAGTAAGTTGCAGCCGCAGGTGTTCATATAAACCAGTGCACTCCTCTTCCCCCATCGGATCCTGCCGATGGTATTTTTCAATAAGACGTGCCGCCCCGAGTCTAAAACTTTGTTTCCAAAAAACAGTTGTTTGATTAGCAATAATAAACTCCACACTTCCTCCACCAATATCCATGATTAATTTAGGGTCTGTTGAAAAAGGTAATGAATGACGTACCCCTTCACAAATAAACAAGGCCTCCTGCTCTCCTGTGATTGTACCAATTTCAATTTGAGTGTTTCGTTTTACCTCTTCCAAAAAATTCAACCCATTTGAAGCGTCCCTGATGGCTGATGTGGCAAATGCTCTAATTATTTCAACCTGATAATTCTTTAATTCAACTGAAAAATCATTCATGGCTGCTATTCCCCTTTTATACGGCTCTTCTCCAATATATCCCTGATTTATGCCGCCCTCTCCCAATTTTACAGGAATCTGCATTTTGAAAACCGTTTCAAAATCAGTCTCCTTCACATAGGCTATATGCAGGTGAAAGGTATTAGTACCTAAATCCAAAACGGCCATCTTTTTCATAAGAGCAAATAAAACTAATCATCTATAAAGTTAGTATTTTTTCACCTAATTCCGGTTCATATTTCTGCACTTTTAAGCGAATCCCGTATCTTTATCCCATGAATCCTTTGATTTGGGTTGGGTTGGGCGGTGCCCTTGGTTCAGTGTTCAGGTATTTAATTGGCCAATGGGTGGGCGTGCGCGATGTATCTCAGTTTCCGTGGCACACCTTTGCCGTAAATTTAATCGGCTGTTTTGCCATCGGACTTCTATGGGCTTTACTTAATAAAAATGTAGCCGACCGTTCATTTTATTTTTTTCTTATTACCGGTGTGCTGGGTGGCTTCACTACGTTTTCCTCATTCGGACTCGAAACATTTCACCTGTTACAGGCTAAAGCATATTTTATTGCCGCCTCCTATATTTTACTCACCAATATAGGCGGATTTGCTCTGGTTTTTATCGGCTACAAAATCTCCGGAATATGAAAGGCATTGTGACCAAATCAACCGGAAGCTGGTACACGGTTCGTTTGGAAAATGGCACTTATATGGAATGCCGCCTGAAAGGAAAATTCAGATTAGATGGTATTAAACATACCAACCCTATTGCCGTAGGCGATATAGTAACAATTGAACGGGAGCCCGAGAAAGAAACCGGAATAATTACCGAATTAAAGGACCGGAACAATTACATCATTCGTAAATCAAACAACCTTTCCAAGCAAACACAGGTGCTCGCTGCCAATATTGATCAGGCTCTGCTCATCGTAACCCTGTTTTATCCGAGAACCAGTACCGGGTTTATTGACCGTTTTCTGGTTACGGCCGAGGCGTATCATATTCCCGTAACTATAGCGTTCAATAAAATTGATTTATATAACGAGGAGGCAAAACATATTCTTTCTGAATATGAAAAACTCTATCAATCGCTCGGCTATAAAACAATTCGTACCTCGGCAGTAAAAAAGGAAGGGATAACTGATATAAAAAAATTACTCGAAGGCCATGTTACACTGCTGGCAGGTCATTCGGGAGTTGGAAAATCTTCACTCATTAATGCCATTCATCCGGAAACTGAACGCAAGACTGGCGAGGTCTCTGCCTATTCAGAAAAAGGAATGCACACCACCACCTTTGCCGAAATGTTTGAGTTGATGCCCGGCAGTTTTATTATCGACACTCCCGGAATTAAAGATTTAGGGTTGGTTGATATCTCGGAGCAGGAACTCTCGCACTATTTCCCGGAAATGAGGGCACTTCTGAACAATTGCCGCTTCAACAATTGCCAGCATGTAAACGAACCGGGCTGCGCTGTATTAAAAGCACTGCAAGAAGGAAAACTGGACGAAGAACGTTACCGAAACTACCTGAGTATGCTTCGCAATGAAGATATTCACCATTAGAATAAATTTATGCGCGTAGTAATCCAACGGGTAAATCAGGCATCGGTAACTATAGATGAACAACTTTTTTCTTCCATAGGAAAAGGACTGATGATACTGGCCGGAATTGAAGATGCAGATAGGAATGAAGATGCCGAATGGCTCTGTAGCAAAATCTGCAACCTGCGCATTTTCCCTGATGAAAACGGGGTAATGAATAAAAACATTAAGGATGCAAAAGGAACAGTATTGCTGGTAAGTCAGTTTACCTTACATGCCTCTACCAAAAAAGGAAACCGCCCTTCGTATATAAAAGCAGCCCGACCCGAAAAAGCGATTCCTTTATTTCAATACCTGATAACGCTGCTGGAAAAAGAACTCGGAAATAAAATAGCTACGGGACAATTTGGTGCCGATATGAAAGTAGCATTAATAAATGACGGACCTGTTACCATTGTGATGGATTCGAGGAATAGGGAGTGATGGTGAGAGATGAATTTGTGAGTTTGTGAGTGTTTGAATTGTAATAAAAATTATAAAACATGACTATACAGGAAGCACAGGAAACAGTTGATGGCTGGATAAAAACCACAGGAGTCCGTTATTTTAGCGAGCTTACCAATACGGCTATTTTGATGGAAGAGGTGGGCGAGGTGGCCCGTCTTATGGCCAGAAAATACGGAGAACAATCATTTAAGGAAAGCGATACCAAAGTTGACCTGGCAGATGAAATGGCGGATGTGTTGTGGGTACTGATATGCCTTGCCAACCAAACCGGGGTGAATCTGACCGAGGCATTTAAGAAGAACATGGATAAAAAAACGCTGCGTGATTCGAACCGGCATAAGGAAAATGAAAAATTAAAATAAATCCGGTTAAACCTTTTTAACTCTAAGCTATCAGAAACAAAGTAAACCGGAAACTACATGACAGGAGCCGCGGCAAGCGATAAAGAACTGATAGAGGCCTTTCGCAGGGAAGAAAGCCGGATACAGGCGTTTGAGGCAATTATTAAAAAATATCAGCAAAAGGTTTACTGGCATGTGCGCAGACTGGTTATTGATCATGACGATGCCGATGATGTAACACAAAATACCTTTATACGTGCCTGGGAAAAATTAGACGGATTCAGGGAAGAATCGAAATTATTTACCTGGCTGTTTAGGGTTGCCACCAATGAAGCACTTACTTTTATTAATAAGAAAAAAGCCTCTCTGCACGTAAATATGGAAGATGCCGAACACTACCTCTCCCATCAAATTACCAATGGAATTGGTTTTAACGGAAATCAGATACAGAAAAAACTGCAATTAGCCATTCTTGAGCTTCCGGAAAAACAACGAGCCGTTTTTAATATGCGCTACTTTGATGAATTACCATACGAACAAATTGCAGAAATTACAGATACCTCGGTAGGTGCCCTTAAGGCATCGTACCACCATGCCGTAAAAAAAATAGAAACCTATTTTAACCACACATTAAACCTTTAGAAAGAGAATTGCTCTAACCCAAAATGGATACACAAAATCCCATATCGCCTGAAGAAGCATTTGTAAACGGACTTCCTAAAAACAACCCGTTTACCCTGCCTCCCTCCTATTTTGAGGAATTACCTCAAAGTATTTTAATGCAGGTAAAGGGTAGTGAAACACCACAATTGTCACAGACAATAGATTCAGCATTTGAAGTACCGCAAGCATATTTTGAACAGCTCCCTTCAAAGGTTATTGCAAAAAGTCATGCTATTAAAACCGGTGGGCGAATTATCCGTTTCCCATTTATAAACCGTATTGCCGCAGCCGCGGTAGCTCTGCTTGCTGTCGGATTGGTTTTGCTGCTTTCAAAAACAGCACCTCGCAGTATCGAAACAGCAGTTTCAATTGAACAGGCAACGGATGATGAAATTTTCACTTACTTAGAAAACAATAATGTGAGTATTGATCTGGTGGCCGAAGTTTACACCGAAACTGAAACGGTAAAAAACAAGCCGGTAAACAGTGCCCCCGACAGCAATACACTTATTGAACAATATATTCTGGATAATGCCGATGAACAATTAATACTGGAGGAGTTATGAAAAAAGTAAAGTTATTAATATGGCTTTTTTGCCTTTTAACTGTGCCCGCAACTGTACAGGCACAGGGAGATGCACGCCCTGCAAAGGAACGGATAGAAGCTATGAAAATTGCTTTTATTACCGACAGGCTTCAACTCACCCCCGAAGAAGCGAAGGGATTCTGGCCCATTTATAACAAAATGGAAACAGAAATGAAAGAGTTAAGAAGAAAATACAGGCTTAGCGAAGAAGAAGAATTACCGGCAGATTTAAGCGAACAGGAAGCCGAAAAACGCATTGGTGAAATGATTAGTTTCAGAGAGGCTCAGGTTGCCCTGATAAAAAAATATCAGATTGAGTTCAAAAAAGTGATTTCGTCTAAAAAAATTCTGTTGCTTTACCGGGCCGAAGAAGATTTTAAACGCGAACTGATTCGAAAAATACGTGAACGAAGGATGGGACCACCCGCAGGCGGACCACCACCGGGCAGGTAATGATATTGTTTTTATAATAAGGTTTAGGTTTACACAGGCAGAAGGGGCTTTAGTCCCTTTTGCTTTTTAAAAAAGGCCACCAAAAAGTGAGCACCCCTATTTTTCGGTAAATAAAAATACCCCCGGCCACATTTACCAGAATAATGCCGGCACTACGGGCAATGGCAGCGCCTTCTAATTGCATGGATGGAATGAGTATAAATGATAAACCCGTGCTTAACAAAACACCTAACATATTTATTCGCATCAGTTGTTTTTCGTACCCGGCCATCGTCAGTAAAATATTTACGGAACCTGCCAGTGCATTTACCAATTGTGCCAACCCGAGAATAATAAAAGCCGAACGGCCGGCTGCAAATTGTTCGTGAAGTAACCTCAGCCATATCTCCGGAAAAAATAAAAACAAAATAAAAACCACAACCGCAACTCCGGATACAATCATCGCTTTGTGCTGCAACAAACGCTGCAACTCATTGTTATCTTCCTTATGCAATAATTCGGTAAATTTTGTTGCGGCAATAGTGTTTACCAAAAACAGCCCGATGATAACCAACTTACTTAAACGAAAAGCTCCCTCAAACAACCCCACCTGCACTATATCGGTAAAATACCCAAGCAGCAGCAATGGCACGTAGTGACTAACTACCACCCAAACCGAAGAAAAAAATACCGGCCGGGCCAATTGTATCAGTTTGTTAGTTTCACCCTCCGGAAGTTTTTGAGCAGATAAGGCCGTTGAATTTTTTATCCATAAAACCTGAGCCGTTAACCATACAATTACCGATGCGAGGGCCGCAAGCCAAACCGGAGTAAAAAAATGCCTGCTGAAAAATACAGTTACTAAAAGCAACAGAAGTACCACCAGATTGTTGGAGGCAAATGAAGAGAATGCAAACGATTTTACTTTTTTCGTTGCGCCCAGCCCGCTTTGTAAAATCATTCCTGAAGTAATTGGAATAATAAACCAGCAGAAAATTCTCACATACACAACAAGGCTTGCATCTTTAAAAAAATAAATGGCAATAGGTGTAGCCAGAATAAAGACAAAGAGTGCAGCCAGAACCGAGGCTCCCAATGATAATCTCATAGCTTTTTGCAGGGTAGGTTTAATTAAATCAAACTTTCCGGCTGCCTGATGAAGAGCGATGTATTTATTTACAGCAGTATCTAAGCTAAACCTACCGGCAAAAGCACCTATTCCCCAAAAACTAATAAACAACACGTACACCCCATATGATTGAACCCCGTAATACCTTACAATGATGGAGGTTATCAGCAGTCCGCTAAAAAAGGAGAGCATTCTGAAAAAAACTGCATATACCCCGCCCCGTAGCAATTCGGCAGTATGTTCACTCTTAAAAATGCGGTTAAAAAAGGGAATTAACATTTTGTATTCAAAAAAAGCGAAAAAGGTTGTGTTCACCGCGTATTGCTGCTTAGTTTTGTACACATGATCAGTAATCGTCAACTTTTTTTGCGACATGTGGCTCAAACTTCCGATGCACCCCTTATGCTGGAGATTGAAAAAGCGGAAGGTGTGTTCCTGTTTGATGTAAGCGGCAAAAAATACCTTGACCTGATTTCAGGAATTTCGGTAAGCAATATCGGGCATCGCCATCCGGCAGTTTTGGCCGCCATCCGGCAGCAGCTTGACCGCTATATGCACCTGATGGTTTATGGCGAATATGTACAGAGTCCGCAGGTGCAGCTTGCAACGGCACTTAGTCAAACACTGCCTTCATCCTTAAACTCGGTATATTTTTTAAATTCGGGAGCCGAGGTAACCGAAGCAGCTATGAAATTAGCCAAAAGGTACAACGGAAAATCTGAAATTATTGCCTGCAGGCAATCCTACCATGGAAGCACACAGGGAGCTTTAAGTTTAAACAGTGAAGAGTATTTTAAAAACGCATTTCGCCCTTTGTTGCCCGATATACGCTTTATTCGTTTTAATCAGGAAAAGGATTTAACACTTATCACCCCAAAAACAGCCTGCGTGTTTATTGAGCCGGTGCAGGGTGAGGCCGGGTATTTACCTGCACAGAAAAAATATCTTAAAAAATTAAGAGAACGAACACTCGAAACCGGCACACTGCTCATTTTTGATGAAATACAAACAGGTTTTGGCCGCACAGGTTCTTTGTTTGCTTTTGAACAATATGATGTAGTTCCCGATATGCTGATGCTGGCTAAAGGAATGGGAGGCGGAATGCCCATAGGCGCGCTTATTACCGACCGGAATATAATGCAGTCCTTTACAAACGACCCGTATCTGGGGCATATCACTACCTTTGGAGGACATCCTGTAAGTTGTGCCTCGGCTATGGCAGTACTCCATGAATTAACCACCTCGTCACTTATAAGTGAAATAAGCAGCAAAGAAGCTTTATTCCGTTCATTACTTTCTCATGCTGCCATTCGCAGCCTGAGCGGAAAAGGCCTTATGCTGGCGCTTGAATTTGATTCATTTGAAACAAATAAAAAGATTATTGACCGCTGTATTGAAAAAGGCCTTATTACCGACTGGTTCCTTTTTGCCACCAATAAACTGCGCATTTCACCGCCTTTAACCATTACCTGTGAACAAATTGAGTGGGCATGTGGTGTGATTAATGAAAGTATTTCAGAAATTTGTAACAACGGTTAAACTTTCACTCAACTTATAACTCTAACCACAAAAATACCACTATATGAAAAAAATTACACTTTTTGCACTGATGCTTACCCTGTCGGGGAGTTTAGTGAATGTTTCCTGCAACAGGGATAAAGAAGACTTAGAAGAGATTTTCCAATCGGCCGAAGATCAGGCATTGCTTGACGGTGAGTTTTCAAACATTCACGACAATGTAGATAATCAGGCGCAGGATAAACCCGGCTTTGGCAAAGTGAATATTTCGATTTTACCGGCCTGCGCCTCGGTTTATACCGATATCAGCTCAAACCCGAAAGTTCTTGAAATCACATTTTCCGACTCAAGCAGTTCTTCGGGTTGCTTATGCTCTGACGGAAATTACAGAAAAGGAAAAATAAGAGCCGAGTTTACGGGCGCATATCGTACGCAGGGATCTACCTTGGTTATTACCCTGCTGAATTATTATGTAAACGATGTTCAGTACACCGGAACCCGCACGGTTACAAATTTGGGTAATGCATCCGGACATTTTAAATATTCCTACGTTGTTACCGGTGCCAGCGCCATCACCTCTACCGGAACTATTACCTGGAGTTCGCAGGGAGAAATTGACCGCATAGAAGGCGATGCCACACTTAATCCGTTTGACGATGTGTACCTGATTACCGGATCTGCCAATGGTGTGAGCCGAAGAGGAAAAAATTTCTCGGTGAACATTACTAAAGCATTAAAAAAGAAAATTGGCTGCCCTCGCATTGTGAGCGGTAAAACCACTATTACCAATTCAAACGGCAACTCAATGGAATTGGATTTTGATCCGATTGGAAATGAACCCTGCGATAAGATTGCCCGGATTACCTATAAGAACAGAACAAAAACCATTACACTCCGATAGACTTTAAAACAACTTATACAAAAGCCTTCTCTTTACAGGGAAGGCTTTTTCATTTACATCAAGGCAGCGTATCTTGCAACGCATAATGAAACTACGCCCCGGAATAAGGTATATGCTGCAGGCAACCGTGTATTATGCCGGCATGAATCTTTGTATAAAATACCTGAATCATATTCCGGCTCATCAAATTGTATTTGTTCGTTCTATCATTACTTTTCTTATAACACTGTATTTTCTGCGAAAACAACATATCAGTCCCTGGGGAAATGATCGAAAATGGCTTGTGCTTCGCGGGTTGGCCGGTTTTGCCGGATTATTATGCTATATCATCACCGTGCAAAAAATTCCGTTAGCCAGTGCTGTTACCATTCAGTACCTCTCTCCTGTTTTTACGCTCATATTCGCGTATTTTTTGTTAGACGACCGCCTGACTCTTCGCAACTGGCTTTTTACTATTTTATCTTTTGCGGGAGTAGTATTGGTAAAAGGTTTTGACCCACGCATCAGTAATGGGTTGCTTTTACTGGGCATGTTCTCTGCCCTCATGTCCGGATTGGCTTATAGTTGTATTAGAAGGGTGAATCAGTCGGACCACGCGCTGGTTATTGTATTTTATTTTCCATTGGTTACCCTTCCGTTTGTTACTCCCTACACCCTTACGAACTGGACCACTCCCACCCTTACCGATTGGGGATTGTTGATTGCAACCGGAGTTTTCACTCAGTTTGGCCAATATTTTATGACTAAGTCTTATCAGCTCGAGCGTGTCTCGGATGTTTCTATACTTACTTACCTGGGAACAATTTACGCACTGGCAACCGGGTATTTTCTTTTTGGTGAAACATTTAACCACTGGAGTTTAATTGGAATGGTATTGATTATTGGCGGAATGGTACTGAATCTGTTTCTTTCATACACCACAAAAAACAAAGCAACATGATTACGCTTGAAAATGATTTTCTAAAAATATCCATCAGCGAGAAAGGTGCGGAACTTACCAGTATATACCGCAAGGATATTCAGAAAGAGTTATTGTGGCAGGCTGATGCTTCTTATTGGAACCGACATGCTCCCGTACTTTTTCCGTTTGTTGGTAAACTAAAAAACGATTCGTTTATATGGAATAACAAAAGTTATACCTGCAGTCAGCATGGTTTTGCCAGAAACGAACTATTTTCAGTGATTAACCAAAGTAAAGAATCGGTTAAGCTGAAACTAAGCTATTCTCAAAGCACTTTGCAACGTTTTCCCTTTATGTTTCATCTTGAACTTGGATATACACTTGTTCATTCCACGCTTTGCTGTACTTATAAGGTTATTAACCCGGGTGATGAAATGATGTATTTTTCCATTGGTGCGCATCCGGGATTTATATGTCCGTTATATGAAAATGAAACGTTAAATAATTATTCGCTTATGTTTAACCGGAAAGAACATTTAAACCGGCATCTGCTTACCAACGGACTTTTTGATTTAAGAGAAGAACCCGTACTCAGCGGAAATGTGTTGCCCCTTGATGAATTATTATTTACAAAAGATGCGGTGGTGCTAAAAAATCTACATTCTAACTCGGTTACTCTTCATTCTTCCGCGCACCCCCACTGCATTACCGTTTCATTCAATGGGTTTCCGTACTTGGGTATTTGGAAGAAACCGGAGGCCCGTTTCATTTGCATTGAACCCTGGTATGGCCTTGCCGACTACACCACCCACAACGGGAAACTTGAAGAAAAAGAAGGTATCCAATCATTAAAAGGCAATGGTATATTTGAAGCGGCATATCATATTGAAATACATTAATCATGAAAAAAACATTCTTACTTTTTTTATTCTCTCTGGCAGTAATTGCATCACAGGCTCAGAGCATCTTTTTTCCTAAAACATGGATTGGCCAGTGGAAAGGAACCCTGCAGGTGGCTACCAACAACGGAAGCGTGAACAATGTGGGTATGCAACTGATATTAGAGAATTCTAAAAAGCCGAATCAATATTATTTTACCATAGTATATTCAAACGGAGGCAAAGAAGATGTGCGCAGCTACACGCTCATTGCCGATACACTTAATCCGGGACATTATTTTATGGATGAAGGAAACGGAATAAAAATTAATGAATACCTTTTTGGCACCACGCTTATAAGTCAGTTTGTGGTAGAAGGGCAAATACTTACTGCCTTATACAGTTTTGAGCGGGAGCAAATTCGTTTCAGAATTATAAGTGCCAACGCCACTCCTGCCGGCACAACGGGTGGAAAAGGTGACATTCCTATAGTACAGGATTTTGAAATTATGGCTTATCAGGAAGCAATACTTACCAAGGTTAAATAGTTTTCCGGTCGTATAAATCCCTTATGGCAACCGAAGCTACCGTACAGCCAAACACCGCAGGCATATAACTGATGGTTCCAACCACCGACTTTTTATTTCTTCCGTCAGCAATTACCACCTGAGCGGTTGACATTCGTTCTTCATCCGAAAAAACAGCCTTCACACCCGAATGTATTCCAAGTTTGTGCAGGTATTTACGAACGTACCGGGCCAGATTGCATGTATGCGTTTCTGAAAGATCGGCTACACGAACCCGCGTGGGATCAACTTTTGAACCCGCTCCCATTGAGCTTACAATTGGAATTCCTTTTTCAATACAAGCTTTTATAAAAAATACTTTGGGCGAAAGTGTATCAATACAATCAAGGGCATAATCAAATTTCCCCTCATCTAAAACCTCATTGGTGCGTTTATCTTTAAAATACTCGGGCAATACGGTGAGCTCCAAATCCGGATTAATATCCAATAGTCGGCCCGCCAGTACATCAGCTTTTACTTTTCCTACGGTGCTGTACAATGCCGGAATTTGCCTGTTTCGGTTTGTGGTATCAACGGTGTCAGCATCAACAATGGTCATTTTACCAACCCCGCTGCGGGCAATCATTTCGGCCGCTATACCGCCTACTCCTCCCAATCCTACTACCAATACATTAGAGTTAATTAATTTCTCCAATTGTTCATCGGCCAGTAACAAACGGGTGCGCCCCATCCAGGGTTCAATTTGCTTCATACTTTGGTTTTTAAAAATGCAATACTAAGACACGAAACCCGTTCTAAAAAATTGATTTTTACATCAAATTAATTTTTTATTCATTGATTTTCAAATATTTGATTTGAATCATGTATAAATTAGTTTATTTTATAAACTACTTTATAATACCTTTGTGCCATAAAATATTTAATACATGAAACACATCATTTACCCCATTTTAATGCTGGTGGCTTTACAAGGTAGAGTTGCCGCACAAAACAACCCTCAACCAATGAACCCGGGTTTTGAAGGCTGGAACAAACGCGCTTTGTCCTATCACGAAGAGCCCGTTTCGTGGTTCACCTTAAGTCCGTTAAAACAATTCGGCTATCCGTCAACCTGCGTAAAAACCACCGATGCACATTCAGGAAATTACGCTATCCTTCTTGAAACAAAGGCCGGCCCCTTTTCCGATATTCCGGGGATTCTTACCTCGGGGAATATGCTGGGGGCCGATAACCAACCCGATTTTGACCACAACTTTATTCCATTTAACGGTCGTCCTTCGGCTTTGCATTTCTGGTTTAAATCAACTCCGGCCCCAAATGATTCGGTACTATGCTCCGTTGTACTTACCAAATGGAATTCAACCACAATGCAGCGGGATACAGTAGCTGAATTGTACTGGCAAAACAAACAGGAAATTACTACCTACACCCAAACTTCTGCTCCTTTCATTTATTACAGCAACGAAATTCCGGATTCCATGTCATTTCTGTTTTCAACCAGTACCGATGCCTATACACCCGCTGTTGGTTCCAGGCTGTTTGTTGACGACCTTTTATTGGTATATAACCCAAGCACCTTCGTACATAATAATCCCCAGGCAAGTGAGATAAATTTCTATCCCAATCCAACCCATGAATCAATTACTATTACACACAAGCTAAACCAGGCAGATCTTCATATCTTTGACGTGAACGGAAAGGAAGTGTTCACCCTCCCGTATGTTGTTTCGGGTACACCCATTTTAGTAAACAAACTGAAGAAAGGTGTTTACCAGATGACACTTACAAACGAGCATGGAATAACTGTTCTTAACTCTAACCTGATTATTACGTATTAATACTACCTGCAATGGAAAAAGAATTTAACGAAAAAAATGCCCTGCAGCTTATTGAGCAAATGATTGGCAAAGCAAAAGAAGATATACAGGACAAAAGTTTCTTCTTTCTTTTCTGGGGCTATCTGGTTTTTGTGGCTGCTTTAACCAATTGGTTCCTGCTTGAATTTACCGATTTCACTTATCATTCACTGCCATGGTTAGTATTAATGCCATTAGGAGGCATTGTAACCATGATTGTGAGTGTGCGCGAAAAAAAAATACAACCGGTAAAAGTAAAATCCTACGTGAATGAAAATCTTAAATTCGTTATTCAGGCATTTTGCATTGCCATGTTTACGGTATGTTTTTGCATGCCCGCATCCGGACAATGGCAGGCATTTTATCCAAGCATTATGATTATTTACGGCATTTGGCTTTATGTATCCGGAGGAATGCTTCAATTTAAACCATTAATGTATGGCGGCATTTTAAACTTTTTACTGGCGGGTGCTACTTATTTTTCATCGACACATCAATTGCATTTGTTGTCGATAGCGGTTGGGGTGCTTGGCGGATATATAATTCCCGGACATTTGTTAAAAGCTAAATACAACAAAAGTGTTTAAAGAACTCAATCCTATATTACACTCTCAGCTCCGGTTGGCCATCATATCATTACTTATTGGTGTGAAGGAGGCCGATTTTACTTTCCTGAAGGAAAAAACATCGGCCACAGCCGGAAACCTGAGTGTGCAACTGAACAAATTAAAAGAAGCGGGGTACATTGAACTGGAGAAAACATTTAAAAACAATTATCCGCTCACTACCTGCCGCATTACACCCACCGGCATTAAAGCATTTGAAGAATATATTCAGACACTTAAACAATACATTAGCCCCGAAAACGAACCGAAGAATTGATTTGTTAACAGCTCCCTTAAGCGGGCAAAATTCAATTTAGACGGAATGCTTTGTTATTCTCCTGTTCTGTCCTACTTTGCTTTTTTATTAAAAAAATGAAGAAGTCCGTTTTTTCTACAGAGGTACAAACCGAAATATTGAGTCGTTTGGAAAAACTTAGTGAGACCACCCTTCCCTTATGGGGTGAAATGACTCCGGCTCAAATGCTGAAGCACCTGCAACTGGCATTTAAAATTTCAACCGGGCAAATAAAAGTGAGCGACCGGAGCACTTTTTTTACCCGAAATTTTTTGCGCCATTTTTTATTAAGTGCAAAAGTTCCCTCCCTTAAGCGAATTGAAAAAAATCCGCCAATGACTTTTCCGGAAATAGATGTACAACTGAATACCACCGTAAAAGAAAGCAGTTTCAGTACGGAAAAAGAAAACTTTATAGCAGCGTTTCATTTACTGCCGGGCATTGAGTTGTTTGTTGAAACGCATCCTTTAATTGGTAAAATGAAACGGGAAGACTGGGGAAATCACTTTTATTCCCATATCAATTATCACTTCACGCAATTCGGGATCTAACAGCATTTATTTGTTCAGCTCGGTGAGCCATCGTAGTAAATCTGCCATTTCCTGTTCATTAATCTGATGTTTCATTGAATATTCTTTCATAAGCACCTGCACACCCTGCATTTTGCAGAATGCAGCGGCTTCCCTGCTGTCGGTTACCGGCAATATTTCGTCATCGGTGCCATGTGCAATAAATGCATGAAGTTGTTTCAGTTTATCAGGGCTGCCTGTTTTTAATCTCGACTCAGCCATTAACCGACCGCTTAAAGCCATTATCCCTTTCACTTTTTCCGGCTCGGCTAATGCCACGCTGTAACTCATGATAGCACCCTGACTAAACCCTAATAAAAAAATGCGTTTAGGGTCAGCCCGGTATTTTTTACTTACCGCATCAATAAACTGCGATATCACCACCCGGGCACGTTCGGCTTCGGCTGCATCATAAATAAATTTCCCATTGCTTCTGTCAACCTTATACCAGGCAAACGATCTATTCGCAAGTACAATGGGAGCACGGGCCGAAATAACAACCATTTCTTTAGGTAAATGCGCGGCTAACCCAAACATATCATCTTCATTGCTTCCTAACCCGTGCAGCATAATCACTAAACCCGGATGAGCGGTTTTTATACTTGCTTCCCGCACTTTATAAACTAACGGAATTTTTTCGGGTACAAAAAATGCACTGCCGGCAATGACCAATACCGTTACCAAAAAATAACCGAAACTTTTTCTCAGAAATAACCTGTACTTATTCATAATGCAAGTATACAACCTCTGTGAATTTATTCAACAACTGCTTATTTTTGAGCCATGGTTATTTACGGCATTAAAAACTGCGATACAATGAAAAAAGCCTTTACCTGGCTCGATCGAAACAAGATAGCTTACTCCTTTCACAATTATAAAACAGAAGGCATTACCAAAGCAAAATTGCAGGAGTGGCTTAAAGAAATACCTGTTACCACCTTAATTAACACAAAAGGCACCACATTTAAAAAGTTGAGTGAAGCCGAACAAGCATCCATCAACCATAAAAGCAAAGCCATTCAACTGATGATGGCCAACCCATCCATGATAAAACGCCCTTTACTTGAAAGTGAAAAAGGCTACCTCATTGGATTTAATGAAAAAGAATGGAGCATTCTTAAAAAATAAAGCTCTGATGTAACCTTATTATGACTGCAAAGAAAAACATATTATGCATAGTGGGAAGTGCCGGCACGCAGTCGGGCAACAGGATTTTGATTGACTACATAGCAGGCGCATTGCAGCAAGAATATCATGTTGCCATTTTTGATGAGTTAGCTTCCCTTCCGCATTTTAACCCCGAGTTGTCGGTAGGCGAAGTTCCCTTGCCAGTTGTTGATTTCAGAAACAATGTAGAGCAAACCGATGCAGTTCTTATTTGTACACCCGAGTATGTTTTCAGTATTCCAAGCGGACTAAAAAATGCAATAGAATGGTGCGTAGCAACAACCATTTTTTCGGGTAAACCCACGGCACTTATTACAGCATCGGCACACGGACAAAAAGGCCACGAAGAACTGCAATTAATTATGAAAACACTGGGAGCAGATTTTACCCCTAACACTACTCTGCTCATTCAGGGAATAAAAGGAAAAACAGATGCAGCAAAAGGCATCACAGATGAAACAACAAGAGCCGAAGTACACCGGCTATTATCTTATTTCACACAACATATAAAATAGCGGCTTTATAGTTTCCATGTTACCCCAATCTTGCCGCCTGAAGCAGTACCACCACCTAATTCAAGATTGATGGCAAACTTTGTGTTAAAATAATAGCGCCCCCCGAATTGGGCGCCCATACCAATGCCTGAACTGCCTCCGCCTCTATATCCGTTTGGCGAACTCCAACTGTAAAATCCCAGATTCAGTCCTGCATAGGCATCCCACTCCTTTGGAATTTTTAGCAGACTGTTGAAGTGATAATTTCCGTTAGCTCCCAATGCTATAATGGTATGGCTGTAACTTGTCCCTTTAAAATTATCGCTGTAGGAGCGAAATGAAAATTCTCCTCCGGCCGAAATATCCTTGTGCACACCAAAATCAATCCCTGCATAGATTGGAAGCCCCCACGATGAAAACCCCAAACCGGCATTAAACTGTTTTTGCCCTTTAGCTAAAGGATACTGTGCATAGCCCTGCATACAGAGTACTAAAGCGTATGTAATAACTATAAATCGTTTCATATCGTTTAAATTTATTACAAAACTAACGGCCGCAATAATGCAAACGGATGACACGCATCATTGCAGGTATAAAAATTAAATGATTTAGGTCAATTGGTTTTTGAAACAAGAGGGCAAAACGTAAGCTTGGAAAATCCGTAGTTACAAACTACGGATAGCGCGGTACAATCATTTGCCCATATGGTGACCAGCGGCACTATCGGGTTCCATTTCCTGATGGCCCATGCCCGTTTTCATCTTGCCACCACATTTTTCCATTCCCTCTTCACATTCCATATGGCGGCAATCTTCCTTACCCATTCCTTTATGCATTTTTCCCATTTCGCAACATCCATCATCACCATGCATGCGGCATTCTTTTTCCATCATCATCATTCCTCTGTGGCCACCCATTTTCCCCATTTCACAATGACTTTTTTCTTTGCATTCCTTATGGCAGCACATTTTAGCAATCCCGCGTGTTACCTGGCAAAGCAACAACAGCGAAGCCACAATAAGTACTGCATAAGAAACCCACTTAAAAAGAGAGCCAAGGGCTTCTTTATTGGTTTTTGCTAACAGGTGCATGGCTGCAATCATGGTGAGCAGCGTAACGCAAATGGATATGTACATCATAAGATTATTATTTTAATTATGCAAAGTTTAGGTAAATCCGGCCCCATTTCCTAATTAGTTAGAGATAAAGAACCGGGTAGCCACAGGTATCCGTAGTTCATCCCCCTACCCCCTTCTCTTACGCTTCATGCCCCCGCTGCAAGGGGGACTGGAACCTCACTTTACCGAAAGTTTTTTTGAAACGTATCTGTCCCCTTTGTGCGGCTGGTGGCGGGGAAGAGAAGTGGGTAGGGGGATGTGAACGCAGATTCCTTTTGTCCAAGGTTGGCATCTCTGCCAACCTTCTTACATATTCCTTCTATACTGCTCGCCCACCTCAAACAACGCATACGTAATTTGCGCCAATGAGATTACAAATTCTGAACAGCAAGGGGTTCGGGATTGCAAATCCCGAACAGCGAGGGGGTCGAACTTACATCCATACCTTAAGTTATAAACATTTCAACTTGTTAACTATTAACAAACACTTTGTACTTCCATCCATGCTTAAAATTTCTATATAAATTACTTAATTTGTTGCAAGGTTTTGCGTGAATCTTCAATTACTCCAAATAACAAAGTACGCAATGAATAGGCTTGAACAGCTATACAAAAAATTAGGTATTAATAAAGAAAATGGCTTATACCTAATAAGTGAGGCTGATTCATGGGTTCATAAATTCCCTTACCGTATCAGCCGCATCTTAAAGGATGTTATTAAACCGCAAGCTTTTTACTGTTTATATAACGATGCTGAAGTAGAAAAATCACATCCTAAGCCATTCAATCAGTCTTTTATTCTATTCTTTGATAATCCGTCTCAAGATGAAGAGGAAGTTTTACATAAACATGTAATTAACTTTGGGTTAGCCCAAGCTGTTTTTATTAATAGAAGGAGCACGCTTGATCTTTATCATGGAAACGAGTTTACATTAGCGGATTTTAAACGATTACGAAAATTGCAGCAAAGCAATAATGTTGATGGATTTGAAGATTTCTCGTTTGTAAATATGCTTTTGGGTCACTCACTTGAAAAGTTAGGAACGAAGAAAAACCTTATAGATACTTACCTGCTGAATAATATTACCGATGCACGTAGGATATTGGTTGCTAAAAATGGGTTGAATTTATTGCCTAAAGCCGCAAACAGGCTCATTGGACGATTGCTTTTTGTACGTTACTTAATTGACAGAGATGTAACCTTTAGCGACCAAAATTATATTATAGGAACTAATAAGGGTGCAAGAAAAGATTCGTTCAGAGAGTTAATAAAAACTAAAACCTCCTTATATAAATTTTTCAAGTATTTAAATGAAAAGTATAATGGCGATATGTTTCCACTTAAGGAATCAAGTGGTCAAAAAGTAGTTTATAAGGAAGAGGAATTAGTTAACGATGAGCATTTGGAAGTTTTGTACCATTTGTTCAACTGTTCCGAATTTTTTAAGACAGGCCGAGATTATAAGGGATATACTGTACAAAAATCTTTTTTTGATTTATATGATTTTGAGATCATACCGGTAGAGCTGATTAGTAGTATTTATGAAAACTTTATTGGCAATGAATATGAAAACGAAAAGCTTCAGCTTTCCAAACAAAAAGATATCAAAGCCTACTATACCCCTGCATATTTGGTTGACTATGTTTTGTCCCAAACCGTAAGCCCATTTTTAGAAGATCCTCTTAAAAAAGATTCTATGTGTAAAGTCCTCGATCCTTCGTGTGGATCGGGAATTTTCCTTGTAGAAACATTGCGTAAAATCCTTGAAAAGGAACTTGCTCTTACAGGACGAAAAAAGATATCTGATGCGCGTTTATGGCAACTTATCAAATCGAATATTTATGGAATTGATATTGATCCTGATGCAATTGATATATCTATTTTTTCGCTTTACGTTACTATTCTTGATTACAAACAACCAGCCGAAATTGAAAAATTTCGCTTTCATAAATTAAAAGACGAAAATTTCTTCGGGGGAATTGAGGCTGATTTTTTTAATACAAATCACCCATTCAACACGCAGATACGTGGATTAGATTTCATAGTCGGGAATCCGCCTTGGGGGAAAGTCCCTAAATCCAAGTATATAAAATACATAAAGGACCGTAACGAGAAAGAAAACAAAGAGAAGCTTAAAGACGAAAGGTTAATACTTAATATTGGCGACAAAGAAATATGCCAGGCGTTTTTAGTTCGCACCAGCGATTTTGCTTCACAAGAAAAAGCGCTTAAGTGTTCTTTCGTAGTGTCAAGTAAAGTTTTATATAATTCAGAAGACACCTCAAAGATATTCAGAAACTACTTTTTAAATAAATTTCACGTTAAACAGGTAGTTGAGCTGTCACCTGTAAACAATAAGATAAGGGGTGGCAACCATATTTTTGATAATGCTAGATATCCTGCTGCCGTTATTACATACATACCCGAAACGGGGAATAAGACTACTACTGAAAATGTTATCCAACACATAACAGTAAAGCCAAATCGTTTTTTTCGCTATTATAAAACTATTGTAATTGAAAAGCACGATGTCAAGAACATTAAACAGAGTTATTTTATTGAAGGAAAAGGTGGCTTTGATTGGCTATGGAAAGTGTTGGTTCATGGAAATGCGCTTGATATTCATTTCATACGTAGATTGAAGGAGCTAAAGCATAAAGAAAATAATGTTGAACTTCAAAAGTATGATTGGAAAGGTGGATTGAAGATTAAAGATGGCAGCAAAAAAAATGATACGTCAAAAATTCTTAATTATGATTATTTAGAAGCAGAAAGTGAATTTAGGCCATTTGTTGTATTCCCAAACAAAAAGTGGAAACGAGAAGCTGAATTAAAGCAAATCAAACATAATAATGTTGGGTATTTGCCGGATTTAAAATTCTTCAAAGGCAATAAACTTCTTTTTAAAAAGGGCGTTGTGCTTACTCCTACCGAGACCGAGCATCATTTTGGAGCTGTAACCGCATTTCATGAAGGAAAAATAAGCTTCAGTTCTACGGTTGCCTCTTTAATTCCTATATCAAAAGATGCTGACAATGTTAAAGAATTTTTGAGTTCTTTATCTTCGCTATTCAATTCTAAACTTTTCACATATTATACATTAAACACTGGCTCGTCATTAGGAATAGAGAAAAGCCGCATTCACTTTGATGAATTCTTTAACTTCCCGATAAAATACGATAATAAACTTGCGGAACTTGCTTTAAATATAACTAATAAGATGGACGGATTTGGCGGTAATGTTGTTGCTCAATCGAAAAAGGCAATTGAGAAAAAGATAAATCAATTGTATGGATTAACTCAAATGGAATTATCCTTACTTGATTATGCAACTACTGTTTCTATACCAGTTTTATTGAGAGAAAAGGAAGCAAGAGTTTTTAAGCCCCTGAATTTTGAGAAGCAAAAAGATGTCGATTACATGAACGAATATCTTGGGGTGTTTCTCAAATCGTTTCAAGTAAGGTTTGATAGAATAAATAAAAGGTTACGGCCTGAAATTTTATATACAGATTTTTTTATACGGATTAATTTTCACGTAGAAAATAAAGATAAAAAACAACCTACCAATACCTTTAGGAAAACAGGAAATGATGATTTAGAAATGTTGTTGGGTGACCTTGGTGTTTACAATGTTTGTAAAAACCTATATATACAGCAGGATGTGCGAGGCTTTACGAAAAACTCCTTTTATGTAATTAAGCCTAATGAGCATAAGTTATGGCATAACGCAGTTGCATACCTTGATACTATGGAGTTTGAGGAGGAGATAACCAAAGCCGAAATTAAAAACCATCAAAAGTAGGATAATGCAAGGCGTTGAAGAATTTACATCGAACAACTTTGGCGGGCAGAATTCTACCTTTAATTCGTGTTTGCACTTAATTTTACATGCTTACTCAGAACTTGAAAAGAATACTAAGTATTCACGAAAAGATATATTAAATCAAACAACGGTTGCCCGAAAGAAAGAAGCTAAAAAAATAGAACTTGAGGATTATCTGAGGCACGACCTAGTTTCTAAATACATAGAACCAAACCGCTCTTTATTTGGACTAGATTATTACCTATTTCAGTCAGGGGCAGAAGAATTTCTTAACAACATCAAAACTGGCATTTTAGATATTAAAGTTTGCTCACCATTGTACAATGGAAATACTTATTACATTTTTGAATGCAAACGTCTAAACAAAAAAATCATTGACAACTATATAAAAGAAGGTGTAGCCAGGTTTATAAGCAACCAATACTATCCGGAATCTGCAACTAATTTGGCTGGAATGATCTCATTTCTTGAATCAACAGAACCGAAGGAGAAAATAGAGTCTGCTAATTCCTTTAAGGAAATTGATGTTGCCTTAAAAAAGCACAAAGATTTACTGAAAATCCAAACCAATCTAGCTTCTCAAAAGCTAATTTGCGCGGGTTATGAATACATTGAAAAGTATCAGTATGTTTTTGTAAGTTCTCATAATAGAGACAACCTTAGACAACCAATTACTATATACCATATAGTGCTTGATTACAATGACCTGATATTAGATTGAATTCCATCAAGTACTTCTAACCTACTTATCTCAGATAAAGGTCATCCTTTATCATTAGTTGCTGAATACCTTTCAATTGTTCTCTCTCATCCTTTTGTTGGCAAGTATCAAAGAAGTCGCTCATGGCCAACCTACTTACATATTCCTTCTATACTGCCCGCCTACCTCAAACAGAGCAGAAGTAATCTGCCCCAGCGAGCAATATTTTACCGTTTCCATCAGTTCGGCAAAAATATTCTGGTTGTGAATGGCTACCTGCTGCAGGTGCTGCAACATTTCTTTCCCTTTGGCCTCATTTCCTTTCTTCAGTTCATTCAGCATGGCTATCTGGTACTCTTTTTCCTCGGTGGTAGAGCGTATCACTTCCTTAGGCAAAATAGTAGGGGAACCTTTGCTGCTTAAAAAAGTATTTACTCCAACAATGGGGAACTCTCCGGTATGTTTCTGCATTTCGTAGTACATACTTTCTTCCTGTATTTTATTGCGCTGGTACATGGTTTCCATGGCACCCAGCACACCACCCCGCTCGGTAATTTTATCAAACTCACTCAGCACGGCTTCTTCCACCAGGTCGGTTAGTTCTTCAATTATAAAGGAGCCCTGCAACGGATTTTCGTTTTTAGCCAGTCCCAGTTCACGGTTAATGATAAGTTGTATGGCCATAGCCCTACGCACGCTCTCTTCTGTTGGGGTGGTAATGGCTTCGTCATAGGCATTGGTGTGAAGCGAATTGCAATTATCGTAAATGGCATACAAGGCTTGCAACGTAGTGCGTATATCATTAAAATCAATTTCCTGTGCGTGCAGCGAGCGACCCGAAGTTTGAATATGGTATTTGAGCATTTGTGAGCGCTCGTTGGCACCGTATTTCAGTTTCATGGCTTTGGCCCATATTCTCCTCGACACGCGACCGATGACCGAATATTCGGGATCAATCCCGTTGGAGAAAAAGAACGATAAATTCGGAGCAAAGTCGTCAATATGCATTCCACGGCTCAGGTAATACTCAACAAAAGTAAACCCGTTGGAAAGCGTAAGAGCCAACTGAGTAATGGGATTGGCGCCTGCTTCGGCAATATGATATCCGCTTATTGAAACAGAGTAAAAATTGCGCACATTGTTATCAATAAAATACTGCTGCACATCGCCCATTACGCGCAGCGAAAACTCGGTAGAAAAAATGCAGGTATTTTGTGCCTGATCTTCTTTTAAAATGTCGGCCTGCACAGTGCCGCGCACCTGTTTAAGTGTTTCAATTTTTATTTTGTTGTACACTTCGGCAGGTAAAACCATATCACCGGTAACACCCAGTAACATCAATCCCAGGCCGTCATTTCCTTCGGGCATCAGTTCGTTGTAAGCAGGTCGTTTGGTTCCTTTCGCTTTAAAAATGGCGTCAATTTTTTTATTTACCTCCGCTTCCAGTCCGTTGGCTTTTATGTACATTTCGCACTGCTGATCGATGGCGGCATTCATAAAAAATGCGCAAATAATAGCTGCCGGCCCGTTGATGGTCATGGAAACCGAAGTTTTTGGATCGGCCAGATTAAAACCTGAATACAGTTTTTTGGCGGCATCCAAACTCCACACACTTACTCCCGAGTTTCCAATTTTTCCGTAAATATCCGGGCGATGGTCGGGGTCGTTTCCATACAGGGTCACCGAATCAAAAGCCGTACTGAGTCGTTTGGCGGGCATTCCCTGCGACACATAGTGAAAGCGTTTATTGGTGCGCTCGGGTCCACCTTCGCCCGCAAACATACGGGTGGGATCTTCGCCCTCACGTTTAAAGGGATAAATTCCGGAGGTGTACGGAAAATCACCGGGGAAATTTTCCTGCAGTGCCCACTGCAAAATATCGCCCCAGCTTTTAAATCTTGGGACAGCCACTTTAGGAATCTGCGTGTGTGAAAGCGATTCGGTATGTGTTTTAATTTTAATTTCTTTATCGCGCACCTTAAACACGTAGTACTCGTTACGGTACAAATCTTTTTTCTGCTCCCATGTTTCCAGAATATTTCGGTTGCGCGGGTCTAAGTCAAGTGCTACCTGATGATATGTTTCGTCCAATGCTTTAATCAGGCGGTCTTTATCATCAATGGCTGATGTTTTCAGTGTATCGATGGATGATTTCAGTCCGTAAAGTTTATCGGCTATAGCGGCCTGTTTTTTCACCCACTTATCGTAGTTGCGGTTATTCTCCGAAATTTCGGAAAGGTAACGTGTGCGTGACGGAGGAATGATGTAAATTTTTTCACTCATCTCCTCTGTTATTGTATAAGTAGACTTGAGGCCGGCCTGTGTTTTTTCAACTACCTTATCCATTACCGCTTTATACAGACGGTTCATTCCGGGATCGTTGAACTGGGAGGCTATGGTACCAAACACCGGCATGCTGTCGGGCGATTTATCAAACTGCTGATGGTTGCGCTGGTATTGTTTTTTCACATCACGCAAAGCATCCTGAGCTCCTTTTTTGTCAAACTTGTTAATGGCAATTATGTCGGCAAAATCGAGCATATCAATTTTTTCGAGTTGTGTGGCCGCACCGTATTCAGGGGTCATTACATACAGAGCCACATCGCTGTGATCCATAATTTCGGTATCACTTTGCCCTATGCCTGATGTTTCCAGAATAATTAAATCGAATGAGGCTGCTTTTACAATATCTATGGCCTCCTGTACATGCTTTGAAAGCGCCAGATTACTCTGGCGTGTAGCCAATGAGCGCATATACACCCGCGAATTTTTAATTGCATTCATTCGTATACGGTCTCCAAGCAGTGCTCCCCCGGTTTTTCGTTTGCTTGGGTCGACCGAAATGATAGCAATGGTTTTATCTTTAAAATCGAGCAGAAACCTGCGTACTAATTCATCAACCAATGATGATTTTCCTGCCCCGCCCGTTCCGGTAATGCCAAGCACCGGCACCGGTTTCACATCTTTTTTAATAGCATCAAGGAAAGGCTGAAATCCTTTAGGGTCATTCTCGGCTGCCGATATTAAACGTGCAATCGATTTCCAGTCTTTTTCTTTAAGGTGTTTGGCTTCTCCGTTCAGGTTTTCACCTGTTTTAAAATCGCACCGCTCCAGCATATCATTTATCATGCCCTGCAACCCCATTGCCCTACCGTCATCGGGTCCGTAAATGCGGCAAATGCCATATTGATGCAGTTCTTCCATTTCTTCAGGGAGAATTGTTCCACCTCCGCCTCCAAAAATTTTGATATGTCCGCAACCTTTTTGCTGAAGCAAATCGTACATAAATTTAAAGTACTCTACGTGCCCGCCCTGATAACTGGTCATGGCAATAGCATTGGCATCTTCCTGAATGGCACAGTTTACTACCTCCTCGGCACTGCGGTCGTGGCCCAGATGAATTACCTCGGCCCCGCTGGCCTGAATAATTCTGCGCATAATATTGATGGCAGCATCGTGACCATCAAATAAACTGGCGGCCGTTACCACCCTGATTTTGTTTTTGGGAATATATTTTTCTACACTTTCCATAAGCTAATTGCCTGAAAATAGCCGTCAAATTTACACTTTTTACCCGATTTGCCTCTTGCAGTTTGTACAAGGATTTTAGCAGTAAAATGTTTTTATTTGCACCCTTAAGTTTAAAGCAACAAAAAATGGATTTAAAAGATATTATTTCAATCTCAGGCAAAAGCGGATTATTTAAGGTTATTGGCAGAAGGCCAACAGGTTTGATAGTAGAATCAATTGATGCTGCCAAAAACCGGATGCCTACTACCTTTACCCAAAAAATATCGGTGCTAGATGATATTGCCATGTACACCACCTCGGGTGAAGTACGTTTAATTCAGGTATTTGCTAATATGCAGGCACTGGGTAAAACAGTTGATGCAAAAGCCGAGAATGATGTGTTAATTAACTTTTTTAAAGAGGCACTCCCTGATTATGACTCCGAAAGAGTGTATGCTTCGGATATTCGCAAAGCCATTTCGTGGTTTAATATTTTAAATGGTGAAATGGATTTTAAAGCATTGCTTGCCGAAGCTGAGAAGAATGAAGCGGAGGGTAAAGAAGAAAAAACGGAAGATAAAGATTTGAAAAAGAGCGAACATCCTGTTGCTCCAAAAACGGTAGCTCCCAAAAATACGGCAGTAAAAGCCAACAGCAAAAGTGCCGGTGGTGCAAAAACCACTTACCGGCCCAAGTCAGTATAAAAAATTTAGTCCAGCATAAAAAGCCGCCTTCGGGTGGCTTTTTTTATTTTGTGTGCATTACCTGCAAAAGTGATTTAGTTTTCTATTTTTGCTTGTCTTAAATCACACGATCATGTTAGTTATAACCCACCACAAATTTTTACCGGATAAATTAAAAATTACTTCATGGGAAGCCCTTGAGCCTTATTTCACCCAATTGCTTGAGCGTAACATAACCTCAAAATCCGAACTGGAATTATGGCTCAAACACCGCAGCGAACTGGAAGCTTTTGTGAGTGAGAACTTAGCCTGGCGATATGTAAAAATGACCTGCGATACCACCAACAAAGAACTCGAGCAGGCCTACCTGTTTTTTGTAACCGAGATTGAACCAAAAATTTCTCCGCTCAATGATAAGCTGAACAGAAAACTGATAGATTGTCCTTTTACCAGCGAACTGGACAAAGATAAATATTTTGTTTACCTGAGAGGAATACGCAAAGAATTAGAAATTTTCAGAGAGGAAAACGTTCCGATTTTTGCCGAAATACAAACCGAATCTCAAAAATACGGAGCCATTGTAGGAAGCATGATGGTGGAAGTAGACGGCAAAGAACTTACTCTGCAGCAGGCATCAAATTACCTTAAAAATACCGACCGCAAAAAACGCGAAGAGGTGTACAGGAAAATAATGGACAAGCGGCTTAGTCATTCAAAAGAACTGGATGATTTATTTAACCGGCTGGTAAAACTGCGTCATCGGGTGGCCGTAAATGCAGGCTTCAGCAATTTTAGAGATTATATGTTTGCCGCATTGGGCCGGTTTGATTATACCCCCGAAGATTGTTTTGCTTTTCATGATTCGGTACGGGACGCGGTGCTGCCATTATGTAAAGAAATTAATGAACGCAGAAAAGCAGAATTAGGTTACACAGAATTGCGCCCCTGGGACATGGATGTTGATACCAAAGGCAGATTGCCGTTAGAGCCATTTACCAGCGGAAAGGATTTATTAGATAAAACCATTAAATGCTTTAATAAAATTGACCCCTACTTTGCCTGGTGCATTGAAACCATGGATGAAATGAACCGCTTGGACCTTGAAAGCAGAAAAGGTAAAGCTCCGGGTGGTTATAATTACCCTATGTCGGAAACCAATGTGCCGTTTATTTTTATGAATGCTGCCAGCAGTGTGCGCGATGTGGAGACTATGGTGCACGAAGGGGGCCATGCGGTCCACTCGTTTTTAAGCAAGGACCTGGAGTTATCGGCTTTTAAAAATTGCCCGAGCGAAGTGGCGGAGCTGGCCAGTATGAGTATGGAATTGCTTTCGCACGAAGGTCAGGATGCCTTTTACCACGACAAAGAAGAATTTAACCGGGCCATGCAGGAGCATCTGGAAGGAATTTTAAAAGTACTTCCGTGGATAGCCACTATTGATAAATTTCAGCACTGGATTTATACCCATCCTGAACACACCGCTGCCGAACGAAAAAAGGCATGGATTGACATCAGTAATGAATTCAGCACAGGCATGGTAAATTACACCGGGCTGGAAGAAAATTTTGCCTATACGTGGCAAAAACAATTGCACCTGTTTGAAGTGCCGTTTTATTATATTGAGTACGGTATTGCCCAACTGGGAGCTGTTTCTATCTGGAAAAACTTTAAACACGACCCCACAAATGCAGTTGAACTGTACAAAAAGGCTTTAAGTTTGGGGTATACCAAACCCATGAAAGAAATTTATGAAACAGCCGGTATTCGCTTTGATTTCTCCCGAAGTTATATTGAAGAACTGATGCAGTTTGTAAATACCGAGCTAAAAAAGCTTTTGTAAAACTGTTCCGACCAAATATTCGGGTAATTAAAATAAACCCCTTACATTAGCCAAGTATGAAAGGGATAATAAAACTGCTCGCTGCATTGTTTTTACTGCTGACAAGTAACCGGCAGTATGCACAGCCACCGCTTCGGTTTAAACAACTGGCCGATAAGGATGGGTTGTCATCTAATCAGGTAACGTGTTTTGCACAAAACAAAAACGGCCTTATGTGGATTGGAACCGCCAACGGACTCAACTCGTATGACGGATTACGGTTTCGCACGTTCTACCACAGCGCATGGGATTCGCTGAGCATAGCCGACAGTTATGTGCAATGTATTTTATCAGACCACGAAAACAGCATATGGGTGGGAGGTCGCGGAAAAATAAGTTTGCTAATGAGCGGAGGTGTAAACTTTACCCATTTTACTATTCCTAATTCACTAAAAGTTTACTGCCTGTACGAAGATGCTCAAAACCGAATTTGGGCAGGTTGTGATAATGGATTGTATTTATTCAACAGCCAAACAAAGAATTTTGAAAAGATACTTGATAAGCCGGTTTATGATATTGATTTTAAAAACCCCTTTCTGGCCTTAACCTCCCGTAATGCCATTTATAGTTTTGACCCTTCTAAAAACAAAATACATGGAAATTATACCGATCAGTTTACCGGACTTGGCGGAATGATTTATCAGCCATCAACCGTTACGGCCACCACCGATGAGTTATATATTACAAATGCCCTCACGGGCTTTTTTGCCGCCAATACGCGCAGGGAACACTACTTAAAAATAGACCCGTTCGGGTCGCAGGTATTTAAACCTGTTTGCCATTTAAATGACTCCCTGGGAAATATCTGGATTGGCTGTGTAACGGGATTATTTGTGTATCATCCCTCCGACTCATCCCTGAATAAAATAAACGAATTCACCCAATCAGAAGATGCCTTACTGGCGAATAAGCATATCACGTGTTTGTTTTTCGACCAGTCGGGATTATTGTGGGCCGGCACGCGTGATCGCGGAATTTTTGTGGCAGGCACAATAAAAAATCTATTTCTCCCCTACCAGCTACCCGAGTTTAAAGAAACCCGAATCACCGCGGTTAAAACCTACGCTTATGGCGTATTGGTGGGAACCGAGAATAAGGGATTATTCAGCTGGGCATATCCGTCAAATACCGTTACACAGGTAAATAAACTTGCGGCACAAAAAATTAATTGCATAAGCAGTACCCCTGATCCCGATTTGTTTTGGATAGGTACCGAAAAGGGACTATTTGCCTGGGTGCCCTCAACAAATATTTTTACTTTACATAAGCTTTATACCGACACCCTTGATCAGGAAATTACCTCCATAGCAGTATCGGAAGGACAGAACATTTGGGCGGGAACTAATTTCGGGTTGATACGATACGTTCCGTCACGGCTTGACATTTTTATATATACACATAAAACAAATCAGGCCAACAGTATTAGTTCAGGGAAAGTAAAAGCACTTCTGCTCGATTCGCGTAATCAACTTTGGGCAGGCACACAAACCGGATTGGATTTGTTTAATCCAAATGGCAGTTATTTCACACACTACTCCACCACACTTAATATTATTCATCCGGATATTTCTGAAATAACAGAAATTAAAAAAGGATCTGCCGCCTTATTAAAAATTGCTGTAGCCAATGCCGGATTTTTTGAATTGAATCCGGAGACAAGAAAAGTAAATACGCTGATCCCTGATTTATTTTGTGAGTCATTCATCATTCATCCATCGGGAGAAACCTGGGTGGGTACTGTTGGGGGTGTGGTGCAGTTAAGAACCAGCGGCAGGTATCGCCTGTTTAATGCATCTGATGGATTACAGGCAACCGAACACCAAAAAGCTTCGGTGTGTTTGCTGAAAGATAACAATATTCTGTTCGGTACTTCCTCCGGCCTTTACGTTTTAAATACAGCATATAAAACTCCGGGGCCACCTGCATTTAGTTTTTTATTAAGTTCGGTTTTACTTGACGGCAAACCCGGTTCATTCACCAACAATACGCTCGAACTGCAACCCAAAACAAAATACCTCACCATTCAATTCGGAACAAACGATTTCAGCGATCCGTCTTCCCATCAAATTCAATACAGAATTGAAGGGCTGGACACCAAGTGGAAAAAATGCCTTGACGGGCAGGTGCATTTAAATAACCTGAGTGAAGGCTCCTACCAATTGAAAGTAGCCGAATTGACAGACGGCAAAATAATCAATGAACAAACATTACTTACTATTCATGTAGTTCCCCCGTTTTGGAAAAGCTTTGCCTTCCGGATTCTGATACTGGTGTTAGTTGCCGGAGTTCTATGGCTGCTTATTGCTCGATATATTAAACGCATCAAAAGTTCGGAGGCAGAAAAACATGAATTAGCCAAACGGGCCATGCAACTGGAATTAAATGCCTACAAATCGCAAATTGACTCGCAGTATATTGCTAATATCATACTCGCCATTCAGGATTGCATTGACAATAATAATCTGACTACAGCACGAAGTTACCTGTCGAAATTCTCGTCACTCATGAGTTGCCTGATTGAATTTGCCGATCTGGAATTTATATCGGTTGACCAGCTATGGAAGGTATTGGAATATTATCTGGGTATCGAAAAAATGCGCCTGGGCGGGCAACTTGAATACCGGATAGATATTGCACCCGATGTAGATGCATTTAAAACAATGGTGCCGAATATGTTGGTGCAGCCTTATGTAGAAAATGCCGTAAACCTTGGATTGAAACAAAAAATAAAAGAACGAAAAATTTCAATCCGGTTTGAGCAATGGAGTAAAAAACATGTGCTATGCACTATTGAGGATAATGGTATTGGCCGCAAAGCGGCTGCACGCATGCGTTCAACCAAAATAGATTTTCACAAAACCTCGCCTACCAAAGTAGCTGAAGAAAGAATAGAGTTACTGGAAAAAACACGCGGGCTCGAAACCCGGCTGGAAATTATTGACCTGATTGACAACAATGGTGAATCCAGCGGAACTAAGGTGATTTTACATTTACCGCAACAAAACTAATCGGCTTAAAAAACAAGGATTTAAAAAAATTAAAAACCGTTGTGCAACATTTTGCGCAACGGGTTTTGTCTTTAGAATGCAATTAAATGTTCAACTAAAAAAACAAAAACATGAAAGCTAAAATGATTTCAACAGTAGCCGGTTTTTTGAGAATGCCGGGCTATGCAAAAGTGGCGCTTGTGCTATTGGTACTTGCAGCGGCATCTTCAATCACCAGTTGCTGCCCTCCCGGTGGCGGCCCAATTGACGACCCCTGGGGCGACACCACGCGTGTGAAGTAATGTTGCTGTTCAGGATTTAGGTTGAGAAGGCAGGCCATTGTGCCTGTCTTTTCTTTTTCAGTTTCTTTTTTTTATTCACGGCTATGCTTTCCTTTGCCCTGTAAACATAAACGAGTATGAAGATTTTTTGCGTAGGCCGCAATTACAGCGAACATGCCAAAGAGCTGAACAATGCAGTACCTGATGCCCCGGTTATTTTTTGCAAACCCGAAACCGCCCTGTTAAAAAATAATGAGCCTTTTTTTCTTCCCGACTTCTCAGCCGATGTACATCACGAACTTGAACTGGTTATTCGTATTTGCCGCAACGGAAAACGAATTGAGCCACGATTTGCACACAAGTATTACGACCACATTACAGTAGGCATTGACTTTACCGCACGTGACCTGCAACAAAAACAAAAAGAAAAAGGTTTACCCTGGGAAATTGCCAAAGCATTTGATGGTTCTGCACCGCTTGGTTCACTTGTTCCCCTCAGCAACCTGAAGAAAAAAGAAAATATTCATTTCCATCTGCTAAAAAACGGTGAACGCGTTCAGGAAGGCAACTCGGCAGAAATGCTATTTAACTTTGACCACATCATTAGCTATATATCCACATTTTTCACTCTTAAAACCGGTGACCTGATTTACACAGGTACTCCGGCCGGGGTAGGGAAAGTGCTGATAGGTGACAAATTAGAGGCATTTTTAGAAGGTCAAAAGCTGTTGCATACAGAGGTGAAATAAGGCTCAAATCTGTACATTTCTTATTACACCTGTTTATAACACAAATCGTTTACTAATCAATCACTTCTTAGCTTTGTTACAAATGAAGAAAGTACAAAGTTGAGATTTCTTTTAGCCATATTTTTACTCACAATAAGTTCATTCTGCAGTTTAGCTCAAACTGTTTACCCTCAAAATTATTTCCGTTCCCCCATCGATACTGTCATGCTTTTATCAGCACCATTCGGTCAGCTGCGCGACAATCATTTTCATTCGGGACTTGATATACGAACATTTGAAAAGGAAGGCCTGCCGGTAAAAGCCGTTGCCGATGGATGGATTTCCCGAATAAAAATTTCGCCCTGGGGATATGGTAATGCCATTTACATTGATCACCCGAACGGATATACCTCGGTGTACGCACATTTGCAACGTTACAACGACTCTATTACCGAATTTGTAAAGGAAGAACAATACCGCAATGAATCGTTCGAAGTGGAAATTTTTCCGAAAAAAAATCAACTCCCTATAAAACGTGGTGATTTGATTGCCTATTCAGGAAATTCAGGCGGGTCAACAGGACCTCATTTACATTTTGAACTGCGCAACACAAAAACAGAATACCCCATCAACCCCCTGTTGTTTAATATGCCTGTTACCGATACATTGTCGCCCTTTTTCAAAACAATTGCCATTTATAATCTGATGCCCAACAGGCCTTATTTGATCTTTCAGAAAAACCTTCCGGCAAAAAAATTTACCACTGATACCAACTTTTTTGAAGTGCCCGATATTATTACATTACCGCAGGGATTAATAGGAATTGGCACCGAAGTATACGATTATATCACCGATATTGACCGGGAGCAAAATATTTACACGGTAAAAATGGCTATTGATTCCATTCCTTATTTCAGAATGGATATTGAATCTTTCAGTTTTTTCGACACCAGATACATCAACACCCATATCGACTTTGAGCGGTTACAAAAAGACCGCATACGCATTCAGAAGTGTTTTATTGATGACGGGAATCTGATAGAACTCTACAAGAACTATCCGGGTAAGGGCAAATTCTGGCTGGGAGATACACTCGTTCACCGGGTTCAGGTACTCGCAAAAGACGTGGCGGGGAAAGCATCATTACTTACGTTTTTTATCAAAGGAGATTCGTCCGAGCGTCTTTCTTCGGGATACTTTTCTCCATGCTCCTATGAACGATTTGCCCCCGAAAAAGACAATACATTTGAATTTCGCGAAGTGCGGATGGACGTTCCGAAAGGAGCACTCTACGACACCCTCGATTTTTGTTATAAATCAGAACCGGGGAACAAACGAACCATGTCTAAAATATATTCATTGGGTGATCCGTATTCTCCCCTTAGCAGTAACGTAGCGGTTAGTATAAAACCAAGCGTAAAAGATACTTCTTTGCTTAGTAAAATGATTATTGGCAAAGTTTCAGACAAAGGCTATGTAAGTTATATTGGCGGAAAGGTGGTGAACGGATGGATATGGTCGCCCAGCAGAACATTTGGAGACTTTGCTCTTGCTGCCGATACGGTAGCCCCGCGTCTTAAATTTTTATATCTTAGAAACGATTCATTGTGTCAGGATACATTGGCTCTGCAAATTCAGATAGACGATAATTTATCAGGTATTGAATCCTACCGTCTTACTATGGACGGGAAATGGGTATTATGTAAATACGACCCTAAAAACAGTCTGCTCATTTATGAATTTGATAAAAAAACTCCGCGCAACAGAAAACTAAATTTTGAGCTTGTTGTTACAGATAAAAAGAAAAACAAAAGCATCCTGAGCAAGCAAATTTTTATTCAATGAGTACATTAAGCGTTGGCAAAAAAGCCCCTCTTTTTACCGCAACCGACCACAACGGAAATACAATAACCCTTAAAAGTTTTTTATCAAAAAAAATCATTCTTTACTTTTATCCTAAAGATAATACCCCGGCATGTACCACACAGGCCTGTAACCTGCGCGACAATTATCAAAAATTTAAAAAATCGGGGTACGAAATAATCGGAGTAAGTACCGACAGTGTGAAAAAACATCAGAATTTTATTGCCAAATATCAGTTGCCCTTTATACTTATTTCAGACCCCGACCATATTATCTGCGAACAATACGGAGTGTGGGCTGAAAAAAAATTATATGGCCGAACTTATATGGGAATTGTACGAACTACCTTTGTGATTAATGAACGGGGAGTAATCGAGGAAATCATCAGCAAGGTAGAAACGGCACGCCATTCGGAACAACTTCTATAGCGCTTTGTAAAAACAGCGTAAAATTCGGCAACAGTATATCTCAAGGTCTTCATTTCAGCGTTGAACAGTAAAATAAACCTGATATGAAAACTAATTTTTTGAACCGGGAGAACGAGTGGAATGAACTTGTTTTCGAAAACAGAAACAAAAATTATGGTGCCTATGTATTACGCACCGGGTACAACCAAACTGTTCTAAAAGCCTACATTTACACCATCAGTGCCCTTTTTGCTCTGGCTGTTGTATTCTACCTGAAATCAAGGGGTACTGCCGCCACTGCACCGGTGGTACCAAAGCCTTACGTCCTGTCCGAAATATTCACGGTACCTGAAACGGTAGTACCCAAAACAACTGAAACAAGAATACAACCACCTCCGCCCGCGTCCCAAACCCGCACTTCATTCAGAATATCAGATTCAGCCCAAACTACTTTTACCGATACCCAATCCATTCAGATGTCTCAAACATCTGCAGCCACCACTGGCGCAGCACATGGAGAAAGCGGCCACACCGGCACTTCAACTACTTCAACAGCCGGAATCACCACAACAGAAGGAGGCAGTATTAACAATCCGACAGCCTATGCCGAGGTTCCTCCTCAGTTTCCGGGAGGAGCCGAAGCGTTTGACCGTTGCATCAAATCAAAAGTCAATTTTGCAAAGGCTAAACAGGCCGGGATAGAACATGCCAAAGTAGTGGTATCTTTTATTATTGATCCGGATGGAAATATTACACAAATAGAAGCCGTTTCGCACAACGGTTATGGAATGGAAGAGGCGGTGGAAGAAGTGCTTCGCAAAATGCCAAAATGGACTCCGGGCAAAAATGCCAATACTAATGTGTACGTAAAACTGCTTTTACCTATACGGTACGAACTTGAATAACTCAGTTGTTCATCAACTGTTCAATTTCATCAGCTTCAATTGGAATATGCGCCATTAAGTCCTCACACCCTTTGGCTGTGATAAGCACTTCGTTCTCCAGACGGATACCAATGTTTTCTTCCTTGATATAAATACCCGGCTCGCATGAGAATACCATATTTTCTTTCATAGGTTCATAACGCATCCCCACATCATGAACATCTATTCCCAAAAAATGTGAAGTTCCGTGATAAAAATACCTTCTGAACAATGGATTGCCGGCATCCTGTTTTTTCACATCTTCGGAAGTAAACAATCCGAGTTTAATTAATTGCTCCTCGCAAATTAATTCTACCTGCTTTTGATATTCCATCAGCATTACTCCTGGTTTCAGCAATTTCATGGCTTCGCGCTGAACGTGCAAAACGGCATTATAAACAGCTTTTTGACGGGGAGTAAAGCGACCGCTAACCGGAATGGTGCGCGTCATATCGGAAGCATAATTGGCATAATCGGCACCTGAATCGATAAGTACCAGTTCGCCTTCTTTGCACTGCTGGTTATTATCTACGTAATGTAAAATACATGCCCTTCCGCCTGAAGCTATTATTGGCTGAAAAGAATGGCCGGTGGCTCTGTTTCGTATAAACTCGTGGATTATCTCAGCCTCTATTTCATATTCCCAAACACCTGGCTTTACAAAACGAAGAAGGCGGTGAAACATTTTTTCAGAAATACCTACGGCAGTTTTCATCAACTCAAGTTCGTAGGCTGATTTAATGGAACGAAGGCGATGAAGAATGGGAGCGGCCCGATCATAATGATGCAACGGAAACTTCGCTTTTAACTCATTGGCAAATCGTAAGTCTTTGTAATAAGTAGTATTGCTGCTCCTGTCGTTCTCGTTCAGATTAAGGTAAATATTCTCTGCATACTGAATTACCGGCTTAATAAGCGATTCAAATTCATTTTCAAACATAATTGTCTGAATACCCGACACTGCTCTGGCCTCGTCAACCGAAAGCTTATGGCCATACCATTTTTCGATATGCTCGTTACTTCGCTTCACAAACAAGGCTTCACGGAAAGCCGGTACCGGACAATCAGGGTAAATAATCAAAATGGTATTTTCCTGGTCTACCCCGCTTAGGTAAAATAAATCCGAATTTTGCTTAAAATCAAAACTTGCATCTCCGTTTTTCAGCTGCTCATCATTTGAATTGATAATCGCAATGGAATTAGGTTTAAGCTTTGAGGCAAAGTTGCTCCGGTTTTGCTTAAACATATCATTTTTCAGTGAGTGGTACTTCATTTTAAATAACGATTAAAATTCAAAAGTAAGGAAAACCTATCTTTGAAGCCACATAAAAGCATAATTTGAACAAAACGATAACCGAAAAAGTATTCTTCCCCAACCTTGACGGGCTGAGGTATATTGCCTTTGCCGTGGTTTTTATTCAGCATGCGTTTTCTATTCCGTTCGAGCCATTTTTCCCTAAATCCTATGTGCTTAATAAACTATCCAATGCTTTTTTCTGGGCTGGAGGATATGGTGTATCCTGTTTTTTTGTTCTGAGCGGATTTCTGATTACCTACCTCCTCCTGCTGGAAAAACAACGCACCGGGAAAATTGATGTCCCGGCATTTTATATGCGCAGAACCCTTCGGATTTGGCCCTTATATTTTGCGCTGGTGCTATTTACTTTTTTTGTGTATTCGCCTCAACATGGCACCTTGTTTCCGCAGCTTACTCCTGAAAAATGGAAGTATTTTTATTTTCTCACCAATATGGCTTACCTCATTCCGGGAGGCGGCATTCATCCTGCAGGTATAAGTTGGTCGGTTGCTATTGAAGAACAGTTTTACCTGATATGGCCATTGTTATTTTTAGCTATCCCCTTCAGGTGGTCAAAATGGATTTTCCCTTCAGTAATGCTGCTCTCCATTTCATTCAGGATACAGCATCATGCCAGCTACGATGTATTGTATTACCACACTTTTGCCAACTTTTATGATTTGGCCTTAGGTGGACTAACTGCATGGCTCGCTTTTAATAAAAGTGCCTTTCGTTTCTTCTTTGAATCCCGCACTTTCACAGAGCGAGTGGTCATTTATACCACCGGAATTTTACTAATCATCTTCGGAAAATCAATTCAACCCGATGAATGGTATCTTATAATTCAGCGCATTTTATCTACTACGTTTTTTGCTTTCATCATCATGGATCAGTGTTATGCATCAGCAGGCACAATGAAATTTTCGGGCAATGATTTTCTGAGTAAATGGGGCAAATATACCTATGGCATGTACATGCTTCATCCGCTGGCAATAGATTATTCGCATGAGTGGTTTGGAAAATATTTATTTAAAGATCAGATTGTATTGAACACGCTTTTTGCAGGTGTGATTGCGCTGTCTTTAACACATATTGTTTGTTATGTTTCATTTCACTATTTCGAAACACCCTTTTTAAAACTAAAGCAGCGATTTTCGCATATTCAAACGCGTTAATTTATTCAGGCATTACCTCTTCGTTCCATTCACCTTCCCATTTAGCCACCACTGCCGAAGCAAGGCAGTTGCCCACCACATTCACAGCCGTTCGGCCCATATCCATCAGCGCATCAATTCCCATAATAATAAGAATCGGCTCGGAGGGCAGGTTAAAGGATGCTACGGTACCCGCCAGAATAACCAGGGAGGCACGGGGGACCCCCGCTACTCCCTTACTGGTTAACATCAAAGTAAAAACCATTAATAACTGTGCCGACCAGTCCATAGGGACCTTTGCAGCCTGAGCAACAAACACAGAAGCAAGAGAGAGGTACAGCGTGGTCCCATCCAGATTAAAACTATATCCGGTAGGTATAACAAAGGCTACTATTTTGCGCGGAACACCAATTTTTTCCATAGCCAGCATCGCTTTAGGTAAGGCCGACTCGGAACTGGCTGTTGCAAATGCAATGGACACGGGCTCGGTAACCGCATTGATAAATTTTCGAACCGGAATTTTTGCCAGCCATGCAATGGGTAATAATACCAAAAAGATGAAAGCTACCAGTGCCCCGTAAAGGGTAAGTAGCAACTTTAACAAATTATCAAACACCTCGGTTCCGTTTTTTGCGATAGTGTAAGCTATAGCACCTCCAACAGCCAGAGGAGCTGCGTACATAATGAGGTGAGTAAATTTAAACATAACCTCCGATAAACTTTCACAAAACGCAATCATTGTTTTGCGTTTCTCTTCAGCTACTAAGGCAGCTCCCATCGCAAACAAAATACTAAACACTACCACCTGCAATACTTCTCCGTTGGCAATGGCCTTGGCAATATTCTCGGGAAAGGTGTGCAGAATAATATCTTTGGCCGATTGTTTTACCTGAGGTAACTCTGCCACATCACCGGGCTTCACATCAATTCCTGTTCCGGCTCCCGACAAGTTGATTGCAACCAGACCAATTACCAGAGCCAGCGTGGTAACCACTTCAAAATAGATTAACGATTTTATTCCAATTCGGCCTACCTGTTTCAAATTTGAATGACCGGCTATACCCACTACCAGTGTTCCAAAAAGCAATGGAGCCACAATGGTTTTAATGAGCCGTAAAAAAATATCGCTGAAAATTTTTAACTCAAGCCCAAGTGAAGGAAAATTTAGCCCGATGAACACACCGGCAGCCAAACTGGCAAAAATCCAATATGTAAGTTTCTTCTTTTTGAATGCCCAAAAAACACAGGCGGCAACTGCGGCCAGTTGTATATATTCCATGTAGTGGCGAATATAGAAATATTTATGGAATACAGAAGAATATCAGCCGGAATTCCCTATTTCAGGATAAAATTATTTTGTACATACTCCTTTCCGTTTACCACAATGGCAAGGGTATGTTGTCCCGGAAAATGTTTGCGCGTAGTCAGGTTGGCAAAACGATGGGTGCGGCTTATATCAACTGTTTCTCCCGGCTGTACCGAATAGGTTCCTATTTGAAAGATTTTGGGAGATGTTTTTCCATTGGATTTAACAAAATAAATTTTGTACTCCAGTCTCAAGCTGTGTGCCTTTTTATCAATTAGCCTTACTTTGAATGTAAAACCAAAAGCATCCCCGATATGCAATTTTGTTTTGCTTAACTGCAAATTTTTAACCTCAGCCTTTGCTTTATGGTTAATCCCAAAAGATGACAAGGCCTCTACATGTCCCTTTTTCAGTAATCCGCGGCTTGCGTGTTTCAATATCCAATCTGTCTCTTTGCTCACTCCTTTCCATGCCTTCACAATGGCAAGTACTTTATCCGGGTGATCTTTTGAAATATCGTTCAGGTTATTGGCCACACTTCTTCGCACATACTCACTCGGGTCGTTTTTGAGTAATTCAAGTACAGGAAAAATGGGATCCGGATTTTTTTTAAACACAGGAAGTGCCATTGCCCAGGGCAAACGTGGTCGAATACCCTCACTTGCCAGCCTGCGTACGTGATGATTTTTATGTTGTGCCCATGTGAGATGCTGCTCAATCATGCGCTGCCTGTATTTGAGAATGAACGGGCGAACCGCAAACTCGCTGCTGCTGTATTGCGTAAACAACTCCAAAGCCGGAATGGAAATATCCGGGTACTCCAATCCATACACTTCCACAAAATCGGGGAACAGGATAGCGACAAATCCGCTGAAAGAAGGAGCAATTTTTTTAAGAATTTTAACCTGCTTTGCATAATCAACCGGCAGAAACTGATGCATTTTTTGCGTAATATGCCTCATTCGTTGTTTCAATTCGCGCTGCTCCCAATGCTCATCAAAAACATATAATAGAAATGCCTTTTTGTTAAAATCCGGATATTCCTTCTTAATGCCATCGGCTAATTGCATCAATAAGTCGCGCGAGTACAAGTTTTTCAGAGGTTCGGCCATAAGTAAGTAAAATTATTTTTCCAGCAGTTGTTTCAGGTTTGTTAATATATAGCCCCAGTTTTGCTCCGAGTGTTTCTGCATTTCTTCAGTAGCAATATTGGTTTGAGTTATTTCTAAGCGCGTCCCCTCCTGCTCAGGGAAAAGCCGGTAAGTAATAATGGCATAATTCTCGGGTTTGTCTTCAAGACCGGAGAAGGAACTGATATAATCGTATTCAAATAATCTGGCAAATTCTGACTTTAGAATTGTTCCTTTGTCAAGGTATGCTTTCCCCTCCCAAACACCTTTAAAATGCAGGGGGCTCCCCACTTTCCAATCAGAAATTGCCTCAGTACCGAAAAAATATTGTGCAATAATATCGGGATTGGTCAATGCATTCCACACCTCCTCGGGCGTTGCATGTAGGTTACCGCTTATGTTTGCAATAAATTTATTTGTCATCTGCTATTTTTTGTTTTTCCAGCGTTCGAGTTTGGGAATTCCCATGGTAAAAAAGTAAGCCAGAAAACCCGGGAAACCCATTTCTTTCAGTTTCCCTTTTACAAATACCTGCATTTCTTTAGCTGTGATATCAGGCTGTTTAAACTTACCATGCTCGTAGCAATAGCTGCAATACATGGTACTTTTTGAACCATCGGCATTTGAACCTCCACCGGCTGGGTCTTTTTTGAGCGGCATGCTGCAACTCTGACAATTTTTGTAACTCATACTCGTAAAAATTAATTCTGACCTTTTTGAATTATTTGTTTTTTCCCGCAGATTGCGCTGACTTTCGCAGAAATCTTTTTGTTATCTAACTCCCCACTCCCACAATCCGTATTGCACTTTTTTATCAATAGGATGCCCGCTTTGTTTCAGTGCAAGTATAATTTGAGCGCGATGGTGTGCTTCATGGGCTATTAAATAACCTAAAAAGGCCTGCGGGTGTGGTTTAAAATTTTTTACCCTCCCCTTAATAAAAGCTTCCTGCAATAATTGAGTCATGGCATTGGTGCTTGCCGTAAGTGAATCATGAAGAAGCTCTTTTGTTATCCTGTCTTCTTTTTCAATCTTACTTACTACCTCCATCAATTCGGGTTTGGCCACTTTTAACCACATCAACCGTACATTGTGCATATGAGCAAACTGCTGACCCGTATTTCGCCCTTTTGATACTAAAGCATCCGTTAAGTATTCCTCCTTTACCGACTTTAGTAAATAAAGATTTATCCGATTGTTTATCTCCCACGTATCAATGAGTGATGTCTCCATTTAATGCTGTTGTATTCTTTAAGGTCTCCCTGCCAAAATTATCTGAATTGAATTGGTTTAATAAACCTTATCGGCAAACTGATCTAATTTACTTCCCGATTTTTCGAGCACTTCCTTATGCAGCGAATTGCCGTGCGAATCCATAGTACAAATAGCTTTAAACCCTTCCACCCGCAATTTCCACATGGCCTCCGGAGTTCCAAATTCCAAACAGGCGCCATCTTCCACTTCCTTAATACACTCGGCATAATATTGAGCTGCTCCGCCAATAGCATTCAAATACACTGCACCGTGTTCTTTACAGGCGGCAAGTGTTTTGGGACCCATTCCACCCTTACCGATAACAATGCGGGCACCTGTTTTCTTCAGAATGATTCCCTGATAAGGCTCCTCGCGGATGGAAGTAGTGGGCCCGGCTGCGGTAATTTTCCACTTACCGGAATCGTCTTTATTAATTACGGGGCCGCAGTGGTAAATCACTCCCCCATTCAGGTCAAATGGTGCATCATGTTCCAGCATGTGATGATGCATGGCATCGCGACCGGTAAAAATGATTCCGTTCAGGTCAATTACATCCCCTGCCTTTATTTCGCGAATCTGCTTTTCGGTTACCGGAGGAGTGAGTTTATGTACTTTTACGGATGATGTAATAATGGAATCTTCGTAAATCTTCTTGATTTCATCTTTATCCCGGTATTCCCATTCGGTAATTTCAAAAGTTTCAGGATTCATTTTAATTCCCAATCTGCGGTATGCCCAGCAATTGTAGGCCACCGATACAAAAAAGGAAGCGGGCAGCCGGTTGTTCTTTCCGATTTTGCAACCTAAAAGTGTAAGGCCTCCGCCAAATCCCATTGTTCCTATTTCGAGTTTATTGGAGTTTTCCATGATATACCTTTCCAAATCGGCTAATACCGGATCAGAATTCGTATCATCTACTCTACGAAAAAGTTGCTCCTTTGCCAGCGCATAACCCGAAGTTCGGTCGCCACCAATACCCACACCAATAAACCCTGCTGAGCATCCTTGTCCCTGTGCCTGCCACACCGCATGCATAATACACTTACGAATGCCGTCCAGATCACGGTTGGCTTTTCCTAAATGTTCCAGCTCACATGGTACGGAGTACTGAATATTTTTATTTTCGCATCCTCCGCCTTTTAAAATCAGACGTACTTCGATATAGTCTTTTCTCCATTGTTTAAAATGAATTACCGGTGTTCCCGGGCCTATATTGGTACCTGTGTTTTTACCATCTATCGGGTCAACCGAATTGGTTCGCAGTTTACCATCTTTAGTAGCTTTGGCCACCATTTCAATAATAGCTTCTTCCATTTCAATCTGATCGGTACTCACGGGAGTGTGAATTTCAAAAGTAGGCATCCCCGTATCCTGGCATATAGGCCCTGTATTGCTGCAGGCCATATCAATGTTTTTAGCAATGGTATCTAATGCCAGCCCCGATTGGGTTCCCTTGTCTTCCTTTTTGTAGGCATTGGCCACAGCATACCTAACATCTGAAGGAAGATTGGTGGAGGTTTGAACAATGAGCTCGTATAACGAATCTTTTAGTTGCTGATTCATATGATAAAATTTTTATGCGAATTTATTGAATAATATTCCACAGTTTGCGCTGATTAAAATCATACCTGTGAAACCCGAAAATTATTTACGTTTAAAAACCGGCACGGTTGAACAGGGTTCTCCGTACATAATGCTTTTTGCAACAGGAGTAAGAAGGCGCGTAATTTCAACATAAGCTGCAACAGGAACCTCTTTGTCTCCGCATCCTTTTACTACAATGCGTTTGTCACGGTAATCTTCCGGATTAATTTTGGAAAGGGCCTGTTGAAACAAAACAGTTTCGAGCACCTCCCGGGTGCCGAAAACAACCATACTTGCAAAAGGCTGCAGCGCCTGTGCCACCAGCATAAAAGCCCATTTAGGAATAATGGCATCGGTACTGCAATAAACAGCCACATTGGCATTTTTGTACTGTTCCCAGTTATGTGAAGAAATAAACTCCCTGAAATCTTTTTCGCGAAGCAATAATCCGTTTACCAATTGCATGCGAATGTCAAGTTCGGCCACCGGATGTTTATCGGCAAATTCTTCCAAATCGATAGAAACAAGATTACTTGCCGCTACTTTATTTACCAGTTCATCGCCCATAGTACTTAGTCAATAACCGTAATTTTTAAACTATTGGTGCGCAACCGTTCGTGAATTGGCATACTGGCCGTATTAATTACCACTTCCCCTTTAGCAACCAGTCCCTGTTTTTTTAATCCCTGATTGATATCATTGAAGGTTTCATCGGTTGATACCATTTTATTGTAATAGAAACTTCTCACTCCCCACACCAGATTCATTCGGGTGAGCAATCGTTTATTGGCAGTAAAAATATAAATATGTGCTTTGGGCCTGAAGCTGGCAATTTTAAATCCGGTGTACCCCGATTGCGTGAGTCCGGTAATGGCATTTGCATTTAAGTGATCAGACATACGAACTGCCGTGAAACACACTTCGTCCGACATAAAAGTTGGCGAATTATCATCGGGTCGTTTTCCTTTAAAAAAAGGAGCATTGGTATTTTCTTCCACATTGGCAATAATGCGCTGCATGGCTTCCACCACTTTTACCGGATATTGTCCAACCGATGTTTCGGCACTTAGCATCACGGCATCGGCACCATCCATTACAGCATTGGCCACATCATTTGCTTCGGCACGGGTTGGATTGGGATTGGTAATCATACTTTCCATCATTTGGGTAGCAATAATTACCGGTTTCGAAAGTTCTAACCCGCGCTTTACAATGCGTTTTTGAATAATTGGTACGTCTTCCATTGGCATTTCCACACCCAAATCACCTCTGGCCACCATGGCAGCATCGGTAACCTGAAGAATTTCTTCCAGATTGCGCACGGCTTCGGGCTTTTCTATTTTAGCCACCACATATGCATCGCTGCCATGTTGTTTTATGAGCTGTTTCAGTTCAATAATGTCATCGGCTTTTCGCACAAAAGATAAACCCACCCAATCAACTCCATGCTGAAGGCCGAATTCTAAATCACGTTTATCTTTTTCTGTCAGACTTGGAATCGACAGCTTGGTATCAGGCAAATTGAATCCTTTTTTTGAAGTAAGGACTCCGCCATAAATTACCTTTGCCTTGATTTTCTTTTTTCTGTCGGTTTCCAGCACCAATAATTCAATTTTACCGTCATCTAATAAAATGCGTTCTCCTTCATTAATATCTACGGGCAGGTGCGGAAAATCAACAGATAATAACTGAGCGGTACCAATCATTTTCTCGGTGGTAACTTCAATTGTCTCTCCGGAGGTTAAATGAATCCCTCCGGCTGCCACTTCTCCAATTCGTAATTTTGGTCCCTGCAAATCGAGAAGAATACAAGCCGGACTATCCAGCTCTTCATTTACCTTATTAATGTTTTCTATTACCTTTAAGTGATCGTCATAACTGCCATGTGAAAAATTTAACCGGCATACATCAACCCCCTGTTCAATAATTTTACGCAACATCTCTATGCTTGAAGACGCAGGCCCGATAGTGGCAACAATCTTTGTTCTGTTAAACTTTATCATGCTAAAAAATTAAATTCTCTTTTGACTTTAATGACTCAATATCTAAATAAAACGCTGTTTGAATCTGTTGAATAGCTTTTACTTTGGCTAACAAACGCGGTTCATTAAGGTTTTCAAAAAGACCCTTAATCAGCAACCAGTAATCCACCTGTTTCATTTCGGCCACCAGGTAGTTTCCTAACGACTTATTGGACAAAAAATAATACTCAAGCCTCTGTTCATCATCCTTAAACTGATAAAACTCAAAACAGGCAATCTCCTTTTTTCGGGGCAAATGTACTTCTATATCTTCATCTCTGCTTAAATCAAAGTTTAAAGATTGATTAAATAACCACCCAAGTTTATATCCCGGCTGAGAACAAACGATGCCCATAAGCCTAAAATCGTAATCAGGCTCTATTTCCAACACCAGCTTTTTAGTACTTTTAGCCATTAATGAGCTGTTTTTAAACGTCTTATTTTTTTTTGTCTTTTTTATGCAAATATCTGTTATTTGCACTCTCAATTTAAAATAATATTAAACATACCATTATGTCAGACATTGCAACAAGAGTTAAGTCAATTATCATTGACAAGTTGGGGGTTGAAGAGGCAGAGGTTACTCCAGAGGCGAGTTTTACCAACGATTTGGGTGCAGATTCATTAGATACGGTAGAACTGATTATGGAATTTGAAAAAGAATTCAATATCGCTATCCCTGATGATCAGGCTGAAAAGATCGGCACCGTAGCTGACGCGATTGATTACATCGAAAAAAACGCTAAATAATTTAGATACTGAATGACGTCTCGGAGAGTCGTTATTACCGGACTGGGTGCACTTACACCGATTGGTAATACATTGGCTGAATATTGGGCCGGTTTAACCAACGGTGTGAGTGGTGCTGCGCCTATTACCCGTTTTGACGCCAGTTCATTTAAAACGCAATTTGCCTGTGAGGTCAAAAATTTTGACGTTCAAAATTTTATTGACCGCAAGGAAGCAAGAAGAATGGACCCCTATACGCATTATGCGTTGGTAACCACAGATGAAGCCATTAAAGATTCGGGAATTGATGTTGAAAAAATCAACAAAGACCGGGTTGCAGTTATCTGGGGTTCGGGTATTGGAGGACTTACCAGTTTTTACAAAGAGGTCGTTGATTATGTAAAAAGTAACGGACCGCCACGCTTTAGCCCATTTTTTATTCCGATGATGATTGCGGATATCGCTTCCGGACATATCTCTATTCGTCACGGATTCAGAGGTGCCAATTACACCACTGTTTCAGCCTGCGCTTCATCAAACAATGCTTTGGCCGATGCTTTCTTTTACATTAAAGCAGGTAAAGCCGATGTTGTTGTGACCGGTGGTTCAGAAGCCTGCGTAAATGAACCTGCTATGGGTGGATTTAATTCCATGAAAGCACTTTCAGAACGTAATGATGATCCTAAAACTGCGTCACGTCCTTTCGATCTTCACCGTGATGGTTTTGTGCTGGGAGAAGGTTCAGGAGCTTTAATAATTGAAGATTACGAACACGCCAAAGCGCGCGGTGCAAAAATTTATGCCGAAGTAGCAGGCTGCGGACTATCAGCCGATGCTTACCATATTACAGCCCCGCACCCTGAAGGTTTGGGTGTTATAACTGTAATGAATACCGCCTTGAATGATGCCGGCCTTAACCCGTCAGATATAGATTATATTAACGTTCACGGAACCTCTACCCCATTGGGTGATGTGGCCGAAACACTGGCTATTCAGAAAGTTTTTGGCGACCATGCCTATAACCTCAATATCAGTTCAACCAAATCTATGACCGGCCATTTGCTGGGCGGTGCAGGTGCGGTTGAAGCTATTGCCACCATTATGGCTTTAAAAGAAGGAATCATCCCGCCTACCATCAACCACTTCACGGATGATCCGCAATTAGACAATAAACTAAACTTTACCTTTAATACTGCTCAAAAGCGCAATATTCGCGCAGCCCTAAGCAATACCTTTGGGTTTGGCGGGCATAATGTAACAGTAATCTTCAAAAAATTTGAAGATTAGGCGTATTAAACAAAGGTAAATTTGGTATCCCGATTTCTTTTTTGGATAAAATGGCCCCGCCTCCTTCTTTCCAAAGAGCGATTATTCTACCGCACCATCAAAAATATTATTGGTTTACGCCCGTACAAACTCCGATTATACAGGCAGGCTTTCAGGCACCATTCCGTTTCTGCCACACTTAAGGACAACGGGTTCAGAAATAGTAACGAGCGACTTGAGTTTTTAGGAGATTCGGTTCTGAGTACGGTAGTAGCCGAATACCTTTTTCTTAAATTCCCCTATAAAAATGAAGGCTTTCTTACGGAAATGCGCTCAAAGGTGGTGAGCAGGGAGTCATTAAATGATCTGGCTTTGAAAATGGGAGTGGACAAGTTGGTAAAATACGATGCCCGTCAGTTTGATAATCCAATAAACAAACGAGCCTTATTTGGCAATGCGTTTGAAGCTTTAATCGGGGCTATTTACCTTGACCACGGATATGTGGCGGCAAAAAAATTTATCTACCGCAAAATTTTGAGTTACCATATTGATGTAGATAAACTGGAAACTACCGAAAAGAATTTTAAAGGAAGATTGTTGGAGTGGGCCCAGCGTAATAACCGCACACTTGATTTTGAACTGCTGGAAGAAATAAAAAGCGGGAAGATGAAACTGTACAAAATTAAACTGATGGTAGATGGTGTAGAGTATGGAATAGGGGAAGATTATTCCAAGAAAAAAGCCGAGCAAATTGCAGCCGAAAAAGCCTGTGAACTTTTAAATATTTTTGAAGTTAAAGGCTAACTATTACCGTGAGCTAAACTTCAGCTCATACTCGCTAAAAACCCGATCCAGGATTGAGCTGTAAGAATCATTAAACTTTGTAATGCACCATTGCTTTAAGTCGGCAAATTCTTCATATAAAACCAACGCTTTTACCGATTTGATTAATTCCTTTTCAAACAGGGCTTTATCAAAACTTACCGCCTGCAGAACGTGCTGATAATAATCGAGCATTTTTGATTTCATGGTTCCCTCCTTAAATTAGCTTTCGGATTGATTAACCAAAATTATGCCCTGTTTAGTATGGTCGAAAATTATTTTTTACGATTTATTAACTTAACGAAGGGATCAGTGTCCTGATTTCATCACTAGCCGAAGCTCCCCGGTAAAGTATTTTATAAACTGCCTCCATAATGGGCATATTCACCTGATATTGTTTATTAAGCTCATGCATAGACTTTACGGCATAATAACCTTCGGCAATCATGTTCATTTCAAGTTGTGCAGCCTGTACCGAATATCCTTTCCCTATCATATTTCCGAAAGTGCGGTTCCGGCTAAATTGTGAATAAGCCGTTACCAACAAATCGCCCAGATAGGCCGAATCGGTCACCTCGCGGTGGGTTGGAAATATTTTATCGAGGAAACGTTCTATCTCCTTTATTGAGTTAGCGATGAGCACCGCCTGAAAATTATCACCATACCCAAGTCCGTGGCAAATTCCATTGGCAAGCGCATAAATATTTTTGAGTACTGCCGCATATTCAGTCCCGAATATATCATCGCTGGCCACCGTTTTAATAAACCTGCCTGCCAGCATTGATGCAAACTGCTGAACGTAATCCTTGTTTTGTCCGGCAATAGTTAGAAAAGAAAGTTTTTCAAGCGCCACCTCCTCGGCATGGCACGGCCCCGAAATCACCAGCATATCGGGATAAGGAACACCAAAACTGTTATGAAAATATTCCGCTACCAGGTTACTCGTTTGCGGCACTATGCCCTTGATAGCCGAAATCACTATTTTATTTTGCAACATATTGCCGTTAGCCTCTTTTAAACTATCGGCCAGAAAGGCAGAAGGAATAGCAAAAAGCAGCATATCGGATGAAGCAATGGTGTGCATTAAATCAGAGGAGACCTTAACCTTGCCTGAGTTTATCTGAACCGAACTCAGGTATTTCGGGTTATGATGATATTGGTTGATATAGGAGGCATTATCCTCACCCCTCACCCACCAGTTTAGCGGTGGGTCATTTAAAGTTAGGTTATCGCTGAGTATTTTAACTAAAGCTGTTCCCCAACTTCCTCCGCCAATAACTGCAATATGTTTAGAAACTGACTGCACCATGCAAAGATGCATTTTTTTGTGAAAATTACACTTGAATGACCAAATTACATCAATCTCCTTCTTTTGCCGCAGAGCCTGCTTTCATAGTTGATTCAAACAATTCCTTTTCGGTTACTTTCATCACGGTCTCACCGTCCTTTAATTTTTTGGAAATGGTATTATAAGGCCCGCTGATTACCTCGTCATTTTTCTCGATGCCGCTGATGATATGAATGAACTCCTGATCCTGAATTCCGTATTTTACTTCATGCATTACCGCTTTGCCGTCTTTGTAAACAAACACCACTTCTTTCAACTCTTCCTTTTTCCCGTCTTCTTTCTCAGATTCCTCTTTTTTTGCTTTCCCGGTTTCTTTTCCATCTCCTCCGCGCGAAGTTACAGCCACCACCGGTATGCTTGGAACATTTACCACCATGTCTGTTTGTATTTCAACCGAGGCACTCATACCCGGACGAAACGGAGCACGGCTCGCTTTTAGCAAATCGCTGTATGATGATTTGAGCATTCGGATTTTCACGGTAAAATTGGTTACCTGATCGGCAGATACTCCTGCTAAATTAGCCGAGTTGGCCACCTCGGTGACAATGCCAAGAAATTTCCGATTCAGGTATGCATCCACTTCCACAGTAGCTGTATCACCCACACTTACTCGTATAATATCGTTTTCATTTACCTCCACCCGTGCCTCCATATCGGCAAGGTTGGCAATGCGCATCATTTCGGTACCCGGCATTTGTGATGTTCCCACCACGCGCTCTCCTTTTTCTACATTCAGTTTCGAAATAATTCCGCTTACGGGTGCAAAAATTTCGGTACGATTTAAACTTTTCCCTGCCTCGTTTACCGAGGCTTCAAAACTGGCAACTGTATATTCGGCTGCTTTGATGCTTTGTTTAGTTGCTTCAACTTCGGCCTGCGCATTCAGATAGGAAGATTTGGTTGTTTCAAATTCAGCATCCGAAAGCACCTTCTGATCATACAACTTTTTATTTCGGTCGTAAGTTAAACGCAATTCATTATAGCGCGCCTCCGACTGCAACAGCCTTGCTTTGGAACTGGCCAACTGAGCGCGGGCATTATTTAATGAGGCATTCGCTCTGTCGAGCGAAGTGATGTAAATTTCAGGATTGATTCGACATAACAATTTTCCTTTTACCACCGAATCTCCTTCCTTCACATACATATCTACTATTTCACCCGATACGTCAGAACTTATTTTCACTTCCTTTTCCGGTTGTATTTTTCCGTTGGCCGATACCGTTTCTACAATGGTACGGTAAGTAACTTTGGCAACGGCAACTTTCGTTACTTCTTTTTTACCAATCCATCCTGCACTCTTTCCAATGATAAAAAAAAGTACAAGCAGCCCTGCCAATATGAGTAAGTATGTTAATACACGCGGTTTCTTTTTTTTGTTTATATTCATAATGATATTATTGCAGAGTGATTGGTTTTCCATTATAAAAATCAACCACCCGTTGGCGGAAAATAAATTCATATTTTGCCTGAAGCATGGTGGCCTCGGCACGCATAAAATTGTTTTTAGATACTGTGTAATCCGTAAAATTCATTGCCCCTGCATTAAAACGCTGCTCAGCATTTTTGTAGCTTAAATTACCCGCTTCGTAACTATTCATGGCTGCAGCATAGCGTGCTTTTGCGGCTTCCAAATCAAGCACCGCCTGGGTAATGGTACGATAAACCTGATTTCGGGTTTGATTCAGGTTAAGCTTGCTGCGTTCCAGACTGATTTTTGACCGCTGAATATTATTATTTACCTGCCAGTTATTCAATACAGGAACGCTTAAGGTAAATCCAAGCGACTTTCCCAGGTTGTCTTTTAGTTGCTGATTAAACGGAGTAACCTCGGTACCTGTACTGCTATAATACGGAGCAGTTACAGGAACATTATTTTGATCGAAGTATAAAATTCTTGTGCCTAAATAATCATATCCCGTTGATCGCATAAATGATTGCGAGTAGGTGGTATTCACACTTCCGTTCATGGTAAGTTTGGGACTGCGGCCGGATTTTGCCAGAGTTAATCCTTTTTGGGCTGCTAAAAGTCTTATCTCTGCCGACTGAATCTCTGGGCCTCTGGCAGAATAACTTGTTACCAGTGCATTGGTTGAAATGGCCGGTTCTTCTTTTGGAACATCAACCGCAACCTTTTCAATGGTATTAGTTTCATCATAGGGTAACTCCAGTAACTGCCAAAGAACCAGATAAGCTAATTTTACCTGATTTTGAGCGTTGGTAATATTTAATTGCTCATTGGCATACTGTGCCTTTAAATCAAGTACATTTCCTATACTTACACTACCTGCATTGTACAATTTTTCGGTACGCTCCAGCTGCTTTTTAGTATTTTCAGCCTGTATACGTGCAGAGGAAAGAATTTCGTCATTAAGTAAAATGGTAAGATAAGCATTGGCCACCGAGAGTGAAAGGTTATTTATGGCCTGATTCAAATCGTATTCGCTCGCTTTGTACAAAAGTTCATTTTGCTGCATGGAGGTATAGTTTTGCAGTCCGTTAAACAATACCACACTTCCGGTAACCCCGAAATTATTACTCCGTATCTGCTGATTCTGGAAGGTATTGGTAAAGGGGTCAATGCTTCGCCCGAAATTAAAATTATTGGTCCCGAAACCATTTACGGTAGGCAGGTAATTCGCTTTACTCTGGTTAAGGGCAACCTTTGAATCCTTGTTGTTGAGTGCACTTTGCTGAACGGTGAGGTTATTTTTGAGGGCATAATCTATACACTCCTGCAGCCCCCATTTTTTTTGAGCACGGGCAAATGAGCTAAGAGACAGAAGAACTATAAGTAAAAAACTTTTCGTACTCATTTTTTTAATTCGCTTTTTTACGCAATTTTCGTGCAGCGAAGTTATAAGCTTATTCGTACTCTTACCAATTTACAGGTTTTAATTCGACCAAAATACTGAATGTACCGATTTAAGGTTCCCGACATACTACCAACCCTGATGCCGGGATTTTTATGGCGGGTTGCTACCACCGAACCGGTTTTATACCTGACGTTTGATGACGGGCCTCACCCTGAAATGACATCTTTTGTGCTGGATACATTGAAGCAGTTTAATGCCAAAGCTACTTTTTTCTGCGTTGGCGAAAATGTGCAGAAATACCCCGAAATATATCACAGAATACTTGCAGAAAACCATTCGGTGGGCAATCATACCTTCAATCATTTGAACGGATGGAAAACACCATTAACCCAATACCTCGAAAACACTAACCGGGCGGCAGAAGTTATTAAAAGCAATTTGTTCAGACCGCCATACGGGCGCATCACTCCGACACAGGCGCGCCATCTCAGAAAAAAATACACACTGGTAATGTGGGATATTCTTTCGAGAGATTACGAACGGGGTTTATCCCTGAAAAGTTCTCTAAACGCAATCAAAACCGGAAGCCGGCCCGGCTCAGTACTTGTTTTTCACGACAGCGAAAAAACAGCTCTCAATCTTAAATCACTTTTACCCGAAACCTTAAGCTATTTTCACGAAAAAGGTTATCGGTTTGACGCATTAAAAGTATGATTATTCTTCAAATTTTTATTGCCTGCTGTGTACTGCATTTTTTTATTCAGCTAGTAACGGGAGCAGGTATTATAGCTGCCTTTCACCCCGACAAACCCTTGCCTCATCAACCAATGGTTTCCATACTTTTGGCTGTCCGCAACGAAGAACAAAATATTGAATCCTGTTTGCATTTTATCGACCGGCTCAATTACCCGAAAGAAAAACTACAGGTACTGATTGGAAACGACCGCTCGGAAGACCAGACAGAAAAACTGGTGAACGATTTTATCATTCACAAACCGTATATGCAGCTTATTTCAATTACCGACACCAAAGGAAAAGCGCAGGGCAAAGCAAATGTACTGGCACAATTGGCGCACCATGCTACGGGTGAATTTTTCTTTATTACAGATGCTGATATTCGGTTAAATGCAAACTGGATAAATTCGTTGTTAGCCGAATTTGAGACAGACACCGGTATTGTTTCTGGAACTACTCTTGCCAACGGAACTACCTGGTTTGAGCGCATGCAGGCCATTGACTGGACTTATTTCAGCGGTATGTTGGTGGGTATTACAACAGCCGGTTTGCCCTGCACAGCTGTTGGAAATAATATGGCTGTAAAACGCGAAGCTTATTTTAGCACCGGAGGATATGAAGCCCTTGATTTTTCGGTTACCGAAGATTATAAACTTTACGAAGAAGTACGAAAAAAAGGATGGCTTACAAAAAACATATTTACACCGGGCAGCTGTACATTTACCCAAACACTCGATTCGTTTAAAGCTATACTTCATCAGCGCAAAAGATGGTTAACCGGAGGGCGCGCCCTTCCCATGCACTGGAAATTAATTTTGGGGATTTACGGATTGTTCAGCCCGCTTTTTATTATGGCTCTTTTTATTTCTCCGGTTACTGCTTTAACCCTGATGGGGATTAAAATGATATTGGAACTAATTATTACCAATATCATCCTTACCCTTGCCGGAATGCGCCCTTCTTTTATTTCACATATCTGGCACCAGTTTTATACCCTTATGCTCAATCTTTCATTAAGTATTTTTTATTATCTTCCGCTTCCGTTTAATTGGAAAAACAGGAATTACCAGCAATGATTTTAGCCGATACACATACTCATTTGTACTCAAAGCAATTTGACCACGACCGAAACGAAATGGTTAAACGGGCTATCAGAGCCGGAGTGAATTACATGTTACTCCCCAATATTGACCATGAATCTTTTGACAGCATGTGGGAATTATGCCATGCTTTTCCGGCCAATTGTTTCCCAATGATGGGCATTCATCCCTGTTCGGTTACCGACAACTACGCTGAATACCTGCTTAAAGTGGAGAACGAACTGAGTACCGGGAAATACATTGCAGTAGGAGAAATAGGTTTGGATTTTTACTGGGAAAAAACCTACATCCCGCAGCAGGAAGATGCTTTTGTGAAACAATGCGAGTGGGCCATCAAATATAATCTGCCGGTATCCATTCATTCGCGCAATGCCACTTACCGATGTATTGAATTAATTAAGCAACATCATTTAAAAAACCTTACCGGTATTTTTCATTGCTTCAGCGGAAGTGTGGAGGAAGCTCGAGAAATTATAAAACTTGGCATGTATCTGGGTATTGGCGGAGTGCTCACGTACAAAAACAGTAATCTTCCGGAAACACTCGGTCACTTTTCACCTGAACATATCGTGTTTGAAACCGATGCTCCATACCTGCCTCCTGTTCCTCACCGCGGACAACGCAACGAAAGTGCCTATACGCGCATCATTGCACATAAAATGGCCGACACCTTTCATATTTCACTTGAAAAAATGGCGGAAATAAGCATGAACAATGTTCGAAAAATTTTTACCAAACTCCCTGCGTAAATCTCTATGCAATTAACCCAGCCGCAAATTCAGCACTTGTATTTACGAACCGGCTTTGGAGAGTCTCCGGGCTATATTGCCGAGCGTGTTGGTAAATTCAGAGAACAACTGGCCGAAGAGTTATTTGCAAATTCACAGGAACTGAATTTCATAGAAATAATCCCAAACCCTTTGGGAGAAAATAATGAAGGAGAAGTAACCAATATTAAACTCCTGAAAATGCTGGTGAGGTCGCAAAAGGAATTACGTTCGCTTGGATTGCACTGGATTAATCAAATGGCCTATGGAAAAGGGCAGTTGCGTGAACGGATGACTTTTTTCTGGCACAATCATTTTGCTACCCGTTTGCCGTTTGGTTTTATCATGCAGTTACAGCATAATACGCTGCGCAAACATGCACTCGGAAAATTCCCGGATATGCTTCATGCCATTGCCAAAGATCCGGCAATGATGATGTTTTTAAATACGTTTGAAAACAAAAAAGACGCTCCCAACGAAAACTTTGCCCGGGAAGTAATGGAGCTGTTTACTTTGGGAGAAGGACATTATACCGAAGCAGCAATTAAAGAAGCCGCCCGCTGTTTTACCGGATGGAAAGTAAACCGGAAAGGCGAATTTGAAATTATAGCAAAAGAACACGACAACGGAGAGAAAGACTTTTTCGGCAAAAAGGGTAATCTGAACGGGGAAGATATTATCAATATCATTCTTGAGCAAAAACAAACTGCCTATTTTCTGTGTCGAAAAATATATAAAGAATTTGTAAACCCTAAGGTAAACGAAGTACATATAAAAGAACTGGCCGAACCATTTTTTTATTCGGGATATGATATATCCATGCTTATTCGGCAAATGATACTATCTCCCTGGTTTTTTGACACCGAAAATATTGGTGTAAAAATAAGTTCACCGGTTGATTTATTAGCGCGGTACACCCGTGTTTTTCGTATTAAATTTGAGGATGAAAAATTACCTGCTAAAATAATGCAGTTACTGGGTCAGGAATTATTTGTTCCGCCAAATGTGGCAGGCTGGAGTGGCGACAAAAACTGGATTGACAGCTCTTCCCTCTTATTGCGCATGCGATTGCCACTGGTGCTTTTTGCACAACAACCGTTGAATGCCAAATCAAAAACTTCATTTGAAGATAATGCTACCGACAGCCATTTGAAAAAACAACGCACCGGAAGCATAAAAGTTAATTATGATTTGAGTGCTCTGAGTAATTATTTTCTGCGCTATACCGGAAACGAAAAAGAACTGATACAGGAGTTGAAACGGTATTTCCTGCAGCAGCCCACCTCGGTGAGCAATGAAGCAATTACGCTGAATGCCGACCGGACTTCTTCAGCCAATTTTATTAAAAGTTGCATGACGTCTATTTTGTGTTTGCCCGAATTTCAATTGATATAAACGGCCTATGAACAGAAAAGAGTTTATTCGTTTATCTTCTTTACTCTCTGCTTCGGCATTTGTTCCCGAATTTATTCAGGCATCGGCAGGGCATTTGGGGAACAACCGTAAACGACCGCTGGTGATTGTTCAATTATCCGGAGGGAATGACGGGCTCAACACTATTATTCCTTATAGAAATGATATTTATTACCGGCTAAGGCCCAATATTTCCATTGAACTGGCCGATGCCCTTAAGTTAACCGATGAGTTTGGAATTCATTCCGGATTACATGGATTTAAAGAACTGTATGATGCAGGCTATTTAAGCATCATTCACAATGTAGGGTACCCCAATCCTAACCGCTCTCATTTCCGCAGCATGGATATATGGCACAGTGCAAGCGATGCCGAAAAATATGTGAATACCGGATGGGTGGGCCGCTGGCTCGACTCATCGTGTAAAAACGGATGCGAACCATACTATGCCATTGAAACCGATGATGCGCTGAGTTTAGCTTTGAAAGGTGAATTACAAAAGGGACTTGCATTCAATCATCCAGCTCAGTTTTATTCATCGGCTGCCAACCCGCTCATTCAGGCAATTGCAAAGGAGGAATCGCAAAACAGCAGCATGAATCATCAATTAGCTTACCTTCAAAAAACGTTAACCGAGGCTACCTCCTCGGCTCAGTACATTCACAGCAAACTAAAAATAAGAGAGCGAAAAGGAGAATACCCCGATACCCTGCTTGGCCAAAAACTAAAATTGGTAGCCGATTTAATTCTGTCAGACTGCAACACATCGGTGTATTATGTTTCTATTTCAGGCTTTGATACGCATGCCGGCCAAAACACCTTTCACGGGCGATTACTTGCACAAGTAAATGATGCGGTACTTGCATTTGTAAATGATATGGTAGAAGCCAAATTGTTTAACGATACCCTGCTGATGCTTTTCTCGGAATTTGGCCGCAGGGTGAAACAAAACGGCAGCCGAGGCACCGACCATGGTGCGGCTAATCAAGTGATGCTGGTAAGCGGAGCCCTAAAAAAACAAGGGTTTTATAACGAAGGCCCTGATCTTAAAAATCTGGACGAAAACGGGGATATCCGTTTCACCGTTGATTTTAGAGAAGTACATGCCACCCTTATTGACAAATGGCTGGAAAGCGACAGTACCAAGATTTTGCAAAAGCCATTTGCCTCTATGCAGTTCATTTAAAAATATTCATCGCTTTTTGTACCTTTGTCGTCCTTTTACGGAGAGTTGTCCGAGTGGTTGAAGGAGCACGCCTGGAAAGTGTGTATACGGGAAACCGTATCGAGAGTTCGAATCTCTCACTCTCCGCAAATAAATAGAAAAAGCCCAGGCCTGCGGTCTGGGCTTTTTCTATTTGAAGTAAAATCAATTTATTTCGAAAATGCCTGATCAATTAAGAGCATGATATACTCGCGGTGTGCTTTGGTTTCGCCAGTGGCGGTAGCTAACGAGGCGGCCAGCATACTGCGTATTTTTTTCAGTTGAGCCATAGCTGCTGCCTTAGCGGTGGGGTCGTACATAGAGGCAGCCATCGGGTTATTCTCATCCAATCCGGCAGCCACAATAAGCCTGCGCACATACTCGGCCTGTAATCCCTGACGAATGGTGTTTACCGATGCCGTTAAATCTTCATTAAAACAGGCAGCCGTTAAATCGCTCATCATTTCATATACGCTGTATTTGTTTCCGTACAGGCGCGTATCGGTAATTCGTTGCAATGTTTTAGGATGCAGCAATTCCATCAATACCATTTCCTGCATTAGACCAAAGCGGTCATGCAGTTTTGGGTCTTCATTGCGGCCAAAGAAGTTAAACCCTCTGCGCTGCACCTGAAGGGTATTAAATAATCCATTGGTTGCATTAAAGGCATTGGGAGAGAATAGGTAAGTATTCAACGCCTGCATGGCACGTTTCTGATCTTTATAATCAACGGGCGTGTAAGGCTGTCGGGCTCCCGTTTGTCCGGCTACGGCACGCTCTACGTACACTCCTCCCACATAGCGGGAAATAACCGTGGTGGCGGTGGCCCATTCGCCCATACTAATACTGTAAGCCTGCACTAATTCCTGATACGTTTGGCCGTTAGCAGTATATTTTTGTTTAAGCTTTGGCAACATCTGATTTACTAATTTTATCCGTTCAACCGAATAGCTGATGGCATCGTTGCTCATATCACCAATATTCACGCGCGGGTCAATACCACTACCAGGTGAACGCATATCATCGGCATCGTTCCCGAAAATAAGTGTTGAATCAAGTGAACGGCTCAGAATTTTTTGCAAACGCTCCTGTTCTTTACCGGCATCATCCAATGCTTCGGAGTAACCAAATTCAATAGCCCATAAGTCGTAGGGGCCGGGACGTGTGGTAAAATAATCTCCCTGCTTTGATTTATCGGAAGCTACATTGGCCGCAGGATAATCCATTACCGAAGCAGTAAGCCCCACTGCCTGTGTTAATTTTTTATCATTTACCTGTGCGGTATTCCACAACTGCGATGCCTTCATATTGTGCATTAAGCCCATAGTATGTCCCATTTCGTGCAATACCAGGTAAAACAACGATTGTTTCAGGTATTCTCTTTTTTCAACTCCATCGGTTCCCTGTGCATCCAATACCGACAACCCAAAAAGTGAAGTCATGTGCAGGTATTCATCCATATTACAAAAATGTTTGTCGGGCGGGGTAGTTTCCTGATGAAACATGGCTGCTGCATCAAACAATTTTTCCTGCTTAATGCGGTTTGTAACAAAAATATATTCGAGCATGATATCCGCCCCGAGTATTTCCCCGCTGCGGGGATCAACAAAACTTGGCCCGTATCCGCCAAAAGGTGGTTGCGGAGAAGATGTCCAGCGCAATACGTTATATCTGATATCACCGGCATCCCAGTCGGCATGGTCGGGTTGTTCTTTTATTACAACAGCGTTTTTAAATCCTGCTTTTTCAAAGGCAAGATTCCATTGCATTCCGGCAGCTTTAATTACTTCACGAAATTCTTTTGGAGTAGTGTTTTCAATCCACCAGGTAATTGGTTTTACGGGTTCAGAAACAGCAACTCCTTTCTCCTTTTTCTCCAGCCTCCACCGGTGAATCATATCGCGGTAATTTACGGCATCGGGGGTAGTCATATCGTTTGATTGCTCGGAAAAGTACCCCACACGAGGGTCATCAAAACGGGGACGCATGGGTTGCTCGGGAGCTTCAATCAAACTATGCTGCAATACAATACTCACTGCACGTTCATCAGTAACTTCCGATCCTCCCGAAGTTGTGGGTGAAGGATTATCATACACATACTCCACCACGATATCTGTATTCTTTTCGTAGTTACGTAAATTTACATACTTTGTTTTTTCGCGGCTCAGCATACCAAGCAATGAAGAACCTCCAAACGGAGGCGGAGCGGGTGAAGGTTTTACCTGATGCATCACCTCACTCAGAAAAATTTGATTACCGTCAAGCAGCATATCGCCTGTTTCGGTATTTTCTGCCAATACCTTCTGACTTACTAAAATAGCCTCGCTGATATTTGCATTATGTGATTTGCTTAATTCCGATTTTGGATCAAAATAAAACGAAGTGTTTTGTACCACAAACTCTACCCGGTCAAAATACCTGCGGATGGTAAACACTTTATTGTCTCTGAAACTACCCCTGAAATGCCCGGCAGCTACCACACCGTTTTCGGTATAGGAGAAATAAATAAACTGCTTGCCCAGTTGCTGTTTTTTCACCAGCAGGTACATACTTCCGCTGGCCGTATCCTGATAAAGGGGAAACAGCCCGTCAATTTTTTTACACGACTTGGTTTTTTCACCAATGGTGGCCTTTTTATCGCCCTTAGGCATTTCGGGCATGGCCGGCTTATCATTGCCTTTTCCCTTTTTCTGCGCCATAGCCGGTACTGCCATTGCTAAGGCGAGAATGATGATGGTTATTTTCTTCATATGATGTATGGTGTTGAATAAATAAGTTAAATGCGTGTTTTAAGCAATAATGATGCTGAAACGAACGACTGCCAATTTATTATTTGTTTACAAACTCAAGAGCTTTCTTCACCATATTTTCGCTCCCGATGAAAATAGGCACTCGCTGATGCAACTCGGCCGGCTCAATATCCATTATGCGTTCTTTACCTGTAGTGGCAATCCCTCCGGCCTGCTCTACAATAAATGCCATTGGGTTGCACTCAAACATGAGGCGAAGTTTGCCATTGGGAGCTTTGGCTGTGGGAGGATAGATAAACACCCCTCCTTTTAACAAATTCCGGTGCAAATCGGCCACCATTGAGCCAATATAGCGGGCGCTATAGGGTCGTTTTGTTTCTTTGTCCTTTTGTTTGCACCAGTTAATGTACTCAACAATGCCGGCAGGAAAATCAAGGCTGTTTCCCTCGTTCAGGGAATAAATACTTCCATCCTTTGGTGTTTTAATATTAGGATGTGACAAACAAAATTCTCCGATTGACGGATCGAGTGTAAAACCATTAACCCCTTTGCCGGTGGTATAAACCAGCATAGTGGATGACCCGTAAATTACATACCCGGCAGCTACGAGTTTATTGCCGGCCTGTAATACATCTTTCAAATCAGGCTCGGTTCCCGGCTCGGAAATACGGTGGTAAATAGAAAAAATTGTTCCGATGGAAACATTCACATCAATATTGGAAGAGCCATCCAACGGGTCGATGCAAACAACATATTTACCATTTTTTGAGTAAGTTCCTTTAAGGGCAATCATGTTATCTTCCTCTTCGCTGGCAAAAGCACAGCATTCGCCCCCGCGGCTAAGGGTAGAAATAAACATTTCATTCCCTATCATATCAAGTTTTTTCACGTCTTCTCCCTGCACATTCACCTCCCCTGTATCTCCAATAATTTCGGCAATACCTGCCTTATTCACCTCACGGCTAATTACTTTAGCAGCAATACCAATATCACGCAGCAAACGGGAAAGTTCGCCTTTAGCGTATTTAAATTCACTCTGACGCTCAATAATAAATTGTCCGAGGGTAGTAATGTTGAACTGTGACATAGTTGTTTGTTTAAAAATAAAGAAGGCAAATATAAAAAAGTTGCATCACTAAACGAGCGTAAATTCCTCTAAAAAATATACTTCGAACACCTAACTTTGCCGGCACCAACCACTGCGATTCATTAGGTATGAAAGTTTTTAAATTTGGAGGAGCCTCGGTTAAAAATGCGGAGGCCGTAAAAAATGTTGCCGGTATTCTGCGCAATTTTCAAAAAGAGGATTTATTAATTGTGGTATCGGCCATGGGTAAAACCACCAATGCGCTTGAATTACTTGCACAGGCTTATTTCAAAAAAGATAAAGCCAAACATAAAATTTATAAAGAAATAAAATCCTTTCATGACGAGGTGATTTCAGGGTTGCTGAAAAATAAAAACTCGCATGCCTATAACGATATCGAAAACCTGTTTATTGAACTGGAATGCCTGCTGGAAACCAAACCGGAGAGCAGTTTTGACTGCGTTTATGATCAGATTGTAAGTTACGGTGAAATTTTTTCCTCGCGCATTGTAAGCACTTACCTAAATGAAAGCAATGTACGCAACCGGTGGATGGATGCTCAGAATTTTATAAGTACCGATGCCAATTTCAGAGAGGGAAAAGTAGATTGGGAACTCACCACTGAAATAATAAGTAAAAAACTGAAACCTATTGTTAAAAAACAAATGGTGGTTACGCAGGGATTCGTAGGCCGGTCGGCCGATTTAAAAACAGTAACATTGGGCCGGGAAGGCTCTGACTATTCAGCAGCCATTTTTGCCTACGGATTAGGGGCTGATTCGGTTACTATATGGAAAGATGTGGACGGAGTAATGAATGCCGACCCGAAAAAATTCCCGGATGCCGTAAAACTTGACGGACTTTCGTATTCACATGCCATTGAACTGGCCTATTACGGAGCTACCGTCATTCATCCTAAAACCATTCAGCCGCTGCAAAGCAAAAACATCCCGCTGTATGTACGTTCCTTTTTAAATCCAAAGGGAAAAGGCACCACGGTTGCCAATAACAGCAAGGAAAAAAATATTCCTACTTTCATTGCCAAAAGTAATCAGGTATTACTTTCCATAAGCAGCAAGGATTTTTCGTTTATAATTGAAGATAACCTAAGCAAAATATTCTCGGTGTTTGCTCATCAGAAACTTCCTATAAATCTGATGCAGAATTCTGCCATTAGTTTTAGTGTGTGTGCCGATAATCATGAGAACAAAGTAGCCGCCCTTAAGAAAGACCTGAGCAAAGATTATAATGTGAAAGTAAATACAGGAGTTGAACTGCTAACAGTGATGCATTATGATGATGCTTCGCTTAACTCCTTATTGAAAGGGAAAGAAATTTTACTCGAACAGCGAACCAGGGCTACCGTACAATTTGTTTTAAAATAACCTGATAAATTACAACCTTATGAAACATCTCACCTTATTTACAGCAATTATGACAATGCTTGCTTTGCATGTTCAGGCGCAATCCTGGACTTTTGAAGAAGACAGCATTGTAAAAGTAAACGGACAGAAAATTTGTACCGTATTAAAAACAAAAAAAGCCAGTATTATGGCCGGCACCATTGCCGAGTTTACTGTTTATGATGTAACAGGCACGCCCCGTTTTCTGTTTGAGGGAATGGAGGGTAAAATTATGTTTTTGGACGATAAAAAATCATACCTGCCCCGCGTGTGCGATGCTTATGCCAAAGAGCTGGCGCAGTTTTTCGGAACAGATTCGATTCTTACTGCACAGGGATACAACACTGCGTATCGTGATGCCTTCATAAAAAAACACAGGGGTTACAATGCATCGGCAACACTTGCACCTGGGGGAGGGAATGAGCGCGACCGCAGCGCCCCCGTTTCCTATATTGAAACCCAAATTCTGCAAGGAGGAGTTCCCATTGGTTCGTATGAAAATTTCAGAATGCCTAATCAGCAAAATTATAGTGTACATGTGTTCAATTTATCGAAAAAACTTATTGCAAAAATAAATGTGGCTGCCCCTGACAGGTATTACACCATTAACGTAACCATTACTGATGCTTCAGGTAAAGTAATTCATACTTATTCCGATACAAACGCAACATATTTATTTAAAAAAGGAATAAGCTGGCTCGCAAAAAACGGATACCTGTAGGCAATGAGATTAAAATCGTTTTATTTATTATTGACGGGACTCTTGTTTGTGACTCCCTGTATGGCACAGAACAAACTTTTTGAAGTGGCGGTAAATGATACCGTTACCGATGGTTTGCCTTATTACCTTGTGCAGAAAAAAACAAAAAAACCAATTGACAATAAAAGGTATCACTCAATTGAGGCATTGGAAAACGGATGGTTTAAAGTTGAAGCTTTCGGGAGCAGGGTTGGATTAGTTTCTGCTAACGGAAGTACAGTTTTCCCTGCAATTTACACCAGCATTGAAGAGTTAAGTTCTGAAAACAAAAAGGAACAGTGGCAATACCTGATGCTTTATGACACGTTAAATAAAGTTACTCTTTATAACACGAAAACAGGCAAAAAAATTGAACCTCAGTTTGACAACGCAGAATCTTTTTGCGGGGGAAATAAACTGATTTCAGTGACAAAGGATAACAAATATGGCTTCATTAATGCCGGAAATGATTCATTCCTTTTCCCATGCATTTTCAGCAGCTGGCAATCAATAGGCAATGATTTGGTTTTAGTGGGTCAAAAAGAAAATGGTGTAATGACGAAAGGGCTTATTGATGCACATGGCTGGGTGATACCGCCAGAATTTACTTCTATCGATGCCGTTTCAGAAAACGTATTTGCAGCCTGGGTAAATGAGAATGCCTGTTTGGCGTTCATGGTAAAAAAAGGATTTTTTTTGGGTGACACATCCTACAACATGATCATCGCTAATAATAGTGACCCAATCATTGCTATTTCAAGAGCTGACAAATATGTTCTGTACAACTACCAAACAGGAATATTTCCAAAGGACTCTTTTGATGAAGTTAATTCCCGCGATTTTCAGCTCACCACTGCTGCTAAAAACGGACAATGGTTTATACTTGATAAAAGCGGGAAAATTGTTGGGAAAACAGGCAAATGGAAAAGCTGCACGTTTATGAATGATGAGCTGATTCTGGTGACCGATTCAACTGAAAGGTCGGGAATATTACACAAAGACGGACGCCTTATTATACCTGTGGTCTATCAGTCACTATACACTATTTCCTATGGTGAAGAGAAAAACAGGAAGGTAATTATCTGCAAAAATAAAAACAAAACAGGTTTACTTAGTTTAACCGGTACAGTGCTGATACCTCCGTACTATTCAGATATTACTTTACTGTCGGCCCGACAAAAATGGTTAAGCATCAAGGATGATTCAGCAGCAACTTATGGAGTAGCTGATATCAATGGAAATATAATTGTTCCTTGCATCTATGAGCGTGTATCTGCTTTCAGCGCTTCAAATGATATTACCGTTGTAAAAAATGGCAAATTCGGCTTATTCAATAACAAGGGAGAAGTAATTATTCCAACACAATATGACGGGGAAATTTATTTTGACAAAAAGGGAAAAGCCTCTGTAAGTAAAAACGGGGTATCCCTGATCATTAACCGAAAAAATATGCCTTGTAACTAAAGCGACACTTATTCTATAAAATCAATTTTGGTCTCGTTGTCGTTTTCGTAATTATCGCAATTGATTTCGATAGTTAAATCTTCCTTTGGTGGCATAAACGGAATTTGCGGAACGGACAGAGAGGAATCGGCATATACCTTTTTTGCATAATAGGCATATACCGGCATTGCCATATTGGCTCCGGACCCTAAATCAAGCGACCGGAAATGCACTGCACGATCCTCGCAACCTACCCATACACCCGAAACAAGATTAGGAGTAATACTCATAAACCATCCATCGGAATTGTTTTGTGTAGTTCCTGTTTTGCCTGCGGTGGGCGCAGTTACCTGATAAAAATACCTGAGCTTGGCAGCAGTTCCGTGTAACACCACCCGCTCCATCATTTTGCACATCACATAGGCCGTTTGCTCGCTCATGGCTTCAACAGTACGTGGGACAAACTCTTTAATAACATTGCCCTCTTTATCTTCTATGCGGGTAATGTAAACCGGTTCGGTCCAAACGCCTTTATTGGCATAAGTTGCAAAGGCTCCCACCATTTCATAAACCGAAATATCGGGAGCTCCCAATGCGATTGACGGGTAAGGCTCCATATTGCTGCTCACGCCCATTTTATGCGCCAGATCAATGACAGATTTAGGTCCATCGGGACCTAATTTTTTCATAAGGTACATCACAATATTATTCACCGACATCTGCAAGCCTTTGTACAGGGTTAGTTCTCCTCCTTCTTTCCCATCGGCATTGGTAGGCGTGTAATTATCGTAATCTTCAAACGTAACAGGAAGGTTAGGCACTTTCTGACACGGAGAATATCCGTTATCAACTGCCAGAGTGTATACAAGCGGCTTAAAAGTTGAACCTACCTGCCGTTTACTTTCGGTATTGACGTGATCATATTTAAAATATTTGTAATTCGGGCCGCCCACCCACGCTTTTATTTGTCCGTTGGCAGGATCCATCGACATAAAACCGGCTAATAAAAAATACTTATAATACTTAATCGAATCAAGCGGTGTCATAAGGGTATCTTTTTCCCCCTGCCAGCTAAATACTTTCATTCTTACAGGAATATTAAATACTCGCTTTATTTCTTCGTCTGAATACCTCAAACGTTTCATTTGCATATAACGCTCCGAACGTTTTATGCCCTGATCAATCAGTTCGGTGAATTTCCCCCAGGGCTCTCTTCCCTTCCAGTGTCCGTAAAATACTTTTTGTAATTCGGATAACCGCTGAGTTACGGCCTCCTCGGCATACTGCTGCATGCGGCTGTCGATGGTGGTATAAATCTTTAATCCGTCACGATACAAATCGTATCCGTTCTCCTTACACCAGTCGACCATTTGTAAACGCAGCCACTCCCTGAAATACGTTGCGAGTCCTTCGTTGTGATCTTCTTCGGTCAGGTTTAATGCAATTGGTTCGGCTTTAAATTTTGCAAATTCGTCATCACCCAGATAGCCGTACTTGTTCATTTGATGCAGTACCGTATTTCGTCTGTTAAGACAACGGTCAGGGTTTTTAATCGGGCTGTAAAAAGTTATCCCTTTTAATACTCCTACGAGCATCGCGGCCTCAGGTTTACTTAGCTGATCCGGTGTTTTATCAAAAAAATATTTTGAACCGGCCTTGATGCCATATGCGTTTCCCGAAAAAGCAACAGTATTAAAATACAGTGTAAGCAATTCTTCCTTAGTGTATCGCTCTTCAAGCCTTACGGCAACTACCCATTCTTTAAACTTAGTAGCTACTTTATCAAGAAAACTCGGATGTTTAGGTCTCCCGTAAAGATTTTTTGCCAACTGCTGCGTGATGGTGCTTGATCCTCTGTTTTTACCAATGGCCGTATAAAACATGATGGCAAAGGTTCCTGTCAAATCAATACCCGAGTGTTTGTAAAACCGAATATCCTCTGTAGCGATGAGGGCATGAATCAGATTCGGGCTTAATTCTTTAAAGGTGGCATTCGACCTGTTTTGCAAATAATATTTCCCAAGTAAAACCCCATCGCCCGAAATCACTTCGGATGCAAGAGCACTTTTGGGATTTTCCAGTTGCTCCAGTTTAGGTAAAGCCCCAAACCACTCTTTGGTAACACCATAAAACAGTAACCATATGGAAATAATAAAGCAAATAAACAGTGACCAAAACACAATGAGGAGTGCTTTGTAATCTTTATTATAAAACCAGTTTTTAATATTCACTATTTAAATTTCTGTTTATACATTTCCAGGTACTCCGGAAGATTTTTCCCCCTTAGCAATTTAACAAAGTTAGTGGATGAAATAATAAAATGCTCATAGTCGGTAATACCAAACGTTTGAAGAATTTTGTTTGTCTCTTCAAACTCTTTGAGGTACCCCATCGCCTTTTTATCATTGGGAAACTCTTTTACCACAAACAATTGTTTGTCATCGCTAAGCACAAGCGCGCTTATCTGCAAACCCTCCAGCTGATGAAACTCCGAGTTGTAGTCGGCCACCCGGGCTTTTAAATCGCCAATAGCTATTCCTTGAAGCGGCAATACAATGATGTAAAAATGTTTTTCATCCGTCCCGCTGAAATCATAGTTTTTTGATTTTTTTGCTGCCGCGGCCAGCGAGTCTTTCGGCATTAAGGCTTGTAATGAATCGCGTTTTCTCCTTTCAGCCATCTCTTTCATGGCAGCAATTACCTGCTTAGCTTTTTCGGCCACATCGGTTCCCGGGTACGATTCAGCTACGTTTTGCAATACCACTTTAAAACTATCCTGAGCCACAGTTCTCCCTATGCAAAAACTCCGGAGTAAATCAAATTTAGGTTTTAATACACTGCCCGGAAATAAACGGTCGGATTCACTGACTTTGCTTAATACCTGATCGCATTCAAATTTTTTATAGTGCTCGTAAGTGGTCTGGTAATATGCTTCCAGCTCCTTATCTGTATTATTATCTCTGTTTGATTTACCTGATAAAATCAATGCGTACTCCGACATGGGATATTTATCAATCAATTGCTTTTTATACTTATCTGCCAGTTCCTGATTGCGGGCATCCACATGCATTTTATACAACCGGTATAATACTTCAGGCTCAAATTTATTTGACGGATAACGCTTAAGCAAGGTATCAAAAGTTTTGGTGGCCTCCCTGTCGTCATCCAGCTTCTCCTGATAAATAATACCAAGATTGTAATAAGCTTCCATAATGCGGCTATCCGATTCCTTTAATGCCTTTGAGGTAGTGGGCAGGTTCTCATAAAACTTTTTCTTATCGGCCGGAACATTGGAAATTAAATCCTGTTCCTTTTCCTCTGTTATTTGTTCATCCTTCTTCTCGCCCGGCTTTGCGGTGCTGGTATCTGTGGAATTCGGATCATCCAGTACAAGTTCTTTTTCCTTACTGCTTATTCTCCAGTTATCCTCAAGTTTTCTGTCTCCCCATTTCTTTACAAAATCAATTTTTCCCTGATTAACACTTACCGGATTATAAAAATACCAGGACCCCACACCGGAAGATGCCGTAATAACATTTTGCTGCATGGCGTTGGCATTGTCTGCCTGATTTTTCGCCTGCTGATCTTTTATCTTTTTATTCTTTGCTTCTTCTGCCTTACGTTGTTTTTCCTTTTCTATCAGGTAATTTATTTTTTTCTCCAGCGCATCGGGCGAAAGCTTAGCCATACTTTGTAAACTGTCTTCTGTGCGTATCACCGTCATGTTTTTTATTAGTTCAGAAAGCACATTCCGCGTATCCATGATTTTTTTGTAATCCGGAAAATCGGGAGGCATGGTGGTGCTTAATGAATCGTAATAAGCTTGCGCCAGCGAATATTCGGGCTGTGCAAAATAAAGCCTGGCTAATGCATAGTACGAAAGGGATTTTTGCTTTTGGTTACTCTTACTTGTTAGTACCGATTGCTTATAATATTTGATGGCCTCAGGGATTTTTTTCTCGCGATACTCAATATTTCCCATCTCATAATAAATCTGGTCGAAGTAATCAATATTCTTGTCGTCACGCAGCAACTTTTTAAAATCTCTGCGCACCTGTTTGGCCGCATTTTTATTTGCCGGATTATAAAGTTTGGCAATACTCAGTTTTGAATTAAACTCAAACTCATAGGCAGGTGTGCGTTTTATTACCTGACGATAATGTGCTATAGCCGCTCCGTTTTGCCCGGCCTCTTCATACAATTGCGCCAAAATATAATTGTACCTTATTTTATCCTTTCTTCCTTTTGCCTCGGCCACGGCAATTTTCATTTTAGGAAGCGCGCTTATGTATTTTTCCTGACGGATATATACTGCAGCCGCAGTAGCATTTAAAAAGCCGGTTAATTCTTTCGGGAAATTTTTCTCGGCCATCAGTAAACTGATTACCGCTTCAGCCTCACCGGGTTTGTCCATATAAAGATAACACTTCGCTATCCATATTTCTGCCTCTTTGGCTATCACCGGATTTTTATCTTTGTACTTAGAACTTACATATTGAAAAACCTCTAATGCTGCAAAATAATCGCGTTTAAAAAAATGCGATTTACCAATGAGCATGTAGGTATCATCAATCCATTTTGACAGTGGCCTGCGCTGAATGACATTAGAACATTTTTTATAAATTTCATCCATTTGAGGCAACATGCCTTTTGAATCTTTTTCAGTTCCGTAGGCATACACATCCAATACTTTTGTATGATCGTCTAAATGCGAGGCATTAAGTGCTTTTACCGACTCTTTAAGTTTTTCGCGTGCATTAAAATAAGGATTGTCGCGCGCTACGAGATTTTGATACGAACGGTTAAAAAAATTATCTTTAGTAGGACTGCAAGCCGATACAGCCACTATAATAAGTAGAAAACGAAGGGGTTTATTTAAATAAAACAACTAATTGCGCGCTTTACCGATTGTTTTAACACTTGTATTAACTTTGAACTGGCAAAATTATTTTAATCTGCGTCAAATTTATTTTTTTCTTCCGAAATGAGTACTACCCGAAAAAAGCTTATTCATAAGCTCAAAAACAAATACAGGCTGGTAATAATGAACGACCAGACTTTTGAAGAGAAATTCTCTCTGAAACTCACCCCGATGAATCTGTTTATCGCTCTAAGCAGTGGTATTTTAACATTTACCGGATTAATTCTCTCCCTGTTTTTCTTTACTCCTCTTAAAGAGTATGTGCCCGGATATGCCGACCCCGACTCGAAACGAAATGTAGCCTACCTTATTTTAAAAGCCGATTCGCTGCAAAATGTAGTAAGGCAGTTAAATGATTATATCGAAAACCAAAACGATATTATGAGAGGAAAAGAGCCCAAATCCGACAGAGATGCCCCCCCACTAAGCGACTCGGTATCAGGAAGCATTGATTTACAAAAAATTTACGAGAACGATTCCATTTTTAAGCTTGAAATGGAAAAAGACAATCCCTATGCGCTTGAAGAAAAATCAGTTCGCCCCGATAATATAAGCAGCTACACATTTATGTCTCCGCTTAAGGGCTTGATTACCGAAAAATTTAATTTCCCCGATGAGCATTATGCTGTTGATGTGGTGGCTAAGCCAAGCGAAGCCGTTAAGGCTACCCTTAATGGAACAATCATTTTTGCTTCCTGGACGCCCGAAACCGGGCATGTTATAGGAATTCAGCATCCCAATGATTTGATTTCCATATATAAACACAATTCGGTATTATTAAAAAAAGTAGGTACTTTTGTGAACGCGGGAGATGCTATTGCCATTGTGGGTAATTCGGGGGAATTAACAACCGGAGCTCACCTTCATTTTGAACTCTGGTACAAAGGCAATCCGGTAAACCCCGAAGAATACATGGTGTTTTAAGTTTTAATTGTTAGAAATTATGTTTGGATCTAACGGAAAATCAGAAAAAGGACCGGAATTTAACCCGGCAACAGTGAATATTATTAATAACGGAACCAATATTAATGGCGATATTGTTTCTAACGGGGATATACGTATTGACGGAACGCTTTCGGGAACCATTACCTCCAAATCTAAAATGGTTCTTGGACAAACCGGATCGGTGGAAGGTGATATCAATGCACAGAATGCCGATATTTCCGGAATAGTGAAAGGGAATATTTTCGTAAATGAATTACTTACCTTAAAAAGTACCAGTAAAGTTTACGGTGATGTGGTAACCAAAAAAATTATCATAGAAGCAGGAGCCGAGTTTAATGGCCGCTGCCATATGAAATCAGATAAAAACGAAGCCATTGCCTCTACCAAAGATGCCCGAGCCAACGGACAAATTGCCCAGTCAACCGAAAAAATCAACACCGCTAAATAACTACCTTAAGTATTCGGCTTTTGGTTTCCAAATGATAGGCGTTTTTGTGGTGCTGTCGTTGGGAGGAAACTGGGTAGATAAATATTTCTCCATGCATTTTCCTGCATTTACCTTAGCCGGAGTATTACTCGCATTCGTTTCCGTTTTTTACTTTATCTTTAAACTTATCCGCAATCAGGATTAATTTATGCGAACAAATTTTTTTTACTTCCTTTTGTGGCTTTCTCTTTTAACATCATTTCTCTGGACAGTAATACATTACCTATTACCCAACACTTCCGTTGTCCTTCCGCAGCCTGCAACCGATTTAACTTTATTTTTCTTTGCATTTCTTACCATCATCTCGTTCCTGTTAACAGCCTATAGCTATGGTAAAGACCGTTTTACCTTTGTTAACACGGCCTATTTAGTGATGGCTCTTCGAATGTTTGGAACCATTGGGTTTATACTTTTATTCCTTTGGGGGCAAAGGCCTTACAGCAAAAGTTTCCTGCTTCTTATGTTTGGGCTATACATTTTTTACACAGTGTTTGAAATTTATTACCTAACCACTAAATTGCACCCCGATTTTAACAAGGATAAGCCCACTAATGAGTAACAGATATTCAGCAACTTATACCGCTTTCAGACTGATTATTTTTCTGGCGATTTTTCTCGTTTCACGCGCTTCTTCCGTAGCGTTTGGTCAGGAACATGATGCTCACGCGGCAATAAATGACTCCGCGCATACTGAAGCTGCCCATGCCGAAGCAGGAGCACACAAAGAGAACGGAAAGTTTAATCCAACCGAAACCATCATGGAGCATATTAAAGATGCACATGACTGGCATTTGTGGGGACATACCGCTATTCACCTTCCTGTTATTTTATATACAGATAAAGGAATCGAATTATTTTCATCCGGACGTTTTAATCACGGACATGATGCCTATACCGGCAACCACTACACCTATAAAAACATTCACGAAAAAATAAAAGTAGTAGATGCATCGGGTACCATAGATGAAGCAGCTACTGCTCAAGTAACCGATTTATCGATTACTAAAAACGTAGCAACTATGCTGCTCACTGTAGTTCTTTTAATATGGGTATTTACCACTGTTGCCAAAGGATATGCTCAGCGAAAAGGTCAGGCACCAAAAGGTCTTCAATCGGCTTTAGAGCCTATTATCCTTTTTGTGCGCGATGAAATCGCCAAACCAAATCTGGGCAACAGGTACGAGAAATTTATGCCTTACCTTTTAACGGTATTTTTCTTTATCTGGTTTTGTAATATGCTGGGCTTAGTTCCATTTTTTCCGGGAGGGGCCAATCTTACCGGAAATATTTCTTTAACTATGGTGCTGGCGTTAATTACACTCATCTTAACAAATGTAAACGGAAACAAACACTACTGGCAGCATATTTTCTGGATGCCGGGAATTCCGCTTCCGGTTAAACTTTTACTCACCCCTATTGAGGTAGTAGGAATTTTTACCAAAGCCATTGCGTTAATGATTCGTTTGTTTGCCAACATTACTGCAGGACATATTCTTGTACTTAGCTTAACCTGTTTAATATTTATTTTCAAATCGTATGCAGTAGCCGGTGTAGCTGTTCCGTTTGTAGCAGCCATCAGCATCATCGAATTGATTGTAGCCTTTATTCAGGCCTTTATCTTTACGGTATTATCGGCTTTGTATATTGGAATTGCCATTGAAGATCATCACGAAGAAGCACATCACTAAAATAAATTAAAATAGAATAATCGTTTAACCCTTTAAATTAAAATTAAAATGACTGGAAGTATTGCTGCAATCGGAGCTGGATTAGCTGCTATCGGAGCCGGAATCGGTATCGGAAGAATTGGTGGATCTGCATTAGAAGGTATGGCTCGCCAACCTGAGTTCGCCAACAAACTCCAAACTACCATGCTTATCGCTGCTGCCTTCGTTGAGGCTGTTGCGCTTTTCGCGGTGGTTATCGCTCTGTTAGGATTGGGCGCATAATTTATTGAAAAAGCCCGGTGGCAGATTAACGTTTGTTAATCGGGCTTTTTCTTTTTGCGTTCCCCGTTCACTTAAGTTCTGAACAATTAAAAAAGTAAAAAAATGGATTTACTAACCCCGAGTATCGGATTAGTGGTATGGTCAACAGCATCGTTTGCCATCCTCTTTTTCATTCTCACCAAGTTTGCCTGGAAACCAATTACACAGGCATTAAAAGAGCGGGAAGACTCAATTCATGAGGCTTTACAATCGGCCGAAAAAGCCCGTCAGCAAATGGATGCTTTAAAAGCAGACAATGAGAATTTGCTGCGTGAAGCCCGTAAGGAAAGAGACACCATTCTGAAAGAAGCCCGGGAACTGAAAGACTCGATTATTTCAAAAGCTCAGAAAGAGGGCGAAGAAGTAAAGAAGAAATTAGTTGCCGATGCTACAGAAGCTATTAACAAGGAAAAATCAGCTGCTTTAATTGAGTTAAAAGCTCAGGTGGCCAGCCTTTCGGTAGATATTGCCGAAAAAATTCTTCGCAAAAACATTGAGAAGAATGCTGAACAGGAAGCACTGATTAATGATAACCTGAAGCGTTTACAAATTAACTAAGTCATATGGCCGAATCAAGAGTATCATCCAGGTATGCCAAGTCGTTAATTGACCTTGCTATTGAGCAAAACAAGCTTGAAGATGTGAATAAAGACATGGTATTATTTATAGATGTATGCCGTCAAAGTCAGGACTTAGTAAAGTTATTTCGCAATCCGGTTATTGATCCTGCCTCTAAACTTTCTATTGTGAAAAAGATTTTCAGCAGTAGTATTAATCCCCTCACTTTGCTGTTTCTTGAAACAGTTATTAAAAAGAACAGGGAGTTTTTTATTACTGATATAGCCGGTGAGTTTCGTAAAGCCTACAACCTGATGAAAGGTATTTTAACGGCTTCCGTTACAACCGCTGTAACAATTGATGATAAACTGAAAAGCGAAATTCGTGTTTTCATTGAACAGCAAACCAAAAAACAAGTTGAACTGAGTGCAAATACCAACCCCGATATTATTGGTGGTTTGGTTATTCGCATGGATGATAAATTGTTTGACGCAAGTATTGCCAGCAAACTGGCTGCAATTAAAAAGAATTTAATTAACCCGCATTTAAGCAACTAATATTATGGTACAAATCAGACCCGATGAGGTTTCAGCTATTATACGTGAGCAGATTTCTAACTTCCGCTCCGAGACTGAACTGGAAGAAGTGGGAACCGTGCTCCAGATTGGTGACGGTATTGCCCGCGTTTACGGTTTGACAAAAGTTCAGTCAGGTGAGCTGATTGAATTCAGCAACGGAACACAAGCTGTTGTGTTGAATCTGGAAGAAGACAATATCGGTGCGGTATTGTTGGGTAATTCTGAAAAAATCAAAGAAGGTGACGTGGTAAAACGTACCGGAAAAATCGCCTCCATTAAAGTAGGCGAAGGTATGCTTGGCCGTGTAGTAAACACGCTTGGCGAACCAATTGACGGTAAAGGCCCCATCACCGGAGATTTATACGAAATGCCACTGGAGCGCAAAGCTCCCGGTGTAATTTTCCGTGAGCCGGTAAAAGAACCACTGCAAACAGGTATTAAAGCAATTGATGCCATGATTCCGATTGGACGCGGACAGCGTGAGTTGGTGATTGGCGACCGTCAGACAGGTAAAACAGCCGTTTGTCTCGATACCATTATCAATCAGAAAGAGTTTTACGATGCCGGAAAACCGGTATATTGTATCTATGTAGCCGTTGGGCAAAAAGCTTCAACTGTGGCGCAGGTAGTAAATACACTGGAGAAATACGGAGCCATGCCTTACACCATTATTGTAGCTGCTACCGCATCTTTCCCTGCTCCTTTACAGTTCTATGCTCCTATGGCAGGTGCTGCTATCGGTGAGTTTTTCCGCGACACGGGTCGTCCGGCTCTGATTGTATATGACGATTTATCAAAACAAGCGGTAGCTTACCGTGAAGTATCTCTGCTGTTGCGCAGACCTCCGGGACGTGAAGCATACCCCGGTGACGTATTTTACCTGCACAGCCGCCTGCTGGAACGTGCCGCTAAAATAAATGCCAACGATGATGTGGCCCGCAATATGAACGACCTGCCCGAGTCAATTAAGCCTTTGGTAAAAGGTGGCGGTTCATTAACGGCTCTTCCTATTATCGAAACACAGGCCGGTGACGTATCGGCTTATATCCCTACCAACGTAATCTCCATTACTGACGGACAGATATTCCTTGAGTCGAATCTGTTTAACTCAGGTGTGCGTCCTGCTATCAACGTAGGTATTTCGGTATCACGTGTGGGTGGTAATGCACAGATTAAATCCATGAAAAAAATTGCAGGTACTTTAAAACTCGATCAGGCACAATACCGCGAGTTGGAAGCTTTCTCTAAATTCGGTTCTGATCTGGATGCGGCCACCAAAGCGGTATTGGAAAAAGGAGCACGCAACGTAGAAATTCTGAAACAGGGACAATACGCTCCTATTGCCGTTGAAAAACAAGTAGCAATTATTTATTGCGGTACTAAAGGATTACTTTCTAAAGTTCCGGTAAATAAAGTACGTGAATTTGAAGCTGAATACGTAGGATTTTTAGAAAGCAAACACAGCAATATTCTTGCTGAGTTGCGTAAAGGAAACCTCACCGATGAAGTTACCAATGTACTTGAATCGGTTGCTAAAGATTTAAGTTCGAAATACGCTAACTAAAAATACAGAAACGTGGCAAATTTAAAAGAAGTACGGGTACGCATTACATCGGTAAGCTCAACACAGCAAATCACTAAAGCCATGAAATTGGTGAGTGCAACCAAGCTGCGCAAAGCTCAAAATGCCATTGTGCAAATGCGTCCGTATGCTCAAATGCTGCAGGACTTATTGCTAAACCTGGCCGACTCCATTGAAGGCGATTCACTGGCTTCGTATTTTAATGCACGCCCTGCCACCAATGTGCTGGTGGTGGTGGTAACCAGCGACCGCGGTTTATGTGGTGGTTTTAATGCCAACGTGGTAAAACAAACCAATGCCCTGCTCAGAGAGAAGTATGCCGAGCAGGCAGCCAAAGGAAACGTTACTATTTTGCCTGTGGGTAAAAAAGGATTTGAATTTTTTGGCCGTATGAACGCAAAAATGGTAACCGATTTTCGCGAAGCATTTCAAAACCTGAATGCCGAAAATGGTTTTGCTATAGCCGATTGGGTGCTTGATGCATTTCGCAAAAAACAGTTTGATGCGGTAGAAATCGTGTACAATAAATTTAAAAACGCAGGTACACAAATTCTCACTGCCGAACCTTTTCTGCCTATCGACATCAACTCATTTGCCGGCAAAAGCAGCAAAACCAAAAGTGATTATATTTTTGAACCGGGCAAAACCGAAATTCTCGAAGAGTTGATCCCGCGTATTCTGAAAACAACACTTTACCGCACTCTGCTCGACTCGCACGCAAGTGAACACGGTGCCCGAATGGTGGCGATGGATAAAGCCACTGATAATGCCGGAGAATTGCTTAAATCACTTCGTTTGCAGTACAACCGTGCCCGCCAGGCCGCTATTACCAATGAGATCTCGGAAATTGTGGGTGGTGCCGCAGCCTTAGGTTAAACCATTTAAAAAAGTTTTTTATAAAGCCCCGCAACCCGCGGGGCTTTTTTTGTATCTTTACCTTCTAAATAGTTAACTTATGATTAAGCACCTTTTCGTTTCTTTCGCTCTTATCTGCTTTTATTCCGGGTTAAAAGCACAATGGAGTTTTGTAGGAGGACCACGCATCGGTATGTCTAAATACGTTTCCTTTCCAGAGAATCCTAACATAGAGTCTGATTCATCAGGTAACGTTTACATTGCCTATATTGATGATTATACAGGAGAATTTTATAGTCCAATTCTGGTAAAAAAGTTCAATGGCTCAAACTGGGTTAACCTTGCAAAGGATAGTTTATACAAAAATTTGCCATTTTACTCATTTGAATGCGACTTCACTATTGGCAAAAACAATGAAATGGTCTTGGGCTTTTTCAAGTTTAACTCTGGGCCTGACACCACCTCAGGGATTTTTGTTTACAAATTTAACGGGACCTATTGGGAGCCAATAGGGAAAAATGGACTTGTTGACAGTTCACTTAATTTTGTAAAATCCATCTCTGTTAAGTTATCCGATTCCGGTACTCCGTCTATTGCCTATCTTTATAGTAATACCCAACACGGCTCTTATCATCTTGCAGTAAAAAAATTTACGGGAAACAACTGGGTTGACATTGGAATGCAGGATACTATTATTGAATATTCACCTTACGCTGGCATTTACCCACTTGAGTTATTGCTTTCTAAAAATGATACTATTATTATTCATACGCCACTATGCAATATTTATAAATTTAACGGGCAAAAAATGGATAGTATCGGAAATGCTCAGAAAATTTATTTAGATACTCAAAAGAACATCTACTCAGCCTCTGTTGATACTGGTCTGTCACCGTCAATTATCTTGAAAAAATATATTGGCTCAAACTGGAATACCATTTCAAATTCATTTTCCGGTTCAATAAACAAAATTGATTTAGTATCATTTTATTTAAGCGCAAATACTACTCCATACGTAGCTTATACCACAAAGCAGCAAAATGAACTCGTGGTTGCGAATTTTAACGGGAGTAAATGGGTAAAGCTAGGATCAAGTATTCCAGACCACCCTTACAATGCTCAATTGCATATTAACCGAAATGGACAACTTTACATCAGAGCAAACTCAGGAATGCTGGCCGATTCTATTTACAGATATGTGATGACCTATTCTCCCGGTGCAGGCTTTACAGAAATTAAAGAGGATCACATCCTCACACTTTATCCTAATCCAATAAAAACAGAGATGCTGCATTTGCAAATACAGCAAGGGATACTTGAAGAGATGCGATTAGAGGTAACGGATGTGTCCGGCAAACGAATACTTTCCCAAGCCGGAACTGCTCAAAGTTTTACCGAAATAGATATACATACTTTAAATAAAGGCTTATACTTTGCATCTATTTTTGTTGGAGAAAAATTAGTTCAGGTGGTTAAATTCTGTAAACAATAATTTTCTGTGGTGTCAGATGTAGCATCTGACGGCACCTCCCTTTTTTGTGGTGTCAGATGTCACGACTCCTTCTTTTCGTGGTGTCAGATGCTACATCTGACACGGTAGATCACAAATCTTTAACTTCCGTAAATAAAACCGTAACTTCCGCCTTCAAAAATACAAGCATATGGTTTCTAAAATCCGTTCCTTTTCATTAGTCCTTGCAGGAATTGTTATCATTTCCTGTTCGCAACAGAAAAACACCACCGAAAATACCGGCCCCGATTTTCTCGCTGCCAATATTGACAGTACCATTAAACCCGGTGACGATTTCTTTTTATACGCCAACAACGGCTGGTTTAAGAAAAATCCTATTCCGGCCAGCGAATCCAGCAACGGATTGTGGCAACTAATCCGCGACACCATCAATGCGCAGATTCAGCAGATTTGTATTTCATCGGCTGCCGAAACCAGGGCAGAAAAAGGAAGCAACAAACAAAAAATAGGTGATTTTTATTTCACCGGGATGGACAGCAACACCATAAATCAAAACGAGTTGTCTCCGCTGAAAGCCGAGCTGGATATGATTGATGCCATACATGACGGTGCCACCCTGATGAAAGCCGTGGCCCATATTCAAAAAGTATCAGGTTCGCCTATGTTTGGTATGTATGTAGGGCAGGATGATAAAATAAGCAGTAAACATGCGGTATTCATTTATCAGGGAGGGTTGAGTTTGCCCGACCGCAGCTATTATTTCGACAACGATACTAGGGCTAAAGAAATACGCCAGAAATTTTTCATCCACCTGCAAAATATGTTTAAGCTGATGGGGCAAAACGAAACCGATGCAACCAAAGCAGCAGGCAACCTGATGAAACTGGAAACTTCCATTGCACAAACCTCGCGCAAGAGAGAAGATACCCGTGATCCGTTGCTGAATTACCATAAAATAACTTTTGCCGAACTGGTTAAAGCAACTCCTGATTTAGACTGGAACAGTTTTATGGAGGCATGCGGACTAAAACCGGATTCGGTGATTGTAGGGCAACCTGAATTTTTAAAAGCGCTTAACGGTTATGTGAAAACCAATTCGCTCCCCGACTGGAAAAATTACCTCCGTTTTCATCTGGTACGCGGATTGGCTGCCTACCTCGATGATAAAACCTATGCCGAAAGTTTCAGTTTTTACGGAAAGGTGATTCGTGGTATTGAAGAGCCAAAACCACGGTGGAAAAGGGTAACCGAACAAACCAATGCCTCGCTGGGAGAATTGATCGGACAGGTGTATGTGGAGGAATATTTACCCAAAGGCACCAAAGAAAAACTGCTTGAAATAGGCAATGCCATACGCGCAGTATATGCCGAACGCATTAAAACCCTTGACTGGATGAGCAGTGTGACCAAAGAAAAAGCACAGGCCAAACTGGATGCGATGGTAATGAAAGTAGGTTACCCCGATAAATGGAAAGACCTGAGCAGTCTGCAGGTTGATCGCAGCAGTTATGTGCGCAATGTAATGAATGCAAACATTTGGGATTTTCAGTACATGACACATAAATACGGGCAACCGGTTGACCGTACCGAGTGGAGCATGTATCCGCAAACGTATAATGCCTATTACAACCCAAGCAATAATGAAATTGTGGTGCCGGGCTGCAATATCATTGTACCGGGGTATGAACGTAAATTAGCAGATGATGCGATTCTTTATTCCATTATTGGCGGCTCTACCTTTGGGCACGAAATAACCCACGGTTTTGACGACCAGGGCAGCAAATATGACGGACAGGGCAACCTGAATAACTGGTGGACCAGCGAAGACAGCACAAAGTTTTACACCAAAACCAAAATGATTGTAGAGCAGTTTAACAATTACGTGGCAGTTGACAGCCTTCACATAAACGGAGCCAATACACAGGGAGAAAATATTGCCGACCTCGGTGGCATTGTGATGGGATACGAAGCCTTTAAGAAAACAAAACAATACACCGGTAAGGAAATCATAGCGGGGTTAAATCCCGACCAACGCTTCTTTTTAGGTTATGCTCTGGCCTGGATGGTAAACGAACGCCCCGAATCCATAGCCGATCAGGTGCGCAGCAATGAACATGCGCCTTGTAAATTCAGAGTAATCGGCCCATTGGCCAATATGCCGGAGTTTTATGCCACCTTTGGTATTAAAGAAGGAGATTACATGTGGCGAGCCGATAGTGTACGAGTGAAAATCTGGTAGCAGAGTGGCATAAATTTCAAGATTTTTGTGTAATTGATACAACCATTAGCAGCCGCTTAGTATCTTTACAATTATTAACCACTAACCTCATGATAAGGCTCTATTTAGTTATTTTCACCTTTTGTTTAACCATTACTGCTTCCAATGCGCAATGGAATTTTCTGGGCGGCTCTCATATTGGACCGGGGGCTATGTACCCAGAAGGAGCAATATTGGAAAGTGATTCTTCTGGTAATCCCATAATTTCTGATGAGTCCGATATTTTTAATGGGATACAATTCAAAAAATATATTGGGAATTCCTGGTTGAATTTACCGATGGACAGTTTAGAAGGTAGACTCATTCCGGGTCTTTGTCTTTGGGGTTCGGCCTTAAGCACCAATAGCGCAAACGATATGATAATAGGGTATCTTGGCCAAGCAGCTCTCCCATTGTGGTATCGTTCATTTTTTGTATCTAAATTTAATGGTAATTATTGGTATCCTTTGGGCAATAATTCTGGGCAAATAGATAACTTAAATGACTCAACTTCTTTCCTTCTGAGCATTGCAGTTAAGTTATCACAGAACGGAACGCCCTTTGCGGCCTTTACCTACAGTAGCAAGCCTAATAATACTACTAAATATATTAAAGTTAAAAAATTCAACGGAAACTCCTGGATTAATGTAGGCTTGCCTGCCACAATGCAAGAACCCTGGGTAAGTACAGTCAAGAATCTTGAACTTTTTTTAGGAAGTAATGATACGCCTTACGTTTCCACAGAATTGGGTAATATACTAAAATTCAATGGCACCAATTGGGATTCCGTTTCAAATGCACAACAGATTTTTATGGATTCACAAAAAAATCTTTACGCTGCCAATGCAGATGCCGGACTTAATCCTTCAATTACATTAAAAAAATATATAGGGGGCAACTGGATTACTGTATCAAATTCGCCCTCCGGATGTACGGATAAAATACGTTTATTAGCTCTTGCCATCAGTCCCACAGGAACTCCGCACATTGCCTATGAAAATATTCAATCGAAATATGTTTCGATAATTAATTATTCCGGGAACAGCTGGCAACCATCAGCGACTAATATTGTGCAATATCCTTATAATGCTAAATTTCTATTTACACCCAAGGGGAAATTAATTATCAGAATCAATACGCATGATATCACCGATTCTATCTACAGGTGGGTGCTTGCATATTCTCCCGGTACAGGTTTATCATCATTCTATCCAAATAAAATGCTGAATATTTATCCAAACCCAAACCGTGATGGTATTTTGCACCTGCAATTACCTGAAAATTTAAAGACAGACGATAAAGTATTTATTACCATACGCGACCTAACCGGTAAAATTGTGGTGCAACACGAAGGGGCCCCGGAATTAGTAGATAAAACAAATGTAGGTCAATTAGCCTCCGGAATTTACGTTGTTTCAGTTTCTGTAAACAACATACTTTTAAAGACTTTTAAATTCTGCAAAAACTAATTTTAACGAGAAGAAATCTTATTGCTGATTACTCAAACAGCGCTCCAAGATGGTATTCCTCCCTTTGGCGCATGGATTCCTTTTCGGTTTTTGTTTTATCGTTGTAACCGCTTAAGTGAAGTAACCCGTGTACCAATACCCTGCACAGTTCATGAATATAAGAAGCTCCATAAACCGCGGCATTGTCTTTTACCCGCTGGGCACTTATGTAAATCTCTCCGCTTAGTATTTTCCCTTCCGAGTAGTCGAACGTAATGATATCGGTAAAGGTGTCGTGCTTCAAAAATTTAACGTTGATATTATGCAGGTACTCGTCACTGCAAAAAATATAAGCGATATGACTGATGGTACACTTCTCTTTTTTTGCCACACTTTGAAGCCAGTGTTTAATGGCGGTGCGCTGTGTGAGCGGTATGGGTACATCGGCAGCATGAAAAGTTATGGACGCAGTCATAAAAACAAAGTTAGAAAACTATTTGAAAAAACAAGGGCTATAAATCAATTACACCCGTCATTGCGAGTCCGGCACTCCGGACGTGGCAATCTGCTAAATGAAAGGAGATTGCTTCACTACGTTCGCAATGACGTTACTTAATATTATTCCTGAAAGATCCTTGACTATAGCAATGACTGTATAATCTGCTCCATGCTTACCCCTTCGGCCTCGGCTTTATAATTTTTCACCAGGCGATGGCGCAATACGGGAGCCACAACGGCCTGCACATCTTCTATATCGGGCGAGTATTTTCCATGAAGCAGCGCGTGGCATTTGGCCCCTATAACCAAATACTGGCTGGCACGCGGACCGGCTCCAAATGAAATGTACTGATTTACCTTATCTGTAGCAAATGCTGATTGCGGACGGGTTTTGGAAACCAGCTTTACCGCATATTGCAGCACATTATCGGCAACCGGCAATTTGCGTACTACCTGCTGAAACTGCGTAATCTCGGCTGCACTGATCACTTTTGATGCGCTTGCCGTAACTCCGGCTGTAGTAGACCGTACCACCTGCAATTCTTCCTCAAATGAGGGATAATCGAGTACTATATTAAACATGAAACGGTCGAGTTGCGCCTCGGGAAGCGGATATGTTCCCTCCTGCTCAATGGGATTTTGCGTAGCCAGTACAAAAAATGGCTCCTGCAACTGATGCTGATGACCGCCCACACTCACGTTTTTTTCCTGCATGGCCTCCAGTAAAGCAGCCTGTGTTTTGGGGGGAGTACGGTTAATTTCGTCAGCCAGCACAATATTGGCAAACAAAGGCCCTTTGATAAATTTAAAGTGCCTGTTTTCGTCAAGTATCTCGGAGCCTGTAATATCAGATGGCATTAAATCGGGCGTAAACTGAATGCGGTTAAAACTTAAATCAAGCGCTTGCGAGATGGTTTTTACCAATAATGTTTTGGCCAGACCGGGAACACCAATAAGCAAGGCATGTCCGTGGGAGAAAATGCAGGTGAGCACATCCTCCACTACCCGTTCCTGACCGATAATTACCTTACCGATTTCTCTTTTTAATTCTTTGTACTTTGCCTGCAGTGCATCGGCTGCTTCTACATCTGATGTATATTGAGTCATTGGTTTATTGCGCTTTTATCCATCGCTCAATGGAAGTACAGGTTACGTATCCATCGGCAATTCGAACATAATATTTTTTACGGTACTTATCAATCCAGGCACTCATCACTTCTTCCTGCTTTTTTTGAAAGGCCATAGCCTGGTATTTCTGATAATCGTCACGAAGATTGGCTTTGTGTGGTTTTGTCTCTGATTTGAGGTAAATCATGCGGTAGGCCTGAGAGCCATCGGGCAGGGTAATTAATTCGGGTTCGGTAATTTGTCCGGGTTGCAAACGCTCAATGGCGATATACAGATTTTTATCCAGCTCCTCCACCAGCACTTTGGTACTGCCCGTTGCCGGATCGCGTAAATAACCACCCCCTGCTCTTGATTCTTCATCATCCGAATATTTTTTGGCCGCGTCTTCAAATGTGAGCGTATCTTTGGTGAGCATGCGGTAAATTTTATCCATGGTATCTTTTGCAAGTACCAAATCTGCTTTTGAGGTTTGTGCTCTGATAAGAATATGCCGCACATTGATACTTTCGCCCTTGCGCTCGATAAGTTGAAGAATATGGTACCCATATTTGGTTTCAATGATTTTCGAAACAGTATCTCCGCGCAATTTAAATGACATAGCTTCAAATTCGGGAACCATATCCCCGCGTGAAAAAAAGCCAAGCTCACCTCCTCTTTTAGCCGACCCGTGATCATCGGAATACAGAATGGCTAACGTTTGAAAGCTTTCCCCGTCTATAATGCGCTGACGTATTTCTCTGATGCGTTCGTAAGCATATTGTTTAGCCTCTTTGCTTACAGCAGGCAGTTTTATAATCTGGGCTATTTCAACCTCCGAACTGTAAAAAGGTAAACTGTCATCCGGGATGCTGTTAAAATATCTCTTAATATCCGTAGGACTTGCTTTCACTTCTTTCAAAATTTTCTGCTGCATTTCTGTAACCAGCATATCATCGCGCACCTTGTCTCGGTTGCTTGCTTTAATTTCGGCAATAGTTTTACCGTAATAATTTTCGAATGCTTTTTCGCTGCCAAACTGAGCCACCAGTTTTTTTACACGGTAATCAAGTTCGGCTGTAACCCTGTCCTCATCGGCTACAACACTGTCTAAATCGGCTTTGTGAAGCATTAGTTTCTCGGCCAGTTTTTGATTAAGCACTTCACAAAAAATATTTGGCGGCAATGCACCCTCCGCATTTTTTTTGATACGCTCCACTTCAATTTCAATCTCCGATTTTAAAATAATTTTATCGCCCACTACCGCCACCACTTCATCTACCACCTGAGCTCGGGCTGCCGGTGATACAAAATATAACAGGATAACAATTCCTGAAATTTTCTTAAAATAGTTCAATACTTCCATTTAATTCGGCTTCTTTAAGCACTTGCTGTTCGGTTTCTTTTATCAATTTGGCCTTTCGAGCCTGAATAATCATTTGTACAATACGGTCGCGTTCCAGCTCGGGTTGCGATTGCCCGTTTTTCACTCGGTAATCACTTATACGTACAAGGTAAGTGTACTCCTTGTCTTTCACCTCTACCAGGGTATTGTTCTTTAAAAAATCTTCCTCATTATACGTTTGAATCGGAATCTCTTTTAACACATCCTGAAAATTGAGCCACACTTTATCGTTCAGAAAAAAATTAGAGGCATGCTGCCTGCAAAATAATTCCAGTTTCTTAAAGTCTTCCTCCTTATCCGATGCAAGCAGGGCTCTGGCTTCATCAAAAGGCATATCTTTTTTTAACTTCACATACCTGAAACGAATCAGATTTTGTTTTAGTTCAAAATCGGCTTTATTCTTTTCAAAATATTGTTTAATCTGCGCATCGGTTACGGTGGTGTCGAGTTTTTGTTCTACCGTTTGGCGCTGGTACTCGTAAACAAGCAATGCCGACAGATAAGCATCCAGTTCTTTCTTTTTATCTTTTTGCGCAGCGGTGAGCACACTGTTTGCCTTATCCAGCAGCACCTGTTCGCGTATCCACTCCTGAATGAGCTTTTTCATATAGGGCAAACTATCCTGCAACGGGCTGCGCCCCGCCAACGCTTCAGTAATATCGGCAGGGTATAAAAAATGATTTCCTACCCTTGCCAGCGGTTCACCGTTTGACGAACTCCTTTGCAAACAACCTGTAAAAAGTGCAGTCATACTCAATATAACAAAAACAGACCGCATCACTCAACGGGTTATTTAAATAACCTGCTAACGGTAATTTCATTTACCTGTACCGGATATTTGGCGCGCAGTTCGATGAGCCAGTCTTTCTCCAACTGATTCTGATACTCGGAAGTAACCAGCCCCTTAACCTCTTTAAGTTCTTTAGGCTGCGGAGGAATTGTTTTTCTGATTACGGAGAACACTTTTGAGTTTCCTGCCTCCGGATTCATAAATTTAATCATTTTTACATCGCCTCCGGGCTTATTGGCAGTAACAAACGAGTCAACGGCTGCATTTTCTCCTGCCTCACTGAGATTGATTTTGATATCAACTGCCAGCGGATTTTTTGCATTTAATTTCGCCTTAATTTCATCATTGGTTTTACCTGCTTTAATCATTTTTTGAACAGCAACTGCTGTTTTTTCATCGGCACAGGTAAAAGTTTCCACCTGATAACGCTCTTTGTACAGGTACTTATTTTTAGTTTTTTCGTAATAAGCCAGCTGACCTGTGGTATCAGATACGGCTTTAGACCAAACTTTTTTATCGGTTAAATCAAACAATAAAATTCCGTCATGGTATTCCTTCATCAGGTTGCGAAAATCTTCAAAGCGGGCATCAAGTCCTGCTTCCTCATACTCGAGCACTTTTGAATCAACAAAATTATCATACATCCCTTTGATAGCTGCGGTAACCGAAACTTTACCGGCCAGATTTGTTTGGTAATTGTAAACATAGGCTGTAAAATCATACTGGCTGAAAGTTTGTTTTCCAATACCGAATAAAGGTTTTTTTAAGCCGCCTGCTTTACTCGAGTCCCAGCTGCTGCCCAGTACAGTGGAGTCAATTCGTTTCAACAACTCGTCAAAGGCAGGTTTAAATTCGGTAAAACTATTTTCACGTTTAATGCGATCAATAACGGCACGCTTGTTTTGATCCTGACGACTGTCGCGGGCTATTTTTGACTTAATGGTTTCTTCCAGTTCTGCCATTGGCTGAAGGCCGCGCTTATCTATTCGTTTTATAATATGCCACCCGAAACTGGTACGTACCGGAGCCGAAAAACTTCCGTTTTCCTTTAAGGCAAAAGCTGCATCTTTAAATTCCTGAGGGAACGAATTATTGGTTCCGCTAAACCAGTTCAACTCTCCTTTTTGAGGTGCAGTGCGCTCGTCTTCCGAATATTGTTTTACCAAATCTTCAAATTTTTCGCCCTGTTTCAACTTGGCATAAATAGCATCAACCCGTGATTTAATTTCCATTTGCTGCTCGGAGGTAGCAGATGAAGGTACGCGTATTCCAATGTGAGCTACTTTTATTTCTCCGGAAGCAGGCCTTCTGTCAATCACTTTAATCAGGTGGTATCCAAACCGGGTTCTTACAGGCATTGATATTTTGCCGGGTTCGGTGGTGTAGGCTCCGGTTTCAAACTGGTAAATCATTTGGAAGGCTGTGAACCATCCGAGATTTCCATAATTACTTACGGCTGAAGGATCCTCTGAAAATTTAGCTGCTATTGAATCAAAACTTTCGCCCTTCATTATTTTTGCCCGTAAATCCATAATTTTTTTATAGGCCGCAATGGTATCTTTTGGAAGAGCATTTTCGTCTAATCGAATAAGGATATGGCTTGCATTAATTTCATATTTCATTCGCTCGTAAGCTTCCTTTACCAATTGCTGACTCACTTTTTGATCGATAAGGTAAGGCTGAGCCAATTGCTTACGATAACCGGCCAGCTCTGATTTAAACGATGGCAAGGTATCTAACCCTAAGCGAATGGCTTCTTTTACTTTTAACTTAAAGTTGATATACAAATCAAGGTACTCTTTGATGCTTTTTTCATCAGGTTTTTCCTTAGTTGTATTGTTTTTAGAATAAATGCGTTCAAACTCCGAACGATAAACTGTATCGGTTCCGAAAGTAAAAAGTACTTCGTCAGTTGGTTTAGCAATAGCCGTTTTTGATACCGGTGCAACAACGGTCGCTTTTTTGGTTTGGGCTAAACCGGGTTGTACCAAACCAATCACGCAAAGAATAAGAACAAGCTTCTTCATAAATGCTTATTTAACTAATTTTAATTATGGAGGGCAAAAATAACTAAATTTGCCGTAATCAGTTGCTTTCGCAATGCAATTCAAGTCAAATAAAGCCAGGCACTTAAATAATATTATCGAATTAATTATCCTTGCATCTGCACAATAAACCTGATGGAGATACGGAAGAAAGCAATACATATTGATGGGTGGCTGTGGTGCACTTTGACAGGGTCACTCGCCTTTCTTGCTGCTTTTTTTTGGCCGCTGCTCACCAATCCCGGACATGTTTTTTATAACACCGGGGGAGATGGTTTCCAAACGTACTTCACCGCCCTTTTTCACATTAAATTCGATTCGTCCTACGGCACGCAGCAGGCCATGAATTATCCTTTCAGGGAAAGTATTTTTTTTACCGGTTGCGAACCCTTGTACTCCATTCCGCTAAAACTACTTTCTCCCTACGTAGAAACAGATAGCACACTTATAGCACTCACCAACCTTGCTCCTCTCTTATCCATTGTTTTGTGTACCCTGTTCCTTTATCTTATTCTGCGCTCCTTAACTATTCCCGGACTTTGGTCCTGTGTGTTTGCTATTGGAATAAGTTACCTCTCCCCTCAAGTAATAAGGTTACAGGGACACTACAGCCTCACCTACCAGTTTGCATTACCTTTTTTTATTTACCAGTTCATTCGTTTTCATAAAAAAGCAAGTACCACCGTGAGTATCCAAACGGGAGCAGCGGTGTTTTTATTAGGAATAGTTCACCTTTACTTTGTCGCCTTCTTTTTATTTTTATTGGCGGGTTACTGGGTATGGCAGATAGCGCAACAGGGTCGGCAACAATTTCGCTTTGCTTTTTTTCATGTAGTGATACAGGGAATTTTGCCGGTGGCTGCACTCCTTTTGCTCATGAATTGGCTAAATACAGCCAGCGACCGCACAGCCATGCCCTGGGGAATGATGGCCTATAAATCTACGTTATCGGGTATGTTTTATCCTTATGCAAGGCCGTATGAGTTTATGGTGAAAACTTTCTTCGAACCTGAATTGACCGAATGGGAAGGATTGGCCTATGCAGGTATATTTGGCATCCTTACTTCCTTAGCTCTCCTATCAGGTAAAATAAGGCAACTTGTGCAGAATTTCAAAAGGCCCTCGCAGCATTTAGCCGTCACCGGGAATGCGCTCCTCGACACTTTTTTATGGACAGCTGTGGCTGTAGCCATGTACGGGTGCGGCCGGATTCTTTTTATAAACACGGAAAAGGTAATGGATTATTTAGGCCCTCTTAAACAACTTAGAGGAATAGGAAGATTTACGTGGCTGTTCTTTTACATCATCAATATCACTGGAGTCTATTTTTTTTATCATTTGCTGCAAAACCGGACAAAACCTGTGCGAATTTTAGTTATGGGACTTTTAGCAGTGGCGGTGTATACGGATGCCATTGCCAACGTAAGACTCATTAACCAAACACTCAACAACCGCCTCCCATCATTGGATGACCATTCAAACCAACTTCCCGAAAATAATTGGATAAACCTAATCACTCCTTCCGCATTTCAGGCCATTCTGCCACTTCCATTCTTTCAGGTTGGGGCCGAGAACTTCGGTACGGGCATGCAACACCATCAGGTAGTTCTCACCACGGAATTAATAGTATTAAAAACCGGATTACCTATGGTGAGTATGACTTCCAGTCGCTCCTCGTTAAAAGAAAGCTGGCTGAATTTTCAATATGCACTTGAAAATTACCGGCCTCTTCAGGTACTGCAATGGTACCCTAACAAAAAACCCTTATTAGTGCTGGCCTGGCCCGACAAAATCCCTCCTGCTCAAAAAAACCTGTTCTTAAAATGTAAAAAAATATTTGAAAGCCCGGGCGGGTATGGTGTATATGAGCTACCCTACGACTCATTGTTGTTTGACAGCAATCGTATTTATCGCCAGCAGGAGTCCATGATACAGACAATCCCATCCTACCCTTTTCATGGCGAATCGGGACTATCGGTTTCAGACACCGGTGGGAATCTGACTTACTTTTCTTTTGACAACGAACAAGGAAAAGAAAACGGCTACTTCAGTAAAGGATGCAAAAAAATTAAAAGCAAAAAATTCCAGTTACTTCTCAGTAAAAAACTTCATCTCCCGGCCGAAGAGCGTTTTAATTGTTCCTTCTGGATAAAAGATATTTCGGCTGATTTAAAAGGAAGAATTTTCATTCTGTTTGTTACAAAAAATATTAAGGGAGAAACTGTTCAGTACAACCAGTTTTATGCACCCGGAAATATAGTTGCTGCTGATGCCGAATGGGGATTAATTGAATTTCCGATAACTTTTAAACCGGAAGAAACCAATCTGGAAATTTACGTGCACAATGATGATTTGCCTTCCGGAAGTTATTATTGCATAGATGAATTTTTACTCAAACCCGAAAATTGCCACGTTTTAAAAAAAGATACAGCTTTCCTTATGCACAATAACCGATACTTTCCCGTACATTTTTTAAACGCTCAAACAACTACAAATCCTTTCTGATATCAGCTATGCTCAGCATTATCTTGCCTTCATATAACGGATCAAACACATTAAAAAAGCAACTGCCTCTTTTTATTTCCTATCTTAATTCAACATCTATCAGGTATGAACTGGTTATAGTGGATGATGGATCGGATGACCATCAGGCCACACAGGAACTGGCAAACCTCTATCATTGCCGGTTTGTCCGTTTGCCACACAACAGCGGCAAAGGAGCAGCAGTAAAAGCCGGAATTTTGGCCGCCACCGGATCTGAAATTTTATTTACTGACGCGGATATTCCGTTTGCTTATGAAAACTATATTCAGTTTTATAGGGCCATCTGCTCACAGCAGAACGCGATGGTAGTTGGTGACAGGCATCATCCGCAATCCAATTATTTTTCCGAAACCACTCCCTTGCGCAAACTGGTAAGTTATTGCTTTTCGCTTTTTGTCAAAAGCGTTGCCGGGCTTCATGATACACAATGCGGATTAAAAGGTTTTTCAAGGAACACAGCCCTTACTATTTTTAAGGATATAACCGTAAACGGATTCGCTTTTGACGTGGAGTTATTTTTACTGGCCGCCAAAAACAATTTTGAAGTAAAACGCCTGCCCGTTCAGCTTAGATCGCAGCAGGATTCATCGGTAAAAGTGGTAGGGCATGGATTAGAAATGATGTATGACCTGATAAAAATAAAAGGAAAACAACTGAGGGGAAAATACACCCATAAAACAAATTGAAATGACACAACAAACAATAAACGAACTGGGTGAATTCGGATTAATTAAACACCTTACTGAAAAAATAAAATTAATCAATCCTTCCTCACTTAAAGGAGCGGGAGATGATGCGGCTGTAATTGCCAACCGAAAAAGTACTACGGTGGTAAGTACAGATATGCTGCTGGAGGGCATTCATTTTGACCTGATGTATATGCCGCTGAAACACCTGGGATATAAAGCTGTGGTGGTAAATTTATCCGACATTTTTGCTATGAATGCTGTACCACGGCAAATTACCATTGCCTTGGCGATATCAAGTAAATTTACATTAGAAGCTGTAGAAGAACTATATGCCGGAATAGAACTTGCCTGCAAAAAATACGGGGTGGATTTGGTAGGTGGTGATACCTCCACTTCGCGGCAGGGATTAGTGTTAAGTTTAACGGCCATTGGCGAAGCAGATGAAAAAGAACTAGTGTACCGAAATACGGCTAAGGAAGGAGATTTACTTTGCGTGAGCGGAGATTTAGGTGCTGCTTATGTTGGATATCAATTGCTGGAAAGAGAGAAAAGGGTATTTCTCGAAAACCAAACTGCTCAGCCCGATTTAGGAGGAAATGAATACATTTTAGAGAGGCAATTAAAACCGGAAGCCAGAGCAGATATTTACCAGTTGCTGCAAACCATAGAAGTGAAACCAACCGCAATGATTGATATCTCTGACGGACTTGCTTCAGAGATGCTGCATTTATGTAACCAGTCGGGGGTAGGAATGAAATTGTACGAAGAAAAAATTCCGATTGCTCAAAACACTTTTGATATGGCCCGTGCATTTAATCTTGACCCAACCATGTGCGCCTTAAACGGAGGAGAAGATTATGAACTTTTATTTACCATTTCGCAAAACGATTACGATAAAATCAAAAATGTTTCTGAAGTGAGTATAATAGGCCACGCCACCGAAAAAAGTGCCGGGGTGCAACTTATTACCAAAGCAGGAAATGTACATGATATTACAGCGCAGGGGTGGAATCATTTTAAAGGCTAAAGATTAAAATCGGGCTGCATTCCTATTTCTTTAAAAAATAGCTAAATTAGCCAAATGAAAAGGAATACACTGTTACTGATTCTTATTATTACGTTAACTCAAACCCGGGCACAATCTGTAATTGTCCCTTCTTCCTGCATCGCTCCTGATAGCATTGTAAACTTATACCGGACTGATGCCGACCGTCTGACTATCCGAAGGGTTTATAGAAATAACTCTTCATACAAGGACAGCATACATCTTCCTACTTCATGGAGGGAAAATTCCCTTCGATCCTTATTAGCTGTGTACAATGCTTACTCCTTACCGGCACGTGATACCATATTTTCCATTTTGAACATGCATACCCTTCCAAATTTTGGAGTGGAACTTATAACAATCCGGTCAGACTCAAATCTAATGTGGGCAAAACAACTTTGCGATTGGGGTAGCCCATCGGGAAATTATGCTGTCGACAGTTTTATTACCCGTTATCATTTAAAATATGACCGATGCTATTACAACATTTTGTTTCCATCGATGTACATTGACTTTGTTACAGACAGCAACTATAATATGTTTGCATTGGGAAAGGCTTTCAGTTTGATTCCAGGGGTGTACTACTACGGTCAAAATTATTATGCATTCGATGGCCCTGATATTACCGATTCAGTATATGCTAACTTTACTGAACTGGTTTTTGCTTATAAGTGGGGGGACTGCTTTAACGGATGCACTAAAAAAAGGTACTGGAAATTTCATGTGTATCCGGATTGCTCGGTGGAGTATTTGGGTAGCTACGGCAATCAATTAACCGGAGAAATTCTTTCAGCGGGGCACGTTGCTCCCAATCAGATAAAATGTTACCCCAATCCTTTTACAAATACCATTGTTGTAGAAGGTGCTACCGGCAAATTTTATTACCGCATTAGTGATTTTACCGGTAAACTCCACTTAGAAGGGATTGCGGAAAACGTAGTTGAAGTTAACAGTGATTTGCCTTCTGGAATGTACTTTCTCCGTATTCAAACTGATGAGGGAATTTCTGTACTCAAATTAGTAAAGCAATGACCCGTTTACTTTAAGGCTGTGTTCTCTTGAAAAGATATCCACCCAAAACATCAGGCTGAAAAAACTTCAGCAATTGTTTCCAGTTTCATTCCGCGCGAGCCTTTAAGAAAAAATGTTTTGCCGCTGTAATCTCTTTGCAAAATATAGTTTTTTACTTCGGCAGCATCATTAAAAGATTTTGCTCCGGCTATCGAAGCATGTTTTGCAAAACTGGGCCCCACCAGCCACACCTCTTCCAATCCGAGTTCGGTAGCAAGCATGGCCATTTGCTGATGTTCCTTATCACTGAATTCGCCCAGCTCATACATATCTCCCAATATGGCAATTTTTCCCGGAAAATCATTCGCAGCAAAGAAATTAAAAATAATTTCGGGAAATTTCCTTGTTTCTCTGAGTTTTATCAAATAACTTTACCAAAATTAATTTATGAAATCATGAAACTCTTCTTACTTACCTCTTTTTTTTTATTGCCATTTGCTGAATTAAGAGCACAAGAGCACCTAGTATCTGAAGCTTGGGCAACTTCTACCGGTACTCAATATTTTTTCAAAAAAAATTCTACAAAATCGGATGGATCTGGGAATATTTACGTTGTTGGCTCGACAATAAATACGTCCGGTGATTATGACATATTAATTGAAAAACTTAGTCCCTCAGGATTGAGACAATGGATTCAACAATATTCGGGGCCATCGGGAAAAGACGCTTTTGCAATGGCTCTTTTCATTAGCGATTCAGGAAATGTTTATGTGACAGGTTGTGTAAATGCTTCTACCATTGACTCGAACAACATAATTACATTAAAATACAATTCGCTCGGTGCTTTACTATGGAGTGCTGAGTATAATGGACCTGGGTCATCTAATGATATTGGAACAGACTTAACTGTTACTGATATTGGGACTGTATTTGTTTGCGGGGGAACTTATAATAGTTCGAGCAAAACTGACTTCGTTACTTTGTGTTATGCAAGCAATGGTAGCTTAACATGGAGCCAAACGTGGAATAACCTTGATCTGCACGATGCAGCAAATAAAATTGTTTATGATGATTTAGCAGGAACAGTATATGTTGCCGGAGGAACACAAACGAGTGGTGCAGAATGGCAATACGCAGTAATTGGTTATTCTGAGAGTACAGGTTCATACATTGGCTCTAACATTTCAGGAGGATCGGGTGTTGGCATAGATCAAGTAAATGATATAATTGCTGATAATTTTGGAAACATTTATTTGACAGGTGGGGTAATTAACTTAACCACCGGATTAGATTGCAGAACTATAAAACTTGATTCTACATTATCCGTTGTTTGGTATTCCACTTTTAATGGGGAAGACGATCTAGATGATGTGGCCAATTCTATTACGATTGATGATTCAGGATATGTTTACATTACAGGGTACTCCACTAGCACCAATGAATCAAAAGCATATGTAACCATCAAATATGATCCCAGCGGTCAGGAGGAATGGGTAATCCATTATAATGGCTCCAATAGTCAGGATGATGAGGCCACTGCAATATTGCTTGACGAAGACCGGAATATTATTGTAACCGGTAGTTGTTTTAATGGCTCCAACCAAGACTATGCTACAGTTAAATACTCAAACGATGGGAGTATTTTGTGGGGAATAAACTACAACCACTCTTATGGGGGAAATGATAAAGCTAATGCCATTGCATTAGATAATCAAAACAATATTATTGTTACAGGGCAGTGCCAATCAGGTTCATCAACTTTACAGTACGTTACTGTTAAATATGCGCAACTTACCCATGATCTTATCATCCAATATGATACACTTGACAACCCTTTGTACCCAAAAAATGAACTCATCATCAGGTTTGACCCTACTTTAATAAATACAGCAGCCATTGACAATAAAGCAAAACGTTTTGGTCCATTGAGCGATTTCGTTGATTCTGCCTTTCTAAACCGTATGAATCAAAAAACTGAAACCGATTTCTCCTCTAGACTTGCCATTAAGATTTATACCAATATGACCACTGCCGATACTATAACCACAAGTAGGTTAGGGCGAATATTGAAAGTCCCTAAATTTTGGGCCGCCTTCCGGGTCGTTATTCCCGACAACCTATTCTCAAGCGCTTTATTTGACAGTTTAAATGACAGGGACACCACTGATGGCCTTTTCCCTTCGATACGGTATGCCGAGCCTAACTGGATATTAACTTTACACTCTGTAACGCCAAACGACCCTCATTATGATGACAAGCAAATTGGGTTACACCCAAATACCAACTACCCCATATACACGAACGGACATATTAATGCGGAAGGTGCTTGGAGCATGGGGGCATTTGGAAGTCCTGATGTAAGGATTGGAATTTTCGATACCGGAATCAGGCATGATCATCCGGACTTTTCACTTGATGGAACAACGAATAACTTAAATTCGCTGACAAATACTAAGATTAAAGGAGGAAGGGATTATTCCATTAGCGGCCACCCTCCCGTTACATCCCAAAGTGCCGAAATTGATTTGATCGGACATGGTACAGCAGTAGCTGGGATATGCGGTGCCATAAGGAATAATGGAATTGGGGTCGCAGGAGTTGCCGGTGGTGACATGAATGATTTTAACAACCCGGGAGCAAGTCTTTACAATATGAAAATATGGCCAAATAATGGGATTAGAGAGATATCAAACCTGACTCCAGCTATTTTAGATGCTGTACTTGGGAGTGGTGCAAATGGATATGTTAACAAACTTGATATTGCGAACTATAGTTGGGGGTTTGACTCGGATGCGATTCCTCCATTGTTGCCATCGGAGTATGCTGAACTTAAAATGAACATAAGATTTGCATTTGAAAATGAGCTTATACAGGTTTGTGGGCGTGGTAATCGGTTAACCGATTTGCCAAACTACCCATCAAGTTACTATGAGGATTGGCAAATAGGAGACGACTGGCTTATTAGTGTTGGGGGTAGTACAAATGATGGAGATCGCCACGGAGAATCAAATTATGGCATTCACTTGGATGTTGTGGCGCCTTATTACGAAGGAATGGTGTACACAACAGCTAATTCACCAGGTGCTTATCGCACTTTTAATGGCACCTCATCTTCAGCACCACATGTAAGTGGGGTTGCTGCCCTTATTATGGGTTATCACAATGAAAAACTAGCCCCAGAAGATATAGAACGACTAATAGAGTATAGTGCTTCTGATCGGAATTCAAGTGGATACGATGTCTACACTGGCTGGGGCTTGTTAAATGCAGGAAGTGCCATCCAATTAATTGAATTTCCCCATTATCGGGTAGTACATTATGAGGTTCAACCAACAAATCCAATCAATATTACCAATAACGTATTTGTTGACAATATGGTATCTGATTATGATGCCTATCCCATGGGGCCCATTACAGTAGATGTTTACAAATACACAGCCACAGTATCTCATACTGGTCTGGGGCCAAACGCCCAAATTGTGAGTTCAGCAAATAAGCCGGGGTACTGGATCAGGAACAGCGGATCAAACCTCTGGGGTCCTATAATTGGAACAACAGGTAATAAACAGCTATTACCCGAAACAGATGTTAAGTTTGATGGTACTCCAAGTATAAGTTCCGCCACTGTTGTTGGCTATTACTACAAATTATCCACTGTACCAAATACCCCTATCATTCCTCACAATGCTGACCCCTATTCATTGATTCCTCCAGTAATGGCTTATTCCCTTCTTATTTATGACCCCGATTACACCGCTGTAAATAAATTGAATCGTGTACCCCTATGCAATATTTATCCCAACCCTGCCGCCAACAATGTTGCCATTCAATACTGGCCGGCCTTTGATCAAAATCCTGTGCATATAATCCTGATGGATTTGCAAGGTAGAGTAATAAAAAGCGTAAACTTAGGTCAAAAAACCAAGGGTGAACATATTTTTCAAATGGATATGGAAGGAGTGGCAGCCGGAATGTATTTGCTAAATATAAAGATTGGCACCTCGAATTTCGTTAAAAAAATTATTAAAAATTAGACCTATGAAAAAATATATCCTGCTTCTTTTGCTCATTGCTTTCTTTACTCCCTGCAAGGCCCAACCGGAAACCGTACCTTCCTCCTGCACTGCTCCTGATAGCATTGTTAACCTTTTTTCTGAGGATGCTGCTCGTTTAGCGTTAAGAAGGGTCTATCGTAATTATTCCAGTTACAAAGACAGCATCAATATACCAATGGCATGGAGGGAAACCACGCTCCGATCCCTGTTAGCTGTTTACAATGCTAACTCTTTACCTGCTCGTGATACGGTTTTGCTTAGTTCGTTAAATATTCATACATTAGTAAATTTTCATGTTAACGATATCATCCTCCTATCGGACTCAAACCTGCCTTGGGCTAAGCAACTTTGTAATTCTGGGTTCCCTTCTGGGTACGCCTTACTTGATACTTTTATTACAAGGCATTTTCTAACACTTGATGGGTGCTACTATAATTTTGCCTTCCATAAAATTTCTTTCCGTTTTAAAAGCGATCGAAACTATAATATTCACGCCCTAGGTAAATTGTCGGAATCGATTCCTAATGTAAACTATTATGCACAAGGTTTGTATTTTGATGGCCCCGATATTACCGATTCAGTATATGCTAACTTTACTGAACTGGTTTTTGCTTATAAGTGGGGGGACTGCTTTAACGGATGCACTAAAAAAAGGTACTGGAAATTTCATGTGTATCCGGATTGCTCGGTGGAGTATTTGGGTAGCTACGGCAATCAATTAACCGGAGAAATTCTTTCAGCGGGGCACGTTGCTCCCAATCAGATAAAATGTTACCCCAATCCTTTTACAAATACCATTGTTGTAGAAGGTGCTACCGGCAAATTTTATTACCGCATTAGTGATTTTACCGGTAAACTCCACTTAGAAGGGATTGCGGAAAACGTAGTTGAAGTTAACAGTGATTTGCCTTCTGGAATGTACTTTCTCCGTATTCAAACTGATGAGGGAATTTCTGTACTCAAATTAGTAAAGCAATGACCCGTTTACTTTAAGGCTGTGTTCTCTTGAAAAGATATCCACCCAAAACATCAGGCTGAAAAAACTTCAGCAATTGTTTCCAGTTTCATTCCGCGCGAGCCTTTAAGAAAAAATGTTTTGCCGCTGTAATCTCTTTGCAAAATATAGTTTTTTACTTCGGCAGCATCATTAAAAGATTTTGCTCCGGCTATCGAAGCATGTTTTGCAAAGCTGGGCCCCACTAACCACACCTCTTCCAGTCCGAGTTCGGTAGCAAGCATGGCCATTTGCTGGTGTTCCTTATCGCTGAATTCGCCCAGTTCATACATATCTCCCAAAATGGCAATTTTTCCCGGAAAATCGTTGGCGGCAAAATTCATCAACGATACTTCCATACTTGAAGGGTTAGCATTATAGGCATCGAGGTAAATAGTAACATTCCCCCTTTTTAAAATTTGTGAACGGTTGTTTTTAGGTTCATACCCGGCCAGGCCAGCAGCAATTTGTTCCATTGCCACTCCAAAATAACGGCCTATGGCCACCGCTGCCATAATATTATCAAAATTATATTCTCCCGATAAAACCGAATGAAAAGTTTTCTGAAATCCGTCCATAGTAAACTGTATGAAAGGACGGGCTGCCGTTAACTCCCCTTCATAATCGGCCTCCGAAGTATGTCCGGGATAATTGGCCGCGTAGGTTTTTTTATTACTGAGGCGCGAAGCCATTCGCATAAGCCACTCATCGTTTGAATTGACAAAGGCTGTTCCTCCGTGTTTCAGCAGATACGCATATAATTCGCTGCTGGCATTGGCCACCCCCTCTATACTCCCAAATCCTTCCAGGTGGTCTTTCCCTATATTGGTAATTAGACCATAATCGGGAGCTACTATTTCACATAATTCGGCATTTTCGCCAATATGATTTGCCCCCATTTCAATTACTGCGATTTCATGAGCTGCGGTAAGTTTCAATAATGTAAGCGGCACACCAATATGGTTGTTGAGGTTGCCCGGAGTAGCCAGTAAATTGTACTTTTTCTGAAGTACGGCAGCAAGTAATTCCTTGGTAGTGGTTTTCCCGTTTGAACCCACAATTCCAATTACGGGTATTCCTAACTGATGCCTGTGGTACGTGGCTAATTGCTGCAGGGTTTTTAAAACATCGTCAACCAGTATGCACCGTAAATCGGTAGCGTATTGCTCCTCATCAATTACTGCGTAAGATGCTCCTAACTCCAAAGCTTTCAAAGCAAATGTATTCCCGTTGAATGACGGCCCTTTTAATGCGAAAAAAAGACACCCGGGAGTTATCTGTCTGCTATCGGTTGAAACAGTTTGCTTTTCAGAAAATATATTGTAAATTTGAGTGACTGACATGTACATTATTAATTAATCAAATTTAATGACCAAAGCGTCTATGAAAAAAACTTTATACACCATCTTATTTGTGAATTGCCTTGTTTTTACGGCAGGGGCGCAGGATATAGGGTTTCAATACGCAAACACCCTTAAATTTTTGAATGCCGCAAACGACACCATTCCATATCCGTTTACCGGAGGATTCACAGCCCCGCAGTTTAACAATATTGACCTGAACGGAGATGGCAAATTAGACCTGCTGGTATTTGACCGCATGGGTTTTTTAGTCCACCCGTATTTAAATATTGGAAACACCGGACAAATTAAATTTCAATACGCCCCTGAATACCGAAGCAAGTTTCCGCGTTTATTAAACTGGGTGCGCACTTTTGATTATAATAATGACGGCAAACTGGATATTATTACTAATGCCGACCCCGACATTCCTGTACCCGGATTATTTATTCAAAACAACCATATCCGCGTATTTAAAAATACCAGCACCGGCAGCAACCTGCAATTTCAACTTGTCACCCCGCAACTAAAGTGCATTTACTATTTTGTTGATACATTTCCATTGTCGGTGAGCCCAACTGATTTACCTGACGTAGCCGATGTAGACGGAGACGGAGACATGGACATAGTTGCCATGAGCAGTTTGGGAGCCTATATCGAATATTATAAAAACTATCAGGTGGAACAGGGATTACCGGTTGACTCGTTTAAATTTTACAATGTCGATCGGTGCTGGGGTTCGGTATTGGTAACCGACAGAGTGCAGTTAGGGATGAGTTGCGAAAAAATATATTTTAAAACAAATGCGCACTTTGGCACCACCCTTACCTTATTTGATAACGATGCTGACGGAGATATGGACTTATATGCGGGAGACGTGCTGAATGATTTTATGTACTACGTTAAAAACGGGCGAAAGGAGCTAAACTGGAAATATAAAGGTTTTAGTGCTGATACACTTATCTCCTATGATTCGTTAACCCCAAAAAATACAACCAGAGCAAAATTTTCTTCGGCACTTGCTGCCTATTTTGTTGACCTGAATAATGATGGCAAAAAAGATTTGGTTATTGCTCCAAACGGTGTGGAAGAGGTAAAAACAAAAGATAATATCTGGCTTTATCAGAACACAGGCACGGGTGCTGCGGCTGCTTTCACGTTTGTTAAAAAGAATTTTCTGCTTGATGAATCGATAGATATAGGATGGCGTTTTGTGCCTGCTTTACTTGACTACAATCAGGATGGCAAAAAAGATTTGATTGTGGCTACTGGCGGAGACTGGGAATATACTAACGACACAAAAGACCAACTGGTGTTGTTTCAAAATATGGGAACCAATCAACAGCCTGTATATAAAATACAGGATACAAATTATCTTTCCATCTCAAATCTGAATCTTTCGTATGTAAAACCCGCAACAGGAGATGTTGACGGTGACGGAAAACCCGATATTATTTTAGGCTCCTCTGATGGTACACTCACGTTTATTCACAACACTACTGCCACCGGAAGCGGGAATATGACATTTGGTTCTCCCGAATTAAACTTTCAGAATATTCAGGTAAACGGAATTGCTTCCCCCTGCATTTATGACATGAATCTTGACGGGAAATGTGATCTGTTGGTTGGAACCGATTTGGGGCTTATTCATTACTACCGAAACATTGATACTTTTACTATAGGTTACAAATTTTCGACTGTGCCGGCAGCCGATACGCTGGGGCAAATTTTAAGCAAAGAAAAGCCGGGACAATATTTTGGTTACGCATCACCATATGTTTACAATTTTGCCAGCGACAGCATGCTTGAAATTATGGTAGGTTCCTTTGGCGGACGTGTTAGAAGTTACCGCATGCAAGCCGGATTAGAGTCAACTTTTCCTGAGATTGATTCCATATTGATTGGTCCCGGTGATTTGGTGTATGGCAATAAAATAATAGGCAGTTTAAGTAAATGCAATCCGGTAGTAGCCAATTTTGACAATGATACCATACCTGATATGCTGGTAGGAATTGAGAATGGCGGTGTACTCTTTTTTAAAGGTTATTACCGCAAAACACTTCCTGTACTTATCGGGCACGATACGGTGAGGTTAAAAATTCACGTGAATACCGGTGTGGTTGAATTAACCGAAGCCGGAATTGTCCTTTTCCCGAATCCGGTGAATGAGGTGCTGAAGATAGCGCGTTCAGACAAGTCGGTGGAATTGCCTTTGAGGGTAGTTTTATACGATATTCTGGGCCGGGAGATGTATTCAACAATATTTGAAAAAGGAAATAAATCACTGGAAATCAATACCGAATACTTTACTCCGGGACTGTTTTTCATTCAGGTATTTAATGGTGATAACATGTTGAGTTCCCATAAAATAATAAAGGAATAAATTTGTTATGTAATTTATATGGTCTAAATTTGATTTAGCTAAAAGGGGGTTATGGTGTCAGTTTATATTAAATTTCTTTCGTTTGTAGTTCTTGCTACCGCATTAGTCGGTTGCAGTACATCAAATCATAAAGGTGTAATGGGCTCTAAGGGCCGTTCATCAAAAAGTTTTGCTAAACGACATCAGTCAAGGGAATATCAGGAGGCAAAAGTAAAAGATAAAAAACCGGAAGTGGTTTTACAGGAAAATCAACCTGCCGATACCAAAGAAATTTCATCCCCGGTTCCAGCACCTTCGGGTCCCGCTGCCACAAGTACTACCAATGTAGTTACTGAACAAAAAGTGCAGCACGATGCAGCAGCAACAGTTGCACAAACTACACATACAAATGAAGTGAATACCGGTGAACAGGCATCAATCATCAATCATGAAATTGATCCTGCATTCGGACTTAACTCTACTACCGAATCCTCACCCCTCATTAATCTGCTCAACAATTCATCTTCAGACAATACTTTTGAGCCAAGACTATTTCCTTCAGCTACTGAAACGGCAGCCGCCACAAAACAAACAGCAAAAAAACAACCCAATAAAACAACCGGTACCATCATTACCGTAAAAGCAGCAGAACAAAAAGAATCAAAACACCACTGGGTTCTTTACTTTGCCTTTGCTCAGGCATTCATTGCCCTCATGCTGGGGTTAAAACAGGTTTTTGGTATGCTTGATACACCTTCGGATGCAGGAAACAAGGCCATATCGATGAGTTACGCTACGATGGGCATTTTAAGTATTCATGCCTTATTGCTGATTGCCGTAGCAAAAAGTTTCTTCAGTTAATAATTACTCATACCAGTATAAATAAAAAAACCTCATCGAAAACGGTGAGGGTTTTTTATTGGAATTATTCTTTGATGAATTTAATCTACGTTGTCGTGCAGAAATGAATTGTTGCCTTTTATTTCCGGTTTTTTATTCTCGTCTTCCGACAAGGTAAAACGCGAAACATTTGATTCGGATGAATGAGGCACATCATTGAGGTTAAATCTTTTTCTTACATAAGCCGGTTCTTTTTCCAAATCATTCAACCCTTTCTCAGAACTGAGGCTTAAATTAAGGTTACGCATTTCAATAATACGTTGTTTAATCTTGCGTATTCTTTCCTCCTCTTCTTCATCCACTGCATTGCTTGCCTCGTTGCGAACGGGAGGCACGGGAGGCTCAAAAGAAGCTGTAATTTCAGTTACCGATTCGGTAATTTCTTCGGTACTTGCAATAAACTCCTGCGGCACCTCGGCTTTTGAGTCGAGCATTTGCTCCTTTAAAGCATCAATGCGTCTTTTAAATTCCGACTCATCCGAAACTTCCGCAGCAGAATCATTAGAAACTTCTGTTGTTTCTTTTTTCTCTTCAAAAGAAAGTGAAGCCTGTTTTAAAACGATTTCATCTTTACGTACCGGTTCCTCGGTTTTAATTTCCTCGGCTACCGGAGCGGTGATGGTATGAACAATTTTATTATCGCTGAGATTATTAACGATGAGCTTGTTTTCTTTGGTTTCAAAACCTGTGGCAATAATGGTTACCGATAATTCTTCTTCGAGCGAATCATCGTAACAGTTGCCCCAAATCATATCGGCATTTACTCCGGCTTCGTCCTGGATATAATTTGTGATTACTGAAATTTCGTCCATCAATACTTCCTTTTTACCTGAAGTGATATTGAGCAGTATATTTTTTGCTCCGCGAATATCGCTGTCATTGAGCAAAGGAGAAGCCAGTGCCATTTGTGCGGCTTTAATTGCCCTGTCTTCGCCTGTGGCAGTAGCTGAGCCCATTAAAGCAACACCGCTGTTGGTCATTACCGTTTTTACGTCTTCAAAATCAACATTGATATAACCGGGTACCGTAATAATCTCGGCAATTCCTTTGGCGGCAATTGTTAAAATAGTATCGGCTTCAGAAAAAGCGGTACGCAAAGACATATTGCCGAAAGTTTCCTTAATTTTTTCGTTGCTGATGACTAAGAGGCAATCAACATTCTTTTTAAAATTATTAAGCCCTTCTTCGGCAAACATTTTTCTCTTTTTACCTTCAAAAGTAAAAGGCATGGTAACGATACCCACCGTGAGCATTCCGAACTCTTTGGCCGTTTTAGCGATAATAGGCGCTGCACCTGTTCCGGTTCCGCCACCCATTCCGGCAGTAATGAACAACATTTTGGTATTTACTCCAAGGCCGTCAATAATTGTCTCAATGCTTTCCATGGCAGCTTTACGGCCCACTTCAGGATTTGCACCCGCTCCGCGTCCTTCGGTAAGGTGTGTGCCTAACTGTATTTTGTTAGGAATAGGACTCATCTCCAACGCTTGCGAATCGGTATTGCAGATAAGGAAATCTACCCCCTTTATGCCCTGACTGTACATGTGATTCACGGCATTTCCCCCGCCCCCGCCCACACCAATCACCTTGATGATTGATGATTTATCTTTGGGCATATCGAACTGAATTTTGCTTACCATAAACTCGGTTTTTTGTGTGGTAAAATTAATTGTACTTACTGAGTTCTCTTTAACAGAGTTATCTACTTATCAACAGGCGGCCTATTTAAAATCCTCCAATTCGTCATCAGAGAGCATAAAGCCTTTCCCCTTTTTGATGAGTTTACCAAAAAAGCTATCTCCGGTTTCTTCGGCTCCGGCTGCGGTACGCTTCATTTTTTCTTCCTTCACTTCAGGGTCCTGACTGCCTTCGTCCATACCCATCATCACCAACCCGATACCGGTTGAATACATAGGGCTTTTTACATCATCCATTCCTTTGCTGATATGCTCATGCGGATAACCGATTCGTGCGTCTAATCCGGTTACCAGTTCGGCCAAATGAGTGATATGTTTTAACTGAGCACCGCCACCTGTAATTACAATACCTGCGGCCAGTTTGCGCTCAAGTCCTGAACTTTTTATTTCATACAGCACCTGCTCAAAAATTTCTTCTACCCTGGCCTGAATTACCATTGCCAGATTTTTCACCGATATCTCCTTGTGCTGTCGTCCTCTTATTCCGGGGATACACACAATTTCATTTTCTTTATTCTCCATAGCCATGGCCGAACCAAATTTTACCTTGAGCAACTCAGCCTGATTCTTCAGTACCGAGCAACCTTCTTTGATATCCTCGGTGATAATATTTCCGCCAAAAGGGATTACGGCAGTATGGCGAATTACATCATCGTAAAAGATGGCCACATCGGTGGTTCCGCCTCCAATATCCACCAAACAAACACCTGCCTGCAACTCTTCTTTATCTAAAACCGACTCAGATGAAGCCAATGGTTCAAGAATTAGATCAGCCACGGTGAGCCCCGCTTTTTCCACGCATTTACGGATGTTTTTTGCCGCCATCATTTGGCCGGTAATTATGTGAAAATTTCCTTCCAGGCGAATGCCTGACATGCCAACCGGATCTTTAATTCCGTGTTCATTGTCAACAGTAAAATCCTGCGGCAAAACATGGATAATTTCATCGCCCGGAGGCAGTGCCAGCTTGTGCATTCCTTCGCGCAGGCGGTTAATGTCTTCCATACATACTTCCGATTCAGCATCATCGCGCGTAATGGTGTTGCGGTGCTGAAAACTTTTGATATGCTGGCCGGCAATGCCTACATGCACCACCTGCACCTGCACGTTTGATTTACGGGAAGCTTCGTCAACGGCCTGAGTGATGGCCTGAACTGTTTTTTCAATGTTCACCACCACTCCTCGGGCCACGCCTGTTGATTCGGCTTTTCCCATACCCAGAATGTCAATCTTTCCATGTTCGTTTTTGCGACCTACAATGGCGCAAACTTTTGTGGTTCCGATGTCGAGACCTACAATGATTTTACTGTTGCTCATATGTGTTCGGTTGATTTTTTTTTGTACAAACTATTTGTCCTTCGTATTTGAGATTTATTGTTGAATAATCGTTCCAGCCCATTTTGTTAAGTGCCTCGGTGTAAAACACCATCAGGCGATTCATTTTTTCTTTTATCCCTTCGGTAGTTCCCAGCACTATAGTGTGGTCTCCTATTTTAGGTACCAGCATTAAATCGTTCTTTTCATTCACATACACCTGCTCTATTTGTGCTTTCCAGAATTCATCATTATCAAGAAAGGATGCCAGCGTATATAATTCGCGGGTGATGTCTGTACGGAGCGAATCATTGGTTCCAAAATTTTCGGTAATATTTCCAGTGGCCACTACTATATGTGCAGTGTACAACTCGGATAAAGGCATTTTAAAACCTCTGTTGTCAATATAATATCCTGTTCCATCATTCAGCATAACCCGCATCACAGGTCTGCGCTGGTACACATCTACCTTTAAATCGCCATTGATATCAGCATACACCTCGGCATTATAGATAAACGGATTTCGCTCCAGTTTTAATTCAAGTGCCGATACATCGAATCTCCCTATAGGTTTTCTGATTAAATCGGCTTCTTTCCCTTCGTTGGTTAAAATGGAAATAACCATAGGGCGATCAACAAAAAAATTATCCTTCTCGGGGCTTATGGTAATATCTATTTCTTTGCAGGCAACACTTCTTTGCTCATGCTGAACAAACGCAAGCGAAACCACCAATCCGCTTAAAAGTACTACCCACAGGGCTATTATTCCAATTCGTTTTAGCTGATGCACGCGTTCTTCCTTATTCATACAATTTTTTTAAAGGTTGAACCAACTGATCAATATCTCCTGCTCCAATGGTTACCAAAACCTCCGGATGCCGGTCGCGCATTTTTTCAAGCAAATCCGCTTTTGCGCAAAGCTCCTTATGTGTTAACCGTACCTTATCCAATAACATTTTTGATGTAACACCTTCAATGGGTAATTCGCGGGCCGGATAAATATCCAGCAAAATAAGTTCATCGGCCAATGAAAGACTCTCGGCAAATCCATCGGCAAAATCGCGGGTGCGGGTAAACAAATGCGGCTGAAAAACGGCTGTTACTTTTTTATCTGGATACATTTGTTTTACTGAGCTGAGAAATGCTTTGATTTCTTCAGGGTGATGTGCGTAATCATCAATATAGGTGATATGCTCATTGCGCAAAATATATTCGAACCTGCGTTTGGCACCGCGGAAACTTTCCAGTCCGTCTCTCAAATCGGCTTCGCTTACGCCCATATGCAGGGCCACAGCCGAAGCCACTACCGCATTCTCTACATTGTGCCATCCGGGAATACCGAGTTTTAAATTGTTTATCTCTGTTCCCTCCACTACCAGATCAAAACTGTATTGCGCATTGTTGATACGCAGGTTTGATCCGTTCACTGCGGCATCTCCGTTGAGGGAGTATATGGTATAGTTTACTTTCAGATCGGGAATGACCGGCAGGCCGGCTTTGATGAACAGGAGTCCTCCTGTTTTGAGTTTATTGCTGTAATCGAGAAAGGATTTTTTCAGTTCTTCATGCTTGCCGTAAATATCCAGGTGGTCTGCATCGGTAGATGTAATGACGGCTATATCCGGTGAAAGGGTGAGGAAAGAACGATCAAACTCATCCGCTTCTACCACCACTACTTTCTTTCCGTTAAACTCTCCGTTGCCCAACAACAAATTCGTATCATAGTTGGCCGAAATACCTCCGAGAAACGCATTGCAGGCAATGCCTCCGCTTTTCAGTAAGTGAGTAATTAATGTAGATGTAGTGGTTTTGCCATGTGTACCAGCCACGCCAATACAAAAAGAGTTTTCTGTAACCTGACCCAACAGTTGTGAACGCTTGAGTAACCTGTACCCGTTGCTTAAAAAGAAATTGTATTCTTTGTGATCTTTGGGAACAGCCGGTGTGTACACAATTAAGGTTTGTTCTTTATGGGCAACATCCTTTACGTGCTCATTCACTAAACTCAAATCGTCTTCATAATGCACCGCCATGCCCTCTGCTTCTAATTGCTTGGTGAGCGGAGTACTTGTTTTATCATAACCGGAAACATGAACGCCTGCCATATGAAAATATCTAGCCAGGGCGCTCATACCGATGCCGCCAATACCGAGGAAATAAATATGTTTAACCTGTTCGATCAATTTTGTTTAACTAATGTAAAAGATGAGCTTGTTTTATTTGTTCCACCTGAGGTAGAAGTTGTGATTGCCTGTGACTCACTTATCAGCTTATACCCTTTTTTGCTGAGATACTCAAGCGACTTTGCCAAAGCAATTCTAACTGGAGTTTTCCCTTTTGCTATGTTCTCCCCAATTTTAATATTTAATATAGTTTCAGCGCTTTCCATGGTACCGTCTCCATAATAAATAAATATAAAATCTATCCCCTGATCCTCGGAACTTCGAATAATTGCATAACTCGCCTCAGATGCCTTTTCTGTTTTAAATGAGTATAGCACCATTGCTCCAAGAGCGATGGCCATGCCAATAAACACGTAGAGTAGTTTTCTCATACTATCTATCAATTAATTTTAAAACCTCATTCGCGATCACTTCAGGTGCATTGGGTGCCGAGAAGTGTAAAATATTTCTGCGCAACTGTTCCTTTTTTTCTTCGTCATGCAATAAACCAAGTGCTATATACACCAGGTTACTTTTGGCTTCTGCGTCTGTTACCAAAATGGCGGCATTCTCTTTCACCAATGCTTCTGCATTTTTGGTCTGGTGGTCTTCGGCCACATTGGGTGAGGGTACTAATATCACGGGCTTTTGCAGGTAAGCTATTTCTGCAATGGAAATAGCTCCGGCACGGGAGATCACAACATCGGCAATAGCGTAAGCCAAATCCATGCGGTAAATAAATTCGTGCACTTTTATCGCATTTGTCTCTGCTGATTTTCCTACCTCGTAAAACCATTTACCGGTTTGCCACAATACCTGTATTCCTTCTTTTTCTATATGTGCTGTCTTCTCAAAAATGCTTTCGTTAATAGTGCGGGCTCCTAAACTTCCCCCTATAATCAACAGCGTTTTTTTAGCCGGGTCTAATCCGAAGAAATGGTAAGCGGCTGCCTTATCAACTTCTTTATTCAAAATTTCCTTCCTTACCGGATTACCTGTTTTAATTAGTTTGTCCTTCGGGAAAAATTTCTCCATTCCATCGTAAGCCACACAAATGCGACTCACTTTATTTTTTAATAATTTATTGGTAATCCCGGCAAAACTGTTTTGCTCATGTATAAGGCAGGGAATTCCGTATTGTGCAGCTGCCTGCAGGGTAGGGCCGCTGGCATAACCGCCTACACCAATGGTTACCGCAGGATTAAATTCTTTAACTATTTTTTTTGCTTTGATGGTAGCAAGCAAAACCTGAAACGGCCACCACACCAAACTGAGTGATAATTTGCGCTGCAGCCCTGAAATATCAAGGCCAACAATTTTATATCCGGCAGCAGGAACCTTTTCCATTTCCATTTTGCCGTTAGCCCCTACAAACAAAAATTCCGCTTCAGGCCGCATTTTCTGTAAGGCCTGAGCAATGGCAATAGCCGGGAAAATATGTCCTCCGGTTCCCCCTCCGCTTATCATTATTTTTAATTTTTCAGACATGGGCAGCCTCCTCTCCGGTTGTATTGGAAGAAACAGTTGTTTCGGTATTGCCGGCACCCATTTCTTCAGAGCCGTCAATAAACCTGCTCACACTTAAAATAACTCCGAATGCAAAACTGGTAAACCACAAGGATGTTCCGCCCATACTCACCAATGGCAATGGCAAACCTGTTACAGGAAAAATATTTACAGCAACGGCCATATTAATAAAAGCCTGTATTACCATACTCAAACTTAGCCCGAAAGCCAGCAGTGCCCCGAATGCTTTGGGACTTCGCACCACAATACGAATGGTGCGCCACAAAAAAAGCAGATAAATAAATATGACAAATAAGCCTCCTCCAAAACCATATTCCTCAATAATCACTGCAAAAATAAAATCGGAATACGGGTGAGGTAAAAAATTACGCTGCGTACTGTTGCCCGGCCCTTTTCCAAAAAGTCCACCGGTGGCAATAGCAATTTTTGCCTGTTTGCTTTGGTAGTCGTTATCTTTATTTGCTTCCCTATCGTGGTTCACAAATACCTCTATACGGGATTTCCATGTCAGAAAACGCCCTCCTATTTTCCCCAACGATTCCTCAGGCACGGAGAATAAAATACCAATTAATAATCCCAAACCAACGATGCCTGCCCCGGCCATTAACATAAGGTATTTAAAATTGATGCGGCCAATGAACATAACAATGGCGCAGGTAGAAAAAAGTACCAGCGCAGTAGAAAGATTTGCCGGAGCTATGAGCAGGCAAACACCAACCACTGCCGAAATAATGGGCAGAAATGCTTTCTTAAAATCTTTAATGTCTTCCTGCTTTTTGGATAACATACGTGCCACATACATAATAAGCGCCACCTTGGCCAAATCAGATGTTTGAAAAGTAGCGTTTATAATGGGTATGCTGATCCACCTGCGGGCATCATTGATAACAGGAGCAAAAAGTAAGGTGTAAATTAAAAGAGGAACTGAAATAATAAGCAGCACCCTTGCAATTCCGTAGTAATAACGGTAATCAACCAAATGTGCCAGATACATGAACCCGATTCCCATCAGCAAAAGAAATAAATGTTTTGCCAGCAACAATTCGGTATTGCCTGCATAACGTTTATACGCCAAAGTTCCGGTAGAGCTATATACGGCCAATACCCCGAAAAGGGAAAGTATCATTACAATAGCCCATATAACAAAATCGCCTTTGGTGCGTGAGAGTAACCAGTTCATTTTTGTTTTATTAAAGTTCTCTTACTGCTTTTTTAAACTGCCTGCCTCTGTCTTCATAATTTTCGAACAAATCGAAACTGGCACATGCAGGTGATAACAACACTGCTTCATCGCGTTTGGCTAATTTGTAAGCCACGTGCACGGCTTCGCTGGCCGATGTGGTATTTACAATCATCTCCACATCGCGCTGAAACGCTTCGTGAATCTTCCGATTGTCAATTCCGAGGCACACAATAATGCGCACCTTATCTTTAACCAATGATTTGAGCATGCTGTAATCATTTCCTTTGTCAACACCACCTGCAATCCATATAACAGGTTTTTCCATGCTTTCTAAGGCATACCATGCCGAATTTACATTGGTAGCCTTGGAGTCATTGATAAACTCAATGCCTTGTACTGAGGCCACATGTTCCAACCGGTGTTCGGCATTCTCGAAATCCATAAGGCTTTCGCGAATAACCTCCTTTCTGATGGACAGGGCCTGCCCTACAATGGCGGCAGCCATTGAATTGTAAGCATTGTGCTTACCTCTAAGTGATAGCTCGTTTAAATACATATGAAATGGGTTTGATGATTTTTGAGTGGAAGTAGAAACATAAAACTGATCTCCCTGTTGCCAGGCTCCGGTTGTCAGTTGCTGTTTAATAGAAAAAGGTAGTTTTTGCGCCTGTACATTCACCTTTGCAAGGTGTTGTGTGGTGAGTTCATCATCGGCACAATAAATAAATAAATCGTTTGCTGTTTGGTTTTGCAGTATTCTGAATTTGGATTGAATATAATTCTGCAAATCGTAGTTATATCTGTCAAGGTGATCGGGAGTAATGTTGGTAAGAATGCCGATTTCTGCTTTAAAATCGTACATGTCGTCCAACTGAAAACTGCTTAATTCCAGAACAAAATAATCGTACTGTTTTTCGGCCACCAAACGAGCAAAGCTAATTCCGATATTGCCCCCGCAGGCCACATTTAACCCGGCCTTTTTCATTAAGTGATATACCAATGAAGTGGTGGTGGTTTTTCCGTTGGTTCCGGTAATGCCTATCTTAAACGCATTGGTATAACGAGCAGCAAATTCAATTTCGGAAATAACCGGAATTTGTTTTGAACGCAGCTTTTGAATTAGCTCGTTCTTTTCAGGAATACCGGGACTTTTAATTATTTCACCGGCCGATAAAATACGGTTCTCATCATGTGCTCCTTCTTCATAGGAAACGTGAATTGCTTCCAATTCTTTTTTGAATTTATCAGCAATTTTTCCTTTGTCAGATACAAACACATCAAAGCCTTTCTGTTTAGCCAGAATGGCTGCACCTGTACCGCTTTCGCCTGAGCCTAATATAACAATGCTTTTATTCAAGCTTACCTGATTTTTAAAGTTAAAATGGTTACAATGGCCAGCATAATTCCGATGATCCAGAAACGCGAAACAATTTTTGCTTCATGGTATCCGCTTTTCTGATAGTGATGGTGTAAAGGCGACATTTTGAATAGCCGGTGTTCGCGTGCATACTCAATTCCGTGTTTGCGCTTCTGATATTTGAAATAATAAACCTGCAGAATTACCGAGAGGTTTTCCACCAGAAAAATTCCGCACAGAATAGGAATGAGTAATTCTTTACGTACCATGATGGCAAACGAGGCGATAATGCCACCAAGTGCCAAACTCCCTGTGTCGCCCATAAAAACCTGCGCAGGGTACGCGTTGTACCAGAGAAAACCTACGCAGGCACCTACAAATGCACCGGCAAAAATTACCATCTCACCCAAATGAGGGATGTACATGATGTCCAGATAACCGGAGAAAACAAGGTTACCTGAAACGTAAGCGAAAATTCCAAGTGTGGTACCGATAATTGCTGAAGTGCCCGCTGCCAGGCCGTCAATGCCATCGGTTATATTTGCCCCGTTCGATACTGCAGTAATGATAAAAATTACCATCAAAATGTAAATGATGTAATTGTAATCCTTATACCCGTCACCCATAAATTTTAACAGATCTGCATAATCAAATTCGGTTGATTTGAAAAAAGGAATGGTGGTGGTGGTGGCCTTTTCTTCTTTTACCCAAACCTGCTGATTGTCGATGAGCTGAGGTTGCAGGTGTTGCTCGATAATGAGTTGCTCGGTTACATCATTCGCATGGTAAATATCTTTTGTTTTTACATGTTCATTAAAGTAAAGTACCGAACCTACAATAACACCCAATCCCACCTGACCTAGTATTTTAAACCTGCCGGCCAGTCCTTCTTTATTCTTTTTAAATACTTTGATATAATCATCGAGAAAACCCACCAGCCCCAGCCACACGGTAGATACAAGCATCAGGGCGATATATACATTATCTATTCTGGCAAAAAGCAGAGACGGAATAAGAATGGCAGCCAAAATAATTAAACCTCCCATTGTGGGTGTTCCCTGTTTCTTCTGTTCGCCTTCCAGCCCAAGTGAACGTACCGTTTCGGCTACCTGCAATCTTCGAAGCGCTTCAATAAGGCGCCTGCCAAAAATCATGGTAATGGTAAGCGAAAGAATAATAGCCAGTGCTGCACGCGTGGAAATGTATTTAAAGGCTCCCGCACCGGCCATATTAAAATGCTTATCTAAGTATTCAAAAAGGTAGTATAGCATTCTTTATTTATTTAATAGTTGAAACATTTCTTCCAATACAATTCTGTCGTCAAACGGATGTTTTACACCCTGAATATCCTGATACGTTTCGTGTCCTTTACCTGCCACCAGAATAATATCTCCGCGTTCAGCCATACTCACAGCTGCCTTTACCGCTTCTTTTCTGTCGCTTATCCGAAGTGTTTTCCTGTAATGCTGTGCAGGAACTCCCTGCTGCATTTCGTCCAATATGGTTTCCGGATTTTCAAAACGGGGATTATCAGAGGTAAAAATTATCTTATCACTCCACTCACATGCTATTTCGGCCATAAGTGGCCGTTTGGCGGCATCACGATTACCTCCGCATCCTACTACGGTTATCACCTGTTCATTTCCGGTGCGTATATCAGCAATGGTTTGCAATACATTTTTTAATGCATCTGGTGTGTGTGCATAGTCTATTATGCCCGTTATTTTATCGGACGAATACACGGTATCAAAGCGGCCTTTGGCAGAGCTGAGTTTGCTTAACAATCTGAGAATATCATTTTTTTCTTTGCCCAGCAAAAAGGCCGCACCATAAACAGCAAGCAGATTATATGCATTAAATTTTCCTACCAGTTTAAACCATACCTGTTCTCCGTCAACTTCGAGCAACATTCCCGAAAAATCGGATTCCATAATTTTGCCTTTAAAATCGGCCATCGACTGAAGTCCGTATGTATATCGGGTACCTTTGGTATTTTGAAGTACTACTAATCCGTTTTTGTCATCTTTATTGGTGAGTGCAAATGCTGTCTCATTTACATCATCAAACAATTTTTTCTTGGCTTTGAGGTAATGTTCGAATGTCTTATGATAATCCAGGTGATCGTGTGTGATATTGGTAAAAATTACTCCGGCAAATTCAAGCCCGGTAATTCTGTTTTGATGAATAGCGTGTGAACTTGCCTCCATAAAACAGTAAGTACATCCGGCATCCACCATTTTAGCCAGCAGTTCATTTATAGCGAGCGCATCGGGGGTGGTATGGGTAGATGGAATAACTTCATCGTTGATGATATTATTTACCGTTGACAGTAAACCCGCATGATGCCCGAATTCACGAAATAATTTATAGAGCAGCGTTGCTACCGAAGTTTTCCCGTTGGTTCCGGTCACGGCAACCAGTTCCAGTTCTTTTGATGGTTCACCATAGTAAACTGATGCCATTAGCGCAAGTGACTGCGAAGCATCCTTCACTTTCACATAAGTTACCTCATCAACGAGGTGATGCGGCAACTCTTCACAAACAATTACCGAACAGCCTTTCTCTATAACCTCTGCAATAAACTGATGCCCGTCAGCCTGAGTGCCGCGCACTGCAACAAATAGTGATTGCGGAGCTGCCTTACGTGAATCAAAACATATAGCAGATACAGAAACATCCCGGTCTCCGGCAATCTGCATTATTTCTAACGGACGAAGAAGTGTATTTAATTCAATCATTAACCTAAGTCGAGATAAATAATTGTTCCTTTAATAAGTGCCTGCCCTGCGGGAAGTGACTGACTTTTTATTCTGCCACAACCTTTACTCATTACCTTTAATCCCGCATTTTCTAAAATGAATACAGCATCCTTTAAACTCATTCCGATAACATCCGGCACCTGCTTATCAGCTACTTTTTTACTTACAAGCTGAACTGAATTGTGATGCGTGGTTCCGCTCACCCACTCGGAAGATGCGGTTGAATCTTTTACTGAAGAACTAATGCTTAAACGATTCAGCACTGTTTTAACTTCGGGTTTATAACCGGGCCGCACCACAGGTATGAGCAATTCCTTTTTATCTGTTTGTACAGTAACTGAAGGATGCATATCAATGCTCCCCGAGTACACCTGATCGGCAATTTCTCTGAACACCGGACCGGCCACCAGAGCTCCATAGTACACTCCGTTTGACGGAGAATTAATAATGACGATACAGGAATATTTTGGCTTATCGGCAGGAAAATAACCGCAAAAGGTAGCCTGATGAACTACTTTATTATAGCCATTCTTCGCATCGGCAATCTGCGCAGTTCCGGTTTTACCGGCAATGGTATAATATTGATTTTTGAGATTCTTTGCAGTTCCTCTTTCAACCACTCCTTCCATCATCAGTCGCACGGCTTTAATGGTTTTTTCTGAACAAATGGCCGGAGAAATTTCCTGCACCGGAAATTGCTGAATCACTTTTCCTGTTTGCTGAACTTCTTTTACAAGCAGTGGTTTTACCATGCGTCCGTTATTGGCAACTGCATTATAAAGTGTGAGCATTTGCAACGGAGTTACATGAACTTCGTAGCCAATCGAGGTCCAAGGAAGCGTGGTGCCATACCAGTCTTTATCCCTGGGGTGTTTAATATGCGGAGTTCCTTCACCGCTCACCTGCAAACCAAGCTGCCGGGACAGATGTAGTTTTTCCAGGTGTGCTATAAATTTTGATGGCTGTTTGGCGTAGTTATTATACACTGCCTTTGATATGGCCACATTAGAAGAAAGTTCAAACGCATGCTGAAAACTTACCCGTCCGTGTCCACCCTCTTCCGCATCTTTCATAATACGGTCGAAATAACGTTTCTGTCCGTGTTCTGTATCAAAAGAATCGGTAGGTTTTACATAGCCGTCTTCGAGTAATGCGATTACAGAAGCCAGTTTAAATGTCGATCCGGGTTCGGTACTTAAACCAATGGCATAATTGTATTTCTCGGTATAAACTCCATCCGAAACTTTAGTAAGATTTGCAATGGCTTTTATTTCTCCGGTTTCCACTTCCATTAACACCGCAGTACCAAACTGAGCGTTGTGCTGAACAAGAGCTTTGTACAATGCATCCTCGGCTACATCCTGCATATTCACATTAATGGTACTGATGATATCCTTTCCCACTTCGGGTTCAATTTCATTCTCATCGTTAATGGGCACCCAAACACCTCCGCTTACCCGTTGCATTAATCTTTTGCCGCTGGTACCTGCAAGAATTTTATCAAATGAACCCTCCATCCCTACCGGAGCTACCCCTTCTATATTATATCCTATGGTGCGCTCGGCTAACAGCTGAAAAGGTTTTTGCCGTCTTGTGCGCTCTACGGCTACGTATCCGCCTTTGTATCTGCCCAACCTGAATAATGGCCATTTTGCCATTTGTTTCATTTGTAAAAAAGTTACTTTCCGCTTGAGTAAAAAATAGCGTTCAGATTTTGCGCGCGCACTCTTAATCATGCGCGCATATTCTCTTGGTGTTTTATCCTTAAACTCCAGCGCGAGTAATAAAGAGAGCGAATCAATTCCGGCATTAAAAACCTTATTGGTTAATCCGCTTGCTCTCGTATCAAAACGGATATCATAAATAGGAATGGAAGTAGCAAGCAGGCTGCCATCAGATGCATAAATATTACCCCGAACTGCTTCGATGGTTTGGTATTCGGTACTTAAGCTATCGGCCAGCTGACGCCATTTATGTCCCTCTACAAACTGTATGCGGAACATATACACCACTACCACTACCGCAAATACGGAAATGAAGAAGAAGGTAAGATATACCCGCCAAAGTATGTCTTTCTTAATGTTCATTCTGTGCTGGTATGGTTATTTTTTTAGGTGGATTGATCAATACTTTTATTCCCGTTTCAGGTGCAAGCCGTTTCAACACTTCGCTTTGTTTGCTGTTAAACATCAAATCCGACTTGATGGTGATATATTCTGAACGCAGTTCTTTAATTTCTTTGGCCATTTTATCGCTTTGCCTTATGGTTTTCTCTGTAAAATGGGCATTGGCTATATAGAATATGGCTAATGATGCTGCAAACAGAATAGTGGGGAACATGCCCTGCACATTATCCCGGGTAAGGAAAAAATCAAAGTCAGCTACCTTTGCCATTTGCGCTCCGGCCGTTGATTTTTTAGGCTCCTCCTTTTTTGTTTCCTTTTCTATTTCTTCTTTCAGCTGATTCATATTTTTTCAGCAATTCGCAGTTTGGCACTTCGTGAACGCGGGTTTTTAGTCATCTCTTCGGCATCGGGCACTATAGCTTTCCGGTTGAGCGGGTGAAATGGTTTTATTTCATTTCCATAAAAATCCTTCTCGGTATCACCTTCAAACTTTCCTTTGTTCATGTAATTTTTTACCAGTTTATCCTCAAGCGAATGGTAGGAAATCACTACCAGACGTCCGCCTTTTTTAATTACATCGGCACTTTGTTCAAGCAATGCTTTCAATGCGCCCATCTCATTATTTACCTCAATACGTAATGCCTGAAATACCTGAGCAAAAAATTTGTAGTCTTTAAATTTGGGAGCAAACGGCAGCAGACATGATTTTAACTCACCTACGGTATCGATTGGTTTTACTGCGCGTTTTACAATAATGGCCTTAGCTATTTTTCGCGCATTTTTCAGTTCTCCGTAGAAAAAAAACAAATCGGCCAGCTGAGCTTCGGTATAGGTATTTATTATTTGCTTAGCCGAAAGACTTTGTTGCTGATCCATGCGCATATCTAATTCGGCTTCGTCAAACCGGAAAGAGAAACCGCGCGAAGCCTCATCAAACTGATGTGATGAAACTCCCAAATCTGCCAGAATCCCGTCTACCGGAATGGCACCGGCAAAACGCAGTTGATTTTTCAGGTGCTCAAAATTGCTTTCAACCAGAGTGAAATGATTATCATTGATTGCGTTTTTATGCGCATCGGAATCCTGATCAAATGCAATAAGTTTCCCTGAAGTTAATTGTTTAAGAATTTCTTTTGAGTGGCCGCCTCCTCCGTATGTTACATCGACAATAATTCCTTCGGGGTTAATGTTGAGTCCCTTGATGCATTCGTTAAGAAGCACCGGTACATGGTACTCAATCATTCTGCCTCCTGTCTTTGTCTTTGTTGCCCATTACTTCCTCGGCCAGTCGGGCGAAGTCTTCAGGCTCATTACTCAGTAACCTGTCGTATGATTCTTTAGACCAGATTTCAATTTTATTGAGTTGAGAAGAGAGAATAATTTCTGTTTTAAGTGCAGCATACTCCTGCAAAGGTTTAGGCACCAAAATGCGGCCTGCATTATCCATCACCAGTTCCGTTGCCCCTCTGGTAAAATACCGGATGAACTCGCGGGTACGGGCATTGTACGAATTCTGTTTTGCCAGTTCAGCGGTAATTAAATCCCATTCGTTTTTGGGGTATATCACCAGGCACTTTTCAAATCCGCGGTTCACCACCAAACGTTCTGCGGCTTCTTGCGGAAGCTGTTTCCGCAAGACAGACGGAAGGATTATGCGACCCTTCGCATCCAGTTTACACTCAAACTCACCGAGAAACATGGACATTTTTTGCAGTTGTTTTGATGGGTAAAATTATGGAACTTTTCTCCACTTTAAACCACATAACTCCACTTTGTGGATAAATATTGTGCAAAACATGGGTTTTAAATAATTAAAACTTCTGAAAATCAGCAGAATAAAAAAGTGGGGGAGATTCCCATAAAAACCGGTTTTAACCAGCCTAAATGGACAAAAAGTGGTGCAGTGCTCACAAAATTGGAATTGTCGCGGGCAGTCCTAAATTTGTCACCTAAAATAAATTAAGTTATGAGCATGATAAAAGAGTTTAAAGAATTTGCCATGAAGGGCAATGTTATGGATTTAGCCATCGGTGTTATTATTGGTGGAGCTTTTGGTAAAATCGTCAGCTCACTGGTAGATAATTTATTGATGCCTTTGGTGGGCATTTTACTACAGGGAGTAAATTTCGCCTCGTTAGCTATTAAAGTAGGTGATGCCGAGTTAAAATACGGTTTATTTATAGGAGCTACCATTGATTTTATCATCATTGCCTTTGTAATGTTTTTGATAATAAAAGGAATGAATAATCTTAAGCGCAAAGAAGAAGCTGCCGCACAACCTGCCCCGCCTGCACCAAGTAAGGAAGAACAATTACTCACCGAAATTCGTGATTTGCTTAAGTCGAAATAAAAGAGGACTTCGTAATTTTTCCCTTACGCTTTGCTTCCTTTTTACAAGCGTATTCTCTTTTGCTTTTTCGTTTGATATCACAGTAAAATTAATCCCTCCGGCTACCGGAAGAATCACTCTTTTTACTACGCTCAACTCGGTAGCCAATGAATTAAAGGCTGACTCAACCGGGAGAATTTATTACCGGGGGCAACTGGCGTTCCCGTCACAATGTTTACTGGTTCTGGAGTACAGAAAAACGTATTACCGATATAATTTTTTTCTTTTTAACGACTGTAAACTCACTGCCATTTTCGACCCTTTAAAAAAAGGAAATGAATGGGCCATTGACGGGTTGTGTGTAAGGTGCAAAGCCTTTGAAAAAATAAGTGCCATCTCTAAAAAAACAGAATCTGCAATTACCCTGTTGAACTACGAAAAAGAGCTCCTGAAATTTACCGCTGCCGTAAAATCTATTCCCGGAATAGGAACGGATGAATACACCCAACTGATAACCGATTTGGAAACTGTAAAACTTAAAGAGCATTTGATTGATTCGGTAACCGGAAAAATTCTATTTAGCAGCGGAAAAGATCCTTTACTGAAAAAGTACCTTCCGCCACAGGAAAAATATTGCGGATTTTTGCTTTATGCGAATTACGTGAGCAATTATTTTCTGACAGCAGTGTATGATTCGGTAATGAAAGAGCGAATTAAAGACGGGTCGCTTCCCGATCCGATATTTTTGGATGTATATAAAATAGTGTCGGCTTCCAAAAGAAACCTTCCTAAACATATCTATGCTGAAATCATGCTTCAGCTTTTGTACACCAACCGTGACCCATCCTATAAAGACTCGGCCTCAACAGCTATTATTAAACTGGAGCTTGATGAGTTTATAAAAAACAACCCCAACCACCCGCAATTAAATTTGGTGAAACGCATTAATGACGGATACCAGCATCCTCTTCTTAAAAATGATATTCCAAATATCTGGCTGATGGATAAGAAAGGAGTTAAATTTCCCACAAAAGCATTTCCGCCAAAATATATCTTGCTGAATACGTGGTCGCCTTCCAATACCACTTCCCGAAGTTTGTGCGATACGCTGGAGCGGGTTGTTCGTTTTTTTAACAAAGACAAACAATGGATTTACCTGGCCCATATAGCGCTGGGAACTGACCCCAAAAAATGGATAGCCCTTATGACCAGCGACACACTCACAGGCAATCAATATATTCCGGTAAATAACGATTTTGAAAAAGCCTTTCAACTTTGGGATTTCCCTGCCACTTACATTATCAACCCGAAAGGAAAAGTCATTTATAAAGGACATCCTTACAGCCTTACCATCCCTTTTCTGGATAAAGTATTGAGTGGTAAACTCGATTGATTTCAACTATCTTTGATTGCTTTATTCTCAGCACATCATGAAAAAACATTTACTTATAATTCTTTTTAGCCAACTGGCTTTTACCGCTTCATTGTTTGCACAGCAAACAAATTTTACCACATCGGTTGATGACACCTTCAACTACCCGTATTATATTGATATGATGGCCAACCGTAACGTGAATTTTTTTGACGTTCAGCGTGCCTTTGAAAAATACTGGACGAATCGAAACCATAGTAAAACGGGAAGTTACAAACCATTTAAAAGATGGGAATATTACATGAGCACCCGTGTAAATCCTGACGGAACACGTCCGGCACCCGAGCATAACCTGAATGAGTACCTTAACTATTTTGGAAGCTGGAATAGTTTGTATTCTACCGCATCGGTAACCGGAAACTGGCAGGAACTTGGCCCAAGACCTTTACCAACCAACGGCACCGGGCAACCAAACGGATTAGGACGGGTTGCGGCCATTGCTGTTCACCCAACCAACGGAAATATTATTTTTATCGGGGCTCCGGCAGGAGGTTTATGGAAAACAACCAACCACGGAGCTAACTGGACAAGCAATACCGATATGTTGCCAACACTTGGAGTTTCGTCTATTCTCATTGACCAGAGTAATCCGTCAAATATGTGGATTGGAACCGGTGACCGTGATGCATCTGATGCAAATGGAATTGGGGTAATGAAAAGTACCGATGGCGGCAACAGCTGGACAACATCAAGCACCGGAATGAGTGCAGGCCTCACGGTGGGCGCAATGGTACAAAACCCGATAACCCCGAATGTAATTTTTGCAGCAACAAGCGGTGGTGTTTATAAATCGTATAATGGTGGTGCCAACTGGACCCGGAAATCTACCGTTAGCAGTTTTAAAGATATTCATTACCGACCCGGAGATACCACCATTATGTTTGCCACAGCTTCAGGATTTTTTTATCGCTCAGCTAACGGAGGCGAAACCTGGTCTATTATCAGTTCAGGTATTCCATCGGGCAGTGTACGCATGGTAATAGGGGTAACACCGGCCAACAAAAACAAAGTATATGTAATAGCAACCAACCAGCGGACTTTCCGTGGCTGTTATATGTCGTCAGACAGCGGACTTTCTTTTTCGCTTCGCTCCAATTCACCAAATATTATGGATTACTCAGATACAGGAAGTGACACGACCAAAGGACAGGCCTGGTACGACCTGTGTATGGCAGTAGATACCGCCAACGAAAATGTGATTTACGTGGGAGGAGTGAATATTTTCAAATCAACTGACGGGGGACAAAACTGGAGCATCAATGCACACTGGGTTGGTACAAACGCTCCTGATATCCATGCCGACCAGCATTGTATGACCATTGCAAAAGCAACCAACAGATTGTATGCAGGAAATGATGGAGGTATTTATTACACTTCAAACGGAGGTTCTACCTGGACCGATATAAGCAGCGGACTTGCCATTGGACAGATATACAAAATAGGTCAGAGCAAGCTGACAAAAAATTTAGTGATTGCCGGATTTCAGGATAATGGGACAGCCATATATAATACCAATGCATGGTCAACCGAAATGGGGGGTGACGGGATGGAATGTGTAATAGATCCTACCAATGATAATTACATGTGGGGTGAATTATACTACGGAGACATTGATCGCTCTACCAACAAAGGTTCTTCGTTCGGAAATTTTGCCGGAAACGGGATAAATGGAATTAATGAATCCGGTGCCTGGGTTACTCCTTTTATTCTGCACCGCTCCAACTCCAATATCATGTTTATCGGATATAAAAATATTTGGCGCACCACTAATGCAAAAGCAGGAACACCATCATTCACTAAAATTTCAGATAATCTGGGGGCAAGCAATTCAAAAAATATAAAAGTGCTTGAACAATCGCGTACCAATATGAATGTGTTGTACGTGGTGCGTGAAGACAATAAACTTTTCAGAACAGACAGTGCCCTTGCTACTACTCCATCATGGATTGATCTCACCTCAACGCTGCCTGTTAACGCAACTGCTACCGATATCGAAACACATCCCGCAAAAGACAGCGTAGTTTACATGACCATTAACAATAAAGTTTACCGTTCGGTAAACAGAGGACAGTCATGGACCAATATATCAGGCACTCTTCCGAATGTGGCCATGAATTGCATAACTATAGATGTAAAAGGAGCCGAAGCTTTGTATGTAGGAAGCGATTTGGGAGTGTTCTACCGCGACTCGAGCATGAGTGATTGGGTTGCTTTTAAACAGGGACTTCCTGCTACCTCTGAAATTACCGAGTTGGAAATATGGTACGATAACCTCAATCATCTAAACAGCCGTATTCGTGCCGCTACTTATGGCCGTGGTTTATGGGAATCTGATTTATACACCAACCCAACCAGCGTACCTGTTATCAAATTCTCGGCAAGCGACAGCACTATTTGCGAAGGCAGTACCGTTAATTTTACCGAACAATCTACAAACTATCCTTCTAAGTGGAGCTGGAGTTTTAATCCGGCAACAGTAACTTTTGTGAGTTCAACAAATGACAGCACACAATCTCCATCTGTAAAATTCAATGCAGCCGGAACTTACAGTGTAACGCTTACCGCAACCAATGTTGTAGGACCCAATACTCAAACATTTACCAACCTGATTACGGTATATGCCAACCCTAATGTTTCAGCAAGCTCTGCTACAGCGGGAATTTGTATTGGCGACAGTGTTCAACTTACTGCCAGCGGAACTAATATCGTTGCATATGCATGGAGTCCTTCAACCGGATTAAGCAACACCACTTCGGCTTCGGTGTATGCCAAACCATCAGCCAACACTTTGTACACGGTAACCGGAACAGATAATAACGGATGTACCGATACCGGACTTGTTCAGGTTACCGTTCACCCGAGTCCAACTATCAGTATCAACCCTAATAATAGTTTTATTTTAGTTGGAGAATCCGTTCAACTCACAGCCAGCGGAGCCGTTACATTTACTTGGACTCCACCTGCCGGATTAAACACCACCACGGGCGCTACCGTGAATGCATCGCCAGTAGTGACTACAACTTACGTAGCTGTTGGAACAGATGCCAACGGGTGCGTGGGAGCTGCCACCTCCTTTGTTAAAGTAGCTCCTGTTTCGGTTGCTCCTGTTTTCACTTCCGATGTATTCAAAGTGTACCCAAATCCTGTTCAAAACGGATTATTGATTATTGAATCAACCGAGCAGGAAATGCTGCAGGTGGAAATTGGAAATATGCTTGGAAGTGTGATTCGCACCACTCAACTTCAGCACGCGGCTAAAATTGATTTATCCGCATTGCAGTCGGGTTTATATGTGGTAACACTGAAAAAGAACGGGGTAATGGTGCACCATACCATTGTAAGCGTACAGCACTAAACTTTATCGCCCGCTGATGAAAAAGGCAGATCACCTTGCATTGGGTGAAAAGGGAGAACAACTTGCTGCAGATTTCCTGTTAAAAAAGGGATATGTAATTGTAGAGCGCAACTGGCGCAATGTGCATGAAGAGATAGATATTATTGCCTCGCATCATCAAACATTAGTGATTGCTGAAGTAAAAACACGCAGCACCTCTGTTTTTGGTGAACCTGAATTGGCCGTAACTCCGCTCAAACAAAAAAAACTTGCACGTGCTGCCGAAGCTTACCTTGAAAAAGCCGGACATAAAGGGGAAATGCGTTTTGATGTGATTTCAGTTGTTCTTAACGGAAATGAAACCCGTATAACTCATATCGAAGATGCCTTCTATCCGTTTTTTGCTGAATAATAATAAGTCGGGGCAGTAAAAATAGAATCAATCAGAATCCTCCCTGATCAAACCAATCGCGCCTGCGGGTAAGTTTTAATTCCTGCAATGCACTTGAGCGAACTTTAATGGTAAAGAAATAACTGGTGCGGTAGCCAAAAGGAATCCACTGCAGACTAAAATCCCAGCAATGCAGGTTGCGGTGAATATCAAAAGAGGTTACCGAAATTCCTTTATTCCTGAAATCGTAACCGGATGTAAAGGCCACTTTCCAGTTTTTAGTAAGGCTCACATCGCCCGAAAAATTGAGTGTTTGCGTGTAGGTGCTCACATTATAGGGCCTCGAATAATCGTAGGTAAATGAGAAACTCAGGTTCCAGGGCATATCAAAATCGATATAATCATTCGGGTTCATGCCCAATTCTTTCATCCGGTCGCGTTTTGCATCTCCCTTTTTGTTTTTCTTAAACATATCCGGATTTAACGTTGCGGTAAACGGAATGCGGTAACCTGTTAAACGCGCCCACCTGCCATTGGTTTTCCACTCAAATGAATTGAAACGCTGCATGTATGATGAACCGGTGGATGTGGTTACCTTCCCGTACACATACGGATCGAAGGCAGCATTAAACTGTAACTGAAAAAACCTGAACAACGTAGTAAAAGTAGAGAGCCCTATTTGTGAAAATTTTAATGAATCGGCCAGAAAATTATAATTCCCGCTCAATGTTAACGACTCGATAATTTTCACTTTGGTTTCGTGCCTCGCGGTATCCTTTCCTTTCATCACTTTCATCTCAATATTATTCATCAGCGAGTAGTTAATACTTCCCTGCTTTCCCTGTCCGGGGCCACCCAATAGTCCCTGTTCAAAAACGGAGTACTTGCGTGTTTGTCCGTTCTCTCCTGTTTGTACCGTTTTATAATTTCCAAAACGCGACTGACTGAAATCGGGCTGATAATACCATTGAACCGTAGGTGTGAGCACATGCCGCACCGCTCTGATTTTTCCTTTCTTAAACTGCAGCATGGAAAACAAGCGCGTAGTAAGTGAAACCGAAGCGCTGTAGGTGTAAGCCGAACGGAAACCATTAACCGGCAAAGTCACTTCTTTTTTATTGATGCTGTCCCACACTTTATTTACGGTTTTCAAATACATATAATCGGTAATGGTAATGGCCGGTGAAAGGGAAAAGTATTTGAAAATTTTAGTAGAGGTATTGATGGGCAGCGAGTGCACCATTCCGTAATTCATGGTGTCAAGGGTTTTCCGGTCAAACAGTAAACTATCAACTGTGCGAATATGATTACTGAAACTTGCGCTGTACTGTAAGCCAAGATTTTTAACCATTGAACTGAAAAAACCCTGCTGCAGGGTTGAATTTTGAAAAGGAGTCAACCGGTTTACCGAGAAATACACATCGGGCAATTTCATTTCTACCACGTGCGTACTGGTGTTTTGTGAATGCGACAGGTTGGATGTTAAATTATAAAGCCTGTTTTTCCCGAAACTGGTGCTGTATGAAATGGTGGAGATTAACTGATTTTGCGTAAATGTTTGAGGAGTGTATGAGTTTAAACGGAGTGCATTGCTTGTACCGGCATTTACACTGGCCGAAAACTGCGAATTGGGGCTTGCCTTCTGGTCAGCACGGTGAGTCCAGGTTATCCAAAAATCTTTTGAAATGCTTTTGGTTAATTCATCTCCGGCATTCAGAATATTATAATAATATTTTAAATCTAAATTTCCGTTGTAGTGGTAACGTTTCTTGTAGGTAGTGTGCGTGTATAAGCCCCAGCTTCCCATAGTGTAAATATCTCCGCGCAACTCGGTATGCAGGTAATCATTAAAGGCAAAATAATACCCTCCTCCCCGTAAAAAAAATCCTCGGTCGGGCGAGTTTCCATACATTGGAATCAATACTCCTGATTTTTGTTTTTTGGTAATGGGAAAAAAACCGAACGGAATAATTCCCGGTGTAGGTACATCTTCAATTACTAAAAATGCAGGGCCGGTAATTACCTGCTTTTCCGGAATAATCTTGAGTTTGGTGGCATTGATGTAAAAATGCGGATGTTCGGCATCGCAGGTGGTGTATTGTGCGCCTTTAATGAAACTGTTATTGTTTTCATCTTTGTACACGTTGTTTCCGCGAATAATGCTCTCCCCTTCTTTTGTTACCAGTTCACTAAGCCGCCCTTTTTTTGTTTTAAAATTGTATGCCATGTGGCGAACTTTATAGTTTTGCCCGCCCTGTGTAAACTCGCTGCTCCCTATATAATTCCCGGCTGAATCTTTTTTGCCGAATGCATAAACGGTGTTGGTATTAAAATCAATGTAAATATAATCCGCTCTCAGGGTAAGGTCTTCGTAATCTACTTTTGCCTCGCCATACAAATGCACCTGCTTTCGTTTGGCATCCATCTCAATAGAGTCTTTGGCAGTATATTTGACCATCTCGTTGAGGGAGCCCGGAGCTTTGGTGAGCGCAAGAGTATCACCCTTTTGAATTTGAATCACCTGCTTTTTTGTAGAGTCGTCAGGAGACTGAATAATTACCTGATTCGCTTGCGCCCATACCGATGTTGTGCTGCAAAAAAAGCAGACAATCAACAAAATGGGGTGGGTAAGTAATCGCCTTATCACAGCCGAGGACCCAAAGGTACTTGTACATTTGTAACGAGGTAAACTCAAGATGCGCAAAACTAACATAATTTATTTAACCATGAAACGGCTGCTTGCTCTTGCCTTTTTGGCCATTTCTTTTGTACTGTGTTCATTTAGTAACCTAAATCCTGTTAAATCAAAAATAAACACCGTGGTGATTGATGCAGGCCACGGAGGACATGACACCGGGTGTCGTTACGGAGGCGTAGAAGAAAAACACGTTGCTTTGGCCATTGCCCTTCGCTTAGGCAAACTTATCGAACAAAACTACCCTGATGTAAAGGTAATTTATACCCGCACCAACGATACGTTTATTGAACTTTGGGAACGCCCGGCCATCGGTAACAGAAATAATGCCGATGTATTTATTTCCATCCATTGCAATGCCAACCCAAAAACAAGTGTATATGGTACAGAAACTTATGTTATGGGACTCCATAAATCGGAAGGAAACCTGGAAGTAGCCAAGCGCGAAAACGAGGTAATTTTAATGGAAGATAATTACGAGAAAAAATACGATGGTTTCGACCCTAACTCGCCCGAGGGACATATTTATTTCTCCCTGTTTCAAAACGCTTACCTTGACCAGAGTTTAAATCTGGCTTCGAATATTGAAAAGCAACTGGCCGTGCAAAAACGAAGCAGCCGCGGAGTAAAACAAGCCGGTTTTTTGGTGCTGTGGAAAGCAAATATGCCCAGTATCCTTATTGAAACGGGCTTTCTGAGCAACGACCAGGAGCGCAGTTTTCTTAAATCGGCCAAAGGGCAGGACTCGGTAGCCACAGGTATTTTTAATGCCTTCCGTGATTATAAATCAGGTTTTGAACTTACGCCCGGCCACAAGAAATAACAACCATTCTAAGCGGATTTCCCTATTTTTGACAAAAATCACAAATCTTGAAAATCAATAACGAAACAAAAGTTGGTGCCCTTGCCTCTGTTGCCATCACCATTCTTATTTTAGGTTATAATTTTATGAAAGGGGAAGACCTTTTCTCTAAAAAAAGAATGTTTTATGCCGTATACCACGATGTAGACGGGCTGGCTACTTCCAATCCGATTCTGATTAATGGTTTTAAAGTGGGGCAGGTAAAAAATATTGCCGCCATGGATGAGAACCTCGATAATATTGTTGTTTCCTTTACCATTGACGGCAACGTGCGCATTGGCAAAAACAGTATGGCGCGTATCATTAATTCCGACTTGTTTGGCGGGAAAGCCATTCAGCTTGATTTGAATAAAAATGCGGAAGAGGCAATGGATGGCGATACACTAAACAGCGATATTGAACTTAGTGTAAGCAAAACCATGAACAGCATTTTAAACCCGGTAAAAGCAAAGGCCGAAAAACTGCTGGCCACACTCGATTCGGTTTTAAACTCGGTAGATGATGTACTGAATGATGAAACACAGAAAAACCTGCGTGTAGGTTTCCGGAGTTTGGCCGAAACGCTGGAGAATTTCAGAAAAACATCGGTTAAAATTGATGATTTGGTAGGGAAAGAAGGCGACCGGCTTGATCACATTTTTGCCAACGTAGAAAGCATTACCCGCAACTTTCGCGACAACAATCAGGTGCTTGCCAAAACACTTAAAAACGTAGAGCAGATAAGCGATTCATTAGCTTCTTCTCAAATAAAAAGTACTGTTTACAATGCCAATAAAGCGCTGGCCGATTTAGATATTACGCTGCGAAAAATAAACAACGGAGAAGGATCGCTTGGACTGCTGGTAAACGACAAAAAACTGTACAACAATCTGGAGAGTTCAGCCAAAAGCTTAGACTCTTTGCTTATTGATATGAAGGCACACCCTAAACGTTACGTGCACTTCAGCGTATTTGGTAAAAAAGACAAAAAATAATCTGGCCGTGTTTGCCGCTTTTTAAACGGTCGTAGGGAAAAAGAGTACACAATACCCGTTAATCCCAGAATGCATCTTCCGTATTGTCTTCAAATGAATCCGACTGATGCATTTCTTCCATTTGCTGCATTTGGTCTGCGGTGGCTGCCTGTTGTATCTCATTAAACAAAACACGTTCTTCAAAACGTATATGTTTTTCCAGCATGTCCTGTATAAATGGCAACGAATCTCCGGCATCGGCTGCACCCGTAAAAAGTTTTTCAAGTGTGCGGTGCTCGGCCAATGCCTGCTGTACTAATGCATGGTTATCTCCCAGCACCGGATACATGTATTTTTCCTCCGCGTCAAAATGCGGGCGCAAATGATTAAGGTAAAACCAGTCGCTGTACTTTTTTATCCTTTCGGGGGCAATACCTTTTGCCAGTCCCTGTTTAATTTTCCAGCACAGCAATAAGGCAAAGTGGTGTTCTCTCGAATAGTTTTGAATAGACGAATGTCTCTTAGCGGGTGCCATGGTCATAATGTGTGAAAAGTTTACGTGTTATTCAAAATATTTAGTATACTCTTCGAGCCAGCCTTTTATTTCCTCTACCTGCTGCTTATCGCCATTTTCCTTCAGGCGGGCTATGCGGTCGCGCAGGGGAAGTAAAAAATGATGCAGCTGTTCATGCGCCTCGCCCTGCATGGTGCATTGCTTAATGATAAGATTAAACTGCTCATCAAGTTCGGCAGCTATTAAATGAACATCGGGAGCAACTTGCTGCAACTGCTCATTTACCAGTTGCAGCATATTCATTACTCCGGTAGTTGTTTCTTTATTGGCAGCCCATTTTGCCCCGTTGTTTAAAGTGAGCACAGGTTGCTCAGCATCGGCTTCAGCTTCATGATGGTGCTCCTGTTTCAGAGTATCGCCTTCCTGCCGGGCGGGAGCAGCCTGCCGTTGTTCGGTTTGGCTGCATCCCCCTGCAAGAAATAAAGCAACAGCGAATGAAAAAATAAAAGTCGTTTTCATGCTCCGGTTAATTATTTCGGGTAACTTCATTATGCTAAATTTTTTTCCATTTCTACCGCACCCGGAAACAGAATATTATTTTCAAGATGGATGTGCATGTGCAGGTCGGCCTCAAATTCCTTAAGCATGGCAAATGCTACCCTGTAGGTAGTGCATCCGTCAGCCGGTGCAGTATAGCCGTTACTCAGGGTTTCTATTCTTCTGAAACGTTCACCTTCGGTGTCGTGTTCATCCATCATCATGTATATCGGATTCTGAACCGACCCGAACGGAGGGCGCTCAAAAGGTGTATTTTTACTTTTGGCTTCGGCCATTTTGCGTACAAAAGGAAATAATATCAGTTCTTCCTTTTTCATATGCGCAGCCAACTCGCCTGCCGAAGCACTAAACTCGCGGTAGATGTCAAATAACTCGGGGTGATTTCCTCCGTGCACTTTGCACAGTTTATCGAGAAACTGCATGAGGGCAGGTGTTGATTCCTGAATGTACCGGTGGTGCTTTTTCTCAATGTAATCGGCCAGTAAATCCAGCGACCAGGTTTTAAAATCAGTTACCGAATCTTTGGCTGAAGCAGTTGCTGAAGCCAACTCGGCCAGCAATTTTGTTTCATCCAGATTTTTACTGGTACAAACTTCTTCAATTGAACGGCCTCCCTTGCAGCAAAAATCTATTCCATACTTCTGAAACACGGTGGCGGCACGGTAATCATTTGCTACAAACGAACCTACCGTAGCTGTTTTATTATTTTCCATTTATTTACGTTTTAAAAATGTAATTCCCTTTGATATATCCTGCGTCAGTTCGGTGAGACTTGTTTCTTCCAGCATATCTTTCAACCCGTCACGAACCCGCTTAAATTTAAAGTGCAGCGGACATGGTTTATGCTCGTTGCAATTGCGCAGTCCCAGGCCGCACCCTTTATAAATACTGTCTCCGTCAATGGCCGAAACAATTTGTGCCAGCGTTATCGTATCCATGTTTTTTTTACTTATTTCAAATCCTCCGGTTGGCCCTTTTAACGAAACAAGCAATTTGCTCTTTACCAGCTTTTGCAAAATTTTGGAAGTAAACGAAACAGGGGAGTCAATTTCTTCGGCAATATCCGTAAGCCCCACCCGCATTTCCTGTTGCGAACGGGTGGCGATAAACACCATCGATCTTATTCCGTATTCACATGCCTTTGAAAACATTTTTCTGTACGATTTGCGCTACAAAGGTAAACAAATAAATTAATTTCGGACAAATTTGTCCGAAATTAATTTAACTACTGATTTGCAACCAGGTAAATTGAAAATTAAAAAAAAGAAATCTGATTTAAATCAGAAAACCGGAAAACTGAAAACCATACAGCAGGTTAACAACTGATGACACGTTTTTAAAGAAACTAATCTGCTATTGCAGTGACAAAATAGTTTGCTCAATAATATCACAGGCCTTATGAATTTGCTCTTCCGTAATCACCAGGGGAGGAGCAAACCGTATGATATCGCCATGAGTTTGTTTAGCCAGCAGCCCGTTGTGCATCATAGCTACACATACATCCCAGGCGGTTTTATTATTGCCATAAGGTTTTATCACAATCGCATTGAGTAAACCTTTACCGCGCACCGCGGTGATGAGGGGTGATTTTATGGCACTCATCCGCTCACGAAAAATTATTCCCATCGCCTCGGCATTTTTAGCCAATTGCTCATCTTTTACCACCTGCAATGCAGCCATAGCTACAGCACAGGCCAAAGGATTTCCGCCAAAGGTTGATCCGTGCTGCCCGGGGTGTAAAGTAAGCATTACCTCATGCGAAGTAAGTACAGCCGAAACGGGCAATACCCCTCCCGAAAGTGCTTTGCCCAAAATCAATATATCGGGTTTTACCTCTTCGTGGTCGCAGGCCAGTAATTTTCCGGTGCGGCCAATTCCTGTCTGTACTTCATCAGCTATCATCAGCACATTGTACTTGTGGCATAAAGCCCGCACCTGCGCAATATATCCGTCATGAGGCATTATCACTCCGGCCTCGCCCTGTATGGGCTCAAACATAAAGGCGGCCACGTCACTATCCTGCAATGCTCTGTCTAATGCCCCGATATTATTGTACGGAATAATTTCAAAACCGGGCATAAACGGCCCGAATTTTCCGTAACTGTCGGGGTCGGTAGAAGAAGATATGGCAGCCATGGTGCGCCCCCAGAAATTCCCTTCCACAAAAACTATTTTGGCTGCATTCTCGTCAATGCCTTTTACTTCATAACCCCACTTGCGGGCCAGTTTAATAGCCGTTTCTCCGCCTTCTACCCCGCTGTTCATGGGCAGCACCCGATCATACCCGAAATAGTTGCAGATAAACTGTTCGTACTCGCCCAATTTATTATTATGAAACGCACGGCTGGTGAGAGTAAGGTTTTTAGCCTGTGCTGTGAGTGCTTGTATAATGGCCGGATGGCAGTGTCCCTGGTTTACGGCACTGTAAGCGGATAAAAAATCGAAGTACTGCTTTCCTTCTACATCCCAAAGGTAAACACCCTCCCCGCGCTCCAATACCACCGGAAGCGGATGGTAATTATGTGCCCCGTAGTGGTTCTCGAGTTCAATAAAATAAGCGGTTTGGTTATGCATCACCTCATTCATAGGCACAAAGGTAAGTAAATTACCTGCTCAAACCTTAGATTTTAATACTTTTTAACAGTCACGAAAAAGCAAAAAATTCAGCATGGTTACGGAGGCGCAGAAACACTTATTATATAAGATAAACTGCGTTGAAACTAAAACCGGGAAACAGTGAAAAAAAAGGAAATAACCGAAGACTATGGTGATAGTTTACACTCATGGCACACGATCGAAGTCGGGGGCTGTAAGTTTACAAGCTTTCCCGCAGCCTTATTTTAAAGACTATTTCTCTTTTTATAAATCGCAACAAGCGCATCAAGCGCATTATCCTGTTTTAAAATTTCCTGATAAGGTTTATCAATGACCTTTATTTGCTCTTTAATTTCCTGGTTGTCGCCTCCCATGGTCGAGATATAATCGGCCCACGATTTACACGAGTTAACGTATCGCTCCACCGTGTTCAGCTGGTTTATTAAAAAATCGTACAGTTCATTTTTACCCTTTGCCTCTTTTACCTGATTGAGTTCGGTTCTGAAAGCAGTGATGGCTTCCTGTGTGGTTTTACAGTAATTGTTCCTTAGCTCCATCGAAATGGATGGCCATTGTGAGCGATTAAATTCACCGCTGTTGTTTACCACAAAACTGCGATCCATGTATTGAGTTAATGCATTAACGATGCCCACAAATTTGTTTATGTTCCGGTTGTAAATCACAAACACTTCCCTGCTCAGGGTGTCTCTGCGGTTTAACGAAGCCTCTTTTGCCAGCCTTGCTTTCTCGGCCTGTGCAGCGGCTAATTCATCCTGTTTCCGCATTTTTTCGTCCCTGCCCGAAATATCGATGTACAACCTGTTCCCATTCAGTTTTACCGAAGCTGCTCCGCCTGAAAAATCCCCGGCCTCCTCAAATTTAAACGGGATAATCAGCGTTCCTTTTTTATCGATATATCCCCATTTGCCATCCATATACCCGCCTTTTCTTACACCGGCCACACCATCGCTAAAACCGCGTGCATCGTCAAACGAAAAGGGAATAATTTCTTTCCCTGTTTTATCAATAAAACCATATTTGCTGTTTAATTCGGCATAAGCAAGCCCTTCTGCAAAATAGCCCACACTTTCGTATTTGAACGGAACTACTTCCTTGCCGCTTTTATCAATAAACCCCCATTTCCCGTTCAGTCGGGCACCTGCCAGGTCTTCCCTGAAATTATTTATCTCTTCATAAATGCATGGAATTACTTCTTTCCCTGTTTTATCAATAAACCCCGCTTTCCCGTCATATTTTACGCGCGCCATTCCGTTTTCAAAATTGCCGCATGAAGTATACATCATGGGAATAATTATTTTCCCGCTTTGGTCAATGTATCCGTAAAGGTATTTTTTGGCCGATACCAAAGCAAGCCCTTCTTTGAAATCGTTTGCATCAAGGTATTTGGCGGGGAGCACAATATTACCCTGTTCATCTTTAAACCCCCATTTGCCGTTATCGGCTTTAAACGACCTGAAGTTTTGAGCAAAAAGTGTGGTTTGCACCGTAAGAAAAAGCAGCAGTACGGATAACGATTTAACTTGTAAATTCATGAATTGACTTTTTAAAATTAACGGAGTAAAAATAGTCTTTTCCGGCATAAATTGATACTATTTTCACGTTGCCGGTCCTGCACTTACCCCGACAGGGTTTGTATATAGTTTAATTTTCTTCATGGGTCAATGGGTTGCCATGATATTTATTTTTTCAATTTTTTTCAGATGCAATGCAATATGCCGATCGTGGGCTTTGTTTGCATATTCGCTGATGATTTCCAGAATATCGTAATCAATAAAATTACATTCGCTGCCATCAATGGTGAGCTCGCTGTATTCGGGTACTTCGTCCAATGTTTTTCTTAATTTCACTTTATTTAAAAAAGTTACGTTACTGTTTAGTTTGATATAATATGTTTCAATACCCTGCTGATGCGTTTTAGTCATCTTATACTCGGCCCTGAAATTATTTTGAATGATAAAATAAACTGAAATCAGCAGGCCGATACTTACTCCTATAAGCAGGTCGGTGAGCAGAATAACAATAATGGTAAATAAAAACGGCAAAAACTGTTTCCAGCCCAATTTCCACATATGCTTATACAATCCGGGCTTTGTTAAATTGTAGCCTGTAATAAGCAAAATGGCTGAAAGAGAAGCGTACGGAATTTTATTGAGTAAAAAAGGGACAAACAACACCGCAAGCAACAGAAATAACCCATGTGTAAATGCAGCCATTTTTGTTCTTCCGCCCGCATCAATATTTGCTGCGCCTCTCACCACAACTGCCGTGATTGGAATTGCTCCCGCAAAGCCGCACGCTATATTCCCAATTCCCTGAGCCACTAATTCACGATTTACGGGTGTTATCCGGTTTCGCTTGTCTAATTTGTCAATGGCCTCCACACAAAGTAACGTTTCTAAGGTAGCCAGCAGACCTATCACTATTCCGTATTTCCATATTTCAGCGGTAGAAAATAGTTTTGCAAGGTGAGGGAAGGAAATATCGGAGAAGGCCGATGACGGAATATGTACCAGCTGCGTTTCTTTAAGTGATAAGAAAGAAGCCATAGATGTAAATATCATGTTTGCCACAATTCCAAAAGCTACTACCAGCAGCGGTGCCGGAATTATTTTTCCTTTTTTTGCAAACGGTTGCTGCATCACAGCCATTATGGCAAGCGAAACAAAACTAATCAGAATGGTACCCCGGGTCATTTCGCTGTTAAACTCCTTAAAATTATTCAACAAATTTCGGGAAGAAAAAAGCTGAAGAAAGCCGCTTGTCCAAAAATCGGGCTGGTTGTAACCTAAAGCAAGCGGAATTTGTTTTGAAATAAGAATAATACCAATAGCCGCCAGCATTCCTTTGATAACCGATGACGGAAAGTAGTAGGCAATTACTCCAAGCTTCAGCAATCCGAGAACGAGTTGAAATAAACCGGCCACTATTACCGCAAGCAAAAAAACTTTATAATCTCCCAGCGAAACAATGGCAGCGGCTACCACCGTGGTTAAACCCGCGGCAGGCCCTGAAACAGCCAGCTGCGAACCGCTGATTAATGATACGACAAGCCCGCCAATAATACCTGATAAAATGCCTGCATAAAGCGGAGCCCCCGAGGCCAGGGCAATACCCAAACACAAAGGCAGGGCAACAAGAAAAACAGCAAGTCCGGCCGGCAGATCGTGTTTAAGCCATATAATTTTGTAATATGTTATTGTCCGTTTCATGTACACTGACCAATGATAAACATTACCTCATAATGCAAACCATTGCATAAAAGGAAAAACATACCTGCCAAAAATTGACCTTTTCATGATTTTTAGTCAAAATTCGGGGAAATTGATAAACCAACCTATGATATTGGTCAACTTTACGGATGATGGTTATTGTGTATGCGAAAACTTTACCCGTTTACTAATTTTCCTCTGGGTTGAATTAATGAAACCGCCTTATTGCCGGCCTCTGATAAGGCCTAACGAACACGGAGGCTATTATGATACTAACACTCGTGAAAGGCGTGCATGTTGCACCTGTCAGCCTACTGGCGGAAACGAGCGGTAAAATTTGATTTCAAACAAACTTTGCTCTTGCGTCAGCGTTGCACTTATCTGCCCATGGTAGAAACAAGGACGAGTTTGGAAGCGAAGACCTGAATGAATTACCTGAGCACTACTTCTACTCTTCGGTTCTTCTTTTTACCGGCATCAGTGGTGTTTGTGGTGAGCGGACACAAAGGTCCCACGCCATCAGAAAGTAATCTTTTTGCATCAATTCCTTTTAAGATTAGGTAATCAACTACCGCTTTTGCCCGGGCTTTTGAAAGCGCAAGATTATGTGCAAAATCACCTGTATTATCGGTGTGGCCAACCACAAAAACAGTTACTGCCGGATTGGCTTTAAGGTAATCAGTAAGGGTTTTAAGTTCTTGTTCCGACTCCGGCTTAATCACCGATTTGTCAACATCAAAATAAATTCCGTAAAGCGCCACTTTCCCCTCAGCCTTCATAGATTCCTGTATGTTCAGCTTAATCTCCTGTTCCAGGGATGCCTCTTCAATAATGTAAACCTGATATCCCTGATCGTTATTATCCCAGGCATTTTCAATCAGCATCCAGATAATACGGTTTTCATAACGGAACCTGAACATATTCTTGTCGGCCGAAAGATTTTCTCCCTTGGAGGCCGCTACTGCGTTGAAATAATTCTGACGAATTTGTACACCGCTAATTTCACGGCCTCCGTCATCCAAGCGCTCGTAATTAATTCTGTAATATTTTCCTGCGTGTATCTGTTCGGTGTATTTCCCTTTAAGGTCGTTAAATATAAATTTGTACTCATTAAACTCACTGTATTGACACGAGGCCATTTTAAAACCCTCAAATCCGTTTAAATATGAGGGGGCTTTGCAATCATCATTTTGGGCAATTGCGTGGTGCATCAGAACAAAGCCGATGCAGGTAAAAAAAATCTTTTTAAGCATACTTTTTTGCACGAAGTTAAAAGTAAATACACCCAAAAAAAGTGATTGGAATCACATGATAAGGAAAGATTAAAGGTTCATTAATGATGCAAATGGTCTTCTTTAGCCATATACTAAAATGGGGATGTTTACATATGTACCGCATACCGAATGTTTCTATGGGGTATGGCCTGTTCTCGGCAAAGCAACTTTTGTTATTGCACAATTACTTTACTTACAGCATTCGTTTCTTTTTCTCTGATAAAGTAAAGACCCGGACTGAGTTTTTCATTTATACTTTGGCTTGTATTAGTTATCAGGTATGTATTTATTATTTGGCCTGTAATATTCATTAACTCAAAAACTCCGTCTTTTTCAGTCTGTATATTGAATTCCCCATTGTTTGGATTAGGATATATTTTGAATCCCTCAGTATTAAAGAAGTTATTCAATCCGGTTGAACCGGAAACCCCATACTTCACCAATTTATCAGCTGCCGTATTGCCTCCAGCATCGGTAAATTTGCCGGCTATGTAAAGATCAGCACCCGAAACGGCCATCTCGTACACCTCTTCATTTAATCCTCCTCCAACAGCCTCCCACGTAGTTCCATTATATTTTGCAATATTGTCGGCTGAAGCCAATCCCTTTGCATCCTGAAATTTACCTCCCACATACACCGATGTACCAACAATCTCTATATCTGAAATCCAACTTGCGCCAGAGGCCGTAAAATTTCCCATCAAATCCCAGCCGGTACCGTTGTACTTTGCAATTTTGGCCGGGAATTCTCCTCCGATATATAAATTATTGTCAGTGTCAAAAACAATTTCATATACTGCCCCAACCTGACTGTTCCACCCGTACACCTGTTGAAATGAAGTGCCATCCCACTTCGTTAAATAATTTGCAACACCCCCGTTGCTCGAATAAAAATTACCCCCGATATACAGCTCATTGTTATGAACTGCAAGAGCACTTACAACAGTAAACGAATTGGTACTTACCACCTGCGAACCAAGGGCACTCCATGAAGTTCCGTTCCATTTAGCAATATAATCTGCATTGGGATCTCCGCCTGCATTCGTAAACGACCCCGCGACAATAATATCGGTTCCCATTTGAACAATATCCATTACATAACCGTTCAGTCCGCCACCCAATGCATGCCAGGTGCCTGTGGTAATATTCCATCTGGCTATTTTATCCATATTGGTGTCACCGGCAGCATTAATAAAGTGGCCTCCTACATAAATATTATCGCCAATTTTAGCCGCACTGGTTACCCCGACTACCGATCCCCATCCTCCCATTTTCGACCAGTTTCCATTGGAGAATTTGCCGTACGTAAAAATATCCGACCCGTTAACAAACATATTATCAGCATAAATATCACCACCATTGATGATAATCGTGCTGCTTGTTAATGAATAGTTGCCCGCGCCCACTGGCGAAAACGATTGAGCATGAGTAATTGCTGAAGCTAAAACGCAAACCGTTGAAAGAATAAATGTAGCTTTTTTCATGTATAAATAATTTTAGGTTAAGGTTACACTTAATATCACATATACCAGTTTGCGATTTTTTTCGGCTGGAATAAGAATATTGTATGTGGATTAAATTTAATTGGGTGCGAAATTATAAATATCTTTCCGGTCATAATATAGTACAGATGTACCAGATACGTATTGATGGTATTCAATGATATCTTTGTAAAATCAGCACATGAGTAAAAAGTGGATTCTATTCTATTGCTTAAGCCTGTTCCATTTGGGGGCATTACCTCTTTGTGCCCAGCCGCTGGAAACAATGCTAAAGCAGGGCGGGGAATTTTACGATCAAAACAATTACGCCCATGCCCATGAAAAATACTTACATGCCTTAAAACTGGCAGAAGAAGAAAATAACCCGGAAAGTATAACCAAAGCATCTTTTGCAATTGCTCATTGCCATTACCATTTGCGCGACAGGCTTACAGCTCTCAAATGGCTTTATCGCACGCTTAGTATTGCAGATAAGTATCATCTCGATTCGATTCAAACAGCCGCACACTACTTTACTAGTGTGATATATATTGAAACCGGGAAAATTGATTCTGCCGAAAAATATTCAAACAAAGCCATTAAAGTTTGGAAAGCAAAAAAAGATTACGCTTCCCTGTCGCGTGCACTTTTGGCCCTGACAGATTTGTATCTGAACACTACAAAGGATGAACAAAAAGCAGAGAGCACCATCAAGATAGCCGAAAAATATGCCCGGCTTTCCAACAATAAAAACGCAATGGCTTTTGCAGCTATGAAAAGGTATTTTTTACATTCGCTACTTCGAAAAAACTATAAAACAGCTTTGCCTTATATTAATAAAGCTGAAAAACTGTATCTCGAAACAGGAGACAGAGAAGGCATTGGCTACGCGTATAGTTTTAAAGCCGAATGCCTCTCCAAACTGGGCGATACAACTGCTTCAGACTATTTCTGGAAGTGGTTTGCATTTAAAGATTCTATTTTTCAGCAGGAGAAAACCGCTCATTTGGCGAAATACGAAACGCTGTACGAAACAGAAAAAAAGGAACGGGAAAATAAATTACTGCAACAGGAGAATGAATTAAACCGTCTGGTGCTGGTGATAGTTGGTGTAGTATTTCTATTGCTCGTAGTACTTGGCCTTTGGCTATACAATCGTTACAATTTTAAAAAGAAACAGCAGGAATTTTTAATGATGCAAAGCCTTCAAAACGACAAGGAACGTATTGCACGGGATTTACACGATAATGTAGGTGGTCAGCTCTCATATATTATCTATTCATTAGAAGGCATTAATGATGAAGATGAAAAAAAACGGATTGAAGTAACCAACAGCATTAACCAGTCGGTAAGAAGCGTAATTAACAATTTACGTGAAACGATATGGGCAATAAGTGATGCCAATATTAACGTTCAGGATTTTTCTGACAAATTAAAAGTATACGCCCGAACATTGTTTGACCACAGTAATACCCGAATCAATTTTACCGAAGGTATAAAAACCGAAAGGGAACTAAATGCACTGTTGGGGTTGAATCTTTACCGTATTTGTCAGGAAATTTTAACCAATGCCTTTAAATATTCCAACGCTACCGTAGTAAAAATTAATTTGGTGTGTGAAGAAGGAAAACTGCACATTTCTATCAGTGACAACGGGATTGGTTTTGATATTACGCAAAAAAACAAAGAACAATACGGTTTGCAAAACATTAAAAAAAGGGCAGCGGAATTTGGTATATCCCTTTCGCTCGAAACGGAAATAAACAAAGGAACAAATTACACGCTCCGGGTATAAATGTATTGCTTACCCCCTTATTATAGTTGCAACCAAGGCAAAAATTAAACAATGATTTATATCGCAATTGTAGATGATAAAAAAAGTTTGTGCCTGACGCTCAAGGAAAAATTGAGCCGATTTGAAAAGTATGAGGTGCTGTTTACTGCCCAAAACGGGAAGGCTTTTCTGGAAGCGATGCGGCAAGCCAGACAATCTATTGAACCCGATTTGGTGCTAATGGATATTGACATGCCAGTTATGAATGGAATTGAAGCGGTTGCCGAGGGTAAACTGCGATTTCCAAACACACGGTATCTGATGCTTACCATATTTGATGAAGATGAAAAAATATTCAACGCCATTAAAGCCGGTGCAGACGGGTATTTGCTGAAAGACGAACCAACTGAAAAAATTAAGGAAGCGATTGATAATTTATTGCAAAATGAAGGGGCTCCCATGTCACCAAGCATTGCGCGAAAGGTGTTGGGTATGCTTACCAACACAAAACAACCATCTAATAAATCTGAAAAAACGCCACCCGAAAATGAATATAACCTAACCGACCGGGAAACAGAAATTTTAACCTTGCTGGTAGATGGCCTGGAGTATAAAGAAATAGCCCAAAAACTGGGACTGAGTCCTAACACCATTCGCAATAATGTTACAAAAATTTACAGCAAACTTCATGTAACATCAAGAATGCAGGCTGCCAAGCTGGTAAAACGGCAGTAGCATCTCTTTAAAAATTCTATCCGGGAATATACTTGTGCGCAAGCAGGCTCTTTTAATTTTTTCTCCGGTAATAATCATAAATATCCTTTGCAAGAATGGCAATCAGCTTTTCGGTATTTTCGTAATTTTCATTAGCATTCATCACAAAAACCGAAATGGTTACATGGCCTTTACCCGGCAAATAAATAATCCCCACATCATTGCAGGCACCAATCAGGGTGTCGTTCCATGAGCCTGTTCCCGTTTTGTGAGCCGCCTTAATACTGTCGGGTAACTGCCCCAACAACCGCATATGCGAAGTGGAATCATTGATCATAAAATTTAACAGGTACCGGGTGTTTGCCTCATTCAAAATTTTCCGTTCATGAAAAGCTTCCAGCAAACGGGTCATGGCCACAGGGCTGCTTGTATTTTCGTACATACGCTGCGGTTTTGCTCCAACTTCGGCCTCCGTAAATTTGATATGTATGTCGTTAAAACCCTTGTTGCGTATAAACGCATCTACCGCCTGCGTACCACCAAGCAGCTGAAACAGCAGGTCGCACGAGAGGTTATCGCTGTACGTTATCATGTACATGAGCAGGCTGTCGACCGACATGTAAAAATTGCTTCCGGGATTTTGTTTTTTTAGCGGACTCCAGGAAAACCTGTCGAGCATTTCTTTGCTTAAAAAAACCTTTTGCTGCAACGAAATCTTTCCGCTCTCCACCCGGCTAAGTACCGCCAGCGCCAGCGGAAACTTGTAAACGCTTTGTGTAGCAAACGCGATATGGTTGTTGATGGAAAACGTATCGCCCGTTTGCTGTTCATATACCGCCAACCCTACGGTTGCTTTATAACGGGAAATGGTTTGCTCCAGCGATTTTATCAGTTGCATTTTACCGTTGCTGTCCGTTTGCTGTGCACACAGATTAAAACCAGTGCACCAAATGGCGGTAATTGTTAAAAATATTTTTTTCATACCTATAAATTGCCTATGCTATGTTAAAGCGTAAAAGTTGCGAAAAGAAACCGGAAAAACAAGGAACTACTGAAAATACAGAGATAGCCAGAGGCTATTGCGACAACTTACACTCGTGACACACGAGCGAAGGCGGGGGTTCATAAACCGCCAACCCCACCGTTGCTTTATAACGGAAAATGGTTTGCTCCAGCGATTTTATTAGTTGTGTTTTACCGTTGCTGCCCGTTTGCTGTGCACACAGATTAAAACCCGTGCACCATATAGCGGTAATTGTTAAAAATATTTTTTTCATCCCTTATAAATTGCCTGTGCTATGTTAAAGTGTAAAAGTTGTGAAAAGAAATGGGAAAAACAAGAAACTACTGAAAAGACAGAGATAGCCAGAGGCTATTGCGATTACTTTCGCTCGTGACACACGAGCGAAGACGGGGGGGGATGTAAAAACAACAAACACAAAATGCTACCGTCACTTGCGGCAGTTGTGTGTTAGTACTAGTTGTTTATATTTTCCGATAGTCTTTGACTTAATGAGCGTTGAACTATAGATTGAATTGTACTGTTCATGTTTTTCATAGGAAAGGCTGCTTGAAATTGAAACAACCCTAATTCTTGAACAAGTTTTCCAATTAATTCGTCAGCAAAGGAGGATGCAATTATTCCTATTCCTTCAAAGTCTAAAATAACCGGCTTTTTGACACTTCTATAAATATTCATAATTTCATTCCTTATTCTTTCACCAGACTGTCGTGTTCCTGTTCCTGATGCCTGATCAATTATTCTATAAACAACTCTATCAAATTCATCTTCTAGATTTTCAATAAAAAGGTCAATTGGTTCATATCCGCCTAGTGCTTCTCGCATAGAAATTGGATTATTGAGTTTAATATCAAAATTAATTGAAGTTGATTGTTGTTTAGGGCTTAACATAATTATGTCATTATATGAGTCAGCTGTTTTGACCCGATTTACATAATTGAGACCTCCTTTTCCAGAGGTTATTAGAAGGACCCCATCATTTAAGTTTATTATGTTATAAAGTCCCCACATCCCATTTCCTTGTCCTATTTTTTTGTCTCTTGTTACTCCTTCTTGAATTGCTAAAGAAATTGCATCGCTAGCATTTCTTGGCTTATATTTTGAATTTCTCAATGACTCAAAAATCCCCTGTCCATAATCAAAGATTGAGACTTTTAATATTTGGCTGTCTTTTAAAACTTGAGCCATGACGAAACCTGTGGTTTCAGAAGAATGCTGAATGACATTATCCATAATTTCATTGAGCCCCCACTCACAAGCTTGTAAGATTCCTTCCTCTACGGTGCAACTCTTTCTAATGCTAGATAAAAACCCATTCACCAATAAATGGACATCAGTAGACGAATGAAACAGCCAAATCCTGTCTAAAAAATTAGTACCCAATCCCGTTGTTGTCTTATTAATATCATCTGGACTTAGAAAATGGATTTTCCTTAAGTATGTTGGAATATTAAGAAATTCAAAATCTACATTTAAATGTTCTTTAAAGTAGTGGATATATCCTGCAACTGGCACAGTTGGATAAGGTGATACTCTTTCTATTCTTTCTAGATCAATAATGATTTTATTATGCCCAAATTTGAAATGCAGCCTTTTTAGTGCATTAATTATTTCAGGAATGAGTCTCCTATTCGTAAGGTTATAGGGTTTTATTACGTTGTCATACACCCCACTATTATAATTTCTAAAATATGGCCTTGTCTTTCTGTACATCTGTGTTTTTTTCAATTAGTCCTAACGGCAGAGTGTGAAAAAACGTATCCACAC
>JAIBAK010000065.1 GCA_019695215.1 Bacteroidia bacterium | reverse complement strand
AGGAGATTATTGTCTGGTATCGGTAGGAAGAAAACCTTATACCGATGGATTAAATCTGGAAGCAGCCGGATTAACCACCGATGAGCGTGGCCGTATTGCGGTTGATGCGCATTTGCAAACTTCGGTATCGGGTATTTATGCCATAGGCGATGTGGTGCGCGGAGCCATGCTGGCACATAAAGCCGAAGAAGAAGGCGTGTTTGTAGCCGAAACCATAGCAGGGCAAAAGCCGCATATTAATTACAACCTTATTCCTTCGGTGGTATACACCTGGCCCGAAGTAGCAGCAGTGGGTCAAACCGAAGAAGAGCTGAAAAAATCAGGTCGCAAATACAAAACCGGAAGTTTTCCGTTCAGGGCTTTGGGTCGCGCCCGTGCCAGTATGGATTTAGACGGCCTGGTAAAAATTTTAGCTGATGCCGAAACCGATGAAATTCTGGGAGCCCATATCATCGGGGCCCGCGCAGCCGATATGATTGCCGAAGCCGTGGTGGCCATGGAATTCAGAGCCAGTGCCGAGGACATAGCCCGCATGAGTCATGCCCACCCAACCTATACCGAAGCATTTAAGGAGGCCTGCCTTGCCGCCACCGAAAACCGGCCCATACATATGTAACATATTTGAAAAGTAGTAAATTCGCCTCATTCAATTCAACAAGTCTATGAGCAATCAACCGGCCTCAGGTCACAAATTTTATGGCGATGTGCTGCGTTACTTTGATAATGCCGCCCGCTATACCAAGCACGAAAAAGGTTTGCTTGAGCAAATTAAAATCTGCAACAGTATTTACGTTACCTATTTCCCTGTGAAAATAGGCGAAAATATTGAAGTGTTTGAAGGCATCAGGGTGCAGCACAGCCAGCATAAAACTCCGGTAAAGGGAGGAATTCGTTTCAGCGAAATGGTGGATGTGGAGGAGGTAAAAGCTTTAGCCACCTTAATGACCTTTAAATGTGCCGTGGTAAATGTGCCTTTTGGCGGTGCTAAAGGTGGTGTAAAGGTTGACCCGAAAAAATATTCTCCCCAGCAGCTCGAGCGCATTACAAGACGTTTTGCCACCGAGCTTATTCGCAGAGATATGATAGGCCCTGCTGTGGATGTACCCGCCCCCGATTACGGAACAGGTCCGCGCGAAATGGCTTGGATTGCCGATACCTATGCCGCTTTTCGCCCCGATGATATCAATGCCATGGGATGTGTAACCGGAAAACCCGTGGGGCAGGGAGGAATTAACGGCCGCACCGAAGCCACCGGACTTGGAATTTTTTACGGTATACGCGAGTGTGTAAACAATAAGGCCGAAATGGATAAAATCGGGCTGAGCACCGGCATGTCGGGCAAACGCGTAATTGTGCAGGGGCTTGGAAATGTTGGATACTACGCAGCTAAATTTTGTGAAGAATCAGGAGCCGTAATTGTTGGAATTGCCGAGTACGAAGGCGGTATTTATAATAAAGACGGATTAAGTGTGGAAGAAGTATTTCAGTTTAGAAAAGGCACCAAATCTATTCTTGATTATCCCGGAGCAAAAAACTTTACCAATTCATCAGAAGTGCTGGAGCAGGAATGTGATATCTTAATTCCGGCTGCACTCGAAAATCAGATTACCGAACAGAATGCCCCGCGTATCAAAGCCAAAATTATTGCCGAGGGAGCCAATGGTCCCACCACCTTTGATGCCGAAAAAATTCTTATTGAAAAAAATGTACTCATTCTCCCCGATTTATACCTGAATGCCGGAGGCGTTACGGTTTCCTATTTTGAGTGGCTGCGCAATTTGTCGCATGTGCGCTTTGGCCGCATGGAGCGCAGGTTTGAAGAAGGCTCCATGGGAAAACTGATTGATACCATTGAAAAAATTACCGGCAAAACAGTTGATGCCAAAGCCAAAGAGGTAATTATTCGCGGAGCCGATGAAATTGATCTGGTTCGTTCGGGATTAGAAGATACCATGATTGGTGCCACCAACGAATTGTTTGCCATACGAAATCACAACCGGGAAATAAAAGATTTGCGTACAGCCGCCTTTGTCAACGGGATTGATAAATTAGCAGCCAGTTACCTGCAATTGGGTGTGTTCCCATAGGATTTCTATTTTATTTTTGCCTGTGCTAAATCGGATTTCAGGTCACTCCTGCACCACTAATTTATAAGCTGCACTGCAACCGTCAATGCGCAGCAGGTAAATACCTTTGGTAAATAAATCAGGATTGAGTTCATTGTTTTCGAACAATAATTTCCCGCTGTATTTAATTTTTCCCTGCAAATCGTAAATGGTATACGTTTTCCCTATGTCTTGCGGCCGAATATCTAAATGAAGGGTTCCTCCGGGAGCAACAGGATTAGGGAATATATTGTTAACAGGGTTGCGGGTAATGGTAGCCGTTTGAACTCCGGTAATCAGATTGGAGAACTTTCGGGCAAAAGCCTGTCCCGTGGTATAAGCAACATACAAATTGTTGTTTTTATCAAAAGTAAGCACCGGTTTAGCTGCTCTTCCGGCCGAGAATCCGGGAGGGCCCAGATAATTCCACGCTGTCCCGTTAAACCATTTGATACTGGCCTTGTGTTCAAAAGCCGGATCCGGATAGGTTACATAGGGAAAGTTTGCGAGGTCAAGTCCAATAGATCCACCCCCGTCAAGACTATCGTTGAACTGCGACCCAACCAGAGACCACAGGGAGCCGCTATTTTTTTTCACTACCATTCGCCCGTTATCCGGGTTGGTAAATAAAGCGTAAACAGTATCATGTGCATCGATGGCTATAGAGGTAAATTTGGCCTTCTCGGTACCCAAAGATGCTCCTCCAACATTCACCCAATTGGTTCCGTCAAACTTTTTCACTATGGCCTGCCCTCCCAATGAATCATCACAAAAAATAAGGAAAGGAGTGCCAGATGGGCTTATAGCCAAATGGGTATAAGAGGCATTGCCAAGCGATAAGTAGGCGCCCCCTACCGTTTGCCATGAGCTGCCATTATATTTCTTCACCTGCGCTTTTGATTTTGTTCCGTCTGATACGGAATATGCAAGGTAGGGAGTTCCATTGGGAGTAATCGCCATACTGCTATATCTTGCCTCTGCTCCGGAGGTAATATCAGGGCTACCGGTGTTTACCCAGTTGTTGCCATTGAAATCTTTGGCGGTTATCATTCCATTGTAATCAATAAAGGCACAGAAAGTTTTTCCTGATGTATCAATAGCGACAGTGTGATATAATTCCGGACTGGTGAATCCTTCGGCTCCCTGCGCAGTCCATTTTCCAAGTCCTGCATTCCAAAATGAAATCGTTGCTCTTGCGTTGTCTTTTTCCGCATACATCATAAAAGGTAATCCGGTTTTGGGGTTAATAGTAACGATGGGATCCTGTACAGCTCTTCCATTGATGCCAAGTGTTCCACTCACATTGCTGCCAACCGTTACCCATTGTGTGTCATTTATCAAGGTACGTATTTCCAGTTTTTCAGTCGAATTTTCCATGAGGGCAATGTAGGGAATACCGTTTTTGTCAAGAATGCCCCTGGATCCGGCAGCATCATAAGTAGCAATTTCATTGGTGCCGATATGTCGCCAGCCGGTTCCTGTAAATTTGAGCAGATTGTTCAGTCCGTTGTTATGATGTGCTTTAAGATAGAGGGAGTCGTGCTGGTCAAATAAAAAAGTAGGAAACTCGGTATTATGAAATGCTGAACGGGCTCCGATTATTTCTGTCCACCCGGTGCCGTTAAATTGATATAAATAGAGTTTATAATCAGAGGAAATACTTCCTAAGAACAATTTCTTTTGAGAATTGAAAAGCAGGCCTAATTGCCAATGAGAAATGCTATCAGCAATACGACCTTCCCCCACCGTATCCCATTTGTTCAGGACAGGGCTATAACGCAACACGCAGGGAGTGGTTGGTGTAGGTAATGAGGGTATAAATGCAGCCAGATACACTCCCGTATCGTTAGCAGAGGCCATCAGTGAATATTTGGAATTGGCCCCGCCATACACGTTGAGTTTAGGGGTAGCTGTGTAAATATTTACCCAACTGTTTCCATCAAATTTTTGAACTCCTATACCGGTATTTTGGTATCCGCTAAGGTAAGGCGTATTGTTTTTGTCAAACACCAGATGAATCTGATCATTCATAGTATAGTCACCTAAAGTTCTCGGGCTGCCCACCGATACCCAGTTGCTTCCGTTAAACTTTAAAACCGTTATCTGACCCGGGTCGTAAAATGCGATATAAAGGGTATCAAAATTGTCAAAACATATTATTGGTCGAGATACGTGTTCTCCCCAAGAACTCAGGTTACCCACTTCCTGAAAACTGTTGCCCGTTTTTTTCAATACATGCAAAGGCCCTCCCCAATCTAAAGGAGGTTGCACTATTTCATGGTATGCAAAATACAGGTTATTCTGGCTGTCAAAAGCCATTACCGTACCCCGTCCCATCCGGGCTTTTTCGGGGATGAATTGTTTAAATTCATTGCCATCGCCCAGCTCAGTGGAGGTTTGCGCAAACAGCCGAAGCGTGAAAAACACAAATAGCGGGAGTATTATTTTCTTCATGGGTAGGTAGTGTTTGTTTAACAAGTATACAAAATAGTTAATTATTCCGATAGATATTTTTTCAGGAGTTTCGTGTATTCTGCGGTTTGCCTGAAGGCAGCTAAATCCATATTGGCTTCCATGGTTTTTTTATCTTTATATCCTGAACTCAATGCCAGTTCCATATTTTTTGCAGCGAGCAACATATTGTTTTGTGCCGAATAAATACAGGCTAATCCGAAATAGGCCTTACTAAAATTTTTATCAGCTTGCACACAATGATTAAAAGAAGCAATGGCTGAGGGATAGTTTTTTTTATTGTAGTAAAGTATTCCGAGATTGAAGTGGCCGTTGGAAAAAGTGGAGTCAATTTTAATGCAGGAGAGGTAGTAGTATTCGGCACTGTCGGTCATGTGCTTTTTATAATAAAGCAACCCGGTATTAAGGCGGGCGTTTACATAATTAGGATCAATGCTAAGACACTTATTTAAGTAAACCGAAGCCAGTTCCAGATTATTCTGATTCATATAAAGCAGCCCCAGATTATTATATGCAGTTTTGTATTGCGCATCAAGCTCAATGCATTTTTTGTAGTAATAAATTGCACTGTCGGGGTTGCCGTTTTTGCTGTACAAATATCCCAGTGTATTATATGGATATTTCCATGCGGGAGCCAGACTCAGCACCTGCATTTCGTAACTAATGGCTTCTGAATAATTGCCCAGTGCCTGAAGGGTTAATCCGTAGGTGTGATACAGCAAGGCGTCTGATGATTTGGTTTGAATGGAACGGGCACTGTCAAGTTTTACAAGCGCTTTTTGCATCAGGTCTTTTGCCGATTTGTTTTCATGAAAATCGTGAAAAATAAGGGAGGCCGACAGGGCCCGGGCCTGTAACATGTATTTTGTTTTCATAATTACTTTGGCCCGCTCGTTTTGGTTATCGTTTACCAGCTGATAAGCTTTTTCAAGGGCAAGGGCCGCAGCATGAAAATAAGTGTCATCATACAGGTTTTGATTTTTGGAGCTCAGGTAATTATTTACACGTTGCTGTGCAAAGTTTACTAATAGGGCAATATACTCTTCTTTAATTTCGCTTTTGGCTTCGGCACTCAGTCCGCTTTGTTTCATCAGCAACAGGTAATGGTACTCGGCAGCTGAAGGGCTGTTCCCTGTTAACACTTCTTTGCCGGCTGCTTCAAGCATCTGATTGAATGATGCTGTATATGCTTTGGGTAGCAATAATCCGCTACGCCCGGTGCTAATAGCCAGGAGGCTGTTGTTCGCGGGGTTTTGTGCATTTAGTTCGGCTATCAGGATATTTTTCTTCTGTTCATCGGCTTTGCACAATACAAAATTATCGAGGTCGTTGCAGCAAAACATCGGATTTTGCTGAGGAATGGTTCCGCCAAATTTCGTATCAGTGCGCACTTTTGATTTTACATACCGCTGTAATTCATACAGCGTAATATTTCCGTCTTCCGGGTCGTCATCGGCCAGGCCATATAAGCCGTTAATGAGGTGCCAAGAAAACACCCCGCGACCGTTTCCCCAGGTATCGCTTTCCAGGCTCTTTTCATTCGATGCGCACGAGGTCATTTGTATTTCACCGCTGGAGCGTTCCACAATTTTGTTATAAGCCCATTGCGAGCCTTTTTCTCTTCCGGGTAATTCATTGGTGCGACAGGCATCGGTAATAAGAATAACCTGAACACCGGCATCTGTAAACTGTTTGATTTTCGTTTTCAGGTTGTAGATTTGAAATGTACCTCCTGCATTATAAAGATTGGGGTCACCTTCGTTAGGGGCATCATAGGCCAGTAAATAGGCTTCTTCGGCATTGGCTGCATCACCGTGACCTGAGAAATAGATAAAAACCCGGTCGCCCTGCTTTACGGCTTTGCGGCTAAGCCAGCCCAGATCACGCCATATATCACCGGCTCTGGCATTTTCGTTCAGCAGCAAGCGGATATTGGACGAATCAATTTTTTCACCCGACCCGCTTACCAGGTAGGAATAAAACGCCTGTGCATCACGATCGGCATATTTAAGGGCGGTAAAATTTTGATACTTCGAAATACCAATAATGAGTGCGTAGGTATTGGACTTTTCGCCTGTAGCGTTGCCCTGTTGTGCATTGCTTTTCATGGCAATTCCTTTCTCACCGGGTTTTTGTGCAAAACCACTCCACACAGAAAAGAGGGATAAAATAACTACGGGGTATACTTTATTCATAAGGCTGGTATGGTTGGTAAAGATGATATGAAAAGGCAATATACAAGAATTCAGCGATAATGAAAAGGGCATTTTCACCTGAAGGATTATGCACAACGGAAACACAGCAGATTATCTGGCTGGCGGGTAAAATCATCCGGTTAGGGTTAAAGGGTTTGGTGCACCGCATATTTCAATAGTTGTGCCAGTATAGAAAGCGTCCAAATGCTCTAGGGTTATTACCGACCTCCGCCAATAAGGAAACAAATGACTAAAACTGAATGTTACAGAACATAAATTTTATGTTTTTGTATTTGTTGTCCATTTGTAATTACAATAAAGTATATCCCTGCAGGAAGTTGAGATGTATTCAATGTAATTTTATAATCGGTCATTTCTAAAGGCACCCCAAAGATTCTTCCTGTTACATCGTAGAGGGTATAAGACGAATTGGGTTTTGTGTTGAGAATATTTACTTCTTCTTTGGCTGGATTGGGATACACTACTATTCCAAAGTTGGAGACGAAATTTTTAATTCCCGATGGCAACATACCCTCAGCACAACGTCCCCGTTCCTTATATACCCAAACTGAACCCTGTTTCTGATAGGTTCTTGTTTCAATCTGAAGGCCACTGCTGTCAAACCAATTGCTATCGCGAAAGGAATGCTCCCACGTAAGAAAAGGAGTGTAATTGAAAATATCCTTAATTACCACATTGCTTCCATTCCAGATTTGATCGATGCGTTGTTTGCTACTTAGGCTAAGTACATAGTCTATTAAACGCGAAGTTTCGTGATTGCTGGCATCGTATGTAATAGTAGTTTCGTAATTAGCGAGCCACGTGCTTCCGGAGAATTTATAGAGTGTGTTCCTTATCAAAAAATTTGCCCCATTGTATATGAAGGTATCCTTGGTTTTATAAGACCAGGACCCGGATGCTTTTTCAGAGTATATTTTGCGGGTCATATATCCATTAGTATCATACAAGTACTCCATCCGCTTTACAGTATCGCCTGCAGGAAGAGCGATCATGATCTCCATAGTTATCTTATTATTCCCGTTATAGCTAAACAAGGTGTTACCAATTGCCATTAAACCGCTACCGGTATCTGTTTTCACTACAGCGTTTGTAGCGAGATTATTTGTGTAGCTAACGTCAATTCTATAGTTAACAGCCATTACTGAATCGTATAGTAACATGCTTTCAGGAAAGCCGGAAGAGGCATTCAATTTAAAAACTGCGCCCTGCTTATATTTCCAGGTGTTATTCACTGGAATTTCTGTGACCATACTGTCGCATTTGGGTCGCAGGTCACGGTTAATATAAGGCAAACTGATTTCGTTGCTTTGGCAATAAGAAACCAATGTTTCAAGAATAATGACGAAACAAAATAAAGCCTTTCTCATTTGTAATAAATTTAATGTAAAGTTGGAGCATTTTTGCCAAAAAGTCAAGGCCATTATTTCTCCGGCAAATACACCAGGCGGCTCAGGCTGTGAGGGTGTAAAATTTCATTGCTCACTTCCTGTAGTTGTGCTGCGGTAACGTTTTCAATTTTTTTGAATACCTGTTCAAGTGTATCAATCCGTCCGTAGTCGTTCACACTTTTACCCAATGCCAGCATCAGGTTGCTGCGGCTTTCTTCGGCCATACTTATTTGCCCAATAAATTGTTTTTTGGCTGCATGCAGTTTTAACGGACTCAGCAATTGGTTACACAGCAGATTTAATTCTTTAAAAATGGCTTCGGTACACTTGCTTAAATAAGCCGGGTCGGTTCCCATGTAAATGGAAAAAGCACCCGTATCGCAATAGGGCGTAAAAGAAGATTCAATATGATACGTATAGCCGTAACGTTCCCGCACCGATAAATTCAGGCGCGAATTGAGTGCCGGCCCGCCAAGGTAGTTGCTTAACAGCAATAAGGCCGCACGGTTTTTATGCTGGTTGTGGTAGGCACGGTTCCCCATAATACAATGTGCCTGTGCATAGCTTTTTTTTACGGTGCGTTCAAAACTTTTGGCTACGGGGGCTTTTTTGCGGATACGTGTGTGTGCCTTAAAACGTAAACCGTACAGAGATTTCTCCACTACTTTTTTCACTTCATCAAAAGGGTGGGTGCCCACATAGCTGAATACAATATGATGTGGGAGGTAGTTTTGCGCTAAAAAAGTTTTAATCTTTTTCCGGTTAAAATTATTGATGGTATCGGGTGTTCCCAAAATATTATTTCCCAGCGGGTGTGTAGCAAAAAGCAACTCATTAAATTCATCATAGATGCTTTCTTCGGGTGTATCGAGGTACATTTCATATTCTTCGAGTACTACTTTTTTTTCCTTTTCCATTTCCTGTTCCGGGAAAGTGGAATGAAAGCAAATATCGGTGAGTAAATCAACTGCCCGTGGCAGGTATTGTTGCGGGAATGACGAGTAAATGCTGGTTTGTTCCTTGGTGGTGTAGGCATTTAATTCGGCACCTACTTCATCCATACGCGAAAGAATAGCAGGTGATTTTCTGCGCTGGGTTCCTTTAAACAGCATATGCTCGATAAAGTGTGCTACTCCTGCCGCACCGTTTTCTTCATCGCGTGCTCCGGCATTAATTATAAATCCGCAATGAGCAATTTGAGTGGCTGCAATCTGTTTATGCACCATACGTATGCCGCTGGCAAATTCGTGTATGGTAAATTCGTTTGTTTTGCTCAAAAGGTAAAATTGTTTAGTATGTGGGTGCTTTTATTAAACTCGCTTACTAATTCATTCATAATTTGTGCAACAGGTTTTACTTGATGAATAAGTGCTGCCGCCTGACCAATTTCCAGTTCTCCGTTTTCTAAATCACCTTCCATAATTCCCATTCGTGCCCTGCCTTTTCCAAGTAATTCCTTCAGTTGTTCGGGAGTTGCATTTTTCTCTTCGGCCTGCACCACCTGCCGGTAAAATGCATTGCGCAGCAGCCGCACCGGATTAAGTTGTTTTAACGTGAGCACGGTTGCTCCGTCAGGGGCATCTACTACCGCCTGTTTGTAAAATTCGTGTGCCGATGACTCGGTGCTGGCTGCAAATAAAGAACCTATCTGCACGCCATCGGCACCCATCGCCAGAGCAGCAAGTATGGCTTTTCCCGAGGCTATTCCACCGGCAGCAAGTAGGGGCAGCGTGGTAATTTCACGAATAAGCGGAATCAGACAAAGAGTTGTTGTTTCTTCCCGGCCGTTATGCCCTCCGGCTTCAAAACCTTCGGCCACCAGAGCATCCACACCGGCTTCTTCGGCCTTGCGCGCAAATTTTGCATTCGCTATTACATGTGCTACGGTGCAGCCGTGGTCTTTGAGTTTTTGTGTCCACAGCGCTGGATTTCCGGCCGAGGTAAAAATTATTTTTACTCCCTCGTCTAAAATTACTTTTATGTTTTCTTCGGTATGCGCATAGAGCAAGGGAACATTCACCCCAAAAGGTTTATTGGTGGCTGCTTTGCATTGCTGTATATGGGTGCGCAGCACATCGGGCCGCATCGAGCCTGCACCAATAAGTCCGAGGCCGCCTGCATTGGAAACAGCCGAAGCTAATTTCCATCCGCTGCACCATATCATGCCGCCCTGCACAATGGGGTATTGAATATGAAATAGTGAAGTAATTCGGTTTTGCATATGTTTTCAGTCGGCAGGTCTTATTCGTTTTTCCTCCACCCATCTTTTTATTTCCCAGAAGGATTTATCAGTCGGTGTTGAGGTGTAAACAAAACCATCATTAAATGTTATTTCAAAATATAAATACGGGTTTCTTCGCGGCATGGCATAAAACTGTTCTTTGGTTCTGATTTTTGAGTTATAACTTCTGATGTCGGAGGCCTTATAAGAAGTACAGGTTTTGTCACGAAGGTTGATGAAGCTGATGTCATTTTCATCCAGTTCAATTTTATGGAAACGATCTTTGCGAAACAAGTCGATGAACCATCCGACAGCAAGAAAGGTGCTGCCCAAAGCAAACAGGATATAAAGGTGATTCGAGTACCCGAGGTAGAAAAGGTAAATTGAAAGCAGGGTGATTAATACAACCAATATAATTTCGATAATCCGGGCGAGCAGGAATTGTTTTTTAAACGCGCTGCTATCCATTACCCAAAATTAATTTCGGTGCTGTCGCCCAGATTCAGGCTTTGCACCATACCCTTGTAAACAGAGTCGTTGCCTACTAATGAATCTTCAAGAATCGCATTCTCGAGGTGCGAGTAGGGCCCTATAATAGAATTTTTAATGATGGTATAGTTTACTATCGAGTCTTCACCAATAGAAACATTGGGGCCAATGATGCTGTTGCTTATTTTGCAACTGGACGGAATATGTACGGGCGGAATGATGACGGTATTTTCAAAATGGCTCCAGTCCTGTTTAAGCGACATGCGTTTGAGCAGGGTAGAGTTGGTTTCGAGTAAAATTTCTTTTTTACCGCAGTCAAACCAGTTATCCACTCCAAAACTTTTAAACTGTTCACCCTGCTCTATCATATACATAATGGCATCGGTAAGGTGAAATTCGTTTTGTGTTTTAATATTATTCTGAATCAGGTGGTCGAGGGTTTGCATCAGTTTGCCTGCCTTTTTAAAATGATACAGTCCCACCATAGCCATATTGCTTTTAGGTATCAGTGGCTTTTCAATCACTTTGGTAATAAATCCGTTTTTATCTAATTCAGCCACCCCAAAGGCACGGGGGTCGTCCACTTTTTTTACCCCGATGGCACAGGAGGTAAGTGCATGAACCGCTTCTAAGTTTGCAT
>JAIBAK010000064.1 GCA_019695215.1 Bacteroidia bacterium | reverse complement strand
GTAGCCGGTGGAAATACCCATTTCCCCCTGCGTGTCCAGGTAGAATCGAAGGTTAAGGTTTGCACCACCACGGTGTCCTGTGCCAGCAAATTAAGCGAACAAACTGAAAGTAAAAGGAGAAAGCTGAGTCGTTTCATTGAAATAAAATTAAAGGTGTAAAGTTAATGTTATCTGCCTTGTTCGCCAGTATCATGGATATTTTTTTGGCTGCTGATAATGTGACACTCCCACAATCGGTGGTAAATCCTTACTTTTGCACTAAGGCTTCAGGCAAATTCGTTATGGAATTTATGAGAAAGAAAATAATGCTGCTGGTATTGGGTTTAATCACCTCCTTTGCTGTGTTTGCACAGGAGGAGCCGATTGATGAAAATGCCCCCGAGCCCATGCCCGAAGCCCCCACCCGTAATTTCAGAATCGGGGTACGCACAGGGGGTGCCCTGAGTACCGTGGGGCAGGGAAATTTTATAAACCCTTCGCTGCTTTTCGGACTTACAGGCGGTATTAATGCCCGCTACAAATTTGGTAAAATACATGATGACCGTCCCGAGGCTTACCGTTTTGGATACGAAGCACAGTTAAATTTTGTGTACAAAGGCAGTAATTTTAAAAATCAAAATACCGAGTATAACAAAGTTTCTTTCTTTTATGGCGACCTCTCGATGTACGGTATTCTCAAAATTGATAAGCAAGGTTACGTAAAACTGCTGGCAGGCCCCTATGCCGGTTATTTAATCAACAGCTCAGTGTATATCAAACCTCAGGTAACACAGGACACCACCGTGCTAAAACTGAAAGATATGGATTACGGATACGGAATAGGCCTTGAATTTAAAACACGGCCCATCGGCTTTCAGGTAATTGTGAAGCAGGGATTGCGCAATTTAAACGATGGGATGAATGCCCTTAACTATCCGCAAATAATGCCTGCCTTCACCGGGGGGCGCGTTCGTAATTTCTCTGTAGAAATAGTTTTATCTTTTTAACTTCGCGCTGTGAACCGACAACAACTGATTGAACAAATACGCCTGAAAAAAAGTTACCTGTGCGTGGGGCTTGATACCGATGCCGAAAAAATACCTGCGCATTTAGGCAGAAACGCGAAGGGAATTCTTGACTTTAACAAAGCGATTATTGAAGCTACTCTTCCCTACTGCGTATCGTACAAAATAAATACTGCCTTTTACGAGGCCATGGGTGCCCGCGGATGGGAACTGATGCAGCAAACACTGGAGTTTATTCCGTCAACACATTTAGTAATTGCCGATGCCAAACGGGGCGATATAGGAAATACAACCGGCATGTATGCCAAAGCTTTTTTTGATAAATCCTCATCCGGACTCTCATTTGATGCCATTACAGCCGCACCATATATGGGCAAAGATTCGCTGGAACCTTTTTTTGCGTTTGAAAACAAATGGGTGATTGTGCTTGCCCTTACCAGCAATGCCGGCAGTGCCGATTTTGAACAACAAACCACTGGCGGAAAAAAATTATATGAACTGGTGCTGCAGGAGTTCACTAAAATAGGAACTCCTGAAAATTTAATGTTTGTGGTAGGCGCCACCAAAGCCGAACTTTTTACCGAAATACGAAAATACGCGCCCGAACATTTTTTGCTGGTTCCGGGTGTGGGCGCACAGGGCGGAGATCTGGAAAAAGTAGCGCAATACGGTATGAACAGCGATGTGGGACTTTTGGTAAATGCATCGCGCAGCATTTTATATGCAGGCAGCGGTACCGACTTTGCCACACATGCAGCCAACGAAGCAAAAACTTTGCAACAGCAAATGGAAAAAACACTGAACCTGTAAACCTCAATTAAGTTACTGCCATGGACGAAAACCTGCTGCAGTTTATATGGAAAAACCGCTTGCTCACCCAAGCCCCCTTTTTAACTACCGAACAGGAGGAAGTAAGTATTTTACATCCGGGAGAACATAACGCTGATGCCGGACCTGATTTTTTCAATGCCCGTGTAAAAATAGGTGGGACGCTGTGGGCCGGAAATATAGAACTGCACCTGAAAGCATCCGACTGGAATAAACATGCGCACATGGCTGACGAAAGGTACAGACATATCATACTGCATGTGGTGTATGAAAACGATGCCACGGTAAATGTAAACTGCCCCGTACTTGAATTAAAAAAACATATCAGCATCCCGCTGCTTGAACAATACAGGGATTTAATGAAAAACATGAATCGTGTGTCGTGCGAATTTTTATTGCCACAGGTAAAAAGCTTAAGTGTAAAAAACTGGCTCGACCGCCTGCTGGTGGAACGGATGCAGGATAAATGTAAACCCATTGAAGAATTGCTATCGGTCACCAAAAACAATTTTGAAGAAACATTTTACATGGTACTTATGCGAAGCCTTGGCCTTAAAATAAACAGCCAGGCATTTGAATTAACTGCCCGCGCACTCCCCGTAAAAATTTTATCACGCCACAAAAATAACCTGCACCAACTGGAAGCCCTGTTTTTTGGCTGTGCCGGATTGCTGCATGAGCCCAAAAAAGCTGATGCCTATACCAGAGAGCTGTTTAATGAATTTCAGTTTCTCAAACACAAATATAATTTAGAGCCCATACCCGTCCATTACTGGAAATGGCTGCGGTTACGTCCATCCAATTTTCCCGAAGTGAGGTTGGCTCAAATGGCGGCCCTGGTGTTTAACTCATCCCACCTTCTTTCAAAAACACTTGAATGTAGTACCGCTGCCGAAGTGAGTAAATTATTTACGGCTGTTCCCTCACCCTATTGGGATACTCATTATCGTCTTAATAAAGAATCGGGGAAAAGGAAAAAACCGCTGGGTGAAAGTTATATTCAGCTTTTGCTCATCAATGCCATTGTACCTTTTGTGTTTATGTATGGCCGTAAAAAAGGAGATGAAACATTGGAAGAAAAAGCCCTGAACTGGCTGGAACAACTTCCTGCTGAGAATAATACCATTATCCGGCTGTGGGACGAGTTAGGGATAAAAGCCCAGCATGCAGCCGATTCGCAGGCTTTGTTGAAACTAAAGAAAGATTATTGTAACTTTGTTCGTTGCCTTAATTGCAGCATCGGAAAAGAGTTATTAAGCAAAAAAGCATGAACCCGTTTTTAAAATTGCACGATTCGGTAAAGTATTTTGTAGAAAAAAATGCTTTTGGCGTTTGCAGTTACCTTGGCGAGCGCATGGGCATCTCTACCGGACGCATTCGGTTGTATTTTATTTATACCTCGTTTATCACCATGGGCTCACCGGTTATTATTTACCTGGTAGTGGCTTTCTGGCTCAACCTTAAAAACTACATGCGCAGCAAACGCAGTACGCTTTGGGATTTGTAGCCATCAATAAACTGACTTTGTAATTTTTGCCTGAATCACCTCCCCTTGCCTGGTGAGTGCTGTATTTGGATTTTCGCTTTCATCCCCCTACCCCATTACCTTCAGTGAACCCTTCGGGTTTCACTTACGCCCCACCCTACGCTGCAAGGGAGACAAGAAATGAAACGTCATTGCGAACCCGGTACTCCGGGTGTGGCAACATTTATCTCAGCGAAGCTAATCTGTTTGCGGGAGCACGTTTTCTATTTGGAGTGGAGTGCATCTATACCCCTTGCTCCATAGGCACGCGGTGGCAACAAAGGAGGGTTGGTGCTATGAATGTACAGATGCTTCGCTGCGCTCAAGCATGACGAAAAAGAAAAATTGTTGCAGGCGCACGCTACAAGGGGGACAAACACAACTTTGCGTCCGAAAGCTATCAGACTTGGCGAGCTTTGCGAGAGATCGTCAGCAGAACCCGCAGATTAATGCAGAAGATACAACGGTACTCCTGAAGAAACCCGCCACTTTAAACTTTAAATTTTAAACTCCTAAACCCGCTCCCCTATATTTGCAACATGTCGCATAAGCACACCAATCGTTTAATTGATTCTGCCAGCCCGTATTTATTGCAGCACGCCCACAACCCGGTCGACTGGTATCCGTGGGGAGAGGAAGCATTTGAAAAAGCCAGGCAGGAAGATAAACTGATGCTGGTGAGTATTGGCTACTCGGCCTGCCACTGGTGCCATGTAATGGAACACGAAAGTTTTGAAGACGAAGAAACCGCTGCTCTGATGAATGCCCATTTTGTGTGCATAAAAGTTGACCGTGAAGAACGACCCGATGTAGATCAGGTGTACATGGATGCGGTGCAGCTGATTACCGGACGGGGCGGGTGGCCTTTAAATATGTTTACCCTGCCCGATGGAAAACCCCTTCATGGCGGAACCTATTTCCCTAAGCACAAATGGCAGGAAACATTAGTAGCCATCAGCAATTTTTATAAAACAAAAAAAGAGGATGCGCTGCGTTTTGCCACAGAGTTAACAACCGGAGTAGAGCAGATGGATGCTCCTGTGGCAGCACCGGAAATTGCTGAAGTTGATTTTGATAGTATTAAAAAAGCTGTCGAAAATTTCAAACCCAATTTCGATACCACCTTTGGCGGATACAACTGGGCCCCCAAATTTCCTTTGCCCTCCAACCACCTGTTTTTTTTACACTACGCCCTTATCAGTAAGGATGACGAGGTGAAGCAGGCTGTAATGACTACCCTTATAAAAATGGCCGAAGGAGGAATTTACGACCAGTGCGGAGGAGGATTTGCACGCTACTCAACCGACAGTTTTTGGAAAGTGCCACACTTTGAAAAAATGCTCTACGACAACGGCCAGCTCATGAGCCTGTATGCCGAAGCATATAAATTAAATCCGCTGCCGCTTTTTAAACGGGTGATGCAGCAAACAGCCCAATGGATTACCCGCGAAATGACCCACGAAAGCGGAGCCTTTTTTTCGGCCCTTGATGCCGACAGCGAAGGCGTGGAAGGAAAATTTTACGTGTGGACGAAAGAAGAATTAAAAACGCTGCTGGGCGAAGATGAATTAATTTTCAGCATGTACTACAATGTGCAGCGCGATGGGAACTGGGAACACGGAACCAATATTTTATTCAAAACCCTTAAGGACGATGAACTTGAAAAGCTCACCCGCCTGCCGGCAGAAACCATTGAAGCAACTATAGCCGCCTGCCACCAAAAATTGCTGAAACAGCGCGAATCCCGCATTCGTCCCGGGCTTGATGATAAAGTAATCTGCTCGTGGAATGCCCTAATGACAAAAGGATTTGCCGATGCTTATGCTGCTACCGGAGAGCAACAATACCTGACCCTGGCCGAAAAAAACAGTTCCTTTTTGCTTAACACCCTTTTTAAAGGAGAAAAATTATTTCGCATTTACAAAAACGGAACTGTAAGCGTACCGGCTTTTTCCGAAGATTATGCCCTGCTGTGCGATGCCCTTTTGAAAATGTATGAGGTAACTTTAAACGAAGACTACCTGCACCATGCTCACCTTATCATGCAACGGGCACTGGCCCGTTTTTACGATGAGGGCGCGGGCTTTTTCCGCTTCACCCCCGATGACGGGGAACAATTGGCCGCCCGCAAATTTGATGTAACCGATAATGTGATTCCTGCTTCCAACTCGGTTTTGGCCAAATGCCTGTTTTACCTTTCGTTTTATTTTAACCTCCCCGATTACCGCGAAAAAGCGGTGAAAATGGCCATTTCGGTAATTCCCAAAGCCACCCAATCGGTAAGCGGTTACAGCAACTGGATGGACTTATTGCTGCACCTGAGCAAACCATTTTATCAGGTGGTGTGCATCGGCCCTGCGGCTATATCAAACCTTAAACAGCTACAATCGCTCCCGCTGGCAAATACGCTGATGGCAGGCAATACCGCTGGTTCGGACATTCCGCTGGTTTCCGACAAAAAAGCAGCTGATTCAAAAATTTACGTTTGCTATAATCAAACCTGCCTTCCACCGGTAAATCTGGTGCCCGATGTGCTCCATCACCTGTTGTTTTAAAGTCTGTTTCTGGCGACTTTATTCCGTATTTGGGCTTTTAACGGGGTTATTTAGCGAAACTTGCTACGTATTTATGCGTAATTCATTTTGAAATAATAGATTTGTTGTTGCAATTACTTACCTTGGTAATCGAATAATAACCCTTATTTATGAAACAAAATTACTTAACTAACAACAGTTACCTAAAAGTGCTGCTCCTTTCAACGGGGCTGGCTTTTGCCAACAGTTGCGTAAATCCGGATGATCTGGATTTTGACCGTGTGGCCGAAACCAAATGGAACCCCGACATGGCGTTGCCATTGGTAAACTCATCGCTGACTGCATCCGACATTATCACCAAAGGCGATAAAGACGGAAAAATTGAAGTTGCCCCCGACAAATTCTGTACCCTGGTGTATCAGGACGAGTTGAGTGTAAAAACCGGAGCAGAACTGCTCTTTCTCCCCGACCAAACCATGGCACAGCAAAATGGAAACATGACTCCGCTGGCAGTGGCTGCCTTTGGGATAGCACCGGTGGGCGGAACGGCAAGCTATTCGTACAGCACCGTGGTAAATTTCTCCTCGGGAAGCACTCCAATGGATTCCATCCTGTTCGATTCGGGCTCGCTTTCATTCACAGCTACATCCACCATGTTGCACGATGCCAGTGTAACATTTACTCTTATTTCGGCTACCAAAAACGGGTTGCCTTTAGTGGTAAACACGGTTTTAAATGCGGCCAACAATTATCAAAACACCGTTACCATTCCGATAAACGGGTATTCGTTTGATTTGACCAATGGCGGTTCGCAAACCAATAAAATTCCGGTTAAAATGGATGTAATTCTTACGAAAACATCATCCGGAAACCTTCCAACCACCAGCGATAAAATATCGTTTACTCCCAGCATGAATAACCTTGACTGGAAGCGTGTGCATGGCGATATGGGCACCTTTACCATGTCGACCGGAATACCCGACACCATCATTTTTGCTGCCTTCAGAAACTCGTTTTTTACAGGCCATATTGTACATGCCGACCCGCGGGTAATTTTTGAAATACGCAACTCCTTTGGTATCCCGTTGCAGGTTGATTTTGTGTCGGTAAAAGGAAATATTCCGGCTCCCAATCCGGGTGCAGGAGATTTTGTGGTTACAGGCTCGGGCGTAACTACTCCGCTTAATGTTACCGCTCCTACCCTGGCACAAATAGGCCAGCAGGTTTTATCGAGCCGCACCCTTGATAAAAACAACAGCAACGTGCGCGATGTGATAAACTACAATCCTTACTTCTTTATCACCAACATAAATTTTGTGGCAAACCCTACCGGCACACCGCCTTCGCACAATTTTATTATTGATACCAGCACAGTGAAGGCACATGTGCGCTGCGAATTGCCGTTGTACGGAAAAGCCAGCAATTTTGAAATTGTAAAAGAATTTGACTTTGAATTTAAAGATACCGATGCCGTTGAATCGGCCACGTTGCGCAGCATAATGACCAACGGATTTCCGCTTGACCTGGAAATGCAGATTTATTTTATTGATGCTTTTGGAAACCCTATTGACTCATTGGTAAAAAGTACTTCCAACCGTTTCCCTGTAAAAGCAGGTGTAATTGACGGAACCGGAAAAGTGGTAACCCCTACCGTAGTTACCACCGACAATACCATTGAAGAACTGCGCTGGAAAGTGATTAGCTCGCTTGCCAAAAAAATAAGAATAAAAGCATCTGTGAGTTCGCAACCGGCTGCTGATGATATTAAAATTTTCAGCGATTATGTGCTGGGAGTGCAGCTAAGTGCCCGCGTGAAACTTAAAATTGAACTTAAAAACAAATAAACCTCACCACCATGAAAAAAACATTAAAATATGTATATGTGGCGGTGTTTACCTGCCTAACCGTTGCAGCCTTTGCGCAAAGCGATATTACCCTTTACAACATGAACTTTGTGCACACACGCATGAACCTGAATCCTGCCCTGCGTCCGCAGGCAAAATTTAACTTAGCCATTCCGGGTATTGGCTCTACCATGATTGGATTTACCAATAGCGGTTTTGCCGTAAAAGACCTTATTCATAAACGCTCGCAGGACGACTCGCTGACGATTGATATGGAAAAAATGCTGGGCAAACTAAAACCCACCAACTTTATGTCAATCGGTTTAAAAATGCAGGTGTTTGATCTGGGATTTAAAGTGGGTGCAGGCTATATACGCCTCATGGCACAGGAACGCTACGAAACCCGCTACTCGTACTCTAAAGACCTCTTTAGTTTTTTGATTAAAGGAAACGGCCCTACCGCAGGTACCGAGCAAAAAATGAATATGGGTTTAGACCTGATGCACTTTCGCGAATACGGATTGGGTTACTCGCACGAAATTAACGAGCAGCTTACCCTTGGTGTTACCCTTAAATACCTTTACGGCATGGAAAACATTCAAACGGCCAGCTCAGATGTTATCCTCTACACCGACCCGAATACCTATGCCATCACTGCCCGTTCCAATATTAAAATAAATACTTCGGGTCTCGATTCGGCTATTGGCGATGCCGGCAACAACATGTCAAAATACCTGTTTGGCAAAAAGAATACAGGCTTTGCTGCCGATTTTGGTGTTACCTACAAACCCCACAAGCGCTGGATGATTTCGGCCAGTTTGCTCGATTTGGGTTCGATTAAATGGAAAGACGATTTATACACCTACACCACCCGCAATCCAAATCAGCCTTATACTTTTTACGGCATTAACATCAACGACTTTATCAATGACAGCTCCACATTGGGCGATGCTTTTGGAAAAGCCGGAGACTCGCTGCAAAATACCCTACAGATTGATGATGCCAAAAGCCGCACCGCCTACAAAACAAAACTTACCCGCCAGTTTTATGTGGGAGCCAATTATTTTATAGGTGAAAAAACATCCATAGGTGGTTTATTTAACGGAACTTTTTACAACGGAAAAATGTATCCTACCATTGGGGTAAATGCATCAACCGGTATTGGCCGTTTTATGAACCTGAGTGCTACTTACAGTGTAACCAACGGAAGTTTTGCCAATCTGGGTATAGGTACCGCCCTTAATCTGGGGCCGCTGCAATGGCACGTAATGACCGATAATTTATTTGCCATTACCAAACCCCTGGAATCGCGCAATGTGCATGTGCGCACCGGATTTTATTTAACCTTTGGCCGCAAAGCTGCCGACCGCGATGGTGATGGTATAACCGACTTTAAAGATAAATGCCCTGACGAACCGGGTCTGAAAATTTATGACGGTTGCCCTGACAGCGATGGAGACGGAATTATTAATATGCTCGACAGCTGCCCGCAGGCTGCAGGACCTGAATTCTGGAACGGATGTCCTGACAGTGATAACGACAGCATTATTGACCGCTTTGACGAATGCCCAAGCGACAGCGGACTGAAACAGTTTAACGGATGCCCTGATACCGATGGTGACGGTATTCCAAACAAACTCGACTCGTGCCCTTACGAAGCCGGATTGATTCAGTTTAACGGATGCCCTGATAAAGACGGTGACGGGGTAATGGATAAACTTGACCAGTGTATTGACGTGGCCGGATTGCCTCAGTTTAACGGATGCCCTGATACCGATAAAGACGGAGTGGAAGACAGACAGGACCAGTGCCCTGCCGAAGCCGGATTAATGCAGTTTAACGGATGTCCTGATAAAGACGGTGACGGGGTGTACGACAAAATTGATATGTGCCCCGATAGTGCAGGATTACCACAGTTTAACGGATGCCCTGATACCGATGGTGACGGAACACATGATAAAATGGATGCCTGCCCTAAAGTAGCCGGACCACTTTACACCATGGGATGCCCTGATATGGATGGCGACTCTACAGCCGATGCGCTTGACCTTTGCCCGCAAACCCCCGGACCGCGCAGTGCCAATGGATGCCCTGATACCGATGGTGACGGACTGAGCGATAACTACGACAAGTGCCCTACGGTGCCGGGAGTACCTGCCAATAACGGATGCCCTGAGCTGAAAAAAGAAGAGCAGGAAATTTTGAATGCCGCTTTCGAAAACTTAGAGTTTGCCGTAGGTAAAGATGTGATTAAGCCCGAATCGATGAAATCACTCAGCGATTTGGCTGCATTGCTTAAAAAGAACCCAACCTGGAAACTGCAGATTGACGGACACACCGATAATGTAGGTAATGCCGCCAAAAACAAACTGCTTTCGCAAAAACGTGCCGATGCCGTAAAACGCTACCTTGCCTCTAAAGGAGTAGCCGCTGCCCGCATGAGTGCGAAAGGATGGGGTTCAACCAAACCAATTGCCGACAATACCACTGCCGAAGGACGCGACCGCAACCGCAGGGTAGAAATGACCATTATACAATAAGTACTTTTTTCATAGTTATTATTCACAGGCCGGCCCCGCATGGGGCCGGCTTTTTTTATGCCATTGCCCTTTGCCTGCACCTATTGTTTTTTACAAAAATTAGTGCCACATTTGACCTTGTTTAATTGAACCTGCCTTATAATGACTGTACCTGCTGAGTGGATTATTGAACCTTTAGTACACGAAAACCAAAAACGGTTAGCCCTAAAATTTCCCTATAAAAAAGAGTGGAACCGGCAGGCCCGCGAACTTAAAGGCGCCCGCTGGAGCAATACCCTTAAATGCTGGCACGTGCAGGACAATGAGTATTACCGTAAGCTGCTGGGAGTGGCCATTGACGAGAAAACATATACAGCCAACAGCCCACATGATGTTGCCGAAGGTGCGAATCAAAAAATTATTGAGTTTACCCGCTACATGCGATCACGTAACTATAGCGAAAACACCATAAAAACTTATACCGATGCGCTTAGGGTATTTTTAAAATATTACCACTACAAAAAAGTAGAAGAACTAAGCAATAAAGATGTGGTGGATTTTAATAATGATTATATCAAAGCCAATAAATACTCCACCTCGTTACAAAATCAAACCGTAAATGCACTGAAACTTTTTTTTGGTGCCATGAAAGAAAGTAATATTAAAACAGAAAAAATTCATCGCCCGCGAAGAGAAAAGAAACTGCCCAACGTATTAAGCAAAAATGAAGTAAAAAGCCTATTAGAGGCTTGTACCAATATGAAGCACAAGGCCATGCTCTCGCTTATTTACAGTTGTGGCCTAAGAAGCAGTGAATTAATACACCTTGAACTTACCCATGTTGACAGTAAAAGAAACCTGCTTATTATTAAACAAGCCAAAGGATTTAAAGACCGCATTGCCCCACTTAGTAATAAAACCATCGAACTGCTAAGAGAATATGTGCAGGGAGCAAAACCGGCCAAATACCTATTTGAAGGTCAATATCGGGGAGAACCCTATGATGCAAGGAGCCTTCAGAAGGTTTTAAAAACTGCATTAGAAAAGGCTCAAATTACAAAACCAGTAACTCTACATTGGCTCAGACACAGTTATGCCACCCATTTATTAGAGGCTGGTACCGATTTAAGGTATATTCAGGAAATTTTGGGGCACAAAAGCAGCAAAACAACCGAAATTTACACACATGTAAGTACCCGGAGTATTCAAAAAATTGTATCCCCATTTGATGATTTATAGAAAAAATAAAATTTTACAAAACGAACCAAAGGTTCGCATGTCTGCCCAAAATGGCGGGATATGCGAACCTTTGGTTCGCATATATACGAGTTA
>JAIBAK010000063.1 GCA_019695215.1 Bacteroidia bacterium | reverse complement strand
AAATTCTGCTTCCATTACAGCTCATCAAAATTTTTAACTAAAATACCGGGTTAATAAATTAAAAGGGCTCATAAGCCCCATATTCTCTTCAATAAATCCCCCAAAATAGAGTTGTGCAACAGCTACCACTGATAACAGAACCACCTTGTTTAAAATTCAACTCACAATATTGACCAAAGTACCAGTTTCCATAGGGGCTTGCCAATGGTGTCCCACAATCAAGTCGTTGTACATAGTTACTTCGCACTTCGCTGATTGTATCGCTTCCGTCAATAACACGGAGCGCAATAGTGTACATTCCATTTTGCGAAGGATGCCAAGCATAAACGGCATTACCACTGACACCGCTACTATCAATAAGCGTATCGTTACGGTACATGAACCATTGGTAACTACGACCGCTGGAGGCAATAGAAGAAAAGTAAACGGCTGATGTATCTCCACTGCAACGTTGAAGTGCAGTGGCTTCAAAAGTGGCGGTAATGTTGCAGCAGGAACTGACTTGTGCCAGCCATGAAGGTTGTACTAAACTGCTTCGATGGGTGTAAAGAGTAGTGTGCATGATGTCAGCCTGATCTTGAGTAAAAGATGTTTTACAACTTTCGCTGCTATACGACATAAAGTTTTCGATTGGGTCATCTTCGTCTGGTGATTCATTGTGGCAGGTATTTGAAGAATAATTGCATCCGCTATTTTGAAGCATGGGAGGAGTATCACAGCAACGATCACCTTTAAGGGCGCAATCACTTGTATCATTCCCGGCACAGCTGTCTTGGAAGGTATGCCAAATACCCAAGTAGTGTCCAACCTCGTGAGCAAGCGTATTACCTCGGCTTGGCGAAGCAAGGTTACATCCAGAGCAGTTATTATAATTACCAAAACTATTATAACGGACAACAATACCATCTACATCAATTCGACCCGGCATTGTGCTGTAACCCCGCACGCCAATGTCCTGCCCTCCGTCTGTAAGTATTGTTTTTACCACCCAAATATTTAAATAACGAGTCTGATCCAATTTGTCTAAAGCCATTACATCGTCTATCTCAGAAGGTAGGTGGTTTGTAGTTAGATTGTCCCCTCTGCGTGTGATGCGTTTTTGGGTATTTCCGTTAATATCCTTATATGTAAGACAGAACTGTATGCCTGTGTTTACTCCTCCGGACTGACCTGCGAAGTATTTATTTAATTCTTCGATCTGGTTTTCCACCTGTGCATCGCTTATGTTAGTACCTGAACCCAAGGAGGTATCTGTAGGGTCGTGGATAATATGCACTGCCACCGGAACAATGAATTTAGCCTTGGGGCAGCCTATAGCTGAGGTGGCATATCCACTCCCTGTTATTGGTGGTAATTGCACTGCTGCATTAAGTGCCTTCCAGTTTCTGTAACGCTTAATATTTTCTACATGTTGTATCTCAAAATTTAGATACGAAGAGTCTTGCTGAACAAGCCAATTATAAGCGGTTTGATAACCGCACAGGGTATCGGTTTGAGCAAAGGTTTTAGTGCTCTGCAACAGGCAAAGCATAGTCACTACGATTAAAAGTCGCTTTGTTTTCATGTGCCTTATGGATTAAATTATTTTGTTAGTGGTTACGGTTTGCTAATGTTGAACAATAAATTTCACGATTTGGAAAGATATAGGTGTATGGATTTTTAAAAGATAAATTCCATTTGTCAACTTTTGTAAGGGTATAACTGTTTTATAACTTCCTTTATCTTGAAGAAGTTCTTTTCCTGTTATATCAGTCAACGAAAAAGAATAATAGTTCTCGTTACTCTCGATGCTTAGAATTTCCCAAGCTGGATTGGGATAGACACGGAATGGCTGAACTTTCAATGTGTGTTCTCCTGTGGTATTGTACGTGTCCGAAAAAATACTACAACCACTGGCACTCGTTACCTTTACTTTATAGCTACCATCAGTGCTTCGCACAGTAAAACTTAAAGTGTCCCCTGTTAAGGGCTGGTTATCTTTGTACCATTGGTATGCATAATTGCCTGTTGAGGCAAATAAGGTATCACCTACACGGCTAATAAGCGGTTTTGGTAAAGTAGCAAATAGAATGTTAATGGTATCTGTTAGTGAACAAAGAGCTTCATTGGTGACGGTTACATAATAGGTTCCTGTTTGCTTTGCCTTAAAAAAAGGCAGTGAACTTGAATCATGCCATTTGTAACAGTAAAAGCCATTTTCTGCATTCAGTAGGATAGAATCACCATCGCACAAGGTGGTATCTTTACCAAGATTTACCTGAATGGACGGATAGATATGAATGTTTTTAATAACCGTATCAGCATCGGCTATTAATCGTACTTCATAATCACCTGTATCTGAAAATGTGTGAAATGAATTCTGTGTGGCATAACTTACAGTACTGTTGTTGGCCATTTTTCTAAACCTCCAGTTCCACGTACCAATTGCTGTGGTATCTTTCGCGAAAAACTGGTAAGTATTACTACCACAGTTATTCATATAGGAGAAATCCAATCTTGGGCGGTAGAAGTAGGAACTCACAAAATTTGGCAATCCATATTTGCCAGTGTGGCTACCTAAACTGGGGCCGTATAATTGAAACCCGCAAGACATGCCGGGTGAATCAGGATAGTTAATAATTGATAAATAATTAGAGTCAACTAAGGAGATGTAAATCTTATTATCTGATCCAAGCTGCACCATTGTATGAAGAGAATTACCCGGCTGATTTGGGTCATAAAGTGTATCCTTACTATTATTTATAGCGGTGCTATCAGACAAACTGATGTCATATTTATAAACATGATTTATTCTATTTGTACCGTATATAAATTTTTTATTGGGAGAAAACTCTACACTGTATGGTAAACCGTAATTATATATTATGGCGGAACTAAAAACAACTTCTCCTCTTCCCTTATCAAAATTAAATATTTCGATTCTATTTAGTCCATAAACATTAACTGCGAGCTTTTCCCCATCAGAAGAAAATTTCATATCACCCTGCGCATCGTAACCATGAATTTGCCCAGTAAAATCTTTTATGCCATGCTGAGAACCTATTTGGGATAAAATGGGACAATCAATCAAGCCCCTTTCTGTGACCAGATAAGAAAAAAATATATCGCTTTCAGGGAATCCATGAGCCAATATCCAATAATCTCTACCATTCTGATGCTTGGTGGCAGCCAATTTTTCACATACTGGAGTTTGAAGTAAGATATTTTTTACCCCCACTTCTCCAAGTCCCCCATTTGCATTCATATTTACAATATGGTAACGCAAGCCATCAGTGTTACCTCCTGCATCAGTAGTAAAAAGGTAGTATAAGGAATCGTTGTCCGGTTGGGGTATAATCAAGGCTGCCTGAGTAGAGGAATAGGAACTCAGTAGACCAGTTCCATTCTGCATCACCTGATGGTTTTTGTTCCATACTGTAATGCCGTCTGTATAAAAAAGAAGGTTGCCATTTGTGTCACTAATTACAGCGCATCCTTCAGTAGCTTGCATTTGTCCATTAATTATTGGAGTTGGAGAAGCAGAACTAAAATTTATCCCGGCACTGTCTCCAAAGTACCAGTTATAGGTGCGTTTAAAGTCCTGTGCAAATGAAATGCAAGGGAGCAAGGCAAGTAGAAAAATTCGGAGAACTGTTTTCATGTTTTGTTTTTTATGCCAACCAAACAGTACCTATTGCAAAACAAAAAGGGTGTGAACCCTTACTGATAGCCCCAAGTAGGTACCGCGAAGCACCCGAGTAGAACTGAACAGCAGACAGCGCACACCCTGTCAGGGTGCGCTACATCCGTCTGTCCCGTCTACTCAATCAAATTCGCGGTTTTACTTGAGAGGAACTGCTTTAGTAACGCTTACAATATTTTTTACTTTTTCTGTTTTTAGTTGGTTTTTAAATTTTATCATACAAAGTAATATCTTTTTCTATCATCTAAACAAGAGTGAAAACACTCTTTTTGCATAGGGTTTTCCCTAAAAAAATTTAGGGAAAACCCTATCCGCATCATTAGCTTTATCATTTCCTATTGATTACTAATAGATTCTGAAACAATAGACCTGCCAAACAATTAAACGTTGCAAAATGGACAGCGGGTAATTATAACAGTATGCTTTCCTAAATAGGTATTTTCTTTCCGTATGCCGGGAATTTCTTTCTGAACGATTTTTAATCGTTTAGAATCTTGAACACCTCTTTTTCCATGCAAAATCAATGCGATTTTCATGGCCTTACAGTTAAACTGACAGTTAGGTTACAGTTAGGAATCCATGCGAAACCATGCGTATTTGATTGAAAAAGCATGCAAGAGGTATCTGCGCATGATCTGGTTGGGATTAAGGGCTTCTGTCTGTTTTGTATCGTAAAGTTGCATACAAAAGCCACAATCTGTAGCCAAAGTCGGCAACCTTCATACAAATGAGTACAAACGAAATACATCTTTTGCAATCACACCCCTGTTTGGAGAAAGCATCTCAAACTCTCTCTTGATCTTTGTTGTCAGAAACCCTGTACTGAATCTGTGCTTGGGTGTCATCATTAACCTTTATGCAATTATTTACACCTTGCAATTGTTCCTGTTTGTCCCTTGGAGTCCCTTGGGTGCATTTGGCATCCTTTCTTGTCCCTTCGTGTCCCTTTTTGTTACCCGCCTCAAACCAATGGCAGAGTTTTGTTTCGTTAACCACAAATGCAACATAATGAATGATGAATTAAAACACCACAAAATGCACCGCATTCAATTCAAACGCAAGCCGCCTGATGATAGCCCGGCTTCATCAAACCTTCAGCACAAAGGCGCATTACAACATGCACCTTCTGTTGAAGTTCACCTGCAAATCCGGTTTTGCGGGGGTGAACAGGTATCTGTTCACCAAACTACCACTTGCACCGATTTCGGAACAGTGGAGGCCCACTATTACCGCACGACTTTAGAACAACTGCTTGGGAGTTCTTATCGCTCCCTTCAAAAGAAAATCAAACAGTCGGGTACCAGAAAGGGGAGAAAGATATGAGCATTATCAAAAGTCCGTATTCCGTAGCGCGTATCAATCTGCTGCGGCAGATGCTTTTCACGGGCAGGTCTTCAGGCAAAACCCCTTTTTATGAAGTGCGGGTGGATGACCTGCGTGTTGTGGGCCGAACAAATGATCCGCAGCAATTTGATCAGCATGAAGAGTTCGTTTCGGCAGATACCCGCAGCATTACTGTACTCATTTATGCAGGTACTTCACGCAATAATACCCGTTATGTGCTGCAACTAAAAGATGAGCCTTTTCAGAACGCTTCGCCCGCTTTATCCGGAACAGACATAGAAGAGACAATCCGTGAAAAAGTACAGCAGCATAGAAAGGAATGGGAATACCAGCAGACCGAACAGGAAAACCAGCGGTTGAAATCACGGGTTGAACTGCTGCAAAAAAAAGAAAAAGAGCAGCAAGAACAAATCAGGGAACTGCTGAACTCACCGCAAGGCGATGGGCAGTCCGGTCAGCGGTGGGGAAGCATTCTTTCCATTGCGCTGGAAGGGCTTATCAAAAGAAATGCGCACCACTTGAGTAAAATACCCGGAGGAGAGTCGTTGTTTGGCCTCTTCGATCAGTCAGAAAATAAACAAGCACAGCCCGCACACGATGCCCACACCCCACAACAGCAACAACTGTCGGCATTACTGGAACTTCTTCAGGGCAGTACCAACCCGCAGCAACTGGATGACCTGATGAGGTTGTCAGGTTTGCTTCTTCAATACCCTGAAGCTATACCAAATGCATTGCAATCGGTAGAAGCGTTCATCACAAACCAACCTCTTACAGATAACAAAAAATTATAGTCATTACTGAACTTTAAAATACATTAAAAAATATGGCAAATAACAACCCCCGTAGCCGCAAGTTTGATGTCCCCACGCAACTGCTGGCAGAATTTTTCACTGCAACCGATGAGTACGAACTGGAGATTGAACTGGTAGAAATACCTGATCCCGACACCCTGTGTGTGGAAGTTAGCTACCACCCATCCCAGCGTGATGTGGTAATGAACCTGATTGAACTCATTGATGAATATGAACAGGAAGAGGATGACGATGAAAATGATGATTAATATAGAAGCATGTATATGCAGGCTGAGGTATGCTTGGTCACGATTTCAGCACAAATACCTGCATTAATAAAGTCTATAGTCAAACTTTATCAGTCAGTATGTGATAACCAGCTATACCATTTAATTAATGCCCGGTCTGTCTCCCTTTACTTTCTGTTCGAATCCACCCGCATGCACAAAGTATTTGAAAATAGCAAGCCGCCCCGCGTGGACTCCTTGCTAAAACAAGTTGCACACGGGCTAATTATCAGAAACTTAAATAATGGCACATGGACTGGAATTGGATGTATTACAGCAGAATTCCGGGCCATTGAAATGCTAAACCAAAACGAAAAATGGCAGTGAAAAAAATGAAATACGAACGCAACGATAAGGACTTAACCATCGAGGAAGCAAGAGGGCTGGCAAATTTTGAAAATGCCAGTGACGAGGAAGTTCAGCATGTGCTGGACAGCCTAAAAACTTATTGCACGGTGGTGTTCGGAATTATCAGCCGTAAGAACGGCAGCAGTTGTAAAGTGCTTTCTATTGACCCGGAACGCAGGCAAGCCGCATAACAACTTAAAAATGGATACCATGCAAACCAGAGTAAAATTGAAAGTAAAAACAAACAACAAAACGGGAAGTGACCGGATCGTTTCTGCCGACCTCCTTTTAGAAATGTTTGCCAAAGGGCAAAAGGGTGGCAAAGTCCTGACCGGAAACTGTGTTATTTACACCCGTGTTTCCAGCAAGGAGCAGGAACTTGGTTACAGCCTTGAGACACAGAAAAAGGATTGTGAAGCATTTGCAAAAAAGAATGAGTACTCAATCCTTGGGCAATTCGGTGGAACCTATGAAAGCGCGAAAACGGACGAGCGTAAAGAGTTTAACCGAATGCTGCAATTCATCAAAAAGAGCAAAGAAAAAATATCTTTCATAGTGGTGTATTCCATCGACCGTTTCAGCCGCTCCGGTGCGAATGGGATTTACATCAAGGAGCAACTGAAAAAAGAAGGTATCTACATTGTGGCGGTAACCCAGCCTGTGGATGCCACTACTTCCAGTGGTGATTTCCAGCAAAACATCCAGATGATATTTTCTCATTACGATAACCAGTTGCGCAGGGAAAAATGTATGGCAGGTGTGAAGGAAGCCATCAGCCGGGGTGAATGGTGCCACAAGGCTCCGATGGGGTACGATGCAGTTCACAGTGAAGGCAAGCGCAAACTGGTGGTGAATGAAAAAGGGAAACTGCTGCGTAAGGCTTTTTTATGGAAAGCCGAAGGACTGACTATCGAACAGATCAGGGAAAAGTTGGTGGCCCTCGGCCTGAACATTTACCACCAGAAACTATCGCAGATGTTTCGTAACCCGTTTTATTGCGGACTGATTGCCCACAACTCACTGGAGGGAAAGTTACAGGATGGCAATCAGGAGAAGCTGGTTTCTAAAGCCATTTTTATGAAGGTGAATGAACTGCTACAGGAAAATGCGCAGGGGTATAAAGTGAAGCACGAAAACGAGGATGTTCCCATGAAAAATTTTTTAAAGTGTGGTCATTGCGGGGACTCGATGCCGGGGTATATCGTGAAGCGCAAAAACATCTGGTATTACAAGTGCCGTAAAAAGGGTTGCTGCAATAATAAGTCAGCCCGGCAGGTGCATGATACCTTCATGCAGGAGATTCTGGCCCACATGTGCCTGAACCCGGAATACGCTGAAATGGTGAAGCAGGTCATGCTGCGTACTTACTACCAGTTAACCGAGGCCACTACCGACAACACGGCCCTTTTAAGACAAAATCTTCAGGTGGTGGAACAGAAGATCGAACGGCTGGAAGAACGCTTTATAATCGAGGAAATAACGGCTGACCAGTTTGCCCGTTTCACTGAAAAGTTCAGGGCTGAAAGGGACGGAATTCTGGAGGAACTTGGAAAAACTGAAGTTCAGGTGTCGAACCCAGAAAATTACATCGACCAGATTATCGGGTATAGCCTGAACCTCCCGGAAACATGGGCCTCCGCAAGCTATCAGGATAAACAAAAGATTCAAAATATGGTGTTTCCTGAAGGAATCGCCTACGATAAGAAAAATGACCAGTGTCGAACCTCTAAAATAAATTGGGTATTCCTCTGGATCGCCCGTCAACAGCAGGAATTGGCGAATAAAAAAACTGGCATACCGGGGTTGAACCTTCAGTATGCCAGTTTGGTGGGCCCTGTTGGAATCGAACCAACCACCCTCTGATTATGAGTCAGATGCTCTAACCGAATGAGCTAAGGGCCCTGATTAACTTTTGTTAAAAAGCCAATCGTTTGGGAGCGCGAAAATACACGATTACTTGTAATTTTCAAATGCAGCAGATAGCAACACCTATTACCTCCGGTAATATTACATCGCAAGCAGGTGAACGCTTGTAAAGTTTCCTGCAGAACCCGCTGATTTGCGCAGAGCAGTCTGCGTTTTCTGCGGGAAAAACAAAAAGCAATATCCCGGTCTGAAAAAAGATAACAGTTCCCTGGTTTGCGACATTGAACTTACGGGAAGAGGGGCTTTTTTATTTATATCACCTTTTTCAGGTTCACCTCAATCCAATCGTTTTGCAGTTGCACCTCGTACAGGGTAAGATTTTTAAGAGCCGGTTCTTTGGTTACATTGCCATCCAAATCAAAAGTGCTGCCGTGGGCCGTGCAAAACAATCCGTTTTTACTGGGCACCAATATCTGATCTTCATGCGAGCAGCGCATGTAAATGGCTTTGTATTCGCTTTCGCTTTTTTTCACCAGCAGCACATCATACGGCATCCAGTTTACCCTTACCACCACAACAGGCGATTTCAGAAATTTTTCCTTCGGAACTTTCAGCACCGCGGCTTCCCCATCGGGGCGAAACACCGGCAACGGGGCACAGCTTTCTAAAAAGGTCATCACCCCGCTGCCCAGCGCCATAGCCATATACGCCTTACACGATGTTTTGATAAAAGTTCCTCTGTTCATGCTTAAAAGCTGTAAGCCATTCCCAGGTTCACAAACTGATTCATGCGGCTAAAAGCATATCCGTTATTATCCGGTGTTCCGGTGTACAGGGCACTGTTATAATTTCCGGTTGTGCGGATTACGTAATCGGCTTTAAACGATACCCCGCGGGTAGGCTGACAGGTGATGCCGGTTACGAAATAATGTTTTTTCATATATCCGTCACTTAGCGCATTGGTTGGAATTTTACTGTTCATATCTAAGTACTCGTAGCGCGCAAATAACGTGAAATTTTTAGTGGTTTCGGGTTTAAATAAACGCAGGGTATTGTAACCCAGTTCTACATAACCTCCTGCCATAGCCGTAGGCGTATTGCTAGCGTATACATTATTTATTTTTTGTGCATCGGCCATATTTATTACGGTAGCTAATGCTTTTACCTGCCATCCTTTGTTGTGGTATTGAATATTGGCCTCGGTAACACTCACCGGAGTTCCAAACGGCCCACGCCCCAGTTTTAAGCTATCCGACATTTTTTTATCCAGCCCGTTGGCTCCGCCATAGTAGCCCGATACCTGCATACGCAAATTTTTGTAATAATAAAGAAGAGCTCCTGTAACCGCAATATTGGAAGCAGTAGCTTCGCGTCCTTCAAAACGGCCATCGCGAATTCCTTTTCCATAACTGAACGAAGAAGCATCTAATCCGTTTACCACTGCCAGCGAATAATTGAGGCCCGGCACAGCGCGCGATAATCCATAAACTCCTACACCCAGTTCGCGCCAGGTAGAAGGAATAATATAACGCTCCACAAAAGGACGGTCGTTGCCGTTAAACGTGGTAGGCAGGTGATTTTCGTTGATAATACCAATACGCGGAATAAACAATCCGGTTACCATATACACATCGCGGTTCAGGTTTACTTTTAAGAAAAACTGCTCCATCGATATTTCTCCGCCACCGCCATCTACTTTGCCGTCTTCCAGTTCCATCTCACTGAAAAAAGTAATCTTATCGGAAAAACGATGCCCGAAGAAAATAACATTTCGTGTAAGATTGGCTTCACCGGTACCCACTTTTAAATCGTAACTCACCTTTGCCTCCCCATAACCCGATATAACTGTGGGGTTGTTGCTGGGAGTAAGTCCTGCATTCAGCGAATCTTCTTTGGTAAATATCTGAGCCTTTGCCGCAAGGCTGCTCACCGCCATAAAGGCAAAAAGAATAAATAGTTGTTTGTTTGTTTTCATGGGTGCGAAAATACTATTTGGAATTAATCTAAATAAAAATAATTTATGATTTTTGTCAATTCAAATTGCCATGCACAAATAACCAGATAGTTATAAAACCTGTTTTACCAAAAAATAATTACCTTGCACCACAACATGGCGAAAAAAGAACCCAAAAAAGCGGCCCCGTTTACGGCAGTTTTAGGAAGATTTAATTCCAATCTGTGGCATTTTCATGTGCCCGTTTTGGCTGAGCAGGCTCAATTTTTTGTGGCCGGAAAAGACCGCAGAGTACTTTGCTCCCTTAACGGAACCGAACCCTTTGCCTGTGCCCTGATGCCTGACGGAAAGGGGGATTTTTTTATCAATATTAATAAAGCACTGCGCACTAAATTAAAACTGAAAGAAGGCGATTCGGTTACCATTACGCTCACCAAAGACCAGAGCGAATACGGCATGCCGGTACCCGAAGAATTGCAGGAGCTTTGGCAACAGGATGATGAAGGAAGGAAAGTGTTTCACTCCCTTACTCCCGGCAAACAGCGTACACTTATTTACATGGTAGCAAATGCCAAAAGCTCGCAGGTGCGCCTGCGCAGGGCACTCGGTATTCTTAATCATTTAAAAGCTACCGGTGGCACCATTCACTACAAACAACTGATGGAAGAAATACGGAATACGCTTTAACGAACGGGAAACCGCCTGATATCGTTATTAGAGAACACCGTTTGCGCAGCACCATGTAACCCAACCTGCGTCATTACTTGTGCAAGTTGTACCGAAGTAACCCCTGACCACGGAGCCACCCGGCTAAAAAAAGGTTTCCATAAAACACGTAATACAGCATACATCCTATTGGGTTCTTCCCTTTTTTGCACGGGGTAAATATATCCCGGACGAAAAATATAAGTTGCCCCGAATGAAAGACTCAATAAAAAATTTTCGGCTTTCCCTTTTTCTCTTGCAAAAAGTAAACGGCTTTTTTCTTTGGGGTCGGCACCATCGCCACTTAAAAAACAAAACACCGTTTCCGGACTCTGCTGCTTTAATATCGAAGCAAAAGCGCAGGTATAGTCCACTGTAATTTTTTTAAACTCATCGGTGGGCACCTGCCCGGTGTACACTCCTACACAATAATAACACACATCTACGCCTTTAAATACTGATGTGATGGCTGTGTAATCGGTAAAATCCCGGTGCACCACCTCGGTAAGTTTAGGATGCGACAAACCCAGACTTTTACGTACAATCACGGTTACCCCTGCCACTTCTTCGCTATGCAAACAATGCGATAAAATTAAACCGCCAATCATGCCGCTGGC
>JAIBAK010000023.1 GCA_019695215.1 Bacteroidia bacterium | reverse complement strand
GGATTTCTGCGCGCATCAATAGATTGTTTCAGTTTTTGAATATGCACAATACCCGATGCGGGAACCTTTAATTCATTGGCCACACGGGTAAGTAAGCGGCTGCTCACAGCGGCTTCCTCGGGGCTAAGGGTGAGTTCGAGTTGTTTTTTCATGTTAGGTGTTTATCCTAAAAATCTGGCAACAAGCTGTTTGATACTATTGTATAACTTGTTGATATTACAAAAGTCGGAATTTTGTTTGGGAATATTGAATGAGTCAACTTTGATGCTGCAATCATAAAACAGAATATGGCTGAAATCAACGAATTAAAACGAACTGCCTCACAGGTACGCAGGGATATAGTGCGCATGGTGCATGGATGTAAATCGGGGCACCCGGGCGGCTCGCTGGGTTGTGCCGATTTTCTTACGGCTCTTTATTTTGATATCATGAAACACAACCCTGAGTTTAAGATGGACGGCAAGGGAGAAGATATTTTCTTTTTGAGCAACGGACATATCTCACCAGTGTTTTACAGCGTACTTGCGCGCTCGGGTTATTTTCCGGTGAAAGAATTAGCCACGTTTCGTCAGCTCAATTCGCGCTTGCAGGGACATCCGGCCACTGCCGAACATTTACCCGGTGTGCGCATTGCTTCAGGCTCATTGGGTCAGGGAGTATCGGTGGCCGTGGGGGCGGCACAGGCAAAAAAACTGAATAACGACACCTCGCTTGTTTACGCCCTGATGGGTGACGGAGAAATGCAGGAAGGACAAATATGGGAAGCACTGATGTATGCGGCCCACAACAAGGTAGATAATTTAATTCTTACCATTGATTTCAACAAACAGCAGATTGACGGTTCTACCGTAGAAATTATGGGCTTTGATGATATCACTGCAAAAATTTCCTCGTTTGGATGGCAGGTATTGCATATGAACGGAAATGATATGGCCGATGTGGTAAAAGTGATGAACGAAGCAAAGGCCGCCTGCGGAAAAGGAAAACCCGTTTTTGTAATCATGAAAACAGAAATGGGACAGGGCGTAGATTTTATGATGGGCAGCCACAAATGGCACGGAGTAGCTCCCAATGACGAGCAGCTGGCATCGGCTTTAAAACAATTAGACGAAACTCTGGGAGATTATTAATGAACCGGGCACTGATTCGTTTTTGTTTATTAGTTGTTTTTTCGGTTGGTATGCTGCAGCCTGCTGCTTTGCGTGCACAGCAAAACGGCAACAAAACACGGATTCTTTTTTTACTCGATGCATCGGGAAGTATGCTGGCCCAAATGGACAAGGGAAAAGACCGAATGGATGTAGCCAAACGGTTACTTGGTTCGGTGCTCGACAGTTTGGCACAGTACAAAAATGTGGAAGTGGCCCTGCGTGTTTACGGACATCAAAGTCCCATTGTTGACCAAAACTGTAAAGACACCAAACTTGAAGTGGGTTTTAAAGCCAATAACCACGGAGATATTAAAAAGAAATTACAAACCATCTCACCCAAGGGAACCACCCTTATTGCCTATTCGCTCACACAGGCTGCCAATGATTTTCCGGATAAAAATGCGCGCAATATCATCATCCTTATCACTGACGGGCTCGAAGAATGCAAGGGCGACCCTTGTGCGGTATCGGAAGCTTTGCAGCGAAACGGAGTAGCCCTGCGGCCATTTATCATCGGGGTGGGTGCTATGACAGATGATTTCAGAAAAGCATTTGAATGTGTAGGCCGTTTTTACGATGCGAGTACCGAGGCTACTTTTGCCAATGCACTGAATGTGGTGGTATCGCAGGCACTCAACACCACCACCGCTCAGGTAAACCTGCTCGATATTTATTCAAAGCCCAGCGAAACCAATGTAAACATGAGTTTTTACGACTCACACACGGGTTTACTGCTCTACAATTACCTGCATGTAATAAACGACCGCGGCTACCCCGATACTATTACCCTCGACCCTACCGTGAAATATACCGTGGTAGTTCACACCACCCCACAGGTAGTAAAAGAAGGGGTGGAACTGGTGCCGGGCAAACACAATATCATTGGCATTGATGCCCCGCAGGGTTATTTAAAATTAGCCTGCGAAGGAATTACCAATTATCCGCGCCTTGAATGCATTATTCGCAAAGGCGGAGACATGCAAACCATGTATGTGCAGGAATTTAACAGCACCCATAAAATGCTGGTTGGGAAATACGATTTGGAAATTCTCACCCTTCCCCGAATGAAACTGAGCGGGGTGAGTATAAACCAAAGCACCACCACCAATATAAGTGTGCCCCAACCCGGAAAATTAAATATACTATCGGGAACCGAAGTGTGGGGAGCCGTTTACCAGATGGTAAATAACCGGATGGAACTGGTATGTGAAATTGATTTGGTAAACAAAACACAAACCATCACCATGCAACCGGGAATATATAAAATTGTGTATCGGCCCAAAAACATGACCCGCTCGTATTACACTTTCGAAAGAGAATTTAAAATAACATCAGCTTACGCTACTACTATAAATTTGTAACACATGAAACACTACGAAATATTTGATAAAAAAGATACCCGCTCAGGCTTTGGTGCCGGTTTACTCGAAGCCGGAAAAAGCAACAGTGAAGTGGTAGCGCTTTGTGCCGACCTTACCGGCTCGGTGAAGATGGATGCATTTAAGGCTGCATTCCCCGAGCGTTTTTTTCAGGTGGGAATTGCCGAAGCAAATATGATAGGGCTTGCCGCAGGAATGAGCATCGGAGGGAAAATTCCGTTTACAGGAACGTTTGCCAATTTCTCTACCGGCCGCGTGTTTGATCAAATTCGCCAGTCGGTGGCCTACTCCAACAAAAATGTAAAAATTTGTGCTTCACATGCCGGATTAACTTTAGGTGAAGACGGAGCCACACATCAGATACTCGAAGATATAGGACTGATGAAAATGCTGCCGAACATGACAGTCATTAATCCATGTGATTACAACCAGACCAAAGCCGCCACCATGGCCATTGCCGCTTATAACGGGCCGGTGTATTTGCGTTTTGGCCGCCCTGTAGTACCCAACTTTACCGCCCCCGATCAAAAATTTCAAATTGGTAAGGCCTGGATGGTGAATGAAGGAAAAGATGTAAGCATTTTTGCTACGGGCCATTTAGTATGGAAAGCCATTGAAGCCGGACATATTTTAGCTGAGAAAGGCATTGATGCGGAAATCATCAATATACACACCATTAAACCTCTGGACGAAACTGCTGTGTTAAAATCGGTGGCCAAAACCAAATGTGTGGTAACAGCCGAAGAGCACCAGCGCCATGGCGGCCTGGGCGACAGCATTTGCCAGCTATTGGCCCGCAACACACCTGCCCCAGTTGAAATGGTTGCCGTAAACGATAGCTTTGGCGAGAGTGGTGTACCCGAAGATTTATTGAAAAAATATAAACTCGACACTCCGGATATTGTAGAAGCTGTGCTGAAAGTGATGTCAAGAAGAGGTTAGTAAATCACATTCACCATTCCGTGTTCTTCATGAATTACTCCGTCTAAATCTTCAATTCGGAGTTTCCACAGGTATTGACCGGGTGAGACATCAGCCCCATTATTAGTTTGATCTTTCGCATACCATTTCGAATGCATACCGGTGCTTGTGAAAAAAACTTTATTATGAATATCGCGTACTTCAACTAAAAATGATTTAACTGCTGAATCTGGTTCATTCGGAATTCCGTTGCAGGTATCCTGATTAAATAATACCGAAAAAGCAACCTCCCATTCATAATGCCTCCCAAATGGATAAATGGAGTTAGGAACTTCAACTGTGAGTTGACCACCACACTTGTTATTGAAAAGCCAGGTATACTTATAATTGAATTGTCCGTTTTGAGTTTCCTTCTTACAGCCGGATACCAATAACAACTCAACTAAAAAAAGCGTTGCTAAAATCTGTCTATATGTCTTGGCTGCGCGTCCCATTTACCAAAATTGTAATTTAATCCAAACCTGAACTCTCCCACCTGTGTTCCGTAATCGTTGCTTAACGAAACATATTTTCTATAACTCATATTTAACCTTAATTGATTATATATATGACTCTTTCGGTATTTGTTCAATTTGTTCATAAATGTAAGCCGCGTTTCCCACGACTTATCTGAACTTACCTCAACTGTAACTGCAAACAAATCGTAATCTACGGTACATAACCCGCTTAGAATTTTTGTATGGTTTTCCACCCGCGACCAACTTACCCCCGGAACAATAGCAATTGGCATAAACGCCCGACCTCCTCCTGTTATAACATAACTTAAGCGCGCAAAATAATTCCGTTGTAGATTACTTGCATTCCCCGGTGTTTTATAGAATGAAATATTAGGTTCTAAAAGATGAGAACACAGTCCTTCAGCAATAAAGTTACGTTTGCTGTAAATAAATCCTGCATTAAAATCGGGCACCATAATAGCTGAAGAAGCATAGCCTCCCGGAGAAAGATTCATTGCAGACCTGTCAAAGAATCGTCTTAAAGCACATGCTTCAAAAGCAAATGAAAATAATCCGATCATTTTTGAATTTACGGAGTAGTTATAAGCCAATGCGGTTGTTTTTCTGTCATACCATCCAAGTGTTTTGTCTTGATACCGAAGGCTGAATCCTCCATACTTTTTTAATTTAAAATTTGCCCTTAAATTGTACTCATCACTGAGGTAATAGTTGCCGATAAAAGAATATTGCCTGTTTACGCTTAGGTTATATTTACCATAATAGGCAGTAACAGCAGGATTACTCCCGAAATCATTTAAATATCCAACATAAAAATTAACTCCGGTTTTAGTTCGATACTTGGAGGAGGGCCCCCAAAAAGGTTTATGCATTAAACTATCTGCCTGCCCGTAACAAAAGTTATGAAATCCGGTAATGCATAAAACAGAAAGTATTAAAAGACGATTCAGCATATTCATTATGGTCTTTTATTCAGCCATAAAATTAACTGAAAAAGGGAATAAAAAGTATATTTACTATTAAATTTTATTGCGAAATGCGCAAAATAAAGGTACTTCCTTTGCCCGGCTCGCTGGTAACAGCAAGCGTTCCGCCATGGGCTTTGGTAAATTCATTGCACACCAAAAGGCCAAGACCCGTTCCTTTTTCGTTAGCGGTACCGGTAGTAATTTGAATGCGGTTGATGTCAAAAAGATGACTTACTCTGGTTTTGTCCATTCCAATTCCGTTGTCTTTTACTTCAAAAACTACCTCCTTCTCACCGCCATATATATTTAACTCAATGCTTCCGCCTTTTGGTGTAAATTTAATAGCGTTTGAGATAAGGTTACGCAAAATAGTACTAATCATTTGCCAGTCGAGCAGGTAAGTGTGTTCACTTTTTACCGAAGAACTGAGCGAAATATTTTTGGCCTGCGCCATACCGGCCAGCTGATGAATTAAATCATCGGCTATAAATTTTAACTCCGTTTTGGTTGGGCAAAATGAAATGGATTTGGTTTGTGCCCTGGCCCACTGCAATAAATTTTCGAGTAAAATATTTGCGCCCAGCGTTGACTGGGTGAGCATAGACAAAATTTGCTTTGATTCCCCACGCAGTTCTTCCTTCTCAAAATCATTCACCAGTATACTCACCAGCCCCGATATTACATTAAGCGGATTGCGCAGATCGTGGGCAATAATCGAAAACAATTTATCCTTGGTGGCATTTAAGGCGGCCAGCTCCAGTTCCTGCTCCTTGCGTTTGGTGATATTGGTACAAATTCCTACGAAGTAAGTTAACTCGCCCGATTCGTCACGAATACCCGATATGGTGGCATCAACCCAAATAGTATCTCCTCCCTTGCGTTTAAAATGTCTTTCTACCCGTACATCATGAATTTCGGAATCGGCTATTTTTTGCAACAGCACGCTTTCGTCCTGCACATCATCAGGGTGAATAAACATATTGAAATGCCGGTTTTTCAATTCATCCGCACTATAGCCCACCAACTCTTCGAAGGCTTTGTTTACCTCTACCATCATTCCATGCCTGTCGGCAAAGGCCATTCCTGCATTGGCCGATTCGAAAATGGTTTTAAATCGCGTATTAAGTTGGTGTAACTCGTTTTGCTGAAGTTTATCCCTGGTAATATCCTGAATGGTGACAATAGCCTGCCGTTTTCCCGCAAAGTTTTCCCCCATCAGCGGACTTACCACAGCCCGAAAGAAACAAACTTTTCCTTCAAGCTCTAGGCTGTATTCGCACCCGGTAGAAACATTTGACCCGAAAGCCTGCTTAATACATTCCATGCAGGTTGCTGCTGCACCGGGAGGCAGTACTTCTATAACTTTTTTGCCAAGAAAATAATCGGGGCTCGCAAAAAGCAAAGTATTATCTGACGAGGCAAAATTTAAAATTTGCGTATCCTCGTTTAAAATAAACGCTAAATCGAAAATGCCTGTCGGAACAACTGTACTGGTCTCCATCAATACCCTAAATCAGAGGCAAGGTAAATATAAAAGAGTAAAATAACAAATTACGCATGTCAACCTCGCTGGGGTAATTCCATTTTTATGAGGTAATCTCCGCTCAGTACCGGAATTTCATTAAAAATACTCTGCTGCAGGCAGTATTCAATATCGCGTTCTATATTGAGTTTTTTAAACCTGTGGGCATGTGACGACTTAAGTATGTACCCATACAGGTTATCTTTTGCCAGCTCATATAAATCGCATGCGGCAATAGAGGCATCGCTGCACAGCGAAAATTCGTTTTTGAGATGGTAACAAACTGCTCCGGCAAACAGGGTGTCTTCGAGGTTAAATTTATTTTTCCATCCGGCACACAGCAAAATCACATCTTTGTTTTGTTTCGATATCCAGTTGCATATTGCCTTCAAATTTAAAAACGACCCGATAACCACGGTGTCGGCATGGCGGGCATGCTCAATGGCATAAGTTCCGTTGGTAGTAGTGAGGGCAATATTTCTTCCTTCCAGTTTTTTGTCCATATAGCTGAACGGAGAATTACCGATATCAAATCCGTCAACCACCATTCCGTCACGCTCGGCAGCACATATAAATCCTTTGTATTGATAGGTGGCACATTCTTCGGGGGTGCTTACGGGAAGAATTTTTTGAACCCCGGTATGAAAGGCCACACAAATAGATGAAGTAGCCCTGAGTACATCAATAACCACTACCACTTTCCCTTCAATCTGATAAAGAGGGAGCATGGCTGGTGTGAGAACTACATCAATTTGCTGCATAGCCTTTAGTTTGGGAATACTGCTGCAAGCGTAAAACTTACTTTTGTAAAAAAGGCAGTTTAGTAACCCGGGCCTTGATTCGGGTTTCGCGGATATTGATGAAAATTTCGGTATTCTGTTTACTGTATTCTGTTTTCACATATCCCATTCCGATGGCTTTGCCAAGGCTGGGTGATTGAGTTCCGGAAGTAACTTCTCCTATCACGTTTCCCTGCCCGTCAACAATATCATAATGCTGGCGCGGAATGCCACGTTCAATCATTTCAAAACCTACTAATTTTTTCTTCACTCCTTCTTCCTTGAGTTTTTTGTGGTAATCGCTCATGGTAAAATTTTTAGTGAATTTGGTTATCCAGCCAAGTCCGGCTTCAATGGGTGAAGTTTCGTCATTAATATCATTTCCGTACAAACAGAAGCCCATTTCCAAACGAAGCGTGTCGCGTGCACCCAATCCGCAGGGTTTAATTTCAAACTCGGCCCCGGCTTCCATTACGGCATCCCATAACTTGCGGGCATCATTGTTCATTACATACAACTCAAAACCGCCTGCACCGGTATAGCCGGTATTGGAAATAATCACCCCTTCAATTCCGGCCAGTGTGCCTGAAGTAAAAGTGTAATATTCCATTGATGCTAAATCAACCGAAGTAAGCTTTTGAAGTGCTTTCACTGCATTTGGTCCCTGAACAGCGAGCAACGACATGTCATCGCTCATGTTCACCATTTCTACTCCATAGCTATTGTGTTTGCTTATCCACTCCCAGTCTTTTTCAATATTCGAAGCATTCACCACCAGGTAATACTCATCTTCCTTCCAGCGATACACTAATAAATCGTCAACTATGCCGCCTTTATCATTGGGCAAACAACTGTACTGCACTTTTCCGTCAGTAAGTTTGGAAGCATCGTTTGAAGTTACGGCCTGAATTAAATCAAGCGCTTTGGGTCCCTTCAGCATAAACTCTCCCATATGACTTACATCAAACACTCCTACCGAATTGCGAACGGCATGATGCTCCTGAATTAAATTATTGTACAATACAGGCATGTTGTATCCTGCAAACGGAACCATTTTAGCACCTAACGATTTGTGCAACTCGGTTAATGAAGTAGTTTTTAAAGCAGCAGTTGTCATGAACTTTATTCTTTATTTTGAACGCCAAAAGTAAGAAGAATTACTGAGAGTTTTTTGCCTTTTTTACACGGGCAAATAAGCCGGGAATTGCCGATGCATTTGCCCCTGAAACTCATTTAATCAATGGCTTATAACCATCTTTCGGCTCACACTGCGGTTGCCGGCATGTATCGAAACAATATAAACTCCCGGTTTTACAGATGGTATTTGAGCATTAAGTGTGGCTGTATTTTTTACCTGTACCGAATAAATTTCTTCGCCCAGCATATTGAGCAACCTAAGGTCAATTACCTCAGCTTCCGAAGCAAGTGCTACGGTAAATGTTCCGTTATTCGGATTCGGATACAATTGAAAAAAGTCGTTGTCCGACACTTTGGTTTCGGCCATTCCCACATTTACTATATGATTTCTTCTTCCCGGTGTTCCGTAGTCTCCGGCAAAAGCATACCATGACGTTGCCAGCGCATTGTCCCATGTAAAGTTTTTAAGTTCGAGTGTAGGGCCTTTGGCATCAGCAGCGGTTGGCCAGGGCAGTACATCATCATATAAAACGGAATCAATAAGCTGCCCGTTGGCATTAAACAGTCTGATTAATTCTCCGGCACCTGAAAACCCGTAACCAAGATTACCCATATACTGAATATTGGTATTATTGAACAGGGTGTATCCGAGTGTATCCTCACACACTACTAAGTAAGAATCGGGCTGAATGATGGTACCGTCAGGGAAAACATAGCTATGCGCATTTGATATGTCGCGAAAAACCCATTTACTCAAATTTACCGGATGCGCATTGGGGTTGTATAACTCAATCCAGTCGCCTGTATTATGATTTCCCCGAGAGTTGTAATTAATTTCATTAATCACCACCGAATCGGTAGCAGGGAAAGGAATATTATCAAAGAAAAGCAGCGTTTTTGAAGTGAGCGGAGTAAGAGCAGGAGAGAGAATTTCAAACAGGTCTTTTTCCTGCAAATCGAAATACAGCGACACATTGCATATTTTCTTTCCCGGAAAAGACTTACGCGCCATCATGGTATCATTGGTAATAATCAATGTATCGCCAGGCTGCAACAGGGTATTATGCAAAAACATCACATCTTTGTAATCCGCATTTACTCTGAAATGGCAATACGAAATATCGGAAGTTTGGCTTGACGAATTATTCACCACTTCTACAAAATAGGAACTGCTTTGTTTAAATGTACGCCCGATACGAATTCGGTTCCCGAGGTTATTATCGGTATTTGCTTTGTTGAAGGCAAAAGATTTTGAGCGGTAGTAATCTACATAAAACAACCCGTTGGAAGGATAATTCTGATACCCTCCCGTAAACGAATACGGAACATACTTGCTGTAAAACGCCTGCGCATTCACGGTGTTTCCGTAAACCAGATCGTTTGCCTGAAGGTCGTTATGGGCTCCGTCATCATACAATTCTATTCGTTTCAGATTAAAGGGGCGCCCGAAAATATCGAAAGTTACCGAATCGGCCAGGTACATAAACACCCGTTGCTTGGCTTCCGACTTCACACGTATATCGGCCAGCGGATAAGTAGCATTGGGAAAAGGATTGGAATTGTAAAATTCGGTGAGCTCATAATGTTCGGGCACCGGATTGGCTGTTAAGAAATTTTTACGTCCGGTCATAAACAACCGCAATCTCGAGAGGTCATTTTCAAATTCGGCATTCGATGTTTCTTTGGTAGTATCCTGATACACGTCATTGCGTATGCGGTTGGCGGTATTGTAAATTAAAGTGTCCAGATAGCTATATCCCTCATTAACTATCTTGTTGACTCTGGCATTAAAAACTCCGCGTATGGAATCATTGTCAATAAGCCGCTGAAAGAGTACGTTGTATTCACCGGTATAGGAATCCTCCATGATGTAATCAATATGGCTTGTATCAAAATCGCCAAATGCCCCAAAACCAAAACTCCCTTCATTATCCCAGGGTATCCACTCATATTTTCCGGTAGCTCCGTTAAAATTTACATATTGATTCTTATTAAAATTATCGAAGGCAGTATTGGCAAAATGAACGGCAAAAAAACTGATTACATTGTCCACATCAACTATGGTATGAATACTTGAATCAAACTCTTCTTCACTCCAGTAAAAAATTTTATTGGTCAGAATTTTCATGTCGTTGTGGCTATCGTTACCCACCCGCTCGGTCCATACGGCTGGCCAGTAAGAATCTTTGGTAAGGGCAAACATTCCGGCACCATGATTTTCGGCTTTGTAAAAATCAATGGCAGGCAACCCGTGATTTGCCAGAAAATCTTCATCCATCTGCTCAATGTAGGTATGCACTCCAGCATAGCGTCCGTTAACGTTAAAACTCACATGGGTAATATTGGGTCCGTCAACCCCGAGCACATTTTTAAACAAACGCAACACCATCAGGTTGCGCATGTACGAGTGGTCTTTGTAATCGCAATTCAGGTTAATACGTTTTGCATGAAAAATATTTACGTTATCCCCGAATTTTATAGCCCAGCTTTTTTTAGGGTAATAAAGAGATGAAGCTCCTTTAAATTTCACTTCACATTGATAGGTAACAGAGTCGAATCGGAAAACTGCAGGATAATAAATTTCCGCCTTAGGGTCGGCATACATGGCTTTTAAGTACACCGTATCAATATCAATCTTAAAAAGGGGAAGGGTTAAATTTTGAGCCCGTAATGAAGCAACAAAGCTGAAAAGCAGCAACTGAACAATAAAAACTTTCCTCATGTTTGGTTTGTGCCGGCAAGTTATAGCAAACCTCGTAGAAAAAAAACAGTTTCGTGCTATTTCAGTTCAATTAATTGGCTATTTTTGGCTGCTTTTGAATTATTAAGAACGCTTATGACAACGTACAGCCGCTTATTAAGTTTTGTTTTACCTCCTGTAACCGATGATAAAGAGTTCCACTCGGCAGTTGATTTGCTGGCAGGGCTTGTGCTCAAATCAAAAACCGAAGCCGAACTGGTGATTTGTTTACCGGACGATAAAAAAGAAGTTTGGGCTCAGTCGTCTAAAACCAAATCGGTTGCCGAGGCACTTACAAAGGGGAAAATTACCGTGGCAAATACTTCGGTGAATGGTGGCAAAGCTCTGGGAGAATGTACCGAAAGTATTACCGGAGAATGGGTGTATGTTTATCATCCGCATCAGGCCTGTGCAGCTACCAATGCGCTTAACTGGTTTAACAGCAATCATTCAAAAACAGAAAGCGATGCTATTTGGTTTGTCCCGGCCAAAGACAACTACAACCTTGGCCTTTTGCATAAATTACTGAAATGGAAAAGTAATTTCATAAACGAAACCAATATCGGTTCGGGAATAAAAGATTTATCGGCCAAAGCACTTTTGCTGAAAACAGAAAAGGCAAAAAAACTGTTTGGCGATTTATCGGGCAACGGCTTAAACCTGTTCACCGAATTGCTTGGAAAAATTAAACTGAATGAGATTTCGGTTGAGTCGGCAATAGTAGCCTTAAAAACCAACCCCTACCGCGCGTATAAATGGGTGGGCGAGGTGTGGAGTGCGCTGGCTCTTGTGTTCACCCTGCGGTGGTACTGGCATGTAAAAAAACCAATCAGTGAGTTTAAGACCACCTCACACGCGCTTGGTGATGCACAGCATCCCGTGTACCGATTGGCGTTTTTTACGGTGTTTGCCATTGCATTGGTGGCCATGCCCTACCTCAGTTTTGATTTTGGAGTAACCTGGGATGAAAAAGCACAGAATGAATACGGCAAGGACATGCTTAAGTTTTTCTTCTCGTTTGGCGAAGACAAAACCGTGTTCGATACCAATAAAGCATTGTACAGTCACCTGCTGTATTACGGGAGCTTTTTTGATTTACTGGCCGCCTTTGTAAATGATGTCCTGTCTCCGTTTGGCGAATTTGAAACAAGGCATTTGCTCAACTCCCTGTTTGGTTTAATGGCTATGACCTATGCCGCACTCACCGCCCGCGAATTAGGCAACTGGCGCACGGCTTTTTTTGCGCTGCTTCTTATTTTAATTACTCCGCAATTTTTTGGTCAGTCAATGAATAATCCTAAGGATATTCCTTTTGCTGCAGGATATATTTTCAGCATATATCACCTGATTCGTTTTTTAAAACAACTGCCCAGTCCACGCACCTCTACCCTGTTGTTTTTAATTTTGGGTATTGCCCTTACCAACAGCATGCGTATTGGCGGCATCATTCTTCTTGGATTCACGGGTCTTTTTATGGGTTTTGAGTGGCTTGGCCGCCTCCGCAAAAACAACAAAGCTGCCTTATCGTTAATTCCCAAATACCTGAAATTCTTTTTTACCATTGCCGGTTTCAGTTACTTTCTCGGAATACTTTTCTGGCCGTTTGGTATTACCAAACCGTTTACCAATCCCATAAAAGCACTTAAAGAATTCACCAACTTCTCGCTCATCACCTCGTACGAAAATTTTGAAGGAGTGCATATCAATATGGCCGAGGTGCCGTGGTATTACACGTTAAAGTATATTGGCATTACCGTACCTGTGGTGGCTCTTGCAGGTGCCGCCCTCGGATTACTTTTAATTGTGTTTGCGCGTAAAAAATTCCGCTGGCCGGTGGTAGGGCTGCTCGTATTTGTTATTGTGTTCCCGGTGTTTTATGCCGCTTATAAAAACTCCATGCTGTATAATGGGTGGCGTCACTTTTTATTTATCTATCCTCCTTTAGTAGCCATTGCTGCCTGCGGGTGGGACATTATTGCCTCTGCGGTAAAAATAAAAGCCGTTCAGCTTATACTGGTATTGGTACCGCTGGCGGGTTTGGCCGAACCATTAAGCTGGATGGTTAGAAACCATCCCAACGAGTATGTGTATTTTAATCAGTTTGTAGGCGGAATAAAAGGTGCCTACGGAAAATATGAAACCGACTACTACGGAAACGTAGTGAAGCAGGCTACCGAATGGCTGCTGAAAAACGAGCCGCTCAATTACAATAAAGCGGTGGTAGTGGCCATCAATAATGAACCGCTTAATGCTTCGTATTACTCACAAAAAGTAACCGACAGCATCCAATGGCAATGGACCCGCGATATGGAATGGTATAAGGGAAAATGGGATTACGCCATTTACACCACCCGCACCCTTACCCCGCATCAGCTTGCTTCGGGACAGTTTCCGCCTAAGGAAGCCATACACGTAATAGAGGCTGATGGTGTTCCGCTGGCCGCCATTTTAAAAAGCCACGATCATTACATTGCCGATGCTTACCCGCAACTGTACAACCGCAGTTTCGACTCGGCCATTGTCAACTTAAAAAAGGCCATTGCCTGGAACCCCAACAACGAAGAAGCTCACCGTGTGCTGGGAGGTGTTTATGTAAATATGCTGGATGAAACCAATGCCCGCATTCACCTTAAAAAAGCGCTCGAACTTTTACCCGAAAATTATGAGGTATATGACCTGCTTGGATTAATTGAATTCAACAAAAAGAACTACGAGCCCGCCATTAAACTGTTTCATAAATCGTACGGGTTGAAAATTAATTATGCTATGGCCTACTACCATGCTGCTACCTCGTACATGAATATGCAGAAATATGCTGAGGCCATTCCCGAATATGAAAATTGCATTAAGCAAAACGGAAAACTTCCTGAAATTTATATGGCTTTAGGGCAGGCGTATTTTCTTACCGGAAATTATGCCAAATGTGTGGAAGCCGAAACCAATGCAGTGAACCTAAGGCAGGAAATGCCTCAGGCTTACCAAATAATGAGAGATGCCTATACCAGAATGGGCAATCAGGAAATGGCACAGGCCTGCACCCAAATGATTGAGAAACTTGGCAGCATGGGCATTCATTGAAATTCGGATGCTTATTTTATCTTTGAACCCCTGACCTCAAACCACAAAAATGTATTTCGACTCGAACTGGGCTGCTATAGTGCCCATGGCAAATGAAGAAAAGGATTTCGCTGATTTTATCAGGGAAGTGACCAAGGTATTGAATAGCCTAGGAAGCGGTAAAATTTATTTAGTGGTTGATAAAGCATCAAAAGACCGTACCCTTGAATTGTGCCGGCAGCAAAGCGATTCCGACAACCGGTACAGCACCATCTGGGCTCCGGAAAATAAAAATGTGGTGGACGCCTACGTGCGCGGTTACAAAGAAGCCTATGCCAACGGCCACGATTTTATTATTGAAATGGATGCCGGACTCTCGCACGACCCGCGCGCACTTCCCATGTTTTTACGGGTATTAAACGAAGGAAATGAATGTGCCTTCGGCAGTCGTTTTATCAATGGAGGCTCTATGTCCGACTCTCCTTTTTTTCGCAGAATGCTTTCTAAAACCGGAACCATTCTTTCCAATGTACTTTTAGGTACCCGCATGTACGATATGACATCGGGCTTTCAGGGTTTCCATGCCTCGGTGGTAAAAGAGCTGCTCGACTATCAGTTGCTTTCGAAAGCCCATTTTTACCAGACCGAGGTGCGCTACCTGCTGCGTAAAAAACGTTTTGCCGAAATACCTATTCATTACAAAGCCCCTTCGCCCAGTGTATCGCAGCGGGCCATACGCAATTCTGTTGAAGTATTGCTGCATTACGTTATCCTGCGTTTTACTTTTAACTCCAAATCACTCTAATTCTTTTCATGAACAGCCATACCGCTTTAGTTATCACTTCCATTTCTGCCCCCAACGATGTGCTGCGTTCTTTTGCCGAAGGATGCGCCAAAAACGGAACCGAGTTTATTCTTATCGGTGATTCCAAATCGCCAAAGGATTTTTCATTAAACGGATGCCGCTTTTACTCCCTCGAAGAACAAAAAACACTGCCTTTTGCGTTTGCTAAAATTTGCCCCGAGCGCCACTATGCCCGAAAAAATATAGGATATTTAGTAGCGATAAAAAATGGTGCACAAATGATTATTGAAAGTGATGACGACAATTTTCCGAGAGAGAATTTCTGGAATAACCGCTCCCTTACCACACACGCTTTTGATATAAACGGGCAGGGATGGCTCAACGTATATGCCCATTTTACCAAAGGTTATATTTGGCCGCGCGGGTATCCGCTCGAGTATTTGCAAAAAGAAATAAAGCCGCTGCACACCTTTGAACAGCGCGAAATAAAAGCCCCCATACAACAGGGACTGGCCGATGAAAATCCGGATATTGATGCGGTATTCCGCTTAACGCAAAGCCTTCCGTTTTCGTTTACCGAAAAACATAAAATAGGTTTGGGTAAAAACACCTGGTGTCCTTACAACAGTCAAAATACTACCCATTTTAAAGAAGCTTTCCCTCTGTTGTACCTGCCTGCGTATTGCAGTTTCAGAATGACGGATATATGGCGCAGTTTTGTAGCCCAGCGGATAGCCTGGGAAAACAACTGGCATATTTTATTTGAAGAAGCTACGGTGTGGCAGGAGCGCAACCAGCACAACCTGCTGCGCGATTTTGAAGATGAAATTCCGGGTTACCTCAACAACGCTAAAATTGCCGAAACGCTCGAAAAATTAGAGCTTAAACCGGGCACACAATACCTGGGCGAAAACCTGATAAGCTGTTACCGCGCACTTATTGACTTGAAATTAGTAGGCGAACAGGAAATGCCCCTGCTACAAGCCTGGCTGGCCGATTTGGGTTAAAAGAGCTTCTTTCCCACTTTTCAAAATTCCACATAAACGGGACTTTGTCCATTTTTTTCGACTCACCTGTTTCTAAGGTAAAACTGCTATTCAGGAATTGTTCTCGCCTGCTTTATGCCTCATATTGTGAATAAACACAGCGTTTGCCGCAGGTGGTCATTTTCAAAGCGAATTAAAACAAGGTAGATTTGAACTATGCTTTTAGAAGAAAAGCTGGGCATACCTGTAGCTTTACTTAAGACTGACACCAAACTGCACGAATTTTATTTCGAGCTGGGCAATATTTTCCGCTTTCTGGAATTGCCCGATAAGGTGGTGCGCATTGAACAATTTAATGCATCGGCCTCCCGCTCTTATTACGCCAATGCTTTGGAACGTTCCATTGCCGATTTGGAAACCCTTAAAAACATTCTGAGCAAAAAAGCACAGGCCAAAGGGTTCAATGAAAAAACATTATACATTTACCGCGAAGCCGAAGAATACCTGATTAAAAAACGGGACGAACCATTGAGTGTGGATTTACTGGTTCAGTTGCACAAATTAATAAGCAGCACCGTAAACCGCTCCACCGAAGATTTTGATTTATTCACCATACAGTACCATAAACTTCCTGAATCGCTCACTCAAATGGAAGAGGCGCAATTAGCCGAGGTTTTTGATATGGTGCAAAACGAAAACGAACTCGATCCCATAGCTACTTCCTGGATTTTGCATTTTGAAATTTTGCGCATAAAACCATTTGGCAGCGATGCTCCCATACTGGCCCGACTCATGCAAAATTTCTGGCTTGCCAAACACAGCCTTCAGATGGACGGATTGCTTACGCTGGAACATGAGTTATTTTTAAACCGCTCGCGTTATTTTGAACTAAGGGAGCAGGAAGAGTTCAGCATTGAAAACCTTAAAAGCAAAATAGAATTCGGCAACGAAATTTTTCACAATAACCTGGTGCGTGTAAAACAGGTGCTGCGCCAGTATTTTCGCAAGCAGGTTGAATATGACGATGCCAACCCGCGGCAGCGCAATATTATGAACTACGTGTTTGAGCACGGCTATAAACTTAAACTGTACAGCCACGGGTTGCTGAACAAAAGGCAGGAACTTATTATGTACATTATCCATCATAAAGGATTTGTGAGCACCAAAGAGCTTACCGAAGAATTCGGGTGCAACCGCAAAACCATTCAGCGCGACTTTAACGACCTGCTTAAGATGAATATGGTACGAACCATTGGCAATGGCAGTTCGCTGCGCTATTCGGTAAGTATTAAAGCCGCAAGCGGCAACGAGGAGCTGAATGACTTTATGCCTCCGTTTCTTAAAGATATTCATCAGGCTTCAAAAGGTCAGGGTGAAGAAGAAAATCAGCCGGCTGAAAATTTTGCGGCCATGCAGGCTTCGGTTGCTGCGGGCAACAGCATGAGGGGTTTTGCCAGCTAATTTCGTTACCGCATTTTACAACTAGTTTCCTGCTGCCTGCTTTAATTTAAACGTTTAAATACAACGCATGTCGGGAACCAATAATACCCTTAGTACTCCTTTCTCCCTTTCATCAAAAAGTATTTTCAGCAACTGGCCGCTGGCCGTTTCGCTTTCGCTGGTGCTGCTTCCGGTAATTACTCCGCTTTCAGCTTACACCGGGCTGTGGCTTTTTATTCTCCATATTCTTTTCTGCTCCTTTTTTGTTTTCAAAAATCAATTGGTAAAAAGGAAACAGATACTGCGGTTTACTTACCTGAACCATACTTTTTTTAACGGGCTGCTTGCCGGATTAGTGCTTTGGGTAATTCTGGGTCTTATCTTAAATCCGGTGCTCAATCATTTCACCGGCATTATGACCAACTACAATAAATTTAATGTGCTGCGTCATAATATACCGCTTACCCTGCAGGCTACAGCAGGCATGTGGCTATCGGCAGCCATTGGTGAGGAAATTATTTTCAGAGGATTTCTGCTCGACCGCCTTACACAGCTCACCAATCATCGGGGAGTTGCCGTTGCCATTTCATCCGTGCTGTTTGCCCTTATTCATATTTATCAGGGGACAAACGGAGTAGTTACCACTTTTGTTGCCGGAGTACTTTTTGGATTACTTTACCTGCGCAGCGACCGCAATTTGTTTTTGCTTATTCTGGCACACGGCATTGCCGATACCCTGTTTTTTGCCTCGGTATGTTTTAACTACGATTCCACATTTTTGATTTCGCGGTTGTTTTAAAACAAATTCCCGGTGACGCCTTACTGAAAATAACCTACCGAGAAGGTAAACACCTCGCGCAACACTTCTTCATCAAACCAGTGCCCTCTGTCTTTATACATAAGCATTGATGGGCAGCCCGAAGCCTTGAGTTTCGTATTCATATCAGCCGACTGCACCGGAAAAGAAATATCATCGGTGTTGCCGTGTACAAAAAGTGTTTTACAAAAGGCGGTGGCATTGATGGGGCTGGAGGCTACCACATCTTTATAAGCATAGCCTGCATTGAACAAAACCTTTGAATTGGCATTTTTGGTTAAATCGCCAATGGTACCCAGGCACACAACTCCTGCCACCCGCGCATCGGCCGTGTGGTAAGCATAATCCATGGCAATGGTGCTTCCGGCCGAGATACCTGCCAGTACAAATTTTTTATACTGAAACTTGCTGCTCAAAAAATCGAGGCAGTTTTTCACTTCCTTTTTGTTAAGGTCGCCACAATACTTTTTATTTACCGTATAGTTCATATTGCAGGCGGCCCGGTGGTATGTTTCAAAAATTTCGGGCGAGCGGTAAAAATTACTTTTATCCCCTCCCTCCCAGGCACCGCCATGAATCAATACAAAACAGGTATCGCCCGGAAACGGGTACACATCGCACACATTCACGCTATCGTAGAGGTATGGAATTTTATTACCGGCATCGGCCGCTTTTTCTCTGCTGCACGAGCCTATAAAAACGGATATAAAAAATAAAAAAAATAATTGCCTCATCCTAATACACCCGGTGTTTTTTACCCGGCAAATTTAACGCTAAGGTAAACATTAGCTATAATAGTTTTACCACCAATAAAACATGTGCCCATTCATCCCCTGTCATGTTGAGCGAAGTCGAAACATATGCCCATTCATCCCCTGTCATGTTGAGCGAAGTCGAAACATATGCCCATTCATTCCCTGTCATGTTGAACGAAGTCGAAACATGTGCCCATTCGTCCCCTGTCATGTTGAGCGAAGTCGAAACATATGCCCATTCATCCCCTGTCATGTTGAACGAAGTCGAAACATGTGCCCATTCATCCCCTGTCATGTTGAGCGAAGTCGAAACATGTGCCCATTCATTCCCTGTCATGTTGAGCGAAGTCGAAACATGTGCCCATTCGTCCCCCGGCATGTTGAGCGAAGTCGAAACATATGCCCATTCATGCCCGAGCCCCTTTGCTTTCGTTGAAGCGTAGTGGCCATATCAGGCATCCGCATTCATCCCCTGCCCCTTCTCTCCCGCTACAAACCCACGCTGCAAGGGGGACAAGAGCGTTTCTTTTAAAATAATCTTTTAGAGTATCACAAACCAAAGTCCCCCTTGTGCGGAACCGAATCCCCCGACTTAACGTCACTCTGAGCAACGCGAAGAGTCTGCCCATTCGTGCCCCGTCATGTTGAGCGAAGTCGAAACATATGCCCATTTGTGCCCCGAAACCCAACTCTGACCGTCATTGCGCGCCCTGTACCCAGGGCAAAGCAACTTTCAGCTCAACGCAGTTAATCCCCCAAAAAGAGCAGATGCTTCCTAATGGGAGACTGCTTCGTTCCTCGCAGTGACGTTTTCTGTTGCCCCCCTTGGGCGGTAGGGAGTGTGTTAGCGAAACCCGAAGGGTTCAGCGCAGCTAACGGGGTAGGGGGGTGTCTTTAACCGGAAACTTTAAACTTTTTTGCCAAACCCCGAAACTTTTTATACCTTGCCTTTTCAAAGTACTAAACCCTGACCTTGCTAAATTTTTCTTACTACATTTCACCAACACAAAAAGAACGAAAGGTTCGGATACTGCCCAAAATTGCGGTATAAGGGAATGAAGTTCGCACAATATATGAGTTAGCGGCAACCCTATGACGACAGAACACAAAATAAACTGACAGACATGAAACAAACGACAATACAATTTTCGGCCAAGCCGTTTAGCTATCCTTCGCAAAAACAAAAGAGAGCCAACGCCAACCACAAGGCAACCAAAAGTTGGCTCACATTTGCTTTTGCCTCTACGCACAATTCTGTCCTCTTAGAAGACTCATCTCATACAATTACTAAGTTTGTCTTTTGAATATGAAATTGAAAATTTTACACTTATCGGACTTGCATTTTACAGCTAATAACATCTCACAAGATGTTGTCATGAGTTCGCTTTCCAAGAAGATTGAAAAACTGTGTATCGAAGAAGCTAAGCCCAATATGCTTGTGCTAACTGGCGATATTGCTTTTAGCGGCAAGACAGAGGAGTATACAAAAGCAAAAGAATTTATTGACAAGATTGCTCAGTATTGTGGTATAGGAGTTGAGGGAATATTTATCATTCCAGGTAATCATGATGTTGACAGGAGTAAATTAGAAAAAGCTTCATTTAATTGGTATTATAAGTTCACTAATGAAGAAGAGCTAAATGATATATTGACCTCTCAATCCATAATGAGCAAAATTCAAGAAGGGACGAAAGCATACTTTGAATTTATAAAACAATACATGACTGGGAAAACGACCATCGGTTCTTATGGCCAATTTGTATCGTCAATTCCCTTTGGAGCAAATGGTTTGAAAGTAAATATTATCGGACTAAACAGTGCTATCTTCTGTGGTTACAATGGAGACGACCAAAAAAAATTGGCATTAGGGTTAAGTCAAGTAAATTCATGCAGTGAGAAAATTAATATTGGTAAAGAGGTAATCATATCTTGCATTCATCATCCCTTTGAGTGTTTTCATTCTTGTGAAAAACCAACTCTTTCAACACTTGAAAGAATATCGGACATTATTCTTTCGGGTCATGTTCATGATGCAAATAATTCAGCACATAGAGGTAGCAACTCTGGCGAAACTGTATTTGTTACGGCAGGTGCAGGATTTGAAAGGAGAACAACACAAAATGGATTTAACGTTATTGAAATAGATTCCGATACACTTAATGGCACAGTAGAATTTTATAAATACATGCCAGATGAACATTTGTGGATCAAAAACAAAGACATTAACCATGAAACGGATGGTGTGTTTAATTTTCAAATAAAGAAAGGACTGAACGGAAGCGAAAAAAAGGAAGTAAAACAAGAAGAGATAAATAACGATAGTCAAACTTACAGATTTGTTCTTGATGGTAAATTTGATGAACTAGACAGAGACAAATACAAAGCAATTGAAACACATCTAAAAAATATTTTTAAAGATGTAAACGGAACAATTATTAAAGTGGAAAAAAGTTCAATAAAAATTTACTTTGAAACAAGTAATGAAATCCCAGAGCATATTCAAGAAGAATTAAAGAAAATAGATGGGCTTGAAATTCTTGAAATAAATAAAGCTGATGATGAGATTCATCTGAAAGCAAATAGAGCAGATAAATCAGTATACCACTGGAAAACTTCATTGAAGCCAAAGTACTCGGAAAAAATTGGAAATGCAGGTGCAACATTTATTCATAGCCGAGCAGAAGATGACCTTACACTAAAAGATTTGTATGTATCACCCAATCTGAAAGTTATAAGCATTGGAGAAAACGCAAAGGAAAAAGTTGAGAAGATTGTAAACGCTGAAAAAGCTTTAACAAAGCAGGTAGGCAGCCCAATTAAGTTAGTTATTTATGGAGCTGAGTCAAGTGGCAAAACTACTCTTGTTAAATGGTGGTATGACAAATACTACGAGCAGGGATATATACCAATACTACTTTCTGGAAATGAAATAAAAGACATTCATGTAGAAAAAATTAAAAAGGTGATTCAAAAAGAATTCGCCAATCAATACAATGAAATACTTGAAGGGAATCTTGACGAGTTTGACCCCGACAGAATCATCATTATAATAGATGACTTCCACAAAATTAGATTCACTAACTCAAAGTATAAGGCAAATCTGATTTCAAACTTAAACAAGACCTTTCAAAATGTGTTTCTGACTGGTAATGACCTCATGCAGTTTGAAACCTATAATTCAAAAACGGGAATTGCAAGAAATATATTAGAGGACTTTCATCGTTACCAAATAATTGAGTTTGGACCAACATTGAGATATGAATTAATTAAAAAATGGAATGGCATTGGAAGCGACCAACTTGAACCAAATGAGTTAATCCGATTAAACAATGAAACGGAAAGACATGTAGAATCAATAATTGGAAAGAGTTTCGTCCCTTCTTACCCTATTTATCTGCTGACTATTCTCCAAGCAAAAGAAGCAAGCACTGCTCAGAAACCAGAATATAGTATTCACGGGTTCTATTATGAGCTTCTTATTAATGAAGCCCTTAATAAAGCAGTAAGGAACAAAGCTGACATCAGTTTATATTACAACTTCATCACAGACTATTCCTATTTTCTATTTACCCAGAAAATTAGAATGCGGCCTTTATTTATAGATGACTTTATTAAGTTTCACAATCAGTATTGCGTTGACTATAAAATTGACATTAGTCCAAAGATAATTCTTGACACTTTGGTTAATTCAAAATTGCTAAGAATAGATGACGACACAGTTACCATAACTTACAAATATGTATATTACTTCTTTGTTGCTAGATATTTAGCAATAAACATATCAAATGAACATATTAAGAACAAAGTCAAACTGCTTTGTCAACGTGTTCACAGAGACGAGTTTGCTAGTATTGTTATGTTTCTCACTCATCTTTCCAAGGACCAATTTGTGTTAAATCAATTGCTTGAAAACTCAAAAGAACTTTTCAAAGAATATCAACCTTTAAAACTTGAAGATGATGTTTCATTTGTAAATGATATGATTAAGAAACTTCCCGAGCAAGTTTATCAACCAATAGATATAGAAACCATTAAACAAGAAGAACTGCGAGAGGAAGAAGAGCTTGATGAGCAAGAAAAAGAGTTTGACGCAATGCGTGATGTGTTGGAATATGACATTGAAGAAGACATTACTTCACTTGATGTGCTTTCAACGATGATTAAAGCAATAAAGACAATTGAAATCGTTGGACAAGTAACTAAGAAATATTGGGGAGAACTTAAAGCCCAACAGAAATATGAGTTAGCTGAAGAAACCTACTTGCTTGGGTTGAGAACGTTAGGCTTCTACTTCAGTTTAATTGGTAAAGACACGGAAATGTTAGTTGAGTATTTGAAACACATTTACCGCAAGAAACATCTTGATAGAAACATTTCGAAAGAGGATATAGATAAGGCATCTCGTAATTTTCTATTTGGACTTTGCGCTTTGTCAACTTTTGGAATTATTAAGCGTGTTACAAATGCAATCGGTTACGAAAAACTTGCCGGTACATTCCAAGACATTCTCACAAATAATAACTTCAACTCTGTTAAATTAATAGACGCTTCTATTAAACTTGACCACAACAAAAGTTTCCCATGGACTGAACTTGATAATGTAAAAAAAGACACTGACAAGAATTATCTTGCCAGTATTGTTCTGTCAAACCTTGTAATAAACTACCTCCATGTATTTATTACCTCAGAGGAGGAAAAACAAAAGCTTTGTCAGAAGTTTGGTATAAGAATCGAACAGCAGAGAATGATTGATGCAACTTCACAAGTTAAGCGTGAAACACCTAAATAACATACAATCCCCCCGCCTTCACTCGCGTACCTCGAGTGTAAGCTAACTACACCGGCATATTGCTTTCCTAAAAAACAAAAAGGCCTGTGCTATGCACAAGCCTTTTCCTATAAAGCCATTTGATACTTACAGCTCATCGGCATTGTAAAAATAATCATCGTTGGTTGGATAATCGGGCCATACCTCCTCTATGCTCTCAAATGGTTCGCCATCGTCTTCTAATTCCTGAAGGTTTTCTATTACCTCCAAAGGCGCACCTGAACGAATAGCGTAATCAATCAACTCGTCTTTGGTTGCCGGCCATGGAGCATCGTCTAAATAAGAGGCAAGTTCTAATGTCCAGTACATAGTAAATCTGTTTAAATAATTATCCCTGTTTTTCCCGCGAATATAAAAGGATTTCGCAATCTATTGCTACGCTTTCAGGAATCTTTTAAAAAACTTTGCAACACGCTGACCTTGTTAATTTTGCCCGAAGGCAGCAGGGGGAATTTTTCCACAAAGAGATAACGTGCCGGTGCATGGTAGGCAGGCAAAACCGCTTTCATGCGTTGTTTTAATGCTTCCAGTTTTTCTTCATCGGGCTCCCTGCCCTGCAACACCAGCACCAATTTACTTCCTAATTTTTCATCGGGCAATGCGCCTGCAAAAGCAGCGTATGATAAATTCATTTCGTTTAATACTTCATCGGCTGCCTGTTCAATTTGCGAAGGAAAAATTTTTATCCCTCCGCTGTTTATCACTTCATCCCATCGCCCGGTGAGGGTAAAATTTTCGTGATGCAGCTCAACCACATCATTGGTGGTTATCCATTCATTTCCCGTTACAGCCGCTTTAATGCATAAACAATTCCGCTCATCGGTTTTCAGTTCAACACCCGGCAGCGGATGGTAAAACATTGAGTGGTTTTCCCCATTCATTTTTCGCAGGGCAATATGCGAAACGGTTTCGGTCATGCCATAGGTTTGCCAGATGGCTGCTCCGGTTATTTGCTGCAGGGTGGTGTTTAAACTATGCGGCAGGGGTGCCCCGCCCACCAGCACGGTTTTAAACTGCTGCAGCGCCTCACAGGCGCGTTTATCTGTTTTTACCACTGCAAGCTGAGACGGAACCACCGATACTAACTGATACGGATGAAAGGCATCGAGCTTAGTGAGAAAATCGGCCGATGGTTTTACCACCTCTATATCCATTTGATAAAGCAGGGCCCGCACCAATAACATTTTTCCGCCTATATACCTTGCCGAAACGGGCAACAGAGCTGTGTGCAACGCATCAAAATGCAGAAAATCTCCGGTGAGTTTGGCACTTAACAGCATTTGTTCTCTGCTTATCGAAATAACTTTGGGTGCTCCGGTGCTTCCGGAAGTTGGCTGTTCGAAAAAAGTTTTTCCGCTTAGCCACTCATGCAAAAAAAGTACAGCCGCGCGTTCATCTTCATCCTGCAGCAAACCTAAGGTATGCTGTTTTAAATGCAGCAGTTCATCGGGCAGGTATAATTTATTAAAAATGCGAATACTCATTCAGCCTGTTGTAATGCTTCCCAAAACTCCACGGCCCTGCGGGTGTGCGGAATCACAATGGTTCCGCCAACAATATTGGCCACTGCAAAAATTTCGAACATTTGTGCCGAAGTTACACCCAACTGATGGCATTTTTCGAGGTGATATTTTACGCAGTCGTCACATCGAAGCACCATAGATGCTACCAGCCCCAGCATTTCTTTTACCTCGCTGCTTAGTGCTCCGTTCTGATAGGTGTTGGTATCAAGATTAAAAAGCCGCTTGAGCACCAGATTATCTGATGCAAGAATCTTTTCATTCATGCGGCTGCGGTATTCATTAAATTCATTTACTTTAGTCATACGTTTCCATTTTGATTACAAATCAAATACCTTTGGGCGTTTTATCAATGAACCCGACCGAGAATAAATTTCAGATTAATATTGCCAACAGCCGAATTCCTCAATTGGATGGTTTCAGGGGTTTTGCCCTGTGTGCTGCCCTGCTGTGGCATTATTATGCCTGTGAAATTACAGGCTACAGTCCGTTTTTAAAACTTTTTAAACCCGCCACCGATATGTGCATTATGGCGGTCGACTTGTTTTTTGTGCTTTCAGGATTTCTTATCGCCAGTATACTTATTGAAAGTAAAGGTTCTCCCAATTTTTTCAAAACATTTTATATCCGAAGAATCCTGCGCATCTTCCCCATTTATTATATTGTTTACGGTTTGTTCCTTATTGGTATTTTATGGGGTGGCGAACAAAAAATTCCGTTTATTTTTCAAAACTCTCTGCCCGATCAGCCCATACCGCTGTGGTCATATGCCATTTTTGTACAGAATTTTTTTATGGACATGGATGTGCAGCGGCAGATTTACAATTTCGGGCCGCATTTTCTGGGTATCACCTGGTCGGTTACCATTGAAGAACAATTTTATGTACTGGCTCCGCTTTTTATCTGGCTCACACCAAAAAAATACCTCATTCGTATGTGTTGCGTGTTTATAGTAGTGTGCTGGGGAGTAAAATTTGCTCTGTTCGGTGACAATATCATGCACACCTATGTGACCATGCCCGCCCGTATGGATTCGTTACTGATGGGAGTAATTATTGCGCGGTTAGTTCAAAACCCAGAGTTTATTCAAAAAATATTCGGCATCAGGCAACCATTGTACATCCTTTTACTGGTTCAGTTAATCTTATCAATGGCACTTATTCAATGGGTGGGCAGCAGCCCCTGGTATGGTTTTCTTTTCACCTTTGGCGGATTGATGTGGAGCAATTGCCTGTTGCTGATTCTGGCAGACCGCAACGGACCTGTAGGCAGGTTTTTCAGTATGAAATTTTTTATGTGGCTTGGTTCAATTTCCTATACTATTTATTTAACCCATCAGGCCATTAACGGAGTTTTGCATCAGTATATCCTGCATCAGTCGCCCATCATTCATTATCAAAACGGATGGTACAACTGGAAAGATATTGCCGTAACGCTTACCTCGCTGCTTCTTTCTTTTTTACTGGCGCATTATTCATTTAAATGGTTTGAAAAACCTTTGATTAAAAAAGGACACAGCTTTAAGTATTAATTCACGTGCGCTATCGGCTCAAAAAAAATAAACGCGGGTACGAATACCAGTGATGTTGCCTATATAAACGCATACGCACATAGATTTTTTGTTTTGAATAGCTATATGTCTATGTTTAACTATGTTTCTATGTGTTTTTTCTTCCTTTATCACCTAGTCATATAAGACCCGATACATAAACAGCTAGCTGCACCCAGCACATAAGGTGATAGCGTGCTTATACCTGTTGTTACACAAAACTAAAATGGGTGGTATTGCTAAAGTATTAAGTTACTTTTCGCCCATCTTCGCTCATGCGCAAAAACAATTTCAGCAAAAAACGGATAAAGTAATACGAAGCAAAATTCATCAGTTGCTTCAGCACCGATTTTTCATGCGCATATACTTCTGCTTTTACTTTTTCGGCTCCATGCTCCATAATCAGTTCAATGGTTTGTTGCACCGAAACAGCAGTTGCGGCATGGTGTACATGAATATTAAGTTCAATGCTTCCGTAATCGCTTAGCCGGTTTATATTATACGAACCTACGGTGAACCATTCCCTGTCGGCCACCATCAATTTTCCATGCAATACCGAAGGGCACCATTCGTAAATGGTGATTTTATTCCGCAGCAGCCAGTCGTACAAATAGCGGGTGGCGCGGTTTACCATTGGCACATCGGAAATACCCGATAACAGCACGGTAATTTTTACCCCTCGGGCAGCGGCTTGTGCCAATGCTTTGCGTATGGATTTTCCGGGTAAAAAGTAGCTGGCCACAATAAGCAGTTCTTCTTTTGCCGAATGAATAATGTGCTCATATGCACCCGACACTTCCGATTTTCGCACATACCAGTTGTTTACACTAAGTGCCACCGGAATATCTCCTCCGGCAACGGATGGTTTTAAATCGGCATGTTTAAAGTGAATTCTTCTGAATCTTCTCTGCCATAAATGCTCGCACACCTCCCGTATTTGGTTACAGGCCGGCCCCTGTATGAGCAGTGCAAAGTCGAGCCACGGTTTTTCGGTTGATTTTCCTCTGTATTTATCGGCAATATTAATTCCGCCTACCAATGCCTTTCCTTCATCGGTAACTACTACTTTGTGATGAAGTCTTTTTCCCACACGCATCCAGCGCACAGGAGAAAAATTGCGGTAAAATACTCCGCCTGCCCTTAGTTTTTTTACCGTTGGGGCCGATAGTTTGGTTCCGTACCCGTCAGTAATCAGGTAAACATTTATTCCGCGCTGGGCTGCATCAATTAATGCATGCAGCACTTCATTCCCTGTGGCATCTTCCTCGAGAATATAGGTTTGAATATGAATCCAACTGCGGCTGTTATGAATAAGCTGAAGTAATTGTACAAAAAAACTCTCCCCGCTTTGAAGCAACGCTGTTTTGTTTCCGCTGGAATAAGTACCGGGCCAGGTCATATGGCTTCAAAGCTACAAAACAAAAAAGTCCCTTTGTTTTACTAAAGGGACTTTTTTGTCTATTGAATTTACTCTTACAAATGAATGCACTCGTTATAGGCCTGAGCGGTGGCTTCCATGATAGCCTCGCTCATGGTTGGGTGTGGATGTACCGATTTAATAATTTCGTGACCTGTAGTTTCTAATTTACGCGCTACAACCACTTCGGCAATCATTTCGGTAACATTGGCGCCTACCATATGGCAACCTAACCATTCACCGTATTTGGCATCGAATATTACTTTCACAAATCCTTCTTTGGCTCCGGCAGCGCTGGCTTTTCCGCTGGCCGAAAAAGGAAATTTACCTACTTTAATTTCATAGCCTGCTTCCTTAGCTGCTTTTTCAGTGTATCCCACCGAGGCAACTTCGGGCGAACAATAAGTACAGCCCGGAATATTTTGATAATTCAGCGGCTCGGGATGGTGACCTGCCATTTTCTCCACGCAAATAATTCCTTCGGCACTGGCCACGTGCGCCAATGCAGGCCCTTTTACTATATCACCAATGGCATAAATTCCTTTGATATTGGTTTGGTAAAAATCATCCACCAGCACTTTGTCTTTATCCGTTTTCACTCCCACCTGTTCTAATCCAAGGTTTTCAATATTTGTTTTTATTCCTACTGCCGAAAGCACCACATCGCAGGTTAATTCTTTCATTCCATCGGCAGCTTTCACTTTTACCCTGCATCCCTCTCCTGCCGTATCAACCGATTCAACCGAGGCCGAAGTAAGAATTTCAATTCCGCTTTTGCGGAAATGACGGCTCATTTCGCGCGATACATCTTCGTCTTCAACCGGAAGTATATTGGGCATATATTCTACAATGGTAACTTTTGTACCCATTGCATGATAGAAGTAGGCAAATTCGCAACCGATGGCTCCCGAACCCATTACCACCATGCTTTTGGGTTGCTGAGGCAATACCATCGCATCGCGGTAACCGATTATTTTTTTACCGTCAATTTTTATGCTGGGCAACTCGCGGCTTCGGGCTCCGGTGGCCAGAATAATATTTTTGGTTTCAATTGTTTTTTTGGCTCCTGCGGCATCGGTTACTTCCACTTTTCCGGCAGCAAGCACCTTTCCTGTTCCGGCAATTACTTCAATTTTATTTTTCTTCATTAAAAAAGCTATGCCTTTGCTCATTCCATCGGCCACCGCACGGCTGCGTTTTACCACTGCGGCAAAATCGTGTGTGGAACCCGTAACGTTTATCCCATAATCTCCGGCATGTTTAATATACTCAAACACCTGTGCCGACTTAAGCAACGCTTTGGTAGGAATACATCCCCAGTTGAGGCAAATTCCTCCTAACTCAGAACGCTCTACCACAGCGGTTTTTAGGCCTAATTGCGAAGCACGGATAGCAGCCACATAGCCACCCGGGCCACTGCCAATTACGATTAAATCAAAACTCATAGAATGATAAAATTAGTTGGTTGCAAACATACAAAAGCACAAGCCAAAAACCACATGCATTCATTTAGCGATAAAACCTTGCCCGCTGCTATTAATTTAAACAGAATTAAATTATATTGCCCCTTTATAATCAGCACCTAAAATGGTTCATCGCATAAAAACATTATTCCCGGTAATTGCCTTGATTCTTTGCACAGTATTAAACAGTCAGGCGCAAAAACAGTCATCCGAAATCATTTACTTCAAAAGCGGTCAGGTGGTTTTACAGGAAAATCAGCTTCCCGAAGCAGCACAATTAGAAGCATCGGCCTTCAATGGCAATTATTACCTGTTGATTCAATTGAAAGAAACAATAACTCTTGCCACAAGAGAAAAATTAACCTCCATGGGAGTAGCGTTTTTCGATTATATCCCCAATAAAGCTTACCTGGTTTCAGTTCCGCAACAGGTTCAACTTCACACATTATTCTCTTTGGGAGTAAGAAGCATTACCCCCATTCAATCCGAGTGGAAAACATCGCCTCATCTTACCCTTTATACAAAGCAAACCCTTCCACAGGCCGACCTTCGCCTGCGCATTTCGATAGCTTATTTCAAAAATGCCAACATGGATATTGCCTCGCAGTACCTTAGCAGTAATCAAATTTCTATAGTAGAAAAATCGGCCTACTTTAACCGCATGCTGGTAGAAGTAGAAATAGCCAAATTAAATGAACTGATAGCACAACCATGGGTTTTGTGGGCCGACCGTGAAACTCCATCCATGGCTGAGACCAACTTACCCGGGAAAACACTTACCCGCAGCAGTACCATAGGCTCATCGGCACCGGGGGCACGAAACCTTACCGGACAGGGAGTAATTGTGGGTGTATGGGATGGAGGAACCTGCGGAGTTCACGTGGATTTTACCGGCAGAGAAACAAATATTGAATCAGCAGGTTTAAGTCAGCATGCCACCCACGTAACTGGAACCATTGGCGGAGCAGGACTAAAAGACCCTGACGTTACAGGAATGGCTCCTAAAGCTACGTTGCTCAACTGGGATTTTTCAGGGGATATTCCGGGAGAAATGTTTGCCGCATTAAGCGCGCAGAATATTGTAATGACCAACAACTCGTATGCCTATAGCAGCGACCCCTGTGCCACCCGCGGAGATTATGACCAGCGCAGTCAGGATTTGGATAATTTGGTAAACAGCAATGTGTATTTGGCGCAAATGTTTGCAGCCGGAAATTTTCAAACGGACAATTGTGCCGGAACAGGTGCCAATGCAGGATACCGTACGGTGCACAGCGGCTCACAGGCCAGCAAAAATTCTATTGCTGTTGGGGCTGTTGACAGATTAGATGCCATGAGCAGTTTCAGTGCCTGGGGACCAATTCGCGACAACCGTTTAAAACCGGAAGTAGTTGCGGTAGGAGTTGCAGTTAATTCAACCAACGACCCCAATGTATATGCATCCAATCAGGGTACCTCCATGGCTACTCCTAACGTTACGGGTATTGTTGCTCAAATTTACCAGCGGTATCGTCAGTTAAACAGCGGACAAAATCCGGATGCCGCCCTGATAAGAGGTGTGCTGGCCAATACGGCCGAAGACCTGGGCAACCCTAACCCTGATTTTAAATTCGGTTTTGGACGGGTGAATGCCTTGCGTGCGGTACGTGCATTAGAAGACAGCCGTTATTTTAACGATACCATTCAACCCGGTTCTTCAGGACGCACACGAATGATTGTGGTGCCGGCCAATTGCAAACGCGCAAAAATAATGCTTACCTGGAACGACCCTGCCGGAAGTACTACCGCATCAAAGGCTTTAGTGAATGATTTGGATCTTACCGTTACCGATGGGGTAGGCAATTCAACTATGCCCTGGGTACTTTCTCTTTCGCCTTACAGTGCAGTGGCCACCAAAGGGCGCGACAGTTTGAATAATATTGAACAGGTTACCATTGATAACCCCGCAGCCGGACAATGGTATATTAAAGTTACCGGTGATGTGAACACCGGAAGCAGTCAGAAATTTTTTGTTACCTACGAATTTGAACAGGCATCGCTTGATGTAACCTACCCCAACGGAGGAGAAGTACTTGTGCCCGGAGCCACCGAGTACATCAGATGGGATTCGAAATTTGTTACCGGAAATGTACAACTGCAATATTCAGCCGATGCCGGAAATTCATGGATTAACATAACTACTGCTACGGCAAGTTCACTCTCCTATACATGGACAGTTCCATCTATTCAAACCGCCAAAGCTCTGATAAGGGTTCGTACCCTTGACAGTACCATCAGCTCCACAAGTGATACTACTTTCACTATTTTGGGAACAGCCGGAGGTTTAACAACCAAAGTATGCAGCAATCAGATCAACCTTACCTGGGGAGGAGTAACCGGGGCAGTAGCTTATGAACCCATGCTATTGGAAAATGGCAATTACGTGGGCAAAGGAATTACCCCCTCTGCCAATCGGTTTTTCACTTTTACCGGATTAACCAACGGCACCGAATACTGGGTTACCGTGAGGGCAATAATGGCTACCGATAGTGCGCGCGGCAAACGTGCCATTGCGGTGAATGCAACTCCTGCAGGCACCAACCAGCCTCCGGTATTTAATGCAAATCTTCCGCTTATATCATCGGTATGCCTTAATGGAACTATTGTGTTGCGCACCCAAACAGCAGGTGCAGCTACGCTTACACGCGTGTGGCAACGAAGCACCAATAACGGAGCAACCTGGAGTACGGTAGGAAGTAATTTAGATTCACTCGTACTCACCGGGGTTACCAATACCTCCGACAAGTATTTATACCGGATGAACCTTATCAGTTCTACCTGCGGCAATACCATTACCTCCAATACCACCACCCTAAGAGTGGATACCGGATTAACCATTAAACGGGTTCCTTCCGATGTTACAGCCTGCCACAATGCACCTGTTTCGTTCAATTACGGAAGCACCAGCAAATCGCTCCCGAACACCAAATGGCAATTCAGTACCAATGGAGGACAAAGCTGGAATGCATTAGCCCCCGCTCTATTCGATACCCTTATTACTTTTCAGGCACCCGATACCATGAACAATTCACTGATACGGGCTATTGCTTCGAACGGTTGCGATGCAGGCGATACAACCGCATCGGCCAACCTTTTTGTTAAACAACGTTTGCTGGCCACATTAAGCAATGATACCTTCATCTGTTTCCGCGACATGGTAACATTGAATGCCAGCGCCAGCAGCGGTGCACCACCGGTAACCTACAACTGGGTTAATATGGGGAACAATTCTTCCTACCAGATTCAACCTAACGGAACTGCCTATTACAAAATTATTGTTTCCGACAGTTGCGGGGCCTCTATAACCGATAGTGTACTCATTGCCGTAATGGTAATTGACTCTTCATTTACACACAACAGCAGCGGACAAACACTGGTGAATTTTAATGCAGCCGATGCCGCTGCAACCACCTACGCATGGAATTTTGGTGACGGAGCAACCGCTTCAACCAAAACGGTAAATCACTTTTATAGTGCCAACGGAAATTATACCGTTTGTTTAACCCTCACCAAAGGAAACTGCAGTACGGCTAAATGCCAGCAGATTTCGGTTACCAAAACCGGAACCGGGCCCGCTGTTGAACTAAATGAACTCGTTAAAATTTTCCCTAACCCCGCTTCTACCCAACTGAACATAAATGCTCCTTTAGCCATGCAGCAAATGGAGCTGATCAATGAACTGGGACAAGCAGTTTATTCGGTTAAACTTAACGGAACACAAACAGTTTCGGTTCCATTAAATGCTTTTTCAAATGGCATTTATATGGTAAAAATAACCGGTGAAGCCGGAGTAATAACTAAAAAAATATTTGTATTAAAGTGATTTTAGAAAAAGATATAACATGTTACAGCTACAGACCATCAGAAACAACAAAGACGAGGTAATCGCCAAACTCACAAAAAAAAACTTTAAAAATGCCGAAGCTGTCATAAACAGCGTTGTTGAACTTGATGAGGAAAGAAGAACTAAAAAAACAGAACTTGAAGGATTGCTTGCCGAAGGCAACACGCTGGCAAAACAAATTGGAGAACTGATACGAAACGGCAAAAAAGAAGAAGCCGATTCACTGAAAACACGGAGTACAGAGATAAAGGAAAAATCAAAGCAGTTTGAGGAGCGTTTTAATCAGATTGATGAAGAAGTGCTGCAACTGCTGCTCACCATTCCAAACACTCCCCACGAATCGGTTCCTGCGGGAAAAACACCGGAAGAAAACGAAGAAGTTTTTTCTGAAGGAGTCATTCCAAAGTTAGATGAATCTGCTCTGCCGCATTGGGAACTCACCTCAAAATACGATATCATTGATTTTGAATTAGGCAATAAAATAACAGGAGCGGGATTTCCGGTTTACAAAGGCAAAGGCGCCCGCTTACAACGTGCACTTATAAACTTTTTTCTTGACGAAGCGCTGAAGGCAGGCTATTACGAAATAATGCCTCCGAATGTGGTAAATGCCGATTCGGGCTTTGGCACCGGACAGCTTCCGGATAAGGAAGGACAAATGTATCATGTAACCGTTGATGATTTGTACCTGATTCCAACAGCCGAGGTTCCTATTACCAACCTGTACCGCGAAGTGATTTTGAAAGAAGAAGAACTCCCGGTAAAAAATGCAGGATACACCCCGTGTTTCAGACGCGAGGCAGGAAGCTACGGAGCACATGTGCGCGGACTAAACCGACTACACCAGTTTGATAAGGTAGAAATTGTACAATTGGTACATCCCGATAATTCGTACAGGGTTTTGGATGAAATGGTAGAACATGTAAAAGGCCTGCTCCGAAAACTTGAACTTCCTTACCGCATCCTGCGTTTATGTGGCGGAGATATGAGTTTTGCATCGGCACTTACTTACGATTTTGAAGTTTTTTCGGCTGCTCAGCAACGCTGGTTAGAAGTGAGTTCAACCTCCAACTTTGAAACCTTTCAGGCCAACCGCATGAAGTGCCGTTTTAAAGGCAAAGACGGGAAAAATCAATTGGTGCATACCCTTAACGGAAGCGCATTGGCTTTGCCCCGCATTGTAGCGGCCCTGCTGGAAAACAACCAGACTCCGGAAGGCATCAGACTACCAGAGGTTTTACATGCTTATACAGGTTTTAAAATGATAAATTGATTTTTTAGAGCCCAACTATTGCATTATTGAAATATTTGTCTATATTGCTCGCTAATATTTATATTAATTTCTCTATCACATGAACATTTACGTAGGAAATCTCTCGTACAAAGCGAGAGAAAACGACCTGAGGCAAGCATTTGAAGCCTACGGTCAGGTTGCATCGGTAAAAATTATTACCGATCGCGCAACAAAAAGATCTAAAGGATTTGGCTTTGTAGAAATGCCGAATGATGACGAAGCCAGACACGCCATTGAAAAATTGCATGGTCAGGACCTTATGGGACGCAATCTTAATGTGAACGAGTCGCTTTCGAAACCACAACAACCACGCGAAGGGCAACAGTCTGAATAAGACTTTACGGAACTTACTGGATGAAAAAAATCCCTTGCTTTGCGGTAAGGGATTTTTTTTGCACTGTACTAACTGTACTAAAAGAAAACTTTAGCTCTGCCGGCTGATATCGTCCTCAGGAGCAGGATTCATATCTGCCGCTGAATGCTCCTGTACAGCCTCATTTTCTTTATGGGCAAAAAACCTTTTCTGGAAAACAAAAATGCTGATAACCCCGGTGCTGATAGATGTGTCGGCCAGATTAAAAACAGGACGAAAAAAAACAAAGTCCTCTCCTTTCCATATAGGAAACCACTCGGGGAAATGACCTTCAATAACTGGAAAATAAAGCATATCAATCACCCTTCCGTGAAACCACCGGGTAGGCGAACCATAAGGCGCATTATTAAGCAAAACTCCGTAAAACGTGCTGTCGATAATATTACCCATGGCACCGGCCACCACCAGCGAAACACAAATGACAAACCATTTGTTGGCCTGTTCGTTTATGAGTTTAATAAGATACCAGATAATGCCAATCACTACTACCAAACGAAACCCGGTAAGAATTAACTTGCCGTATTTCATGGAGAGTTCCATTCCAAATGCCATTCCCGGATTCTCGGTGTAATGAAGGTAAAACCAGTTACCAAATACTGCCCGTTCCTGCCCCAGCGTCATGGTTTCATGTATCCATAACTTTAGTCCCTGATCAAAGAGAATTACCGAACTGATTACGAGAAACGGAATTATAAATTTCTTCATGCTATTCTAAAAAAGTAAAGCGAAGTATAAAACAACTTCGCTTTACTGTAACGTGTATGGGTGTAACAATATTTTTACTTGTACTGTTGTAATTTGGCTTCGATGCTTTGAGTGGTATGGGGCACTGCTCTTAACCGTTCTTTGGAGATTAGTTTTCCGGTAACCTTACAAATACCGTAAGTTTTATTTTCCACGCGCATCAACGCATTCTCCAGATTCTCCACGTATTTTTTCTGACGGGCCGCCATTTGGCTTAAGCGTTCTTTTTCTTCAGTGGTTGAACCGTCTTCGAGCGTTAAATATCCGGTACTTTCAATGCTTTGAATAGCTTCGTTAATGGTGTTGTATTCGCTGCGGGCCGAGTCAAGTTTTTTCTGAATTAACTCTTTAAACTCCTGCAATTCCTCATCATTATAACGGGTACGCGTGTCATCGTTAGGCCCGGTTAATTTGGCAACCGGCTCCGGTTTTTTAATGGATGGCTGAACAGGAGGCGGTATCACTATTTCAATCTTTTTCTCTTCCACTTTTACTACTTCCTTTTTTACTATTGGCTGTGTTTTTTCAATCTTTTTCGGCTCTGCCTTTACAACTGCAGGTTTAACCGCAGGTTTTGCAGGAGCTTTTACTTCTGCTTTTTTAACTTCGGGTTTTGAAGCCTTCTTAACAACCGGCTTTGGAGCAGGTTTGGCTGCAGGCTTTTTGGCTGCAGGCTTTACTACTTTTTTAACGGCTGCCTTTTTTACAACTGTCTTTTTTGTAACAACCTTTTTAGCCGGTTTTGCGGCTTTTTTGGCTACCACTTTTTTTACAGGCTTAACTGCTTTTTTAGCAACAACTTTTTTAACAGCCTTTTTAGCCACAGCCTTTTTAGGGGCTATCTTTTTAACCGGCTTTTTGGCTACTGCCTTTTTGGCTACAACTTTTTTAACCGCCTTTTTAGGAGCCGATTTCTTAGCTGGTTTTGCAACTTTTTTTGCCGGCTTTTTGGCTACCGGTTTTTTTGCCGCAGCTTTTTTAGGAGCTGATTTTTTCGCGGTAGCTTTTTTAGGAGCTACTTTCTTGGCTGACTTTTTTGTAGTTTTCTTCATTTGTCAGGCTAGTTTTGAGAGTTTAACATCTGTTACAACATCTTCCACCTCAATGCTTACTCCGTTATCCAATTGATTGACGAGGGTAAACACCTCTGCTAAAATTTGGCTGCAAATATAGGTTTTATACGAATTAATAGCATCATTGAGCTTCTCATTGCTTTTTATTTCTACAGCAATACGGTCGGTTACATCCAGGCCCATATCTTTTCTGAGGTTTTGCAAACGGTTAACTACCTCTCGGGCAATACCTTCCTGCTTTAAGTCGGGGGTTAAAGTAATATCCAGCGCTACGGTTATTTTGCCTTCATTAGCCACCTTATAACCTGCAATATCAGCCGAAAGAATTTCTACATCTTCGGATACCAAAACAAAAGGCTCGCCCTCCGCCTGCACTTCTAATTCTCCGGTTTGCTCTATTTGGGTTATTTGTTCCTGACTCAATTGGGTAATGAGGGCCGCCAAAGCCTTCATTTTAGGTCCTGCTTTTTTACCTAATACCTTAAAGTTGGCCTTTATACTTTTCTGAATGGACTCCATGTACTCCAGTTCTTTCACATTCACTTCTGAAAGAATGAGGTCTTTTACATGTTCAATCTCGCTTTTGATGCGGGTATCTATTACGGGAATCAGAATTTTTTGTAATGGCTGACGTACCCTTATTTCTTCTTTTTTACGAATGGAAAGCACCAGTGATGAAATTTTTTGAGCATAATCCATTTGCTCCTCAAGTTCTTTGTCAATTACTGAACTATCGGCCACCGGCAAATCAGTTAAATGAACCGATACAGCCTTGTGGCGATGGGTAACTGCGTTTAAATCTGTAAACAACTGGTCGGCATAAAAGGGTGCCAGCGGACTCATCAGCTGAGCTACCGTTTCGAGACAGGTATACAGTGTTTGGTAGGCCGAAATTTTATCATCGCTGTATTCGCCTTTCCAAAAACGTTTACGACACAAACGCACGTACCAGTTGCTCAAATGTTCGTTTACAAATTCAGAAATGGCGCGGGTTGCCGGTGTAGGATCATAATCGTCCATGTGAGTGCGCACCTTTGCAATTAAGGTGTTGAGTAACGACAATACCCACCTGTCAATTTCAGGCCGGTCTTTAAGGGGGATTTCAGTTTCTTTATATGTAAATCCGTCTATATTGGCATAAAGGGCAAAAAAGGAATAGGTATTATACAGCGTACCGAAAAATTTACGCTGCACCTCGGCCACCCCTTCTATATCAAATTTAAGATTATCCCAGGGGTCGCTGTTGCTCATCATATACCAGCGGTTGGCATCGGCCCCGTATTTGGCAATGGCCTGAAACGGATCAACCACATTGCCCAGACGCTTGCTCATTTTATTTCCGTTTTTATCAAGCACCAGTCCGTTGGCAATTACGTTTTTGTAAGCAATACTGTCGAACAGCAAAACAGAAATAGCATGCAGGGTAAAAAACCAGCCGCGGGTTTGATCTACCCCTTCGGCAATATAATCGGCAGGGAAATTTTTTCTGAAGATTTCTTCATTTTCAAAAGGCCAGTGCCATTGCGCATAAGGCATAGCACCGCTGTCAAACCATACATCGATTAAATCGGGTTCGCGAAACATTTTTTCTCCCTTTGACGAAACAAGAATCACATCATCCACATACGGCTTATGTAAATCTTTCATCTCAAAACCTGCAGGTATAAATCCGGCCGATTTTGCTTTCGTAATTTCTGTATGCAGTTCTTCTGTTGAGCCAATACACTTTTCTTCGCTCCCGTCTTCCGTTCTCCAGATAGGCAACGGTGTTCCCCAGCAACGTGAGCGGGAAAGATTCCAATCCACTAAATTCTCTAACCAATTTCCAAAACGACCACTGCCCGTGTGTTCCGGTTTCCAGTTGATGGTTTTGTTTAATTCAACGAGTCTGTCTTTTGCTGCAGTGGTTTTAATGAACCAGCTTTCGAGCGGATAATATAAAATAGGCTTATCTGTCCTCCAGCAATGCGGGTAAGTATGCTCGTATTTTTCTTTCTTGAAAAGTTTACCCTCTTCCTGCAGTTTAAGAATGATACGCTCATCCACGCTCAGGTAATTTTTCAGTTCTTTTATTTTTCCGTTTGCTTCCAGAATTTTTTTCTGCTTTTCAAACTCGGTTTTCTTTTCGTCATCGGTGAGGTAGGCTTCTTTTACATATTCATCTCCGTAAAGGAAAATCCCGTCTTTTACTTCGGGTAAAAATTTACCACGCTTGTCAACGAGAGTTAATGAACCCACACCGTTTTGTTTGGCTACGCGAAAGTCATCGGCACCAAAACTGGGAGCTATATGCACAATACCGGTTCCGTCTTCGGTAGTTACAAAATCACCAACTATCACTTTGAATGCATCTCCGTTTTCAGGTTTGGCAAATGGAAGTAATTGTTCGTAACGAATACCTTCCAGTTCTTTCCCTTTTACTTCTCTAACAATTTCGTAAGGAATGTTTTTATCTCCTGCGTTGTATTCACTCAGTTTTAGTTCTGCATTTTCGGCTTTAAAATATTTCCCGAACAAATCTTTAGCCAATACAACGGAGCAAGCTTGATACGTATAAGGATTAAACGTTCGAACCAGTACGTAGGTAATTTTTTCTCCAACCGCCAGCGCGGTATTAGATGGCAGCGTCCAAGGTGTAGTGGTCCAGGCAAGAAAATAAACCTCTCCCTCAACAGTCCAAGGCCGACTGTCGACTGTCGACTGTTGACCGTGGACCACTTTAAACATGGCCACCGCAGTCGAGTCTTTCACATCACGGTAAGTACCGGGCTGATTTAACTCGTGCGAACTTAACCCTGTTCCTGCAGCAGGTGAATACGGCTGAATGGTGTAGCCTTTGTACAACAATCCTTTTTCGTACAATTTTTTCAGCAGCGACCACAGTGATTCAATATAGTTGTTCTCGTAGGTAATATAGGGGTCACTCAAATCAACCCAGTACCCCATGCGGTCAGTAAGTTTATCCCATACGTCTTTAAACTTCAGCACGTCTTTGCGGCAGGCTTCGTTGTATTCGGCCACCGATATTTTTTTGCCAATATCTTCTTTGGTAATGCCAAGGGTTTTTTCAACCTGCAATTCAATGGGCAGTCCGTGGGTATCCCAACCGGCTTTGCGTTTTACCTGTTTACCATTGAGGGTTTGGTAACGGCAAAAAATATCTTTTACCGTACGAGCCATTACGTGGTGAATGCCGGGCATCCCGTTGGCACTGGGCGGGCCTTCGTAAAACACAAAGGACTCCTTGCCTTCACGGTTGCTTACACTTTTTTCAAAAACCTTGTTTTCTTTCCAAAACTTCAAAACTTCCTCTTCAAAAGCGGGGAAGTCGAGTTTTTTGTATTCTTTGTATTTGGACATGGGTGCTAAAGGACTGAAATAAAGAGCGCGAAGTTAAAGGATTGAAAGTAGAAACAGAAACAAGATTTATCTAAGCTTTGTCAGCGTTTGCCCTTAAAAACTACCTGAAAGATAAATTGATATCAAAATTGCCTTACTCTGATTCGGATCTCACCTTGTACCTGCTCTGCTACAATCACAAAAGAGGCCTCCAGATTAAAATCATTAGCAAACACGGCTTTAAGAGTGATAATAGTAAACTCAGGCTTTATATGCCCGGGTCGCAGGTAAAGGATACCGGTAAACTTGCTCTTTTGCGCATAAATTATCTTCCCAAAGTCAGCATCGTGTGTCAGTACAATAAGTGTATTTTCTTTTGCAAAGTGAAGCAATTCACCATCCGACTTGCCATTCAGATTCACTTCCTTCACCGTTAACACCCGCATTCCATCCGAAAGCAATTGAGTTATTACCTTAGGGTGAATATTTTCGTCAGCCAAAAAACCGAAATCATTCAGTTTCATGCCGACAACTTGGTGACAATGGTAATCTCGTTTTCTGTGAAATGGCGCGCAAAACTTACTGCCTCTTTAATGGCCTCTACTGAAAGTTGAGGATACGTTTGCGCAATATCAGAAATGGATGCCCCCGACTCAATTAATTCCAAAATAAAGTCAACGCTCATTCTGGTTCCGGAAATGCAAGGCTTCCCGTTTAAAACCGTTGAATCTGAAACGATGTGTGTATACATAAATTTTGAATCGAATTAATTCAAAGTTACAAAATAGTTTTGTGAATCAAAAAATCACAACTCATCCTCATCTTCTTCCTCAATTTCAATAAGGGAAGTTCCGAGTTCTTTTTTGGCATTCATTGATTTCTCTAACGAAAGCAGCAGGCTGGGCAATAAAAATAAATTGGTAAACAACCCTATTACCAAAGCCAGTGAGGTGAGTAACCCGAGTGCCACCGTTCCGCCAAAGGAGGAGGCCGCGAAAATGATAAATCCGAAAAATAAAATCACCGTGGTGTAAATCATACTTACTCCGCTCTCGTGCATAGAGTAATTTACGGACTCGCCAATTACCCAGTTATGTTTGCGCAGTTCGTGCCGGTATTTAGCTAAAAAGTGAATGGTAAGGTCAACCACAATACCGTACGCTATGCTGAAAATAAGAATGGTGGACGATTTAAGGGCAACCCCGCCATAACCCATAATCCCCAATACCATGATGAGCGGAATTAAGTTGGGCACTAAAGAAATCATCACCATTTTCCAGGAGAAAAATAAGGCCGCCATCAATAACGAAATAATGATGAGAGCCCACACCATACTGCTGGTAAGATTGGCAATGAGGTAATCATTTCCTTTAAGAAAAATGACGCTGGTGCCGGTCATTTTTACATCGTATTGTTCTTTATCAAAAATGGAATCAATTTTAGGCCTCAGTTCCTTTTTAATACGTTCAATATCTACCGAACCCACATCTTCCATCTGCACACTCACCCGGGCAATTTGCGCATTGCTGTCCATAAGCGAGCGGGTTAAACCGCCATTGCCGTGCGATCGGTTTACATACGAAAGAATAAAACTTTTTTCCTGCTCGTTCGGCAGTTTATACCTGGCCGGATTCCCTCTGTAAAATGCCTGATTAGAGAATTTAATCATATCGGCAATGGAAACCGACCGCGAAAATTCCGGATAAGCTGCGAGCACCTCCTGCAATTGTTCAATTTTATGCAGCGTAGATACTTTATGCACTCCTCTCTTCTTTTTCGTATCAATAGAAATTTCAAAAGGCATTACCCCATTAAAGTGCTGTTCAAAAAATAACAAATCTTCCGACAACGGGTCGTTTTTAGGAATATCATCAAGCATATACCCGATGCTGCGAACTTTAAAAATACCGATAAATGAAATTACTACCAATACAGACGTTATGATATAAATTAATTTTCTACGGTGAAAAACCGAGTAGGTAATGGTATCCACAAACCGCTGCATGAGTTTATTCTCGAGGTGTTTTGTCTGCTTAAAAGTAGGATCGGGCAACAGGGTAAACACAGCAGGAATAACCACCATTGACACCACAAAACTCACCATAATGGCTACCGAAGATACCATAGAGAATTCATCCAATACCACGCTGCCCGAAAAACTGAATACTCCAAAACCTACAGCGGTGGTAAGGTTGGTGAGAAAAGAAGCCAGACCAATTTTGGTTAACACGCGTGTCATGGCTTTCATTTTGTTTTTCACCTTCCGGAATTCAAAATGATATACATTAAGCAGGTAAATGCAGTTTTGAATGGAAGTTACTACAATGAGCGGAGGAATGAGCCCGGTAAGGAGCGTAATCCTGTATCCGAAAATCTGAATGAGTGCCATGGTTGACACCACACAGATGATAACCACCAGCATGGAGTAAAACATAGCGGCAAACGAGCGGAAAAAAAGCAACATCATCACGGCTGTTACAATCATGGCCAGCAGCGTGAATATGCGCAACTCCTTTGCTACTTTGGTGGAGTATACCGTGCGTATATAGGGTAATCCCGAGAAGTGAAGTTTTGTGTGAAAATTCTCTCCGAATTTTTCGGCCTTATCCTGAATATTTTTAACTAACTGAATACGCTCCTTCGAATCGAGTTTATCCTTTTTTAAGGTAACCGCCATAAGCGTTACATGCGTTTTGGGATTATGAATTAATCCTTCGTAAAATTTGAGCGACTCGATAACTGTTTTTATCGAATCCAGCTCATTCTGGGTTTGCGGTTTGTGATTTAGTACCAGCGACACATCGAACCTGCGAAGGCTGTCGTTTTTTACAATATGATACAACTTAGGCAGCGACACTACTTTTTGCACCCCTTCAATCTTTTCAATTGAATCACTCAGGTCGTACCATGCATTAAAAAATTCGAGCTGATAAATCTTCTCATTCTGCACACCTATCACCAGCACATTTCCATCTTCGCCAAACTGCTTTTTAAATTTCATGTAGTCCACATAGTCCGAATCATCAACCGGGACTACCTTGGCAAACTCATAACTTAACTGAACTTTTGAGGCATAGTAACCCATCCACACAGTAAACAAAAGTGTGGCTACCAGACACCATATCCGGTTACGTAAAACTACTGAAGCAAACTTTTCCCACATAATCTTAAGCGGCAAAAGTAATAAATACCTGTTAATTAGCTTAGCAAAGATTTCATTCCAAACTAAGGCAGCCGATTTTTCGTTATAGTGGCTATATTGCAACAAAATGAAACTCGTAAAAATAGTTACATTGGTTTTGTTTACAGGGGTTTTCACCAGCCTGAATGCTCAAAACGGAGTAACAGGAGGATGGAAAGTACACCTGCCTTTTCAAACCGCCTCCACTCTTACGGCAGATAACCGGAAAATTTATGTGGGAGGGCCAAGCGGCATTTTTACCTATGGCATTGACGACAGAGAACTGGAACTGTGGGACAAAAGCAGAGGATTAGCTTCCTTTTCGGTAAATGTACTTAAATACTCTCCCGATTTGGATGTTTTGATGATTGTTTATCAAAACGCTGACATTGATTTGATAAAAAACGGGGTAATATATAACCTGCCCGATATTGCCCGTAAGCAAACGGTGGGTGAAAAACGCATCAGTCATATTTATTTCAACGGACAGTATGCCTACCTCTCGGGCTCATTGGGAATTATAGTGGTTGATTTATTAAAACGTGAAATAAAAGATTCTTACACTAATATTGGACCTGCCGCCACCACTATTGAAGTAAATGGTTGTACCATTTACCACGATTCAATTTATGCTGCCACGCATAAAGGTATTTTACGGGCAAGTATTCACAGCCCCAATCTGGCCGATTATAATTATTGGTCGGTATTTAAGCCCAGTTCAAAAAGCAGACTCATACACACCTACAACGACAAATTATTTGCTGAAGTAGATACGGTTATGTTCACCTTCACCTCTTCCGGATCCGCTTTTTTACGAGACGGAACGGCACGCAACAATTACGATATTAGTGACAATTTTGGCAACCTTGTTATAAGCCAGAGTGATGGGGTTACTATTTTTTGGAAAGAAAATCCGGGTGTTTCAACCAAAATAGATTTAGATAATCCGGTGAGATCTGTTATCGGCACTAATAAGCAACTCCTTTTTTTGAGTTATTATCAAAACGGGCTTAATTATGCCAATACCTTCACCGGCCAGATTGAATCTGATATTTATCCTAATGGTCCGGTTGCCATTTCGGGGGCCGACATTTGCACAAACGGGAATGATATTTATGTGGCAGGAGGCAATCCGGATAGCTGGTACCTCGCCTATAATTTTAATCTTTATTATAAATACAGCAATGGTATTTGGAGCAGTTGTGTAACCAAAAAATGTGCTCTCGATACTGCCTCCGATATTGTGGCTATTGCTTCCAATCCGGTTACTAATAAATTATACTTAGGTTCATTTGGCCGCGGGCTGTTCGAAAAAGATGAAGCCACACAGGAAGTGAAAGCTTATAATGAAACAAACAGTTCATTGGGTCGTCCGCCTTCCGATATTAATAAGCCGTTGAATATTTCGGGACTTAAAGTGGACCCGAATGGAAATTTATGGGTGAGCAATTATGGATCAGCAAGTCCGCTAAGTGTGCTCACACCTGACGGCCACTGGAAAAATTTCACTTTTCCCGGGGCATTAGGTAATCAAAATTCACTCACCGATATTGATGTTGACAACAATGGATACAAATGGGTAGTGGCAGTAAGATCAGTTGGGTTACTGGTTTTTGACGATAACGGAACTATTGACAACACTGCCGATGACCGATACCGTGTGCTTAAGCAGGGTGCCGGAAACGGAGGATTACCCAGCAATGATGTAGTGTGTGCCACCAAAGACCGCGATGGAGAAATCTGGATAGGAACTCAAGCCGGATTAGCCGTGATCTTCGACCCGGCTAATGTATTTGAAGGAGCCGAAGCCGCACAGGTAATCATAGGAACCGGATCAAATGCTGCCTATCTTCTTGGCAATGCTTATATCAATTGCATCACCGTTGACGGGGGTAACAGAAAATGGATAGGAACCAAAACCGGAGTATGGCTTTTATCGCCCGATGGAAATAAAACGATTGCCAACTTTACGGAAGACAATAGTCCGCTTATCTCAAACAACGTATTGGATATTGCCATCAATCCGATAACTGGCGAAGTGGTGATGATAACTGACAAAGGCCTTATTTCATATTTTGGAGATGGTACCGAAGGGACAGAAAAACACGGAGATGTTTTTGTATTTCCGAATCCGGTGCGCCACGATTTTTCAGGAGTTATTTCGATAAGAGGTTTACCCGAAAAAGCCAACGTGAAAATTACAGATATTACCGGAGCTTTAGTTTATGAAACCATTTCAAACGGAGGAATGGCTACCTGGAACGGAAGAAATTTTAACGGACAAAAAGCCGCAACGGGTGTTTACCTCGTATTCACCTCCAATAAAGACGGCAGCGACACCATGGCCAGTAAAATCCTTTTTATTAATTAACCGGTGAACAAGAAGCTCATTTTTTCTTCAAAACAGCATCAAATACTTTTTTTAACCTGCTTGTTTATCAGTTTCTGGGCCGGCCGGGTCTGGCAATCCTTACCACTGGCCCCGCAATCACTACATATTTCAGCTCAATGCGACCGGGGTAGCATTGCACAAAATTTTTTCTATGATGATATGAATATCCTGATGCCTCATATTAACAATATGCAACGGGGCACCGGAATAGCCGCAGCTGAATTTCCGCTTATTCCGTTTTTAGCCGCCTGCTGTTATAAAGTATTCGGATTTCATAACTTCTGGTTTAGAACTATCACCTGCCTGTTCTTCCTTATTGGCTTTATATACTCCCGAAAACTGGCTTTACTCCTTACGCAAAACGAATGGGTAAGTTCGTTCATTAGTCTGATATGGCTTTGCTCACCTACACTTCTTTACTATATCCCCAATTTTAATCCCGATCCTGCCGCCCTAGGGCTAATAATGATGGCATGGTATTACTTTTTTTTACTAGCTAATACTCCATCAGCTAAAATTACCTTGTTATTCGCCATTAGCTGCTTATTGGCTTTGCTTCTTAAGGCGTCAACAGCTATCAGTATAGTGGCTATGGTATGCCTCATTATTCTCGATTATGCAGGATGGCTTGGCGAAAATAAAAACAGAATTTTACCCCGAAAAATCGTTTTATTACTTTGTCTGGCTGTTGTGGGAGGCATTGCATTTTTATGGTACGGATATGTAAAGGCACTGAATGCAAAATACTTTTCGGGATTTTTTACTCTGGAAACACGAATACCACAGGACTATACCCAGATAGTGACCATTTGGAACAACCTCAAATCAAAACTGTTTACCCACTACTACTCAACCGCCACTATCTGGCTCATTCCGGTTTTTCACTTAATTACGCTGATACTTTACAAAAAAATTCCCAGATCATTATTTGCCCTTACATGGATACTTGCATTCGGTACACTCAGTTTCATCTATCTCATGTTTGTGGCTTTTGAGTATCATGATTACTACATCATTGCTTTATTACCCTGGATATTTTTTCTGCTTACCTCCGCCTGCATCGGGTTGTATCGTACTTTTCATTCAATAACCTATCGAATCATATTAGCCGCATTTTTTACCTGGTGGTTCTGCCAAAGTCTGTTTTATTGCTACATTAAAAACTCGGAATTGTACTCTTATAAAAATTCAGACTTGTATGATCCCGCTTTTACCGGATTTTATGATGCAGAACAGGCAATGCGCAAGGCAGGAATTCATCGTAATGACTATATAGTAAGTATTACTGACCCCACCTACGATGTATCACTTTACCTGATGAATCAAAAAGGATACACTGTAGCCGACAAGAAGGATATCAATAAAATTTTCAGTCTCCTTCTTTTGTGGAATGCCCGCTATGTAGTGACTAATGCGGATAATTGCCTTCCGGATTTACCCGTAGTGACAAAATTTTTAGGAAGTCCGGTTCTTGTTCATAAAAATTTAAAATTTTACAAACCCAGAATGGGTGATACCTCAATGGTAAATCAAATTTATCAAACAATTCACCAACACATTTCGGAACAAATTCAATTTCTTGATAATGATGTTCCCGCTAAACGTTACAACCAGCGTTTCTGTGAGGCCACCGGAGTAAGTTACAATGCGGTACTGCATGATGCAGGACTATATCTTTATAAAACCACGGAACAGTCATTTGAAACTGCCCTTAAGGCTTTTGCACTGCAACATTACGGAACCAATTCAATAACGGATGAAATTAAAACGGCATTTGCCAACGAAAACCACCTCGATGAATCCTCCCGTTATATTTTAATGCATCCGTATAACTCATGGTTTAATGAGCTTAAATGAGTATGCTTTTTAGTTCAAAAGCCATTATTATCCGAACCGTAAAATACTCCGAAACAAGTGTGATTGCAAAGTTGTACACGCGTCAGTTTGGAATGCAATCGTATATGATACGCGGTGTGAGAACGAGTAAAAATTCGCCTGTTAAACCAGCTCAGCTGCTCTACCTGAATTTACTGGAAATAGTTGCTTATCATAAACAAAATACCGAACTGCAAAATATAAAAGAAATACGCTGCACGCCACCCTTATCAACTTTGCATACCGATTTTATCAAAACCGCTATCGCTATGTTTATGGCCGAGCTGCTGCACAAGTGTATTGTGGAGGAAGAACCCAATGAAGTGCTGTTTGATTTTGTGCAGGAATGTATTATACAGTTAGATGAAACAACCACTAATACTGCTTTGTTTCCCGCGTGGTTTATGATTCACCTTAGCCGCTACCTGGGGTTTGAACCCAAAGGAGAAGCTGAAAAGGAAGAAGTATTTGATATGGAAGAAGGGATATTTACACAGGATAAGGCCGGTTTACTGAATGTTATTCCTTACCCGTTATCCCGCCTGCTCTTCCGCCTTAAACTATCAAACCAAAGCAATTACCACCTTATAGCAAGCGATTATACCCAACGAAATTTGTTATTGGAACACCTTATCACTTATTTCAAACTGCACCACCTGAATATAGGTGAAATTAAATCACACCGGGTGTTGAGAGAGGTGCTGGGATAATTTCGACCAATTTCGTTGATTTTGGTACCAATAATTATACTTTTGATTTATCCTTATGTCGTTTAAAAATATTACCATCATCATTTCCCTTCTGTATTTTAATGCAGTACGAGCTCAGTCGTGGTCAACTGTAAACATAGACGGTTTTCATTTCTATCTGGCAGAAGATAACCATAACACCCTTCATCGCCTCAACCTTTTAAAAACAGATACACTTACCGAGGGAAAAATAAGGTATGAGTTCAACAAAACACCTACGGTAAATCCCTGCCGTAATGACTGTTTTGTTAAGGAAAAGGCAAGCTGGATAGGTTATCAGGTTATCAAAACAGACGATGGAATAGAAAAGTATCTCAACTATGCTTCCGACACATTGGTTTTTTATACGCAGGCCAACCTGTATGATACATGGAAAATATATCAATACCCGGATAGTTCCTATATCAGAGGCACTGTTGATTCTGTTTCGATGCTTACCTTTATGGGCATTACCGACTCGGTAAAATATATCAGGTTTAACCTATATGAAAAAAGCAATACCAAGATAAATGACCCGATGAATGGCGTTCGGGTAATTATCAGCAAAAACTTCGGCTGGGTGCGAACTTTAGCCTGGGTTAACTTCCCGCAAATAAACTATACACTAACCTCTGGCCCGATTATAGAAAAATATGATTTCACAAAAACATACTTGCTTAGCGGAAATACAAGTATCAAAAAAGGGCTCATCCCAAATTTTGCTGAATTTATTTCAGATTTTGAACCGGGTGATGAAATTCATACCCGGAAGAGTGGATCATCTGTGATAAATTTTGATGAAATTAAAATCATACACAGTAAAAATGTAAGCCCGGCTTTTGAAACTTATATTTCACACATCATGCGCAGGTATCCGCGCAACCAAAACCAATCAGGAGCCGATAGCCTTGTTTCCTACATGCAAACCGACACGGTTTACTTTACTAAAAACGAGACCTGGCCTCAGGTCATTCATTTTTCTTATCTGCCGAAAACCAAAAGACTTTGGTTAAACGGAGAGGGGAACAAATATGTACTTAACAATACCGACAGTTGCTATAGTGAAGTTCTATCGTCAAGCACAAATGTTTTAACAAACTATAGCATTCAGGGTGTAGGAAACTTTTTCACTTACGCCAGCCTCACAATGCCCAACTATAGCTATGAACCGGTTTACTTTAAAAAAGGGAACCAAATATGGGGAACCCCGCTGGCCTTTGATTCTGCTGATTTTTATAGCCCTGCTGAATTCAGGCTTATTAATGCCGGTAATCAAAAAGTGGCTTACCGGCAAAACACCGCACAGGATAGTGTAGCATTACTTTACCCATTTGTGCCGTCTGAAATTGCTGATGACTCCCTTAAAAGCACTTATGTTTTCCCATACTATCCAAGTGAAAACATCAGTGGGTGTATTAGCCTGCAACATGCCTCCTGGCTTGGAAAAAAAGTTGAAATTTATAAAACCGGTGAAGTAGTTTTTTACAATTACAAAAACGAACCCATTACCATAAAAACCCTTGCTGCACTCAACGAAAAATGGCTGGCTTACCAATACCCCAATGGCGATTACATAATGGCCCAAGTGGATATTATCTATCCCATTCAGCAACCAAACAATGGAAACGAAAATAAAACTAAGAAGATTTCATTTCATAAATTCGGCTATGACAGCATTGAAAAAAGTCACGTATTAAATAACATATCTCTTCTTATAAACAGAAAAAACGGCTGGCCTCAACTTACTGAATTTAACTATTTCCCCTTTGAGGGTAAGTATAGCTCAAAAGCTGTTAACTGGTTAATCGCCCCCATCAGCCTGTTTAATCTTGACGACCAAATTTCGGGTCTTGGAGAAGCCTCTATGATTCATCGCAAAAACTATGATTTGCGCTCATCCACATTCGAAAATACATTAATAAAAACGCTAACCACCTTACACTTTGGGGACACCATTATAAAAAAACGCTCCATTTGTAAACGCACAGATGACTTATCAGGGAACAAAATTTCATTTATGGAACAAGAAGCTACCGATAGTATCCCGGTGGTTGAATACTCTTGTCTATCCATGCAACCTATTCTTAACAATACCTTAGTGAAAGAAATTTGTGCTGTATCGTATTATACTAACGACACATTTAAAACTTACAACAATACCATTCGTTTAAAGAACATTCGATATCAGCAAGTAGCTGCCGATTGTTGGATCGAAATAACAGAAGACACTATTGTTTATGAATATTATCAACCCCGATTAGGCAAATACCAACAAACTCTTACTACCAACACTGGCAAAAATATTCAGCGCGCATGGCCGCAATTCGGGTCGCTCACTGATGCAAATTTTGGTAAAAAGGAAATAATGTCCTGCACCCAGCTTGACACATTCCTCTTCACACAACCTTCATCAATCGGAAAACAGCAGTGGGTTGCGAAGATAAGGATGTATCCAAACCCGGCATCCGAATACTTCACCGTAACATTAATCAATCATGATAGTTTTAATCTTACTTTATATAACTTACTTGGACAGCCGGTACTTGAAACCGAAACAACCACAGGGGCTGTAATTATACATACCAATCAACTTTGCAGAGGTGTTTATATGGTAAGAGTTCACACAGACGAAGCCGAAGTGGTGAAAAAAATCATATTAAATTAGGTTTCACTTCCTAATTCTATGTACAATGAACTTTAACTAAACCCGAGAATCGGCTAAAATAAATACCAGAAGGATTTACCGCCCTTCCTCCTCCGAACGATCTACTAATGCCTGAGGCAAACTCTTCGAAGTAATTGCCCCCATTTTTTTCAACTCCTGCACTCTGTTCACCAAATTTCCCCTTCCCTCTGAGAGTTTTTTCATGGCCTCTACATAGGTAGCTTTTGAACCATCCAGTTTTTTACCCAGATCAATCATGTCTTCGGCAAAGCCATTAAATTTATCGTACAAATCGCCCGCTTTGCGGGCAATTTCCACCGCATTGCGGTTATGGTTTTCCTGGCGCCATATACTGGCTACCGTTCGTAAAGTGGCCAGCAAAGTACTCGGACTCACAATCACAATATTTTTATCAAATGCATCATTAAACAACTGTGCATCCTGCTGCACCGACAAAGCGAACGCAGGTTCTATCGGGATAAACAGCAACACAAAATCCAGGCTTTTTATCTGATAAAGATTTTGGTAATTTTTTTCGCTCAGCCCTTTAATATGATTTCTGATGGATAAGTTGTGCTCTCTTAAGGCCGCCAGTTTTAGTGTTTCATCCTCGGAAGAGCAAAATTTTTCATAACCCACCAGTGAAACTTTCGAATCAATAATCAATGTTTTGCCTTCAGGCAGATTAATTAACACATCGGGTTGCAAACGCCTGCCTTCTTCATTGGTGAAACTTTGCTGCACACTGTATTCGCGGTCTTTTACCAATCCCGATTTTTCGAGGATAGTTTCTAAAATAAACTCGCCCCAGTTGCCTTGTGTTTTGCTGTCACCCTTCAGCGCTTTGGTCAGGTTTTGTGCCTCAGTGGTCATTTTTTGATTAAGTTCATACAGGCGCTGTATCTCCGTTTTCAACGAAGCCTTTTCCTTGTTCTCCGTATCATAGTTTTTTTGAACCTTCTCTTCAAACTCTTTGATTTTTTCACCCAGCGGTTTCAAAATCTGATCAATATTTTGCTTATTCTGTTCAGTAAACTTCTGACTCTTTTCATCCAGAATTTTATTGGCTAAATTTTCAAACTCCTTCGTAAACTTATCCTGCAACTGCTGCAATTCCTGCTTCTGTTCCAACAAACGTTGCTGTATATTTTCGTAATCCGCTTTGGTTTTTGAAAGCTC
>JAIBAK010000022.1 GCA_019695215.1 Bacteroidia bacterium | reverse complement strand
TCGGAAATGGAAACAGCGGGCAAAGCCTTGCGGTCATCCCGGTAGCGGCCGCTCAGCTCTTCGGCAAAATGCATGGCATCGCTCATACTGCCTCCATTACCGCAACTGATAATTTTATTTCCCTTTTTAATGGCTTTTACCATCAGTTTTCCGGCCGCTTCTATTTTTTTAAAATTAGCAGGGTCGGCATTAAATTGTTTTAATGCGGCTAAAGCTTCGGCAAAATGTTGTTGTATTTGTTTCATTTGTCAATTTTCTTCTGATGCATTCATTAAGGAATCTGCATTTGAAGGAGAGTCCTGATACTCTTCAGTCGCATTCATTAGTGAATCTGCGTTTAAAGGTGCTTCCGTGGCAGGAGATTCCTCTTTTCTATTATCAACAGAATAGGTTTTATTAAATGGGTCAAAAATAATTGCATTCTCATAGTCATAATAAGGCCCTCCGGGATATTTTGAGCTCCAATCTAGATTTAGCCAATATCCACCATTCCCAAATTTATAATTAATTTCTAAGCGATCGTTATATAATCTGGCTAATTCATTTGCTAACTCATGGGGGTAAAAATTATCGCTTATTTTTACCTCGGCCCAGGCATGTCCTTCATTTCCATTAAATCCATATGTTATTCTTGATGTTCCACCAATTGCTTCTATTAGCGAAGCCATTAAAACAGCAAAATCATCACAATCACCGGCAAGACCCAATTCAATACTTTTGCTAGCAGAAGCAAGATATTCTTTTCCATTAGGGTCGTTCACATATTTCCAGTTTTTATATAAGTAGCTATAAATATTGCATATTTGCCCAATATTAAGATTTCCGGGAAATCTCTTTGCCAACGAGACGGCAAAACCCCTTGTGATGTCATTTTCAATATCACATGCCAGATGCAATTTTTCTACTTCATTATCAAGGAAACCTTTAAATTCTTCTATTTGAGGGTTGGGTAAGGAAGTAGTATCCAGTTCATCTCCATATTCAGCAATTTCATCAAAGTAGGCATCAGCCGATTCTGTCGAAACAGCGTATTTTTCTGCTATAATTGAATTTTGCTTCCAATAATAATATGAAAAACCTGCCGCTGACAAACATAAAATGGTGCAGATTAAAATAATAATTGTTGATGTTTTCATGGATGAAGCTTTTTATATTCGGCCACGCCTTCGTCAAGAAATTTTACAAAATTGGAAACCTCCAGATCATATGCTTTAGGTTGAGTAAGTAACTGCTCGTTCCCGTCAATCAGCACATACAAGGGCTGCGCATTCGCATTGTACTTTGTAATCTGCAAGTCGGAGTTTTGCTTGCCAATGGTCTTTTTAATTTTGTTATCGTATTTCGAGAGATACCACTCACTTTCGGGCAATTCGGTTTTGTCATCGGCATATAAAGCTACCACCACAAAATTTTCATTCAGGCGTTTCAATACCTGGGGGTCACTCCATACATTGGCTTCCATTTCGCGGCAGTTTACACAACCGTGCCCGGTAAAATCAATAAAAATGGGTTTGTTCACTTTTTTTGAGTATTCCAATGCTTGTTTGTAATCAAAAAAACCATGCAGGTTATGCGGTAAATGAAACTTATCTGCATATTTCACTTGGCCCAGTTCATCACCTGTAGTGGTTTCGGTGCTTGTTCCTTTGTTGGTGTACAAATCAAAATCGAGTGTGCTTTGTGGAGGCAGATATCCGCTGAGCGCCTTGAGCGGAGCACCAAATAAACCCGGTATCAGGTACAATACAAAAGTAAATACGGCAATGGCCATTCCCAGTCTTGGTACACTTAGGTAAGGCAGGTCGCTGTCGTGATGAAATTTTAATTTACCCAGCAAATACATTCCAAGTAAAAAGAAAATCACAATCCATAAAGCAAGGTACACTTCGCGGTCTAATATTCCCCAGTGATATACCTGATCGGCAATAGACAAAAATTTAAAAGCTAAGGCAACCTCTAAAAATCCCAATACCACTTTTACCGAGTTAAGCCAGCCGCCCGACTTAGGCAAATTCTGTAACCAATTGGGGAAAATAGCAAACAGGGTAAACGGGAGCGCCAGTGCCAGCGAGAAGGAGAACATACCGAGCACTGGTTTCAAAAGTTTTCCGCCAACCGCTTCAATAAGCAAACTGCCCACAATGGGGCCTGTGCACGAAAACGAAACTAGTACCAGCGTAAAGGCCATAAAAAATACTCCGGCCATGCTTCCCATGTTTGACTTGGAATCAATTTTATTCACAAAACCACTTGGCAGCGTCAGTTCGAACATACCCAGAAAGGCGGCACCAAACACAATGAAAATAACGAAGAACAGTACATTGGGTACCCAATGTGTGCTGAGCCAGTTGCCGAAGTCAGGGCCTAAACCCAACACGCCAAACAGTAAACCGATAAGGGAATAAATTAACACTATAGAACCGCCAAACATGAATGCCCGCCTGAGTGCCTGTGCACGTGTCTCGCTCTTTTTGGTGAAGAATGTAACAGTCATAGGCAGCATGGGAAACACACAAGGGGTAATCACCGCGGTTAATCCACCTAAAAAAGCAAAAATTAAAAATGCCCAGAACGATTTACCACCACCGGCTACATCAGCGGTTTCCGTTTTCTTTATTTCTTCACTTGTTGCAGGATTGGCGGCCGGTTTGTGAGCCGTATCTGCTGTAATCACTTCGGTTACCGAAGTGGTGTCGGGGGTAATTGTTTGCGGAGTGTTTGCTTCCGCAGCCTGTACTTTTAAACCTTTAAACTCAAAATCTTCGTCTTCTACATTTATACATCTTCCATCTCCCGTTATGATGCAATGCACATAAGAATAGGTACCTTTAATTACCGGGTTTACACTCAGAATTTTTATTTTTTGTCTGAATTCTGCTCTGTTTTCAAAAATAGAAATTTCACCACCCCATACTTCGTCAAATCTGTGTTTAGGATGAATCGGCCTTATTTCACCAATCAGCTTATACGAGGAATTTGGGGTGAAGTTAAAGGACGCGGGTATAGGGCCAACAAGTTTTGGGTCAAGATCGGTAGAGTACATATACCAATTCTTTTCGATTAAAGCAGTAAAAATCAATTCAACTTCATCTCCAATCTTTACTTCTGACTTGTTAAAGCTAAACATCCATTTTGTATGATTCTCTAATGCAGGAGAAGCAAATGTCAGGGATGAATATGTGATTAGTATAAAAAGTAATTTCCGCATAATGAACTATTAACTGTACAAATTAAAACGTTTTGTGAGTAAAAACCTTACAGCGCACAAGAAGTAAACGCGCCACAGGGCTGAACTTTGCTGCAAGTTTACTGCCAATTAGCATATTGATGAAAAAGACCAGCCTTTTATTTGCGATAAATATTCTTATGTTCAGCGGGTTGTTTGCTCAAACAGAGCAGAAAATGACCACGGAACAATATATTGAAAAATACAAGGAAATTGCCATAGCCGAGATGCTTCGCTCGCGTATACCGGCAAGTATTACGCTGGCGCAGGGAATTCTGGAGTCGGGGAGCGGCAATAGCCGGCTGGCTATTCAAGCCAATAATCACTTTGGGATTAAATGTAAAAAGGGCTGGACGGGTGATACCATCCACGAAGATGATGATGCGCCTCAGGAATGTTTCCGTTCGTACAAAACTGCTGAAGAATCGTATCGCGACCATTCTGATTTTCTGATGAACTCGGTGCGTTATTCTTTTTTGTTTGATTTGGCTCCCGATAATTTTCAGGACTGGGCTTACGGGCTGAAAAAAGCAGGGTATGCCACTAATCCTAATTATCCTCAGTTGCTGATTGGTTTTATTGAAAAACACAATTTGCATCAATACGATTTACAAAAGCCTGGAGAGCAAAAGCAGGAAGAAATAAAAAAAGAAAAAGAAGTATTTGTGCAGCAACATCAGATTCCGGCATTAAAAGAGTTTAACGGAATTCCGGTGGTTCGCGCAAAAAAGGGCGACAGTTATGCAAAAATTGCGCTGGAGAATGATATGATGGTGTGGCAGATTTATAAGTATAATGATATAAAAAGGGGGAACGAACCAAAAGAGGGAGATACACTATACCTGAAACCAAAATTTAATAAAGGAACGGTAGCCGTTTATGAAGTGCAGTTTGGCGATAATATGTACCGCATTTCTCAGCGCTTTGCTATTAAACTCAAAACACTCTACAAACTCAATCAAATGGAAATGGGCACCGAGCCTATGTGGAGTGAAACATTAAACCTGCAAAGTCATCGCAAAACAGCTCCGCGGTTACGCACCCGTCAGGACGAAATGTTCCGGCCTATGCTTATTCCCGTTTTACCGCCACCCGCCCCTCCTGTTGAAATGCCTCCTGCTGAAGTAAAAAAAGTTTTCCCTGTTGAGACAAAGGCAGATTCTGTTATCCGTGAGGTAAAAAAAGATACGGTTGCAGCTAAGCCCGTTATTGATATTCCAAAAAATGTAACTGAACTTCCTGCCGATACCATACGTGTGCAGGAGGAAATAAAAGCAGAGGTACCGGCTCTTCCGGCCGAAACAGTACAGGCAGATACTTTTACTTCTGATACCACCACCTCATACCTTACCGAAGAACAGATTTATGTTTCGGAACAACCAAAGGAGAATATTGAAGCTACGGCCAAGCAAATAGAACAGTTGCCAATAGAACACCGTGCCGACTCTAATGTAAATAATTCGGAAGAAACTTTTTTACATACCGTTCAGCCTAAAGAAACCCTTTACTCCATTTCGCACAAATACAATTTGAAAGTAGCTGACCTGAAGGAATTAAATAAACTGGTATCAGACACCATCAGCATTGGGATGCCGCTTATCGTAAATCAGCATCAGTTGCCTACAGTACGCAATCAACTTATAAAAACAGGGGTGCATGTGGTGGCTGAAAAGGAAACCTTGTATGGCATCGCAAAAAAATACAACCTTACCGTTGATGAACTTATTGCCCTTAACCAGCTCCAGAATTTAAATGTGAGGGTTGGTCAGGAACTGGTGATACTTCAAAATGCGAAACGCAACGAAATGCCGGAGGAAAATAAAGTGCAGGAGCCCGTTTTTCATATTGTAACAGCCAAAGAAACCCTTTATTCCATCTCACGGAAATATAATGTAACCATTGACGAACTCATGTCGCTCAACGGACTCAAAGATTTTACCCTTAGCATTGGCCAGCAATTAAGAATTGAATAAAAACGGGGGCCGCATAGCAGTACCTGTTTCTCAGATGCGTTACAACGTTGCATGGACAACAAAAAATCCGGATAACAAGGCAACTCTAAACTGTTTATTGAATTTCGAATGCTGAATTAAAACAACTCAACATGTACCATTAAAAATTAAGCATACCATAGGGCTTGCTTTTCTTAAAAAAAATGCTTTATATTTGATATACTAAATGCCCTGTATATGAATCATATCAAACTTTTGATTCTGTTTTCATCCCTTTGTTGCCTTAGCCTGCATTGTAAAAAGGAAAGCGAGGAAGATAAGCTTCCTTCGGTTACAAATTGGGGGGCTAATACCTTTGGTTGTTTAATGAATGGCAAAGCTTGGCCTATGGGCAGGAGTGGTAATCTTGCGCCATTTTATGTTACCTATTGGAATGAAGAATTGGTAATACAGTACACAATTTATGATGACCCGATGTTTACATCCATTAAGGAACGTATGGTGATAATCGCAAAGAAAATTAATAATGTTGGCGAGCATTTTATTTTGTTTAATGATTTAAATAACGGGCAGTTTTCAGCAAGATTTAATGAACAGTTTTACAATTCAGGATATTTTACAAATTACAGCGGGTATGCAAGCTTGAACATCTCACGTCTGGATACCACTGGCCCTGTACGGGTAGTTGCAGGCACCTTTAATTTTTCTTTATTTGACGAAAGTGGACACTCCAAACTAAATGTAACCAAAGGCCGTTTTGATCTGGTCCATTATCCCTAAACAATAAAATAACAATCTTAAGCCTAAAATAATATGAAAAAATTACTGATAGTTAGTCTATTGGCCCGCTTGTTTCTAAGTGATGCTCTTGCACAAGGGGATTCTGTTTTTGTTGAATCTGTAAGCCCTTTTACTTTTGAAGAAATGACGGATTCTATATTTAAGCATGTGGATCTGGGTCAGGTGCCAACTGGAATTCTGATTGAGAAATCTCTTAGCACTTTACCTATAACGTTGTTTAATGGCACTTCGCTGGATAGCAATCAATCCAATTTGTTTTTATGGAGGCGTGCCTATGGCACCCTCAAAAGGGCATCTGTCGATACAGCAATAGCACATGATACAACAGAACTTTATCATTTGGTTGACACCATGCAAAGTTACTTGGACAGTGGGTATATTCCCGTTTCCATTATAAATATGAATTACAATAGTATTCGGGTTGATGCTTTTGAAGAGCATTTATTAAGTATGAGTGGCCTTGAAATGTATGATGTGGAGGAAAGAGAGAATAGCCCATACGAGGAGAATACCTGCTTTATAGCCGCGGCTGCTACCCTGCAAACTGATACAACCGCGGTTAACTTTATATTTCCGGAGCATTTGTATATATCCAATGATGAGCGTGATGTAGACCATATTGAAGTAGATTTTAATGATGGACAAGGATGGCAAATGGTGTCTTTAGGTTCAGTAGTCCCGGTGTTGTTTCCGGAAGCTGGAGTTGTTGATGTTATAGTAAAAGTTATACTTGAAGACATGGAGGAAAGGATTTCCCATTTTTATCTGGAAGTACAAGATGGGGTCTATATGTTTGGGCCTTCTGTTTTAGGGAAGTATGATGAACATTATTTTATTGAAGCTGATGAGGCCTATGAACCTGTGGACGGCCCCCAAGTGACTGGAGCAGCCCACGTGTTTATTCATTACGGTTGCAACTCCGATAAAAAACTACGGAGGCCTTTTATTATGGCTGGTGGATTCAGCACTCCCAAAGCCTCAGGTCAATCATTTTATAATAGGAGTGTGCCTACTGGAAAAGACTATTTCGCAACTATTGGTGAGGTTGACTTGGGAGTTTTTAATTCAATTGTCAGCCAAGGATATGATCTTGTTTTTGTTGTTTTTTTTAGACCATTTGATTACATACAAAGCAATGCGTTGGTGCTTGAAAAAATAATAAAATTGGTAAATGAAGAAAAAGCTTCTAATGGGTCACTATCCAAGAATGTATTATTGGGTACGAGTATGGGAGGCATAGTAGCAAGGTATGCATTAGGGGATATGCATGCGAAACATATTGCTGATCCGGGTGATAATCCGGATCACGATACGCGGTTGTATTACTCGCACGATTCGCCACATCTTGGAGTGAATGTGCCCCTAGCTATGCAGGCCCTTACTAAAACCATGTATAACTTGTACTTTGTGCATAACCAATCTGTATCTCATGTTGAGTTAGAAGATGTGCTTTGGGATTATCTTGCTCTTACCTGTCCGGCAGGACAACAGATGCTTATTAATAATATAAACACTAATAGTTTACATACAGATTTTTATGATGAACTTAAAGCCATTGGTGATTTTGATGACTTGGGATGCAAAGCAATAGCTATAAGCAATGGATCAGGGTGGGGGGTAAATCAGGGCACACTTGCCGGAGGAATTTGGTATACTTTAACACCCGGAGCGTTAACATTAAGTAGTTATTACACTATTGGAACAAGCAGAATAGCGTTTGCAAGTTATTATTTTCAAATGTGGGCTGTTCCCGAAGGGGTAAACCCAGCCCAAAAGAGGGTTTTTGAAAGTGCCATCATCAACCGCATAAACAACCAGGTGTTTTATCCTTATTATGTGTGGTCCAATGCAACTCAATGGAACGGACTGGATAGCAAACCCGGCAGTTTGGGCAATGGCTATTTAACTACAGGAAATATACTCAGCAACTATGCTGATAAAAAAACGGTGCCTTGGTTTCTTCAGAACCATATTCCTACAGTCACGGTTTACTTTCCATACCAATGTTTTATCCCAACGATTAGTGCAGTGGATGTAGATGATAATCATGATGATGATTACGACTTAGAGGTAAGTGATGATGGAACAGTTTCTAGTAATAACAGACAGTATGCTCTTTTTAAGAGATTTATAACTACTGATGATATTACAGTTCCACCGTTGCGAAATGCTATTCATTGTGAGTTTACTCCTTATAGCGCAAGTGTTTTCAATAATGAAATGCTGGATATGATCCCCAACCCGACTACCATAGCAGCGGGAAAAACATACAATTACGGAGAACCGGTAAGTGACTGGATTGGCTCGGGAACCCTGACTATAGATGGTACTCTGGCCGTTAATAAGGATACTAAGGCTGGGTATAGTGATGATCCAACAAATAATAACAGCAACCCACCGGCAAATTCCCTTTACAGGGTGGAAACCATTAAACACAATCTGTGTTTTGCCGCTGCTGCAACTATCATTAATGTAAATGGCACCTTACAATTAGGAGATGGTACGGGTAGCCGTTCAGGAGAACTACATATAAATAACGGTAGCAAGTTGGTTCTAAAGGCTGGTTCTCATTTTGAAATGTACGAAAACTCAAGACTGGTTATAAAGGAAGGGGCAACGCTTGAAGTTGAGGATGGTGCCGATTTAAACCTGAATGGGAATGATTGTGTAATAGAAATACAAGGAACTTTAAAATTAAATGGCAGCACTACCATGGCGCTTAGTAACGGTTCCGGATTCAACGGGTATCTGAAGTTTTCTAAAACGACTCCAGGTTCTTCTAATCCCCGCATTGCAGCTGCAGGTAGTGGGGCTATACTTACTATTACAGGAAGTAATACAAGCGATAAAATAATGGAAGTGGCTGCTGGGACCACTGTAGAAACCAGCTCGGGGAGTTTCACCCAATTAGATGAAATAGATATTCAGAATGGCATTATCGAAATGGGTACCGATGCCAATATCAATCTGTATCCTAAAATTGATTTGCAGGACCTTGTGTTTAATCGTACAGGGAGCGCAGATAATTATGTGCACAACGGTATTACCATCAATACATCGGATGGAGATGATGTGGTGATAAGACATTGCGATTTCAATAATGCTAAAACCGGTATACGCAGACCGTCCGGTTCGTTCAGTAATAAAATTGAAATAGGCGATTGTTTTTTCAATGTATGTCAGAAAGCAATTCATACAACAGAGATGAATGTCAAACTGAAGTTCATTAAATTTACTACCTGCAGCATTGGGTGGAAAGCCGAAGATATGGAAGATATGTGCGAATTTACCGGTATTGCCACCTCCAATACCACGGCAATAGATTTTGACGGAGACAATAATGCAAAACTGCTTGTTTACAATTCAAATTTTAGCTCAAATGGTTTAGCCATTTCACATAATGCAGATAATTATCTTGCTTTGTCATGCAACCAGTTTATAAGTAATATAGCGGATGTACTAAAGATAGATGGCGAAGTAAAAATAGCCGGAGGCAATATAACCATGTTGGACGGAATCAATACAAGAACACCGGGAAGCAATCTTTTTCAAAACGCATCAAACTATTCAATAAGCCTTGATGTAGCAGACATTGCTTTATCAGGAGGAGCAAACAATTTTATTTACAGCTCGCTTCCTACTAATAAAATAATATTGGGGAGCCTTGCAGCGTCTATTTCCACTCTTCCAAAGGGGGGTAACCTATACTCTATCAATTCAGCATCCGATTTAACTACAAGTGATATAAACATCGGAGGTGTAACAGGAGTTTCAGGTTCCCCATTAGGTTCTAATACTCTTTCCTGTGCATTTTGGACAGGGTCTCATATGGATAATACAGCATACGATGGAGCACCGACCAGAGAGCTTCCGGCCGGTATCAAAAAGATAAAATCTATGCACGCTGTTTCAATATATCCTAACCCGGCCGGTAACCAACTTAATGTAGCTATTATTGGTAATACAAACGGCACATGCGAACTGGAAGCTGTTGACATGACAGGAAGGGCGGTTTCGTTGAAGCAGGTGGCGCAAACAGGTGAAAACAAGTTTGTATATGACCTTTCTTCATTGGCATCGGGTATTTACCAGATCCTGGTTAAAGAGAACGGCATAAACATCTATAGGGAAAAGCTATCAGTGATAAAATAATTGACATAGCCGGAACTTTAAACTTTTATCCTCCGAAGCAATAGCGAAGGGGGATAAAACATGAAACTCTAAACTGGTTATTAATGCTGAATTTTTCGGTGTTTACTTATTGAGCAGCATTTTCAAATAAAAAACGGGATTGCTGAACTGGTTGCGCATATCCAGGTCATCAAACATGCAGGAGATAGTATCCCTCAGCGTTTTGCTTTTATGCGCTTTGTTTACCACAAAATTAAACAGCCACGGATATTTACAAAGTTTTTGCAGGGTGTGGCTTAGTTTAAGTTCGTCCCAAAGGCGTTCATAAATTTGCTCATCGTACTGATGAAGGTAATTTGCATCAAAACAATTTTTGTTGATGGCATTAGCTGCTGTTTCGGCAGCCAGCATTCCGCTGTACAGTGCGTTTCCTATTCCTTCACCGGTAAACGGGTCAATCAAAGAAGCGGCATCACCGGCAAGCAAAAAATGATTCCCGGAAATAGCCCGTTTTTTTGAACCAAGAGGCAAGCCCCATCCTTCTACTTTTCCCTGCAACTCGGCATTCTTAAACCGATGATTTATGCGGGGGTTCTCCTTAATTGCTTTCAGCATGGCTTCACGCAGATTTACCTTTTTACTGCTTACACTTTTGCTTAGCATGCCTGCACCCACATTGGCCATTCCGTTGGGTAATGGAAAAATCCAGAAATACCCGGGGAGTAATTCTTCAAGAAAGTGTAATTCAATAAAATTTCCTTCATGAAATCCGGTTACGTTTTTATAGTAGGCCCTGATACCCGCACAGTAGTGGTCTTCTTCTTTTATAAAACCGGCCAGTTCGCGGTTTAGTACACTTCGGTCGCCCGTGGCATCTATTACCAGATCACAAAAAAGGGTTTCTTCTTTTCCGTTTTTTTCTACCAGCAGATTTATTCCGCTATCAAGCTGCTCTGCTTTTTTTAATGATGTATTTTCCCATACCTCGGCATAGGTTCGGTCTAATTTGGAAAAAAGAAAATGATCAAAGTCGAAGCGCTTACTTATAAAGCCCGGGGCCGAAGTATCGGTATTTTTTGTGGAACGAAAGGGGATAGGAAGTTCTTTGCCGTTGGGGGCGCCAAATACTACGCCCCAGCTTCCGGTAAACAACTTTTTTTGAATATCCATTTCAGCAATCAGCGAGGAGTCGAGTTTTTTTAGCACTTCAACCACTTTTCCGCTCAGGGCATCTCCGCACACTTTATCTCTTGGAAAAATGGCCTTGTCAAAAATTAAATGAGGGATTCCTGCTTTTGCTAAAAAAAGAGAAGCACTTGTGCCGGCCGGCCCGGCCCCTGCTATTATAATGCGATGTTTCAATACGGACAAAGATGAAGAAAAGAGCGGAATAGATTAGAGAATTTTTTTACATGATTCCTTCATCGGCAAAACTGTAGTAATTGTTTTCGGCAATAATTATATGGTCAAGTACGGCAATTTCGAGCAATTTTCCTGCTTCTTTCATCTTTTTTGTAAGGTCAATATCCGACTGGCTGGGTTTATTGTTTCCCGAAGGATGGTTATGACATAAAATGACCCCGGATGCTAAATGATCGAGAGCCGTTTTAAAAATTATTTTCGGATCGGCAACCGTGCCTGCAACCCCGCCTTCACTTACTCTGAATTTGTGAATCACTTTATTGGCGCGGTTTAGCAGTAAAATCCAGAATTCTTCTTTTTTTAAATCGGCCAGCAGCGGATGCATAATATCAAAAGCATTGCGCGAAGAGCGGATGATTGCTTTTTCCATTACTTCTTCCACCCGCCTGCGGGCTCCAAGTTCAAGCGCTGCGGCAATGGTAATTGCTTTGGCTTTTCCAATCCCTTTTACTTTGGTAAGGTCTTTTACCCCAAGCCGGCCTAATTCATTCAAATTATCACCGGCCAGTTTTAAAATACGTTTTCCTAACTCTACAGCCGAAGCTTCTTTGGTTCCGGTTGAAATTAAAATGGCCAGCAATTCGGCATTACTCAGGGCATGTTTTCCTTTTAGCAATAACTTTTCTCTGGGGCGGTCGTCTTCGGCCCAGTTTTTAATAGATACATACGGGTTTTCATCACTCATGGCGCTAAAATAAAAAAGCCCCTCCGGATTTCCGAAAGGGCTTTGAAAAATTCTTTAAGAATATTAACTTAACGCTTTAACCAAACGAGCCAGTTTCGACTTTTGATTAGAGGCTTTGTTTTTATGAATTACACTTTTCTTAGCCAGTTTGTCAAGCATTGAAAATGCTTTCTTTAATAATTCGCTTGCTTCTTTTTTGTCTTTTGACGCACGCAGATTTTTTAGCAAAGTGCGGGTACTTTTTGCCTGATAACGGTTTCTTAATCTTTTTACCGCATTGGCTCTGATTCTTTTTTCTGCTGATTTATGATTTGCCATTGTATTGTATATTCTTAAAAAAGGACTGCAAATATAGAGGAGTTATACACAAAAGCAAGCCGTTCGATTATTTTTTTATCGCTGTGTATTTTGTAAGGGCTTAGTTTTCAGGCAAGGTTCCGGCTTCAATCACCTGTTGATACCTTGATGCCAACTCGAGCAGGATACCATCTTTAAGCCCGGCATTGGGGGAATAAATTTTCTCGCAACCTGCCCATTTCATGATTTTCAGGTAGATAAATGCTGAAGGCTCAATTACATCGGCTCGGTCGGGGTTAAGTTGTAACTTTTCGGTCCGTTCTTTTACCGAGTACTTTTTAAGCATCCGGTGCAATTCATCCAGTTTGGTGTAAGTAAGAAAGGCTTCAGCAGGTTTTTGCTGCCCCATGCGGTACAGTTTATTCAAAGTGCCACTGGTGCCAATGGCCGTTACTTTTGTTAATCCTGCCGTATGCTGTTTAACCCATTTTTCGGCTTCGGTCCAGGTTTTTTCTTTCACCGCTTTATCAAGCATACGCACCGTTCCTATATTAAACGATTCGGATACAACGGGGATGTGGTTGTCAATTATGGTCATTTCGGTACTACCACCTCCCACATCAATGGTGAGGTAATTTCCATTTTCGGGGAAATAATTTTTTATAGATGCTAAAATGAGTTCCGACTCGCGTTTCCCGGTAATGATTTCAATGGTTAAGTCGAGTTTTTGCTGAACCTTGGCAATAATTTTTTTCCCGTTATCTGCTTCCCTCAGTGCGCTGGTGGCACAAGCCATATAATCGTCCACATCATGCACATCCATCAGCAGGCGAAATGCTTCAAGTGCCTTATAAAACAGTTGTCTCTTTTCTTTGCTGATACTTTTTTTTCTGAACGCATCATCACCCAGCCTCAGTGGTACACGAACAAATTCAATACGTTTAAAAGGCTCGGTGGCATTGTCAGGTACCCAGCGTGCAATAAGCAGCCGTAATGCATTTGACCCGATATCTATAGATGCAAATTTCAAATTTATTTTTCCTGATGCTAAGATAAAACAGTTAGCTGCATTTCAAAGGCACTTTCTGTCAACATTACGTGTTTTATTTATTTCTTAAAGATAAAATAAACGGCAAGAATTTAAAAAATGAAACCAATAAGGTGATTCATTTTAAACGTTTCGTTTTTGAAAAAAACTGATGAAAAAACAACGAAAACAGTGAGTGTAATGATTTCCTGAATAACTTTTAACTGCAGCAGGCTAAAGGGGCCTCCGTTTTCTTTAAAGCCGGTTCGGTTTGCCGGAACCTGAAAAATGTATTCAAACAACGCAATGAACCAGCTGAGTAAAATAAATCCGATAAGTCCGGTGTTTTGAAACCATTTGTATTCTTTAAATTTTAGATGTCCGTACCACGCAAACGTCATAAAAGTATTGGATATAATGAGAAGTAAAATGGTTGTTAAAGCTCTCATAAATGTATGAATTTATTTGACAAGTTTTTGTGCAATGGCTAAACTTTGATGCCTTATCTCGGGTACGGCCGTGCACTCCCATAAAATTCCTTTCATGCAGGGGCCTATGGTATATAAGTTTTCAGACGGAACGTTACCTTCATCCATTACCCTCCCGTCAGCATGGGCATTTATTCCCAGTTGCAGCGGGTCGCAATGAATCATTTTATTGCGTAACAATTGCTGAACCAATGGCGAGAGTACTTTTTTAAAATCCGATTCAGGTCCGGTGCAGTTAATAATTCTGTCTGCTAAAAATTGCTCTGGTTGCTGGTTTGACCTTAGCTTATATTCAACAAGTAATTGATTTTGTTGTGGAGTAATTTGTAAAATACGCCCCGCTTTCAATTTCATTTGCCCTTTTTCAATAAGGTTGTTAAGAATAGCATTGCTTTCAGCAGGTATTCGGTGCCGTGCTACTCCCCAAATATGCCTTATTTTGTCTATGAATTCTTTTTTTTGCTGAACAGAAAGGTGAAGCCATAACTCCTGTGTATGCGGTCTGATGGCATCAACAACTGCTCTCCAGTTTATGCCGTTTCGGGCTGCACGGGCAATATGCCGGTGCATTTTTATGGTAAGGGAGTTAACGGAGTTGCAGTTTTTAAGGTCTGCGTAAAAATCGGGGTAAGGAATTGTTTTTTCATGCACCTGCGGCAAAAACCCATGAGTTGATACAGAAAGAATTTTCCCGCGGTGATTTAATTTTGACAAGGTCATTGCCATATCAACCATAGTTAGTCCTGAGCCAATAATAAAAATATTTTCTTGCGGGGTCAAATTTTTAAATACAGTTTCTTTCCAGGGGTTACCGTGGTAGGCGGGGTGAAGTTTAATTTCGTTGCTCACTCCTCCAACTGACGAAGGCGGAAAATTTCCTAAGGCCAAAAGCACCTTTTTGCCTGTTACTTTTTCTCCATTTGCCAAAAGGATTTCCAGTTCTTCTCCTTTTTTTGCTAACCCAACTGCCTCCTGTTTAATAAGTGTTATATGAGGGAGCAACGCGTCAAGAATACTCTTAATATAGTTTCCGTAAAGCTTGCGGGGGACAAAACTATCTTCGGTAAAGGAATAATTGTTTTGAATAAGCCAGTTTAAAAAATGTCCGGGCTCTTCGGGGAATGCACTCATTTTCCCCGCTGCAACATTTAACAGGTGAGTTTCATCTCCGGTAGAATAAGCCAATCCTTTCCCCGCTTGCACAGGATTGGATTCAATAAGATAAATTTTAGTGCCGGGTTTTAGCCGGTGAAGATGAAAGCAGGTAAGTACACCACTTGCTCCGGCCCCGATAATTGCTACCGACATTTTGTTGTTTACCGTTGCCTTCCGCCTTGCATTAAGTCCTGAAGATTTTTCTTTGCCAGAATAAAATCAGGGAAAATACGGAGTGCATTTTCAAAGTCTTTTTTAGCTTCAGGGTATTTGCCATCGCGGGCTTTAATAAAGGCCTGCAGGTTGTAAATAGCTGCTTTCAACGGTACTTTTTGCGATTCGTCTTCGCTTACCTGTATATCAATTGAATCTTTGCTGATGTTTTTGCTGGTCATCATAGAGTCAATCAAACTTTTGCAACGGTCAATATTTCCTGCAGTAAACTCAACTGCCGCTGTTTGATACATGTACTGGTAATTGCCGGTAATTTCGAACAGGCTTTTGTACACATCCAGAATTTTATCTCTTCGCCCAAGCTGCTGTTCAGCCATGGCTTTCAGCTCAAGCATTCGTAATTCTTTAGGTTTATTTTTTAGAACTTTATCGGCACACCAGGAGGCGGGTAAAAAGTTGTTGGTGTTGATATATAAAACGGCAAGTGTATCGTACCACTTCACGTCTGATGAGTCAGTTTGAAGAAACAGGTTGAGACTGTAAATCGCAGTTTGAAAATCGCCCATTTCCATGGCTTTTTCATACATTTTCATGTTTGCATTCTCAGAACTGTTATCGGTTGAGGTGGCGTTTTTCTTGTTGCAGGCTGCCAGCAAAAGAAATGAACTAATGAGGGTAAGAGCTATTGTTTTTTGCATAATATTTTATTCTGAAACTAAAATTTGATCAATAGTGTGTGACGATACCTGGTGGTATCCCGGTTTGGCATTTTTGTAAATCTTTAATGCCGTTTCTGTTTGTCCTGTTGCTTTCATAAGGGCGTACAAAGGTTGTATAAATTTTCGTCTTCCAACAGTGTTTAGAAAATTTTCCATAGCAGGGTATGCCGGTTTGTAGTTATTTCGGATAGCTAATTGAAACCAATCGCACAGTATTTCTGCGTTGTTGCTATTGGTGAAATGAAATGCCTGATCGAGCCCGGCCAATTGTGCAGAGCTTAATTTTTCAGGCAGGTTGCGTAAAAAATGAAGCCATTGGAATGTGTGCCACTTTGAGGTTGATGCCGTACGTAAAGGCTTTCCCTCAGAAAATGTTACGGCCAATTGTTTAGCATCATCAAGCAAATTTGAGGTGATTACCGGAAAACTGGCGGGCAGGCCCGGGGCATTAATCCATTCATTCAGGTTTATTTTCGAGGCTGATTCTTTATTCTTGTCAACCAATTTTTCATTGAGAAACTGTAAAAATTCTTCAGTACTTATACTTTGAAAGCGGTAATGGTTAAAGTACTCTTTTAAAAAAGCATCCCATTGGGCTCTTCCAACTTTTCTTTCAAGGTACAACAGAAAAAAACGCCCCTTTTCATAGGCAATATCATTTACTGCATCATCGGGGTCCATGCCTTTGAGGTTTTGTTTTAAGGCAGTATTCGGATTGTTTTCACCCATTTCTTTCAGTGTTTTTTTCAATTCGCCATATCCAATTACTTCATGCATGTCGGCATATTCTTTTCCGTATAAGGCTTCCATTATACGGTTTTCAAAATAAACAGTAAAGCCTTCATTAAGCCAAAAGTCGTCCCATGTTTTATTGGTTACCAGATTTCCGCTCCAGCTATGTGCAAGTTCGTGTGCTATGAGTGCAACCAGAGAGCGGTCATGTGTAATAATGGTTGGGGTGGCAAATGTTAAGCGCGGATTTTCCATGCCTCCAAAAGGGAAACTCGGAGGCATTACCACTACATCGTATTTTCCCCACGCATATGGGCCGTAAAGCGAGGATGCGGCATTAACCATTTTCTCCATGTCCGTAAATTCAAAAGCAGCTTCTTTTATTGTTTCTGGTTCACTGTAAACTCCACAGTTTTTACCCAAGGATTTGTATTGAAGATTGCCAACGGTAAGTGCCATAAGATAGGATGGAATTGGATAAGGCATTGAGAAATGGTACACTCCGTTTGAATGAAGAATAGTGTCATTTTCGGCACTCATAAGCGCCATTAGGTTGGCAGGTACTTTAATTTTGGCATTGTACGTAAATTTAATTCCCGGGCTATCCATGCATGGTATCCAGGAACGTGCAAGAATGGCCTGTGACTGCGTGTAAAGAAATGGCAATTGTTTGCCTTTGGTTTGCGAAGGTTTTAACCATTGCAGTGCTGCTGCGTGTGCAGATGTTTTGTAAATGATCTTTACCTTTTGTGTATGCCTATTAATTGGAATAATGAGAGCCTGTCCCAGTACAGGATCATTTTTGCCCATAGAGAATGTAGCCGGGCCACTGTTGTTATTAAGATAAACGGCATTTATTTTCAGGTCTCGTGTGTCTAAAATAAGAGTGTCGCTTTTATTCGGATTAAGGGTCCACTCGGCCCATCCGTTTAATGTTTGTTCGACAAAATTTACCTCTAATGCCAACTCCAGGTGTTTTACTGTTGCACCGTTTGTCTGTAGAAAAGAATGCGGGTCTCCTGTCAACAGATTTCCCCCGCTATTCTTCATGTTCGGATTGTTTTTTTGACAACCGGTAAATGCAAATAACATCAGTCCGGCTGACAGAATATATTTAATGTTTGAAAATGAGCTCATTAATAATATTTTTTTTTAATAGGGCCGGTATTAGTTATTTCGCATGAAAATACTATTTTCGGTATTGATTGAAACATGTATTTTTGAAACCAAATATTTTATTGGCACAATAATAGAATACCCAACCCATAAAACGAATTTTCAATGAAAAAACTCCTTTTTCTTAGTGCATCTTTTCTATTTTGGAGTGGCTTTGCCTATTCTCAAAACAATGATGAGCAAGATATATTTACAGATGTGAATCAGCAGCAGGATAACAGTGATACCCAAAGTACTTCAACTGTAAAAAGACCTGCAGCAAAACCATTTGTACGTATGGTTTTACCTGTTGATTCTATTACCATGCTGGTTACCTACACTGAGATAATTGAGCAATCCGAGTCGCTTTCTGACTCATTGTACAAACGGGCCAAAAGATGGGCAATGGCCAATTTTGCGAAAAACGGGGAGAAGCCAAAAGATATTTTTGAAGTTGATAAGGAAAACGCCAAATTGGTTATAAACGGATACATTGATGCCTATACATACACGAATAAGTATTCTAAATCGAGTGTGGGGTATCATAAATTTAAAATGACCCTTTGGATAAAGGAAGGTCGTTACAAATACACGATTTCAAATCTGGTAAACGAAAGTAAAATTACTGCAGGAGATAAAAATACTATTCCTACCAAAACATATTTTGAGTATTACAACACTACTTCAACAAATGTAAAAAATGCGGATGCCATTCTTCGCGGGGCAGATGCCGATTTGAAACGAATGATTGAGGTCTTCAAAAAGTTAATGAAAGACCCGATTATTGTTGATGAGGATGACTGGTAGCAAATGGCGGTTTAACCGCACTTAAAATAAAGATCACCATTATCGTAATGCAAAGCTTTAGCTGCTGTTAATTCAGTAAGTGAATTATCGAACAGTCCGAATATTTTATAGCCTAAAGGAAGCAGTACATCAAAAATTTGTTTTCGGTTATCGGTAGTGGAAATTTCCATTTGAATCAAGGGACGAAAACGGGATAAGGTTTTAGTGAAAAACGGGAAAATATGCACTTCATAACCCTCCACATCACATTTCACATAATCAAGTCGGGTTAAGTTTTGAAAGAGTTCATCCGGCACCCTCATTTCCACTTCATAAGTCTGAGCAAAATTTTCGGATGATGAATCAATTACTTTGGTAAGGCCGTGCCTGAAAACACCTGCAATTTCCGGAGTTCCCATTTTAATTGCCTTGTTTTCGGAACCCAGTGCGTAAGCAATCAGTTCCACATTTTTGCAGTCAAACTTTTTCAGGTTTTTTGCCAAAAGGTTGCGAAAAAGAGTTACTGGCTCTACGGCATATACTTTTCCGTTCTTTTGAGTGAGCTTTGATAAGCGGGTAGAATAGTAGCCAACATTTGCCCCCAGGTCAATGCAATGGTATTCCGGTTTTATAATTTTGTCCAGAAAAAAAAGTTCAGGGTATTTCCGCGCCATCATTCCCGCATTTACCATGCGTATATAAGACGCGCTTACAATTTCAAGGTATTTTTCGGTGCCTAAGACGGAGGCTAATAATTTTCTTACCAGACGGCTCATTCTTTTACTTCTTCATAAGGTACATATTCGCCCGCTGTTTCGGAGTATTTACTTTGTTTGCCCTGAGAAGTATTTTGCGTTATAGTAGTAAAGCCTTCCGGCTTTTGTGTTTCCTGTTTGCGATTATCGTGGTAATAATAATGCTTCTCAACTTTTACATGAAAACCTCCCGTGAGTAGTCTTAACAACATTCTCACAAGAAAAATAACGGCAACAGAGGTTAGTAAAAACTTGATCATTTTATTTGCTCAGGTACATTGACTTTTCCTTGTACAGGTTTCGGAAGAAAGGGTCATTTAAATCTTTAATAAAACGAATTGCCTCTCCGGTCGATTTCATCTCGGGGCCTAATTCTTTATTTACCCCAATGAATTTATTAAAAGAAAACACCGGTTCTTTTATGGCGTATCCGGTCAGCTTTTCCTCAATAACAAAATCTTTCAGCTTTTTAGCCTCAAGCATTATTTTGGTAGCAATATTTATATAGGGAACGTCATATGCCTTTGCAATGAAAGGAACGGTTCTGGATGCGCGCGGATTGGCTTCAATTACATAAACCTTCTCCTCTTTAATGGCAAACTGAATATTAAGTAGCCCTTTTACTTTTAAAGCTCTGGAAAGTTTTATTGAATAATCTTCCATTTGCTTCTTCACATTTTCGCTCAGGCTAAAAGGAGGAAGCACCGCGCTCGAATCACCCGAGTGAATACCTGCCGGTTCAATATGTTCCATCATGCCTATAATATGCACGTCTTCTCCGTCACAAATACAATCAACCTCTGCTTCTTCGGCACGATCCAAAAAGTGATCAATTAATACCCTGTTGCCGGGAAGGTCGCCCAGCAAACCAATTACTGCGGTTTCCAGCTCTTCGTTGTTTATCACAATTTTCATCCCCTGTCCGCCTAATACATAAGAGGGTCTTACCAAAACCGGAAAGCCAACATGTGCGGCAACTTCTATTGCTTCTTCTGCAGTTTCGGCAACACCGTATTTAGGGTAAGGAATATTCATATCTTTCAGCAAATCGGAAAAGAAACCGCGGTCTTCTGCAATATCCATATCGCGGAATGTGGTCCCGATGATTTTTATACCGTGTTCTTCCAGTTTCCTTGAAAGTTTAAGGGCAGTTTGACCACCAAGTTGAACAATTACGCCTTCGGGTTTTTCTAATTCAATTATCTCTCTCAAATGTTCCCAGAATACGGGTTCAAAATAGAGTTTATCAGCCATGTCAAAATCAGTAGAAACGGTTTCGGGATTGCAATTAATCATTATCGCTTCGTATCCGCATTCTTTTGCAGCCAGTAAACCATGCACACAACTATAGTCGAATTCAATTCCCTGACCTATCCGGTTGGGACCTGATCCCAAAACAATTATTTTCTTTCTATCCGTTACAACCGATTCATTTTCCCCGTCAAAAGTGGAGTAAAAGTAATTGGTGGGCGAAGGGAATTCAGCAGCGCACGTATCAACAATTTTATATACCCGCTTAATGCCAAGTTCTTTTCTCCGCTTGTAAACATCTTCCTCAGTTACGTTTTGAAGTATCCAGGCAATTTGTTCGTCAGAAAATCCTTTTTCCTTTAACTCCACAAATAGCTCTCGGGGAATATTGGTTAGATTAAACCGTTTCAGTTCTGTTTCGAGTCTAACCAAATCCTGAATCTGTGTCAAAAACCACCGGTCAATCCGAGTCATTTTTTCAACGGAAGAAATAGGAACGCCAAGGCTGAATGCATCTTTAATATGAAACAAGCGGTTCCAGGAAGGGTGTTGCAGGCTATTAGCTATTTCTTCAAGATTTCGCAATTGTTTTCCATCGGCACCTAAACCTGAGCGGCCAATTTCAAGCGACTGACAAGCTTTTTGCAGCGCTTCGATAAAAGTGCGACCAATTCCCATCACTTCGCCTACTGATTTCATTTGTAAACCCAGCTCGCGGTCGGCTCCTTTAAATTTATCAAAGTTCCATCTTGGAATTTTAACGATTACGTAGTCGAGTGCGGGTTCAAAATAAGCAGAAGTAGTTTTGGTAACAGGATTATTTAATTCGTCCAGATTATAACCAATGGCAAGTTTTGAAGCTATTTTGGCTATTGGGTAGCCGGTTGCTTTTGAGGCTAAGGCTGAGGAACGGGATACCCGCGGATTAATTTCGATGGAGATTAATTCTTCATTTTCGGGGTTAACTGCAAACTGTACGTTGCAACCTCCTGCAAAATTCCCTATAGAACGCATCATTTTGATGGCCATATCGCGCATGGTTTGGTAACAGGTATCGCTTAAGGTCATGGCCGGAGCAACGGTTATGGAATCACCGGTGTGAATGCCCATCGGATCAAAGTTTTCAATGGAACAAATAATGCATACGTTGTCATTATTGTCGCGCAACAGTTCCAATTCGTATTCTTTCCACCCCAAAACAGCCTTCTCTACCAATACTTCATGCGTAGGAGAGGCCTGTAATCCCCTCATAAGGGCGGCTTCAAATTCTTCTTTTTTATGAACAAAACTTCCTCCGGTTCCACCAAGTGTAAACGATGGTCTTATTACTAAAGGGAATCCAATTTCCTGAGCAATTTCTTTTCCTTCCAAAAAGGATGTAGCGGTTTTAGATGGGGCTACCGGAATTCCGATTTCTACCATCAACTGCCTGAATTTTTCTCTGTCTTCGGTAGTTTGAATTGCGTGTACATCTACACCAATCATTCGCACTCCGTATTTTTGCCAAACCCCTAATTCATTTGCTTCAATAGCTAAATTTAAGGCTGTTTGCCCGCCCATGGTTGGTAAAACCGCATCAATTTTCCTTTCTTCTAAAATTTGAATAATGGAATCAACGGTGAGGGGTAAAAGATAAATATGGTCAGCAGTTACCTTATCGGTCATAATAGTAGCCGGATTGCTGTTAATCAGGGTAACCTCAATACCTTCTTCTTTTAAGGAACGGGCTGCCTGGCTTCCGGAATAGTCAAATTCACAAGCCTGACCAATAATAATTGGGCCGCTTCCTATGATTAATACCGATTTTATGCTTGAGTCTTTTGGCACTTGATAAAAAGTTAAATGGTGTAGAATTAAATTGGGCAAAGGTACATTTTTTGGGCACATCTGCTACTTTGAAAAAAGAAGAGTTATCCATAATTCGAGGTATGGCAAATTCCCCTGCCCGTAATCAGGCATAAAAAAAGGGACTCCAAAAGAGTCCCTTTTTTTATATGAATTGTTTTGATTATTAGCGCAAGAGGGTAACGGTTCCGCTGTATTTGTATGGTGTGCCGTTAAAACTGATTACGGTTACCTGCCAAGCAAATACATCCTGCTGAACATCTACACCTTTATATTTTCCATCCCATCCTTCTTCGGGATCATCCGATGAGTATACCAACTCACCCCAACGGTTGAAAATATCAACGTGAAAGGTTCGCTGACCGTCAACTACTACGTAAAAACGCTGGTTCTGCTCCTTTTTACTTTGAGGACGGAAAGCAGTAGGAGCAAATACGGTGATATCCGGATCTATTCTTACATAGTCAATAGCCTCGGCTTTACATCCATCTACAGTTACAAGGTTCATTCTTATTTCATAAACTCCTGTATCGGTAGGATATGTATACGTAGGACTGTATTGACTTGATGTGTCAAAATCTGTTTTAGGGTCACCAAAATCCCATGAGAATGTTACGCTATCAATCGGAAGCCCTCTTAAGTCACTTTGATTATTAAATGTGAAGCGAGGCAAAGCCACGGTAGATTTACGTGGATTAGGCTCAAATTTAGCAGTAGGGCTAATATTTACCTTAATAAACAAAGGTTTGGTTAATACAGTGTCGCAACCATCAACCGATACAAGTCTTACACTTACATCGTATGGGGTACTGCGGGCTTTATCGTACATATGTGGAACTGTTTCACCACCAACCCTGGTTGTTCCGTCACCGAAGTCCCATATTATAGAGTCGGCATCTTCAAAATTTCCGAAAAAGGTTGTAGGGAATGGTTCGCAACCTTCCTGTTTGGCTGTAAAATCACCTACAGGATTTCGGTTAATTTTCACAAATGACTGGTCATACGATGCAGGGCACAGTTTGTTGTCGGTTGAATGCAGAATTACAATGAATGATCCGTTAAATACATCCTGCAGTCCGGGGATATAGCCAACTAACGTATCAGTACTGGTTGTATCGTACTGTGTTGGGGTTCCGAAATAATATTTACCATCTCCAATCACCGACCATCTGAACGAAGAAGTATTTGTCATGGAACCTTGCAACGTAAAAGGGAATCCTTCACAAAGAGGGCCGGGGTTAAGAATTTTTACCTTTGGCAGTATCTGAATATCAAAACTGTCTTTAGCCTCTTTTTTACAGCCATGATTATCTGTAAAGCTATAAGTGGCATAGTTCATTCCGTAATTCACCGGATTAGCAGCATTTGGTGTTCCCGTAGGCTTTGCATTGAATGAGTTACCAGTTGTGAAACCATTTACAATGTATGTACCTGTTCCCAAACCCGGTTTGTTACCCTTTAATACAATTGTTCCGGCATCTTCACAAATATCCGGTTGATTGGCAAGCTGTGTATTAGGGAGTTTATTAACGATAATGAAAGTGGTGTCGGATGCAGTACAACCAGTATCATTAGTGAAACTATATTGAATGATATTCATTCCGTAAGGGGCAGTTTTGGGATTGAAAGTTTTGTTTGGAGTATTTACAGATGGCCCCGTCCACGTACCCACACCATTCATGGTTACAGGCAGTACCTTCGCACCGCTTTTTAAAGGTAAATCTACAAGGGAAGCATCTTCACAAACATCAGGCAATCTTCCGGCATCAACCTTAGGAATAGGTCTGATGTAATAGAATGCGGTATCGGTATTTTTACACTGTGCTTTTGGATACTGAGTCGTTGCTTCATACATCAGCATATACGTGGTGTCTTCTACTGCTCTTTTCGGGAAGAAGGTATGAATACGACCTAAAGGATTGTATTCAATAACCGAGTTGGGGTCGTTAGCGTCATAAGGTGAAGGCGGGTTCATCCATTTAGTTCCCACACCGGTATTTGGATATGGATAAATCTGGAAAGGATTATCGTTTTGGCAAACGGACTTATCAGCCCCGATGGTGACAATAGGGAGGGGGTAAATAGTTACATCAATAGAGTCTTTGCTGTAGCAGCCGTTCGAGTTTATGTAGTGGTAGGTCACTTTCCACGGCACAAAATTACCGCTTGCGTCCTGAGGGCATACACCTAAACAATTCAACTTAACATACCCAAAAGTAGCACTGTTTGAATCGCGGTCAAAACATTGTGATTTACTTAAATCAGAAATTGTCCACCAGCCGCCATACCAGCCGTATTTATTTCTTCCGGTGGCCGATGGCTGTGCTCCTGATTTTGTTCCGGGATCGAGCCAGTTAGAATCAATACAGAAGCCAGGCGATTTATTGGTAAATGAGATAGTGGGTAGCGGATTGGCCACCAAGGTTGTGGTGTCCATACTTGCACACGTTACATTCCCATATGTTACGGTTACCTTTAAGGTGATATCAGTAATACCCGGTTGAGTCGGATTTTTGAATAATGTGTCGGCAGTAGAAATAACGCCCAATGAGCCAATTTCTCTCCACTCATAAGTTTGTCCACCGCTTCCTCTAAACACAGTTGAGTTGTTTATACAAATCGAATCATTAGGTCCGGCATTGGCGATTACCTGTCTGTTCACAAACAACAGGGCTGTATCGCGCTGTTCGCATCGGAAGCTGTCAATTACCTTGACCATGTATTCGCCTGAATCTTTTGCGTAAATAAATTGAGAACTTCGGTTGCCATCGGGAGTGAACCATTCATAGGAAAGTAACCCTTTTGTTTGATTGTCTCCCGCATCGAATACTGCACTATCGGCAAAACATATTCGCTTGTCCGGCCCCAAATTTACATAAGGCAATGGTTTAACTTCAAGAACTACACTATCTTTTGAAACACAACTGAAAGAGTCAGTAACTTCAATGAAGTATGTTTTTGTAGTTTGATTGTTGGTAATGGTAAGTGTTGTTAAGGTGTCAGCAGAATTTCCGGTCAGCCACTTAAACTTGTACGGGAGTGTACCATTTTTGGCTGAAGCGGACAAGGACTGGGTGTTTCCTATACACACAAATGTGTCAGGGCAGGCAACTGCTTTTACCGGAGAATCAACATACACAGTATCGAAAAGGAAACTAACACACTGATCGCCTTCCATACGCAACCTGATTACATAGGTTCCGCCACCGGCAAACGTATGGGTTGGGATAGTTTTAGCATTATAATTAACAGCATTTATAGCATTAAAATTTCCATTACCAACATTTGGGATGGTCCAAAGAAAACTTGGAGTCTGAGTAAGTTTATTCTGATTGGTCACAGTTACATCAAAACCATATTTTGAACACCCGAGGGGTGTTTTAGTAATGAATCCCTCAGGGCTTGGTTTTACACGAATACCTATAGCGCGGGTAGAAGTGCCGGGAACCGGGCAATTATCGTCTTCACCTTTTACTGTGAAATAATACGGAAGGGTACTGGCATAACTTGCGGGAGGTGTCCAGCAAAATACAGCTTCATCCCAACGGATTAATTTTTTTGGAGAATTCACATTTGTCCATGTGGCACCTGGAATACCTCGGTTCCAGGAAAGTAATGTGGTATCGGATTTAGGAGGTACCGTATCCTTATCCGTAGCTTTTATATTCAGACAAAGTGTTTGCCCGGCACAAATGGTATAACTCCAAGGCCCAGCCTTGCTTCCGTTTACTTCAATTTCAGGTGGATTGTTTGGAGGACATTGGTATGTGTAGAACTGAACATCTCTTCGGGTGACACCAATTTTTTGATATACGCCATTAACCTTTCGCCACTCGGTAATTTGGAAGGCAAGCACCGGTTGTTGCTGCCCCATAGGTGTAAAACCTAAGTCGCCATTGGTTTTATTAAGATTAAATCCGGCAGGGAAGGGTAACTGATAGTTAGGGAAACCAAGAAAATTAAATGGTTTCTCTTTTGAGAAGCCGTTTAACCATCCTGTAGGGCTATTAGTAGAGCCAAGTGGATCAGCCAATTCGTATGAAATGGAGTCGTAATTGATAGTATCCAAGATACCATTATTAAACCAAAAACCCTGACCTGCACAAACAACGGCAACCGGATAATTGGAGATTTGCGGAGAACTATTGCATGGGGTTACGCAACGATTTAATTCGGCATCGATATAAAAGTTTGATCCCGGAATATTTGTAATGTTTCCATTGCGGCAACACTCCTGATAGGTTACCCTGATCCAGCAGCAGGTTGAGTCTAAGCCGCCCGACCAAAGATTATTGAATATTACAGTTACTTCGAATCGGTTTTCTTCCATACCAAACGGAAAAGAACCACCCTCGCAAATATTCTTCATTCCGGCACACATAAAACGCACTGGTCTTACCAGAGTACGAGTCATAGTGACCGACTTTGTTCCCTGAGTGCAGGGCGCCTCCGGAGTGAAAGTAATTTGTGGTGAGGAGTTGATTGGAATTCCTGTGCAGTCCCGGTAAACCCTGAGCACTATTTGGTACGTGTCTTTACCAAGACATTTAAACTCCATATCACTACCAGCCATGTGAGAAGCAAAGGCAGATTGAGAGCTAAGCCCCCAGATTGTGAGAATAAGAGATAAAGTAAAAAGTAACTTTTTCATTTTTAAACCCCCGATTAACTAATGAAACGTAACTTCACGTTTCAAAATGTTTAACAATAAGTAACCAAAATTCGGCAAAAAAATCAATAAAAACAAGTTAATTCAATTACAAATTCACTTTATTTCTATTTACAAAATTTGCCTTTGTTACAGTATAGACCTAAACTTTTAAAAAGGTTGCAAACAAAGGGGTAATTTGAATTAATCACTCCAAACTTTCGTACCCTCGGTACAATTGGAGCAGATGTCGATTTTATTTCTGGATTTTGTTATTAATTTCCTAAAATTCAAATAGTTGTTATTTCTCCAGATTTCTTTAAATGAATGAGTTTTTAAACTTCCCAGAGCATATTTTGCGTCTTTGTCAAAACAGCACGGGGCAATCTGACCATCCCAGGTTATTACGCAACTGCTCCAAAGACGCCAACAATGGCTTAACAGGCTGTTTTTTAGTTTGTAAGATATGCCGGCAGCTTTATACCGACTATACTTGGTGTTTTGGGGAATAAGATCGGTATTGCTTTCATAATCATATATTTGAGCAGTTTTTATACTTACCTCGTCCACTTCATATTCATTTCCTAAGGATTTTATTTTATCTATCTGAATTTCATTGTGTTTAAAAACTATGAATTGCCATATGATGTGAGGGGTAGGTGAATTAAGCTTTTTTTTCCAGCTCACGATGTTTTTTGTTCCTTCCAATACTTTTTCCAGTGATCCTCCTACCCTGTATTTCTCATATGTTTCCTGATCAATTCCATCAATTGAAATAATTAATCGGTCAAGCCCTGATTCAACTGTTTTACGGGCCGTGTCCTCATTGAGGTAATGGGCATTGGTTGAAGTTGCGGTATAAATATTTTTTTGAGATGCATATTCAACATGATTCAGAAACTCTTTATTCAGGTAAGGTTCACCCTGAAAATAAAAGGTAATGTAAGAGAGTGTAGGTGCGAGTTCGTCAATAACTTTTTTGAGCATAGTGTTTTCAAGCATTCCGGTTTCGCGTGTGAACTGACGTAAACCACTTGGGCATTGCGGGCAGCGCAGGTTACAGGAGGTGGTTGGTTCAATCGAAATACTGATGGGCATTCCCCAGTGAACAGGCTTTGAGCTTACCCGTGTTAGGTAATAACCGGCAAGCACTTTCAGCGCGTTCCATACTCTTTGCGGGGTGGCTGTTGAAATAAGATTCAGAATATCCCGGGGATTCCTGTTCATACTGCAAATAACATCAAAAGAGGGAATATCACGTGTATGTCAGGCAAACAAAAAGTGGAGTGCTTCATCTATTTTACCTACCTTAACCAAAGTGCATTTATCCGATTTAATTTTATCAATTCCGGTATTGTATTTAGATAAATAAATAGTTTGGTAACCCAGTTTAATAGCTTCTGAAATACGCTGGTCTATTCGGGTAACAGCCCTTATTTCTCCCGATAAGCCCACTTCTCCGATAAAACAGGTTTGCGGATTCACCGGGATGTCGTGAAATGAAGATACCATAGCGGCAATAACCCCCAAATCAATAGCCGGGTCTTCAATTCGAAGTCCTCCTGCAATATTTATAAAAACATCCTGTGTTGACATTCTTAAACCAACCTTTTTTTCTAATACCGCCAGGAGCATATTGAGTCTTTTGGTGTCGTATCCGTTGGAAGTTCGTTGGGGATTTCCATAAACTGCCGCACTCACCAGTGCTTGGGTTTCGATTAATAGAGGACGTTGCCCTTCAATAGCCGATGAAATGCCAATTCCGCTAAGTTGCTCTTCGCGCTGCGATACCAGAATTTCTGACGGGTTGCTTACTTCGCGCAATCCGCTTCCCTGCATTTCGTAAATTCCAATTTCGGAAGTGGAGCCAAACCGGTTTTTAGTAGTGCGCAAGATGCGGTAAATATGATTTCGGTCTCCTTCAAACTGAAGAACCGTATCAACCATGTGCTCCAGAATTTTTGGCCCCGCAATATTTCCATCCTTAGTTATATGGCCAATCATAAAAACAGGGGTGCCAGTCTCTTTGGCATACTTTAAAAGCTCACCCGCACATTCTCTTATTTGTGAAATACTTCCGGGGGTGGAATCAATGTAATCCGATTGAAGTGTTTGTATTGAATCAATAATCAGGAGATCGGGTTCTATTTCTTTAATCTGGCGAAACATTCTCTGGGTTACCGTTTCCGTGAGAATATAGCAGGTGCTTCCTTTTGATTTTATTCTTTCAGCCCGCATTTTTACCTGCCCTTCGCTTTCTTCGCCCGATATATACAGTACTTTACCCTTGGTAAAATTGAGTGCAATTTGAAGAAGTAAGGTAGACTTACCAATTCCGGGCTCACCACCTATTAACACCACCGAACCGGCAACAATTCCTCCGCCCAAAACTCTGTTAAATTCTTTATCGGGAGTCACCATTCTGTCTTCTACCTTATAGTCTACATCATCTAAAAGAATGGCCTTGCTTTCCCTTACTTTTTTTTCCTGTTTCCAGCTTTTTCCGGCTTCCTTATCCTTGTGAACCACTTCTTCCACATAGGTATTCCACTGGCCGCAAGCAGAGCATTTCCCTACCCACTTAGCCGATTGGGCACCGCAATTCTGACAGAAAAAACTACTTTGAACTTTTGCCATAAGGGGACTGAAAATTAGAACAACAAAATTATTTAAACAGATTAAGGAAACTTGCAGCGTGAATAAATAAATAAAATTTTGAAAATGCTTAAACTTGTACCCTCGCATGAGCAGTTCCATCGATCAGATAAAAAGTCCCGTATCAGCTGAATTAGAAGCATTCGAGTTGAAATTCAGGCATGCAATGAAAAGTAATGTTGCTTTGCTTGATACCATTATGACTTATATCGTAAAGAGAAAAGGCAAGCAAATCAGGCCTCTTTTTGTGTTTCTGACTGCCAAAGCCTGCGGAGGAGTAACCGAATCAACCTACAGAGGGGCTTCGCTGGTTGAGTTACTCCATACAGCTACATTAGTTCATGATGATGTGGTGGATGATGCATACGAACGCAGAGGTTTTTTTTCTATCAATGCTTTATGGAAAAATAAAATTGCCGTATTGGTAGGGGATTACCTCTTATCAAAAGGGCTCTTACTTTCACTTGAAAATGATGAGTTCAGATTACTAAAAATTGTTTCTACGGCAGTGCGAGAAATGAGTGAAGGGGAGTTGCTGCAGATTGAAAAAACCCGCAGACTAAACATAACCGAAGAAATTTATTTCGATATCATTCGAAAAAAAACTGCCTCTTTAATTGCTTCATGTTGCTCGGTAGGGGCAGCATCGGCCGGTGGTGCCGATGATATGATTGAAAACATGCGCCTTTTCGGGGAGAAGATTGGAATAGCGTTTCAAATTAAAGATGACTTGCTTGACTACGGGGATGATGATATTGGCAAACCTAGGGGAATTGATATTAAAGAAAAAAAACTCACCCTGCCCATTATTTATACGTTGAACAATGCTGATGAAAAAGTAAGAAAGCAAATTATTAATACCATCAAAAAAAATCACGATAAGAAGGAAAAGGTAAATGAACTGATTTCGTATGTTAATTCACATGGCGGAATTGAATATACCAAAAAAGTGATGCAAAATTACATTCAGGAAGCCCTTGTCTGCCTCACAACTATTCCGGATAGTGATAGTAAAAGAGCCTTAATTCAACTGGTACATTATATTATCGACCGCAACAAGTAAGGTTTCTTCTCAGTAACTGCGGGCCTCGCTTTTAATAAGCACCGGAATTTCATCAATAATCGGATAATAAATGCAGTTATTCCCCGAAATTAACTTTGTTCCGCATTCACTTAAAGTAAGTGAATCTCCATATGCAGGACATCTAAGCAGGGGAATCACATTCAGGTTTCGTCCGGGGTAAGCCCTGTGTAATTTCCAAAATTCTTCTATGCTTTTTGAGTTATTGACCCGGGGATAATTTTTTTTAGATGCGCGAATGTAAATGCTATCTGACCAATATTTCATTCCCGGGATAATTTTTGTGAATCCCGACAGCAGCAGCGAAACCGCACATAAAATTTTGTCAGGGAAAGGTACATATTTCAAATCCTCCTTAAGTACGCCAATGCCTAAAAAGCTATGATTGGAGAAGGAAAATCCTGAGAAAAAAGAAGAGATTATATTTTTGTATTCCTGAATGCTATAGTATCGCACACACCAACTATTGTATTTTTTTTCTTCAGGATGGGGTAAGGAGATAAATCTGTTCCGAATGCCGCTTTTATTTGGAAATTCAAGCATCACATTACCTTTTTCGGATAATAAACGTTCTGCATGTTGCAGACAATTTTTCATTCGTTGTTCGTGTGTGTGCTGAATTACACTAAACGACCATATCAGTTCAAAAAGATTATCTTTAAAGGGGATGTTTTCGAGATCGGCAACCACAGTATATCCGTTTGTATTAAAATGCCGCATGGTTTTAAGGGCTATTTTGCAGTAGGCCAGTCTCAGATCAATGCCAATGGGTATATATCCTTTTTTGCTACCGGCCACCAGCCACCTTCCCCAGCCATTTCCAATATCAAGCATTAACCCGGGTTTTTGAATTGCCTTTACCGGTAATTCATATTGAGGATACTCTTTTAACTTAGTAATTAATTTTGCGTAGTGTTTTCCATTAGTCGAAGAAATACACCGTTGAATTTCCCAGGGAATGGGCGAAGAATAATCTTTTGGAGCGGGCTCTTCAAAAAGATTTCCATAAATTTTATTCCGGTCAAATGCGATTGTATCCTCTTGCTCTTTATTTCCTGCGTTCATTCTCTATCATTGTCAAAATCCCTTCTACATAATCGCGGGTATTTGATAATCGTGGTACTTTATGTTGCCCTCCTAATTTGCCCTTTGCTTTAAGCCAGCGATGAAAGCTTCCTTTCTGCATTACCCTTACCAAAGGCTTTTGGAGAGAAATATCCTTTTGCCGTTTGGCCTCGTAGTCGCTATTTACATTTTTCAGGGCATTGTCAAGTTCCTCTCTGAAAAGTTCTATACTCCCTGGTTCCTTTTCAAATTCTATCAGCCATTCATGTCCTCCTTTGCCCTGATTATCTAAAAAAACCGGTGCGGCAGTGTACTCAGAAACCTGAGCGTTCAAGATTCTGCAGGCTTCAGCCACCGCACGATCAGCGTTTTCAACAATCAATTCCTCGCCAAAAGCATTAATAAAATGTTTGGTTCTGCCGGTAATTTTAAATCGAAACGGTTTTACGGAAGTAAACTGGATGGTGTCGCCAATGAGGTAGCGCCACAATCCTGAATTATTTGAAATAATGAGCGCATAGTTTTCAAAAGGAACAACCTGCGAAAGGCTATAAGTAGCAGGGTGTTCTTTCCCATACTCGCTCATAGGCATAAATTCGTAGTAGAGCCCATAATCAAGCATCAGTAACATATCTTCACTGCTTAAATCGTCCTGAATGCCGAAAAAACCCTCGGATGCGTTGTAGGTTTCCATATAATTCATTCCGGGCGAACTGATGAGTTGCTTAAATTGATTACGATAAGGGGTGAAGCTTACCCCTCCGTGCACATATAATTCAAGGTTGGGCCATATCTCGGTTAAGTTTCGTTTACCGGTCATTTCAAATAAACGATTAAAGAGCACAAGTGTCCAGGTGGGTACTCCTGAAATATTGGTTACATTTTCATTTACCGTGGCATTGGCCATTTTATCCAGTTTCGATTCCCAGTCATCGAGTAAGGCAATTGATAATTCAGGAGTTCGTAAGAAGTGTACCCAAAAAGGGAGATTTTGCATGATTACAGCTGAAAGGTCACCATAAAAAACTTCTTCATTCATTCTGTTTACCTGATGGCTTCCGCCAATCACCAGTCCTTTCCCATCAAAAAGTTGCGTGTTTTCTTTTTGATTGCAGTATAAAGTGAGCACATCGCGACCGGCATTAAAATGGCATTCATCCATGGTTTCAAAACTTACCGGAATAAATTTACTTTTATCGGCTGTGGTTCCCGATGATTTAGCAAACCACTTTATCTCGGAAGGCCAAAGCACATTCTGTTCACCCTTCATGTTGCGTTCTATAAAGGGTTTTAACGAGTCGTAATTATTTACCGGAACGCGATTTTTAAATTCATCTTCTTTAAAAATACTTTTATACCCGTACTTTTTTCCCCATTCTGTATTTTCAGCTGTGCGAATAAGTTCCATGAGTTTATTTCGCTGAACTTCCTCGGGATTTTGCATAAAAAATTCAACCTGCTTTATTCGGCTTCTGAAGTACCAGGATAAAAGTGAATTTATAAGTGCCATTGTATGCTTTGACGATGTAATTTTAAGACTTTACCTTCACTTTTACAACAAATCCCCATTATTTAAAAAGCATATTCCCTGTTTTTACGGATATTTGCCACATGACAAGTATCAGACAGGAGAAATACGCGAAGCTGGTTCAGAAAGAACTGGCATCTATTTTTCAGGAAAAAAGCAGCGCATTGTTCGAAGGAGCGTTTATTACCATCAGCAGCACAGAAGTGTCGCCCGATTTGGGATATGTAAAGGTTTTTATCAGTTTTTTAAACGGGAAAAACAAAGACTATCTTTTTGAACTGGTAAATCTGCACAGCAGGGAAATCCGTCATTTACTGGCCGGACGCATAAAAAATCAGGCCCGAAAGGTTCCTGAACTGCACTTTATTCTTGATGATAGTCTGGATTATGTGCAGCATATGGAAGAGGTTTTTAAGCGGTTGAACAAAGATAAGCCTGCTGAATAGCCGGTTGTTGCCCGATGAACCTGAGCTACTATATTGCCCGCAAGTATTTTTTTTCTAAACGAAAAAGAAATATCAGTAATGTTATAACGGCTATTTCCGTTGTGGGATTTGCGTTTGGCAGCATGGCATTAATTGTAGTGTTATCGGCATTTAACGGGTTTGAAGTTTTGGTTGATTCGCTGTATCATTCGTTTTATCCTGATATTAAAATTACGCCTAAAACCGGAAAAGTTTTTTTGCCCGATTCATCTAAACTAAAGGAAATAGTAAACCTGCAGGATGTGCTGTACGCAAGTGAAATTCTGGAGGAAAATGTTTTGCTCAAATACGATCGGAAACAAAATATTGCCACCATAAAGGGAGTGAGTGCCAATTACACCAAAATGGTGCGAATGGATAGTTTGATAGTTCAGGGTGAAAGCAGATTGCAAAGGGGGGCGTTTAACTATGCTATAGTTGGTGGAGGTATTGCCTATAAACTTTCGGTAAATCCGTATAACCATATGGTGCCGCTGCATGTATATGTTCCACGCAGGGACGGAAATCCCTTAATTCGTCCGGATAAAGCTTTTTCTGAAGGGAAAATATTGCCTTCGGGTATTTTTGTGCTCGAAGAAAGTATAGATAATAAATACGTATTTGTTCCAATGCGATTTGCCCGCGAAATTCTTGACTATCCAAATCAAATTTCATCTTATGAAATTAATCTGAAAAATGAAGACAGGTTGTTTGAAGTACAGGCGGAAATTAAACAGATATTAGGAAGTGCGTTTAATGTAAAAAACAGGTATCAGCAAAACGAAGTGCTGTATCGCATTATGAAATCCGAAAAAATTGCGGTTTACCTTATTCTTACATTTATCTTGTTGATTGCGGCATTCAATGTTACCGGCTCGTTGTATATGCTGGTGATAGAAAAGGAAAATGACATACGCGTGATGCAGGCTATGGGGGCCCATGCTTCCCTGATAAAACGTATATTCCTGATGGAGGGCTTTATTGTAACTTTACTGGGTTCAGTTATTGGTATTGTCATTGGGGTGGCAATTTGTTATGCGCAGCAAAGGTACGGGTTGGTAAAATTCGGAGGAGAAGGAAGTATGGTGGTTGAAGCGTATCCGGTAAAAATGAATTTTTGGGATTTCCCCGTTGTATTGGGGACCGCAGTGGTGATTGGTTTTATTACGTCTTATTACCCCGCTTTAAGGGCTTCCCGCCTGTCAGTATCCCGTTAATGTTTGTGTCCGGTTGGTTTGTGTTCAGCGGGCTTATGTTCATGCGTTTTTTTCCGGGAGAAAACTTTATTTGCTATCCTGAAAAGTGTTTTGGCAAGTACCATTTCGGCTGTACCCAAAGCGGCAGAAGCACCTGTTGCTGCAATATCGGAAGCACCGGGTTTTAAAAGTAAACTACTCACCATTTTTAAGATACCCGAAAGGTTTAACTGATCAACCGGAAGGGCATGTTTTATGAGTTTGGGAACTTCATCTTTTATATGCTCCAGCCGGTGCTTTAATTTTTCTTCTTTGAGCAGGCACTCGTAGTGTAACCGCTGTTTTTCCAAAAGAAGTGTTTCAAGATTGTGTATCCTGTTCATCGGTTTCATTTTCAAAAAGTAATTTAATTACGGCATTGGTTACCGGTTTTTCGATGAGTGTTTTTCTGAAAATCCAGAAGAGAAGCAACAAACAGCAGTCAATAACGGCAACTATCGCAAATCCGTAAATGGTACTTCCGGTGATGGTACTAAAATAATGAGCCGCTGTAAAACTTAGCATGATAAGGGTAAGAAATAACAGAAAACAAAACAAGAGAAAGGCAAAAATATAGGCGGTAATGCGTGCTGTTTTTTCGTAGGTGGTAATTTTGGCCAGATCAACTCTGGTTTTGCCGTAATCAATCAACTCATCTTTAAGTTGAGTAAAATAATTATCCTTGTTTTCCATTGGCATTTTCTCCTTCCGGCTCTTCATCTGTAAACAGGTCTTTCAAATCTTCAAACTCATCGCCAAGCTGATCTTTTAATTCCCCTGACTTTTTTTTGAGCTCCTCCCAAAATTCCTTCCCTTTTCCCGATGCAATTAAATACCCGATTACTCCACCCGCAACAGCTCCGGCAATAAAGGGGAGCCAGTTGCTATTTCCGTGTTTTTTTTCGTTCATAACACTGGGACATTAAATTTTATGACAAAGATAACTATATAATCAGTTAGTTTTGTCAAATCAAATGAATACGCCCGACAAACTCAAATTGAAGCAGTGGTTTATTTTAACCGCTATACTGTGCAGCGGGCTTGCTATTATGTGGTCTCTGCGCGGATTTCTTACTTCGCTGCTGGGGGCGCTTATTTTCTTTGTTTTGTTCAGGCCGTTTATGCTCAGGCTGGTTGATATTCGCGGATGGAAAAAAGGACGGGCAGCCTGGCTTATTCTGGTAATCTCCTTTCTCATTTTTATTGTCCCGCTGGCTGTTTTAGGCTATTTGCTGTATCATGAAATTATGTTGTTTGCCAGTTCCCCATCGGCATTGCTTGAGTATGTAAACAGTGTAGATAAACTAACACAGCAAACTTTCGGTTTTGAATTACTCTCGGATGAGTCAATAGAGAAGATGAAAAAGGAGTTGCTTGGTTGGGTTAGCAGCGCATTAAACGGAACAATGGATCTGGTAGGCATACTCGGCATCATGTATTTTATACTATACTATTTACTTATGTATGCCAAAGAAGCAGCCGATATAAGCCGGCATTATAGTCCGTTTGTAAAGGGAGAAAATAACCGGTTGTTTATAGAGGAACTTAAACTTCAAACACATTCTAATACCCTTGCTGTTCCCGTTTTGGCCATTACGCAGGGAATAGCTGCAAGTGCGGGCTTTTGGATATTTGGCCTCGATCAGCCTGTTTTCTGGGGAATTATCAGCGGGTTTTTTTCCATCATACCCGTTGTTGGAACGGCTATTATATGGATTCCAGCGGGAATGCTGCTATTTGCTTCGCAGGGAACCTGGCAAGGGGTGGGTATGCTGGCTTACGGGGCATTGGTTATTTCAAACATCGACAATCTGATGCGATTGCTTTTACAAAAGCAGTTTGCCGATGTGCATCCGGTTATTACTGTTTTCGGGGTTATTGTAGGGTTAAATCTGTTTGGGTTGCCCGGCCTTATTTTCGGGCCGTTGCTCATATCGTATTTCCTGATTCTGATAAAGGTGTATAGAAATGAATACTGGAAAGACGATGCCTGATTGTTTTACACAGGGATTTTTTCCATAAACTATTGAAATCATTTTTCCCTTTCATTCAAAACAAAATATATATTTGACCTGTTTTAATCAGGTTGATATGGTAAAGTCCATTACAAATGATGTGTTGGTAAGCGTTGAAACTTCTTTTCAAAAAGGAGGGAATGACCTCTATGATGAAGAATTTATTTTTGCCTACCGGATTACCATTGAGAACCTGAGCGAATCTACCATCAAATTATTAAGGCGACACTGGTATATTGTTGACTCAAGCGAGCACCGTGAAGTGGAAGGAGAAGGAGTAATTGGTCAGCAGCCTGTTTTAGAACCGGGGGAATCTCATCAATATATTTCCGCCTGCAACCTGCACACCGATATGGGCAAAATGTATGGAACGTATTTATTTGAACGGCTTAATGACGGATATCGTTTTAATGTAACCATTCCCGAATTTCAACTGATTGTTCCGTTTAAGAATAACTGAAGCAGATTTTATTTTATCACGTACATCCGCAGTCGGGTTTGGTGGTTACTTTTCCTTTTTTATCAATTTTCCGAATCACCCGTCCGTGGTCATTAAAAAAATAGGTCCAGTTAAGTTTTCCCTTATGGTAAATTTCCTGTTTCAGCAGTTTCCCGTCTTCGGCAAAATAATAAAACGAACCGTTTCGCACCCCGTTTTTAAAGCGGCCTTTCATCTGGATTTTGCCGCTGTTGTAATACGTTTTATACACTCCGCTGGTTGAGTCGGCAGGTAGCTGTGCAAAGGCCAATTTGCTCAGTATCCACAGCACCACTACAAGTAAACTTTTTCTCATTAATTTAAATGAAGAAGTACCTGATTTTTCTCCACTTTATCTTTATCTTTCACTATTACCTTACTCACAACTCCGTCACCGGGCGATTTGAGTACATTTTCCATTTTCATAGCTTCGAGCACCAACAGGGAGTCTCCTTTTTTAATGGACTGTCCCGGTTCTACAAAAATACTCAATACAAGTCCGGGCATTGGAGCTTTTACATCATTCACTTTGTTGGCAGCGGCCAAATCAAATCCAAGCTGAGAGAGTAACTGATCAAACGCATCTTTCAGTTGCACTTCGGTTTTGCGTCCGTTTACAAGCAGGGCAAGCATTTTTCCGGTTGAATCGACCTCAAGCAGTTCAATGGTGTATGACTGATGATTTAATATCAGGTGGTAAACATTTTCGCGCAAGAGTTTCCAATCCATCTGCATCAGTTTCCCGTTAAGGATAAACTGTCCCTGTTTTTGTTCAATTTCAAATGTTTTCCCGTTAATTATAGCCTTGTGCATGGTTTGTAATATTTGGCGATTAGCTGTTATTTGTATCCGGGTTCAAATTAACAACCAAAAGATGAGATACGGAATTATTTTTCTGGGGGCAATGGCATTCTTACTCGCTGATTGTAAGGTAAAGAAAAAAGCAGCCAGTCAGGTGGCCGAAGCTGTTTCAGAAATACAGGTTACGGGAAGTGTGCAAAAAAATACTGAGGGCAAGACGTATCACCCCGCGCAAACCCGTTTTTTTGATTTACTGCATACTAAACTTGAAGTAAGTTTTAGTTATGAAAAGGAAGAGGTTTACGGGAAAGCAACGCTGACTTTAAAACCGTATTTTTACGCTCAATCGCAACTGGTTCTTGATGCCCGTGGATTTGAATTGCATGAGGTATCCCTGATAAGCAAAAACGGAAAACACGACAGCCTTCGTTATGTTTACACCGGAGATTTCATGATTATTAATCTTGGCAGGAAATATACCCAATCTGAAACGCTGAACATATATATAGATTACACCGCCCGTCCCGGTTTGTTGCATGCAAAAGGATCAAGTGCCATCACCGATGCCCGAGGCTTGTATTTTATAAATCCGCAGCTAAAACAAAAGGGGAAACCGCGCGAGATATGGTCGCAGGGCGAAACGCAATCGTCATCGTGCTGGTTTCCTACCATTGATGCTCCGAATGAAAAAATGACTCAGGAAATTTACCTCACCGTTCAGGCCGGAGAGGTAACACTTTCTAACGGAGAATTAGTGTATTCAAATTTTAATGCAGACGGAACTCATACGGATTGCTGGAGGCAGGACCTTCCGCATTCTCCTTACCTGGTAATGATTGCTGTGGGTCCTTTTGAAGTGGTAAAGGATTCGTGGCGCGACTCAGTAGAAGTAAATTATTATGTAGAAAAGCAGTACAAACCGTATGCGCGGCAAATTTTTGGGAATACTCCCGAAATGATGGAGTTTTTTTCGCGAAAACTCGGAGTTGATTATCCATGGAAAAAATTTTCGCAGGTAGTTGTTCGCGAGTTTGTGAGCGGGGCTATGGAAAATACCACCGCTGTGGTGCACGGAGAATTTTTGCAGCAGGATGCAAGGGGATTGCTGGATGAAACTAACGAAGATGTTATTTCGCACGAGTTGTTTCACCATTGGTTTGGCGATTTGGTAACCTGCGAATCGTGGGCAAATCTTCCGCTTAATGAATCATTTGCCACCTATGGCGAGTACCTGTGGCGCGAATATAAATACGGAAAGGATGATGCAGACGCCCATTTGATGAAAGACGTAGCGGGGTATATGAACGATAACTTTACTGAAAGCAAACGAATGATTCGGTATTATTACCTCAATCAGGAGGACATGTTTGACGGACACAGCTATCAGAAGGGAGCACTGATATTACATATGCTTCGGGGGTACACAGGGGATGATGCTTTTTTTAAATCGCTGAAATTGTATCTGAGCAAACGCAAATTTAATACAGCCGAAATACACGATTTGCGCATGGCCTTTGAAGAAGTAACCGGTGAAGACTTAAACTGGTTTTTTAACCAATGGTTTTTTGGGAAGGGACACCCCGAACTGGAAATGGATTACAAATGGAAAAGCGAAGCACAGGTAGTTGAAATAAGTATTGAACAAGTGCAGGACTCGGTGCGATACGGAATTTTCCGGTTACCTGTTGAAATTGTTTTTTATACAAAGAGCGGGCAAGTAAGAAGTGAACGGGTATGGATTGAAGATAAATCCACTGTTCGTACTATTATGCTAGGTGAAGAACCTTCGGTGGTTTTATTCGATCCTCAAAATTATTTACTGGCTGTAAAAAATGAATTCCGCAGGCGAAACGATTTGGTGAATATTTATAACAGATTTGATAACTACCTTCAGCGAAGTTATGCGTTTAATCAGCTTACGTTTGGCTGGGTGGGTGATTCGTTGCAGATCAAATTAGTTGAGCGCGCATTGAAAGATAAATTATGGACTATTCGCCTGGCCGCAACTGATGTGCTTACAGGAACCGATGCCACCCAAATAAATGTATTTAAAGAGGTATTGAAACAAATGGCCTTCTCCGACCCTAAAGCCGCTGTAAGGGCAAATGCCCTGATATGCTTACGCAAATTAAATAACCGCGAAAATTATAAGTTCTTTTTGTCGGCCACTAACGACTCGTCCTACCATGTTGCAGCTACAGCTTTAGATGCAGTGTATGATTTTAGTGTGGATACAGCGGTAATTATTGCTGAACTGAACAAACAAACCGGAAGCAGTTACCTTCGGGCACGGGTGGCCGAAATTCTGGCCGGTAAAGGCAAAGGAGATTACCAGTCCTTTTTTGAAACCGCTTATCAGAATAAGGAGTGGGGAACTTTTTTTTCCTACGGAGCTTATGTATGCAGGTTAAAAGATGAAAAATTAAATGATGCAGTTCAATTTCTTCTCGACCGAGATAAAGAGTTTAAACAGGATGGAGACGAATTACAAAGCACCATGATTCAGGCGGTAGCCAGACAACTTGATAATAAACTGAAGGATGTAATTGAGGCAAACAAAGCAGAGGCAGAAAAGCTGAAAAAAACCGATGCCACCCGATTGATTTACGAGGAAGAAATCAGAAAAGCCGAAGCGACAAGGTTAAAAATAAAGTCTCTGTTAGCTGCCGACTAATGTAACAACGTTACTGTTCCATTTAGTACAACCCTTTTATTTCCTGCCAGTGTTCCTTTAAGCAACCAGGCATAAACATCCTGCTGAGCGGGCATTCCTTTAAATTTGCCATCCCATGCTGCATCGCGGTCAGTGGTTTCAAACACTACTTCACCCCATCGGTTAAATATGATAAAATGGTAGTCCTGACTTTGCAATCCGTAATAAGCAGGTTTAAATACGTCATTCAACCCGTTTCTATCAGGTGTAAATGCGGTAGGAACATAAATTTCACCTTCGGCAAATGCGGAGAAAGCATTTAGAATTGTCATGGTATCGAAGCAACCTTTCGCATTTACTGCAATCAGTTTTACATGGTAAAAACCTGTATCTTTTACAAGACCTCTTGGGTTTTCAGCCGTATCGCTCCATACCGTATTGCCGGATTTATCAAGAATATACCAATAGAATTTTACCGCATCGGTAGATAGGTTTAATAAATCAACGTAGGCATCGGGTAAAAAAACTTCTTTCGGATTTACCCTGAAATTGGCCCGGGGTTGTGCTTCAACCGTGATGTAATCTGTTTTGGTGGTATCGTCACTTCCGCCCGGTCCTTTAACTCGTAAAGTCACGGAGTAGATACCGGGTTTTGTAAATATATACACCGGATTTTTATCGTGCAGCACATTGCCTTCAATATACCAGTCAAACTCGTAAGCATTCGTACTTTTATTATTAAAAACTACCTGCAAAGGCGCGCACCCCGATGCAATGGCGTCAAAATCGGCTACAGGAGGTAAAGGGTCAATACGTATATTTTTATAAACCGAATCGAGACACTGACCATTGTCCACCCGAAGTTTTACTTTGTAAGTGCCGCTGTCGAGGTAGGTGTGTTGCGGATCTTTTAATGTTGACTGGTAGCTGTCGCCAAAATCCCAGAGGTAACTAAGGGGCGAGGCGCTTATACTTGTATTGTTGAAATAAACAGTAGAGTTGGGTAATGCCTGTTGTTGCGGACTCGGTATAAAATCGGCTCTTGGCTTTTGTAAAACCTGAATGTAGTTTGTTTTAGTAAGCGTGTCCGAGCAACCAAACTTATCGATGGAAACAAGTTTTATCGTATAGAAACCCGACAGTAAAAACATATGTGATGGATTGAGAGACGTTGATGCGCCTCCATCGCCAAAATCCCAGAAATAAATAATGCCGTTTCTTGACAAGTTTGTAAAATTGGCTGTATGCGGTTCACAGCCTACAATCGGAGTTCCCGAGAAATCTGATATAACAAGCGGATTCGCTATAATGCTTTTTTGAATCGTATCCCTGCACCCGAAAGCAGAAATGCCAATGAGTTTTACAAGATACGTAGTATCAGTAAAAACAGAAGTGCGAAAATGATGTTGCGGATTTGTAAGGGTTGAAGTAAATCCGTCACCAAAATTCCAATTATAAGTAACCGCATTTATGGATGCATTACTAAAAGTAAATAAGGCTGTATCGCAGGAGGGAACTTTCGTAAACGTAAAATCGGCTGAAGGATTAGGATGTACAGTTATGATACGAATCATTGTGTCTTCACAACCTTTGTCGGAGAATACCTTTAATATCACTCTGTAAGTTACATCAATCAGTGATGGGTTTGTAAAAGTATGTGTAGGATTGGCTTGTGTACTCGTAAATCCATCACCAAAATCCCATTGGTAGCTCACTGCACGATTTGAGCTGAGTCCGTTAAGTGTTGTGGTGAAGGGGTGGCATCCCGTAAGGGGGCCTGTGAAATTTGCAAATGGTAACGGAGCAATTAAAATGGATTTTTCGGCCGAATCAATACATCCATAAGGAGTATATGCATACATTTTGGCTTTGTACAAAGTGTCTTTTACCGGGTTGGCTGCATATACGGCAAAAGGGTTTACTGCCGTGGTGTACGAGCCTTCTCCTAAAATCCATGAGTACGATATAGCTCCCAGGGAAGTGTTGTATAATCTGGTGAGTGTATTTCCACAGCCGGTGTCCGGGTCAAAAAAGAAATCGGCTACGGGATTATATCTTACCGTAACCTGTTTTGTAACCGTATCACCTGGGCACCCAAACGGAGAAATGGCAAACAATTTTATGCTGTATGTGGTATCAAAAAGAGGCCTTGCCATAAAGACATGTGAGCTGTTGACACCCGTGCTGGTATTTCCGTCACCGAAATTCCAGTAGTATGAGTTGCCGTTTAAAGTTGTATTGGTAAAACTTACATTAAGCGGGTAACACCCGCTGGTTAAATCCTGATTGAATTTTACAATTGGTTTAGGGTGAACGGTAATTATTTTTGATGTTGAATCAACACAGCCATGTTCACTATATGCAATGAGTTTTACATTGTAAGTAGTATCCTGTGTAGCCGAGGCACTGAAACCAACCAGATTGTTTTTGGCGGATGAGGTAACCCCATTTCCAAAATTCCAGTTAAAGGTCATCATATTAATATTACCCGTGTCTTTAGGGGTTGATTGGTTAGTGAACTGAACAAATAAAGTTGGGCAGCCAACGGTAGTGTTCTGGGTAAACAAAGCAAGCGGTTTAGGATAAATACGCACGGTTTTATACGATGTGTCACGGCATCCGTGTTCGCTTACTGCTACAAGTTGTACAGTATATACCGTATCTTTTGTATTGCTGGCAGTATAATTTGCCGAAGCATTTTGTCCGGAAGAGATTATCCCGTTACCCATGTTCCAGTTAAAACTCATGATGCTGATGTTTCCGGTATCATTGGGAATGGAAGCATTGGTAAATTGTACCGAAAGAGGTCCGCAGCTATCAGTTTTACTCTGCGAGAATATTGATTTTGGATTAGGGTAAACACGCACATTATTGTAGGCAGTGTCCCTGCACCCGTACCTGCTCATACCCACAAGTCTCACAGTATATACGGTATCTTTGGTTAGTGATGCAGTAAAAGTTGCCGTTGGGTCTTTAAGGGTACTGCTGTTCCCGTTTCCAAAATTCCAGTTAAAGGTCATGTTAGTTATGGTTCCTCCTGATTTGTGATTGGACTGGTTGATAAACTGAACAGGGAATGGCCCGCAACTGTCGGTTTTACTTTGCGAAAATGCCGCCACAGGTCTTGGGAAAACACGGATATTTTTAGAGATGCTGTCCTTACATCCTCCTGCATTGGTAGCAATAAGTTTTACGGTGTAGGTGGTGTCCTGTGTATTGGAGGCTGCAAAAGTTATGGTAGGATTTGTTGCAGTGGAGGTGGCTCCGTTTCCAAATGTCCAGGCATATGACGAAGAAAAAAGCGAATTATTTGTAAAACTGATAGTGGCTGGTCCGCATACCGAATCAATACCGGGTGTAAAGGCCGGCTGAGGGTTATTTAATGTGCGGTATGTATAAGTTTGTGTATCGGGTTTGCAGTTAAATGAATTGTAAGCAATAAGCGAAATGGTGAATTGTGCTCCGGCTACATTCACTGTGGTATCAGGTCTGTTGGCCGAGGTGTAACTTAAAGCTCCGTTTATTAGCCACCGGTACGTATTTGCGTTAGTTGAACTGTTGGTAAAAGTAAATGTTTTGGGTGCGCACGATACGGTGTCATTGCTGCTAAAAACAGCATCGGGTAAAGGGCGTACAATTACGGTTTGAGTTGCCGAATCTAAACAACCAAAGGAAGTAGTTGCAATAAGTTTGGTAGTGTAAGTTCCGGCAGCAGCATAATTTTTTTTCTGTACTCCCGTAACAGAAGTATTTACCACGGAGGATCCATCACCAAAATTCCAGCTGAACTGCGAGGCGCCAGTGGTGGTATTTGTAAATACAAATGAATCGTTCCTACATAAGCTATTGCTGTTAACTGCTAAATTAAGTATAGGCAGGGGCCGCACAATTACGTTCTGCGTGTCCTGATCAATACACCCGCTGTTACTTGTTACTTTAAGCCGCACATGGAAGGTGTCGGCCGAAGCAAAAACTTTTGTAACCGGACTACCTGTTTGATCAATGGTTCCGTTATTGTCAAAATCCCACTGACGGGTGCTTATAGATGCAGGCGAAGCAATTAAAGAAGTATCGGTAAAGATTACACCGTTTCCTAAACAGGCGGAGGTAAATGTAAATCCGGCAACCGGATTCGGATTTATGGTTACGCTGTCATAATAGGTGCGGCTGCATCCAAATGAATTGCCGGCTGTAAAGTTTACATAATATTTTCCGGGTACGGGGTAGGTGTACGAGGTATCTTTTGACACTGCTGTCTGACCGGTTCCAAGATTGTACAAATAAGAGGTGATGCTGCCTATTGCAGTACTGGCATTTCCGGTATAAGTTACCAAATCTTTATCGCAAACGGTAACGGGATTTCGGGTAAAACTTACCACGGGCGAAACATCGACTGTTACATTTAAGGTATCATAATCAATACATCCGTTTTGTGTAGTTACTCTTAAAATTACAGTGTAAGTTCCGGCAGTGCTGTATATTTTTTTCGGATTTTTTTGAGTAGAAGTAGTGGCGTCACCAAAATTCCATAGCCAGGCGGCAATGGTATCTCCTGTCACTACCGTTGATGAATCGGTAAACCTGGTAGTGTCTCCTGCACACACGCGGTTGGCGCCAAACTTTGCCACCGGAATATTAAATACGGTAATGGTTCGGGTGGCCGAGTCGGTGCCGCAGGTATCGGTAATTTTTAATTTAATGGTATATGTTCCCGGAGTGTTGTAGGTTTTGGCCGGAGCATTTTTAGTAATGGCGGTTGTGCCGTCTCCCATATCCCAAAAGTAGGTAGCGGTAGTTGAGGTATAAAGTGTTGTATTGGTGAACGAAGTTGCAAGCGGGGCACAGCCCGAACTTGCGTTACTTATTTGCACATTTGGTTTTCCATAGGCCCTTACTGTATCAGTTTTTGCATTTGTACCGCAATAGTTTGAAACCGTTAAACGAACGGGGAAAACTCCCTGCTGATTAAACGTGTGGGATGGGTTTCGCAGGGTACTTGTATTGGCACCACCGCTCACGGGGTCGCCAAAATTCCAGGCAAAGGAATTGAGCAATCCTGTGGAGGTATCATGAAAATTAACCGTGAGCGGAGCACAGCCCGATGCTTTATTGAAATCAAATGTAGCAGTTGGAATGGTATTGACAATTATATTCAGATAGGTGGTGTCTCTTCCGCATCCGTTACTGTCAACCAGCATTACCGGATAAGTGCCTATGGGATACGATTTGGTTTGGCTGGCACGGGAAGTTGTCCACCCAAGGGTGCTGCCATCACCAAAATCCCAATAAAAATAGCGTGTGCCCGGTATGCAATTATTGGCTGAACCATTTACTAATGTAAAAGTTTGGTTGGGCGTACATAAAAAAGGATTAGCCGTGGTAATTTGAGCATTGTCAATATCATAAATATTTACCGGGTTCCAGGTAGTTTGTGAGGTACCACAACTGTTTATGGCTTGCAGTGTAACAGTAATGTTGCATCCGGCTGCTGCAAGGCCTTTGGGATAAGTATGGTAAACAGTGTCACTGGCTCCATAACGTATTTCACTTGACCCATCACCATATACCCATCGAAAATAAGTGGAGGAAGAAGTATTGCTTGAGTTATTGATCAATCGTACCGCATGGGGGGCACACCCGCTGTTTTGTCCGGCAGGAGGGCCAATAATCCCCGCTGTAGGAATGCGGTTATTGATTACTGTTCCAAAAATGGTGTCCGAGCAACCTCCGTTTACCGTTCGGATATAGAAAGTATAATTCCCTAAAGAGGCATACGTATGTGTTGCCGAACCGCTGGGTGCAAGAGAACCTCCGGTAGTATTGGCTGTTGCGTCTCCCCAGTTAATGGTGTATGTTTTAAGTGTATCAACCGGGCTTATGATTAACTGAAACGAATCGGGCGAATTAATAAAGGTGATGCAATTTTGAAAAACCGGAGCGTAACTTGGATTTCCGTTTCCATCCTGAACCCTCGGGGCACCTGTAGTAACTGTAGTATTTTTGCTTATGGAATCTTTGCAATTTCCGGCTGTGGTGGCTACCATTCTAAAGGTGTAAGTGCCGGGTGTGTTAATGGTGTAAGTTAATCCGCCAGTACCGGCAATGGTATCAATAATTACCCCGTTAATTTTCCAGATATAGGTACTTCCGGCAGCCAAAGTGCCGGTAGATGTATTGGTAAGGGTAACCGTTCGGGGAAGACAGGAACCTGTGTTGGAAATGGTAAAGTTGGGAGTTAAATTAGCACACGCAGTTGCCGGCTCCCATAGGAATAACATTGGGCAGAAGAGGTAAATGAACCTCGCATACATACACAGTTGCTTTAACATAACCTTGCAGACGGTTAAATGTTATAAAATTAAAAAAGCCCGCAAATATGCCCTTTTTTACGAACTCTTTCGTTACTTTTTTCTTATCAGCATCAGTCCATCCCTCACAGGAGCCAGTACGGTTTCCACCCGCTCATCCCGGCTTACTTTTTCATTAAACAGGTGCAGTGCTTTGGTATCAGCATCTTTAGTAAGCTCGCGCTCGTCAGTTACTTTACCGCTCCACAACACGTTGTCCGCTATAATCAACCCTCCGGCTCTTACTTTGGGTAAAACCAGATCATAATAAGCTATGTAATTTACTTTATCTGCATCTATAAATACCAAATCAAATACTTCGTTTAGTGCAGGTATTATATGCAGCGCATTACCAAAATGCTGAACAACTTTGTGGGTAATACCCGCCTGTTCAAAATATTTAGTGGTAATAGTTTCCAACTCTTCATTAATGTCAATGGTGTGAAGTTTTCCGTTTTCGGTAAGCCCCTGAGCCAGGCAAATAGCCGAATAGCCGGTGTAGGTGCCAATTTCTAAAATTTGCCGGGGCTGTATCAGTTTTGATAAAAGGGAAAGCAAATTACCCTGTAAATGGCCCGACAACATTCTTGGCATCATTACCTGAGCCTGAGTTTCGCGGCTTAGTTTTTTCAAAACATCACGCTCTTCAGTTGAGTGTTGCTCAGCGTATTCAGCCAGTTTTGAATCAATAAACTCCATGAAAACCTCCCTTAAATCAGCTACAAGGTAAGTTTAATTCTTAAGAAGTTGAAATATTTAACCTAAAATTTTCGTTCAAAATTTTTGGCAAAAAAAATGTGAGGCCACCAAATTCATCAATCCTGTGAATAAGTGCGAACTCTGATTATATTTGCCCTTTCGAATGTAAAAAAGCTATTAACAGAGAAATGAAAAAATACAATTTGATGAATGTGGTAATGGGCTGGCTGGTATTTATCATAGCCATGGTTACCTACACGTTAACCCTTGAGCCAACTGCCAGTTTTTGGGATTGCGGAGAGTTTATCTCTGCTTCTTACCGTTTGCAGGTAGTACACCCACCGGGAGCTCCTTTGTTCCTTATCATTGGCCGTTTATTCTCGTTAATGGCCGGAAATGACGTAACGCAGGTAGCGTTTTGGGTAAATATTGTATCGGCATTAGCCAGTGCGTTAACCGTACTGTTTTCCTTCTGGACCATTACCCATTTGGCTAAAAAGATTTTAGTAAAAAATACTGAAGAACCAACCGACTGGCAGGCCATATCTATTCTGGGTGCAGGTACCGTTGGAGCTTTATCCCTCGCTTTTTCCGATACCTTCTGGTTTTCGGCTGTGGAGGCCGAGGTTTATGCTTCATCCTGTTTTTTCACCGCCATCACCTTCTGGGCTATCTTGAAGTGGGAAAATGTAGCTGATGAAAAACATGCCGACCGCTGGCTGATTCTTATCGGTTATTTTTGCGGACTCGCCATTGGAGTGCACTTATTGAACTTGTTGGTTATTCCGGCTATTGTTTATGTGTATTATTTCAGAAAATATACTGCTACTTCCATTGGTATTGTAAAAGCATCGCTTGTAGCCTTTGGTGCAATTGCCATTGTGCAGTTCGGAATTATTCCCGGACTACCTACCCTTGCCGCCTATTTTGATTTAACGTTTGTTAATTCATTCAGCCTTCCGTTCGGAAGCGGAATTATTTTCTTCGGGTTGCTGGTTACCGCACTCATTGTTTACGGAATTATTTATTCTGTCAAAAAGAATAAAGTTAACCTGAACACGGGCATTTTGGTGTTTGCTTTTGTTATCATCGGGTATTCATCTTATGCCATGATTGTGATTCGCTCCATTGCTAATCCGCCATTGGATATGAACAATCCTGAAAATCCGTTCACCCTTATTTCGTACTTAAACCGTGAGCAGTATGGCGATCGTCCGTTGCTTTATGGCCAATACTACACAGCCAAGTATATAGACACCGAAGAAGGTTCGATGCAGTACCGCAAAGGCGAAGAAAAATACGAAGAGGTAGGACCTAAAATTGAGCCTGTGTGGGAAAAAGACCAAATGACTATTTTCCCCCGTATGTGGAGTAACCGGGGCGACCACGTAAAAGCTTACCGCGATTGGGAAAATATACCCGAAGGTAAAAAACCTACTTTCGCTAAAAATATTGACTTCCTGTTTTCATACCAGTTAAATTTTATGTACTGGCGTTATTTCTTCTGGAATTTTATCGGAAGGCAAAGCGATGAACAGGGACACGGGGAATTAACCGCAGGCAACTGGGAGAGCGGAATTAAATTTATTGATAAAGCGCGTCTGGGACCTCAGGATAACCTGCCGGGAGAACTGGCCAATAACAAGGGAAAGAACCACTATTATTTTCTACCACTTATACTCGGTATTCTGGGGCTGGTGTTTCAGTTTAACCGCGCAAGGGAAGATGCATTTGTAATTACATTGCTGTTTCTGTTCACGGGGGTGTTCATTATTATTTACCTGAACTTTCCTCCGCTGCAACCACGCGAACGTGATTATGCCTATGTGGGTTCTTATCAAACGTTCTTTATTTGGGTTGGGCTTGGAGTACTTGCCATTGCCGACTGGCTCTCGAAGAAAACAGGTAAAACCGCAGCGGCCGCAGGTGCTACCGTAGTCGGGCTTTTTATGTCTCCTTATTTGCTTGCCAAAGAAAACTGGGACGACCACGATCGCTCTAACCGATACACCGCTATTGCATTTGCCAAAGATTACCTGAACTCATGTGCCAAAAATGCCGTGTTGTTTACCAATGGCGATAATGATACTTATCCGCTGTGGTATGCGCAAAACGTAGAAGGTTACCGCACCGATATTCGCGTAATTAATTTGAGTTTGTTAAATACCGATTGGTACACTGACGGGCTAAAAGTAAAATGTTACGATTCGGAGCCGATTCCTATTTCATTAAAACCCGAGCAGTATGTACAGGGAATTCGCGACTATGTGGTGTTTTATGAAAACAAAGAACTGAATATTGCACCTAATGTATTTTTCCCGCTTAAGCAGGTAATTGATTTTATTGCCAACGATAAAAATCCTATAACCAAGGTACAGTCGGGCAATGGCGAAACACTAAGTTATTACCCAACCAAAAATTTCTATATTCCGGTTGATAAGCAAAAAGTTTTGGCAAACAAAACCGTTCATCCTAATGATGCGGCTATGGTGGTAGATTCCATAAACTTCACCGTGAACCGAAACACGCTGATGAAAAACGACCTGATAACACTTGATTTTATTGCAAGCAGCAACTGGGATCGTCCGGTGTATTTTGCCATCACCACGGGTTCCGAAGCTTACCTGAGCCTGGAAGGATATTTTCAGTTAGAAGGTTTAACGTACCGTTTGGTTCCTATACGTACCGAGATGAGTGCCGACAGAGAAATAGGGCATATCAATACCGATATTATGTACGATAACCTGATGAATAAGTTTGAGTGGGGCAATATGGACAAGCCAGGCATTTACTTAGACGAAACCATTTTGCGCCAGACTAAAAATTTCAGAAATCTGTTTTACCGCCTGGCAAAAAAATTAGTGGAAGAAGGCAAAAAAGATAAAGCGCTGGCTGTGCTTGACCGCTGCATGCAGGTAATGCCAAAAGAGAATGTGCCCTACGATGTATTTATGATTCGTATTATTGAAGGGTATTATCTGGTAGGTGCTAAAGATAAAGCCGCCAAGCTCACCATGGATCTGGCGAAAGATTTTGAACAGAAATACAAATACTATAATTCGTTCAGAGGAAATAAAAACTTCCGTAAGGTGCAGCAAAATGTTGGCGAAAATTTCCAGCTGGTAGGTTACTGTCAGCAAATAGCTTCGCAGTATCAGGACAAAGCCACTGCCGATGCCATTCAAAAAATATTAAGCGGCATGCAAATGCCCATGTAAAAATAATGCAAAACAGCAAAGCCGGTGAACGAAACACCGGCTTTCTTTTTTATGAAAAAGCAAATAGATAAATCCCAAATCATTTATGGCACACGCGCCATTATGGAGGCTTTGCAAAAAGGAAAAGAACTCGAAAAAATTCTTATCCAAAAGGCCCACCAGAGTTTGCAGGTTAATGAAATAATAAAACTGGCGTATGAGTACAAAGTACCTTATCAGTTTGTGCCGAAAGAAAAATTCTGGTCATTGGGCGACAGTACCCATCAGGGGGTGTTGGCTTATATTTCTCCCATCATCTATCAGCCGGTTGAGGAAATTCTCACTTCAGTATATGAGCGGGGCGAGGTTCCTTGCATAGTGGTGTTGGATAGGGTAACCGATGTGCGCAATTTCGGAGCTATTTGCCGCAGTGCGCTGGCAGCCGGAGTGCATGCGGTGGTAATCCCCGACAGAGGCTCGGCCCGCATCAACGAAGATGCCGTTAAAACATCGGCCGGAGCATTGCTCACCATTCCTGTGTGCCGTAGTTTTAACCTGAAAGAAACACTGGAATATTTAAAAAATAGCGGCCTGCAAATTTTAGCCTGTACCGAAAAAGGCGAACGATTTATTGATGCACCTGATTACACCATCCCTACCGCCATAATGATGGGCTCTGAAGAGGATGGCATTTCGCCCGAATATTTAAAATTTGCCGATGAACAGGTAAAAATACCAATGCTCAATCAAATGGGTTCGCTCAATGTATCGGTAGCCTGCGGTATTATTTTATATGAATTGGTAAAGCAGCGGATGAAAGCCTAACCAAAATTAATGGATTGGCCAATTGCGGGTTGAAGGCTGTCTATCTTCAATTACCCTTTAGGGTAAATTCTAATTTAGTTTAACAAAAATTTGTTTTTACCAAAATTTGCCGTTAGCTTTGTTATAATAATAACTAACTGTTATGAAAACATACCATCAATTATTGCTCCTTTTTACCGCTTTGCTCACAATGAACTTGCATTGCGAAAAAGACCGCCCTGAAGATAATAAACTACCTGCCGTGCTGCCCCCCGCTACCACCATTGGCGCCAATACTTTTGGCTGCGAAATAAATGGGATAGTGTGGAATGCAACCGAAATAAATGCAGATTACTGGAATGGAGATTTCTTGATTGGGGCATCGCAAAAAGCCCCTTTCACAAAGACCCAAACTTTAATTATTCAGGTTTTGGATCATATTCATGATACTGGTTATTATGAACTGACTTATCATGATACAGATACGTTAGATCAGCAGGTTTATGTTATCCATTCTGGCGATAGCAAAAAGTATAAGAACCCGTCTGGAGAGCCTGTAAAAATAAAAATTACTCGGTTAGACAGTATTCAGCGGATTATTTCAGGTCGTTTTGATTTTGATTTGAAAGCTGAGGGCTCTGGAGAGATGATTTATGTGCATAATGGCCGTTTTGACGTGAAGTATTAAGGTCGTATGTCATCCCATTTTGCATTACTTATTTTTTTCATGTATTTGTTAAGCTCAGGTTTAACATGCGAAAAAGACCGCCCCGAAGATAACAAACTACCTGCTGTGCTACCCCCCGCTACCACCATTGGCGCCAATACTTTTGGCTGCGAAATAAATGGAGTAGTATGGAATGCAACTGAATTAAATGCAGATTATTGGAATGGAGATTTCGTAATACACCCAAAACGAAAGGTCCCTTTTATAGCAGTGGAAGATTTAGCCATACAAACGATTAAAGAATTTTTTGATACCGGCAATTATGAATTAATATATTTCGCACCTATCCCGATGATGGAATAAATGTTTGATTTTGTTATATTTGTCATAAGAAACTTTGGTAATCATGAAGGAAGTTGACGATAAATTAGAAAACATTTCACAGTCTTTAAGTAGGGTTT
>JAIBAK010000021.1 GCA_019695215.1 Bacteroidia bacterium | reverse complement strand
CCTCAATAAATCTTTGTTATTTTGAAATAAAAAAAGCATGATTAGCGCAGCACTTCCGGCCAATGAACGCGAGCGCCTTGAAGAATTAAGGCGGTACGAGATTCTCGACACCGGTTCGGAGAAAGATTTGGAAGAAATTGTTCAATTGGCCTCCACCATTTGCCAAACTCCCATATCGCTTGTTTCCCTCATTGACGAAAACAGGCAATGGTTTAAAGCGCGCACGGGCCTTGATGTACCCGAAACCGGCAGAGATGTGGCATTTTGCTCGCACGTATTGCTGGAAAAAGATGTAATGGTAGTGGAAAATGCACTGGAAGATGTGCGCTTTGCCGACAATCCGCTGGTGACCTCCGACCCCAATATTCGTTTTTATGCCGGTGCTCCGCTGGTTACACCCGGAGGATTTAAGCTGGGCACGCTTTGTATTATTGACAAGCAACCCCGTAAACTGAATGAACAACAACTTTTCGCACTAAAAACTTTGAGCAAACAGGTGATTCAGCACTTTGAACTGTCGTTGCAAAATAAAAAGCTGAATAAACTGAACGAATTCCAAAACCGCATGCTTTCCATTCTGTCGCACGATATGAGAAATCCGCTGGTAGGTATTGACGGACTTTTAACCATGATGACGGAAGGAGATATAAGCAGAGAAGATTTTCAGAATATCATGGCAGATGCATCGGGTCAGGTAAAAATGGTATTAACCCTGCTGAACGATATGATGGATTGGGCAAAAGGCGCAGGAAGCACCCGGCTTAATAAAACTACGTTCCTGCTTAACGATACGGCACAAAAATGCCTGAGTGTGGTAAAACCTATGGCCGAAAACAAAAACCTCACCCTTATCAATCATATCCCTGACGATTTGAGCATACATGCCGATGAACCTATGGTACAGTTTATATTGAGAAATTTGCTTACCAATGCCGTGAAGTTTACCGCAAAAGGCAGCATTGAATTATCGGCAGTTTCAAAACCCGGTAGCTGGGAAATAACCGTAACCGACACCGGCACCGGAATGACACCCGAACAAATAAGCAAACTGCTGAATGCAGAGAACAGGTACACTACCGAAGGAACAGAAAAAGAAAAAGGATCGGGTTTGGGTTTGTTACTATCTAACGAGTTTATTGGCAAACACGGAGGCGAATTAACCATTAAAAGTAATCCGGGGCAGGGTTCTGCTTTTTCATTTACTCTGATGAAATAACGGGGTATCTGTGACCCCAATTTCATGCTCATGGCTCACAGGATTTAAGGCTATATTTCAGCACTTAAAATAAATCTCTTGTTTCTCAAATATTTATCCTTATCTTTGAAACATAATTTTAATAACACAATACAATGCAAGAAGGAACAGTGAAGTTTTTCAACGAAACGAAAGGCTTCGGATTTATCACTCCAAAAAATGGCGGTGAAGACATTTTCGTACATTCATCAGGTTTAATCGACCGCATTCGTGAGAATGACAGTGTACAATTTGAAACAGAAAGAGGTAAAAAAGGAATCAACGCTGTAAGAGTTCAAACAGTTCGTTAATACTTAAACTCATTTTTTCAGAAAAGGCATTTCAGCAATGAAATGCCTTTTTTATTTTACCACGGTCTTACTCTTCCTGCGTGTTGTGCACGGCCTGCCCAAAAATAAGTTCCCGTTTAAATAACTCCCGCCCGTCCATTACCAGCTGAATAAAATAGCGCCCGTTAAGTGCCGTTTCGGTAGTAATATCGTAATTGCTGTTGTAGCTCCCTTTTTCCAACCAACGGTTATCTATCAGTTTGCTTACTACGTTTCCTCCTGCATCATATAAAATAAGGCTCACCTGCCTTCGGCAATCAAGTGTAAATCCGAAATGAAAAACGGTTTTTCGGGTTTCAACCGTACGGCTGCTGCTGTGTTGCACCGATAGCTGTTGCACAGTTTTTGGAATTCCGGGAAGTTTAGAAATAAAATTTCGAAGCAACTTTGTACGTGCACTGTCGCGGCAATTAATAGTTGACGGATGTTTTTTAGCGGCTACACACCATACGGCCGATTGTCCGTCCTCATCCTGAAACTGCTGGCGTGCAATAAATCCGGCCATTTTAATCAGATTACTGTCCGAAATAAATAATTTACCAAACAATGTTCCCTTTCGCGGGCTTGCATCACTATGCTCGCTGCACATGGCATACACTGTTTTTTTCTGAGAAGCATTAGGAGCCAGCGCAAACACACATTTTTGAGTGACCAGCATATTTTGCACCCCCGCATCATCGGGTATCATCATCAGTCCGCTTTCAAGGGTAATAGTTAAAGGTTTGTCTGTTAAATTCTGCAAACACACTTCCACACATTTACCGTAATGGGCGCTCTGGTTTAACCCCGCTACCTGCCCTTTGCCCACCGCTGAAAATTTAACCTGCTTTTGTTTAATGGCCTTTTCAATGGCCACGGGATTTGAAGCCTTAAGTGTGCATACCATCAAAACCAATAGTACTGCACCGGTAATCTTTACACTTTTCATAACATCAATATTTAGGTTGAATGAAAAATGTAAAATTGTTACATACCTGATTTTTACCTTTAAACGAAAGAACAGACTCTAAACGTATAGGCTGAATTATGCCCAAAATGAGCTGCCTGAATTGTAAACACCTGTGGAAATTCCATTGTGAGCCAAGGTTGATGAAATAAATAGCTTTGCCCCCCGGTATGGAACAAATTCCTTTGTGGTTATGGGGGGTATTAGGGCTGTTGGTAGCAGCTTTGGTGATTCAGTTATATTATTACCTCACCGTTTTTGGCAAAGTAGCCTTTTATCAGCCGGCAAACCGAGGATATGTGGAAACACCCGAAGTATCGGTGATTATTGCAGCCCGCAACGAGGCCAAAAATTTAAGTCAGAATCTGCCGGCTATTCTTCAGCAGGATTACCCCGACTACGAAGTTGTAGTAGTAAATGACGGCAGCTGGGACAATAGCCTTGAGGTATTAGAAACACTGGAAAAAGAATATCCTCATCTTAAAATTGTTGATTATAAAGAGCAGGAAAAATATCCGAAAGGGAAAAAATTTGCGCTCATGCTGGGCATTAAAGCAGCCAAAAACGAAGTATTACTTTTTACCGATGCCGACTGCATGCCTGCCGGAAATAACTGGATACGCCAAATGGCAGGAAGTTATAACAGCCAAACGCAAATTGTGCTTGGCTACTCACCTTACACCCGCAGTAATACTTTTTTAAACCTCATTATCCGCTACGAAACATTTACCACTGCCCTGCTTTATTTTTCATGGGCACTTAAAGGGAAGGCATACATGGGTGTGGGCCGTAATTTATCATACAGCAAAAGTTTATTTTTTAAAGTAAAGGGATTTGCCAGCCATCAGCATATTTTAAGTGGCGATGATGATTTGTTTGTAAACGAAACCGCCACCAAAACCAATGTGGCCATTCAGCTTAATCCCGAAAGTTTTGTGAGTACTGAACCCAAACAAAACTGGGGCGACTGGATGAGGCAAAAAACAAGGCATATGAGTACCGGCAAATATTATAAACCGGCCGATAAGTTCAGACTGGGGTTATACTACGGCAGTCTGTTATGTTTCTATGCTTCGCTTATAACCTCGCTGGTTTTATGCCTGCCCTATACCGAATTACTGCAGGCTATAGGTATATTTTACGGACTACGCCTGCTGGTGCAGTATATTATCGGGTTTATGGCTACCAAACGCTTAAAAGAATCCAGCCTGCTGTTCTTTTTACCATTTCTCGATTTATTCTACATTTTCTATTTTCTGATTAACGGCAGCAGGGCTTTGTTTGTTAAACAAAAAGTGTGGTAGTGGAGTTACTACTGAAATATTTTCCCAACCTCACCCCCGAACAAAAGGAGCGTTTCGCTCAATTAGCCGAATTGTATGCACACTGGAATGCACAAATCAATGTGATTTCGCGCAAGGATATGGAACATTTTTATGAACGTCATGTGCTGCACTCACTCGCTATTGCCAAACATTTTTCGTTTCTCCCCCATACACAGTTACTCGATATAGGAACAGGCGGTGGCTTTCCTGCCATTCCGCTGGCCATTATGTTTCCGGAGGTAAAAATCACTGCGTGCGATTCAATCTCCAAAAAAATTAAAGTGGTTAATGAAGTGGCCCACGCCCTTGAATTAACCAACCTGAACACGCACGCAGGACGCGTGGAGCAACTGCACAAAAAATTTGATTTTATTGTGAGCAGAGCCGTGGCTCCCTTAAGTGAACTATACGGATGGAGCAAACACCTGCTTAAACTGGAATGGAAAAACAATAAACCAAACGGCTGGATTTGTTTGAAAGGCGGTGATTTGGATGAAGAAATAAAAACCATGGCGCAACTCGCCCCTCATCTTAAAACTGAAACGTATTTACTGAAAGAAATTTTCACTGAAGAGTTCTTCGAAACCAAGAAGTTACTATACGTTCATTAATTGTGGGGATATCCCCTGTGTGCCCTGCTTTCTTATTACCGAAAAACATCTAATTTCGGGCGTTGATTATAAATTTCATGGATAAACGTAAAACACTGGAGAACCTGAGAGCAAAAGCGCTTTTGGGAGGAGGAAAAGATAAAATAGAAGCCCGTCACAAAAAAGGATTGCTGACGGCCCGCGAACGCATTCATTTTTTACTTGACGAAGGTTCTTTTGAAGAGATTGGAACATTTGTGGCCCATCGCAGCCGCGACTTTGGGATGGAAAAACAACAATTTCCGGGTGATGGGGTGGTTACAGGTTACGGAACCATCAATGGAAAATTGGTGTATGTATTCTCACAGGACTTTACCGTATTTGGCGGTTCGCTTTCGGAAACACATGCCGAAAAAATTTGTAAAATCATGGACCTCGCCATGAAAAACGGTGCCCCTGTAATCGGCCTCAACGATTCGGGTGGTGCACGTATTCAGGAAGGTGTGGTTTCACTGGGCGGATATGCTGATATTTTTTACCGCAACACGCTTTCATCGGGAGTTATTCCTCAAATATCCGCTATCATGGGTCCTTGTGCAGGTGGTGCAGTTTATTCTCCGGCTATCACCGATTTTATTATGATGGTTGAAAAAACTTCGTACATGTTTGTTACCGGACCCAATGTGGTAAAAACGGTAACACACGAAGAAGTTACCTCCGAAGAGCTGGGAGGAGCATCGGTACATTCAAGTAAATCGGGGGTAGCACATTTTACGGCTGCCAATGAAATTGAGTGTTTACAAAACATCAGGAAACTGCTAAGTTATATGCCGCAGAATTGCGAAGAGCAACCCGCTGCCATGAATTACGAACCTGTAAACGAAACCCGCGAGCAACTGAAAAATATTGTACCCGATAATGCCAATCAGCCCTATGATATCAAAGAAGTAATTCAGGGAGTGGCTGATGAGGGAAGTTTTTTTGAAGTACATAAAGACTATGCCGAAAATATTGTAGTAGGATTTGCGCGCCTTGCCGGACGCAGCATCGGAATTGTGGCCAATCAGCCCGCGTTTTTAGCAGGTGTGCTCGATATTCATTCATCACAAAAAGCGGCACGTTTTGTTCGATTCTGTGATTCGTTCAATATCCCCTTGCTGGTATTTGAGGATGTGCCCGGATTTTTACCCGGAACTGATCAGGAATGGAATGCCATTATTACCAACGGAGCTAAATTGCTGTATGCATTTTGTGAAGCCACCGTACCACGTGTTACCGTAATTACCCGTAAGGCTTACGGAGGCGCCTACGATGTGATGAACAGCAAACATATAGGGGCCGACATGAACTTTGCCTGGCCCACAGCCGAAATTGCAGTGATGGGAGCCAAAGGTGCAGCAGAAATTATTTTCAAAAAAGAAATTGCTGCTGCTGCCGACCATACCAAAGCGCTTGCTGAAAAAGAAAAAGAATACGGAGATATTTTTGCTAACCCTTACCGCGCTGCCGAACGCGGATTTATTGACGAGGTGATTATGCCCGAAGAAACCCGAAGCAAACTGATTAAAGCATTTAAAATGTTAGAAAATAAAGCGGTAAAACTTCCGCGCAAGAAACATGGCAATATTCCGTTATAATACAGGCATCAAATTTGACTAAAGCACCTGCATTAATAAAAATACATATGAAAAAAATTGCGCTTTTTATCGTGGCCGTTTTATTTCTGCAAACACTAAAGGCACAGAATGAAACCGAGCAGAAGGTAAACGCTCCCGTACAATTAGTGGTGGTGTATCTGAACGGAGCACAGGTTACCCGCGACTGGAAAGGAAACCTGAATGCAGGAACTCACCGGTTACTTTTCAGCAACCTTTCTCCTGCCATTAATGCACAAAGCATACAAGCCAATGTAGAAGGAAATATTACGATTCTCTCGGTACAATACCGGGTAAATCATTTGCGCAATCAGGAGAAAACGCCTGAAATTATTGCCCTGGAAGATTCGCTCGAAATCACTTCATTTAAACTTGAATTAGTAAAGGGAAAGAAACGTGCCTACGAAGAAGAGAAATCAATGATTCTCTCTAATAAATCCATTGGCGGACATAATAACGGAGTGCAGATTGCCGAACTGGAAGACGGAGCCGATTTTTTCAGAAAACGGATGATGACCATTTCCGAAGAATGGCTCAACCTCACCAAAGAAGAACGCAAACTGCAAACCATTATTGATAACCTCAACAGCCACCTTGAGGATTTTAATCAGCAAAAAAATATTCCATCGCACGAGGCAGTAGTAACCATTAAATGCGAAACAAATATGAATGCCCATATGCAACTCAGTTATTTTACCTCGGCTGCATCGTGGGAGCCATTTTATGATGTGCGGGTAAAAAACACCCAATCACCGGTGCAGTTATTTTACAAAGCTCGCATAGTACAGCAAAGCAATGAAGAATGGAAACAGGTAAAAATAAAACTCTCTACAGGCAATCCTACCATTAATGGAACGCGCCCGGTACTTTCTCCGTATTATGTGGATTATTATGTAAACATTCCGCAGCAACGCAATTATGGAGCCGTTAATAAAATGGCTAACGAAGCTGATGCTGCAAGTTCAACCCCAACTTTTCGAGGCGGCCGTACTGATGGCACTGCCTATTATATTGACGGAGTTCGGGTCACAGGTACGGCCAGTGTTTATCAAACGGCATCCAATATTGAATTTGATATTGCCAACCCTTACACCATTACTCCCGATGGCAATCCGCAAACTGTGGATATACGCACAGTTGATTTGCAGGCTAAATACGGATACATTGTTACACCCAAATTAGATAAAGACGCATTTCTGGTGGCCCGTATTATTGGAAACAACGACCTATACAACCTTCGCGGAACTGCCAATATTTATTTTGAAGGAACGTATGTGGGGCAAACTGAAATAAACCCCGGTGCTACTGATACCCTTGAGTTATCACTGGGCCGCGACAAACGCATTTCGGTTGAACGAACACAGGTAAAAGAATTCTCTTCAAAAAATAAAGTGGGCGGCAATATCAAGGAAAGCAGTACCTGGGAAATTACCATTCGCAACAGCAAAAAAGAGCCTATTGATATTTTAATTGAAGACCAGATTCCTGTTTCGCAAAACAAAGACATTACCGTTGAGGCCACCAACACCGGCAATGCACAATACAATACCGAAACAGGTAAACTCAGCTGGGTATTTACTATTCAAAGCTCGCAGATCCAAAAAGTGCGTTTCAGTTTTGATGTGAAATACCCGAAAGACAAACAGATTAATCAATATTAATTACCTCACACCTATTAAAGGAATTGTCTTTTTTATATGGGACTCAAATCAATTCTTGCCAAACCATTCGCAAAATTCATTCGTAAAAAAGTTACGCGTGAAAGTGCAAATGCCCTGCAATGGCAGCGATACTGGTTTGAACAGCTTTTGGCAAAGGGCAAACAAACCCTCTTTGGCCGCGACCATCATTTTGATTCCATAAGCAGCTATGAGGGTTTTAAAAAACAGGTTCCCATACGCGATTACGAAGGCTTTCGTAAGTATATAGAGAAAGCGCTGCACGGTGAAGAGAATATTTTGTGGCCGGGTAAACCTTTGTACTGGAGCAAAACTTCGGGAACTACTTCGGGGGTTAAGTATATTCCCATCACCAAAGATTCGATTCCGTTTCATATTAACTCGGCACGCAATGCATTACTGTGTTATATTGCCGAAACAGGAAAAGCAGATTGGGTTGACGGTAAATTAATTTTTCTTTCAGGAAGTCCGGCCCTTGATATGAAAAACGGAATTCCTGTTGGCCGTTTATCAGGAATTGTAAACCATCATGTGCCGCAATACCTGCGCACAAACCAAATGCCTTCGTATAATACCAATACTATTGATGACTGGGAGCAAAAAGTAGATGCCATTGTTGAAGAAACTTTCAATGAGAACATGACGCTTATCAGTGGTATTCCTCCCTGGGTGCAAATGTATTTTGATAAGTTATCGGCCAAAGCAGGAGGCAAACCGGTTAAGGATATTTTTCCGCAGTTTAATCTGTTTGTTTTTGGCGGAGTAAATTATGAACCCTACCGCTTAAAAATTGAGAAAGCCATTGGCAAACGGGTAGATATTATTGAAACCTATCCTGCATCGGAAGGATTTATTGCCTACCAGGATTCTCAAACCCAAAAGGGTCTGCTGTTATTAACCAACAACGGAATTTTTTATGAGTTTATCCCTACCGATGAATTCTTTTCTGACAATCCAACCCGAATTTCATTGAAAGAGGTGGAGCTGAATAAAAACTACGCCATCATTTTAAATACCAATGCCGGCTTGTACGGATACAATATTGGTGATACGGTAAAGTTTGTTTCAAAAAATCCGTATCGCATTTTAGTTACAGGCCGCATCAAACATTATATATCGGCATTTGGCGAGCACGTAATTGGTGAAGAAGTGGAGCAGGCCATATTATCGGTAGCTACACAGGAGCATTGCGAAATTATTGAATTTACGGTAGCTCCACAGGTAAATCCAACCAAGGGCCTGCCCTACCACGAATGGTTTGTGGAATTCGGACAAAAACCATCAGATTTACCCGGGTTTGCCAAAAAAGTGGATAATGCCATGCAGGAAAAAAATATTTATTACCGCGATTTGGTGGGAGGAAATATTTTACAGCCCTTAGTGATGAATGCCATGAAAAAAAATGCATTTATTGATTACATGAAGAGTGAAGGCAAGTTGGGCGGTCAAAATAAAGTGCCCAGGCTAAGCAACGACCGGAAAATTGCCGACAGGCTAACAGGCTATATTCTATAAATTCTACCAATAATTAGCGTTTCCCTCAACTTTTCCCTATCATTGTTAAACACGCCTGATGATCTGCAGTCACAAAAAAGGTGTCTTTACTAAATATGAAGTTGCGATTAACGGATGAGGTAAAAGTTGCCTTGTTTTTTTTGTTCACCACTCTTATTGTGGTAGCAACAGGAATTTTAGCTTTCAGGAATCTGTCACGGTTATCCGAAATTGTACGAAAAAGCAATACCCCGGAGTTGAAACTGCTTTTATTAAAAGGAGTGAATACCGATATTTCTTCAGCCGAAAGCAGCGTGAAATCATTTGCGTTAACCTCCGACCCCGAATACCTGCAGCTGTATAAAAGTTCGCTCGAAGGTTTAGGAGATAAAATAAGCAAACTCGACACGCTCACCAGCGACAATCCGGTGCAACATACCAAACTTGACTCAATGGGCGCTGCGCTGAATGAGAAAATAAGTCTTCTGGAGGGTTACGTTTCGCTTGAAAAAAGAGGGCTCATTATAAACGAACTTAATTTACTTGCTGCCAAATTAGATGAAAAAAGAAATAAGGTAGCTTCGGAAAAAGAGCCGGAGGCTCCAAAAGCAAACATCTTTAAAAAACTGTTTTCACGTAAAGAGAAAAAGAAAGAACAAAAACAACAGAAATCGGCAAAGAAAGAAGACACACGCGAAAAACAGCTCTCCTTACTTGATGAAGTGAAAAGCGATGTAAGCGAAGTGAAGAAAAAACAATCAACCAAACTCAGGTCTTTTGATACCCATGAGCTCTCACTCACTCAAAGGAACAAATTACTTTCTGATAAAATAAGGGGCCTGGTAACAAGTATGGAGGTAATAGAAATAAAAGCGGCCAACGATTTAATGGTACTTAATGAACAACGCCATAAAGATACCAACAGGATGATTGCGATTTTCTCTATGGCTGCTTCCCTCCTGCTGTTTACCACCGGGTGGATTATTTTTATCAATGTACGCAAGCGAAAAGAATATGAAAAAGCGCTGATAAATGCCCGCAATGAAGCGGAAAACTATTCGTCAATGCAGGAAATATTTCTGGCAAATATGAGCCACGAAATAAGAACCCCGATGAATGCTATTTCGGGATTTACAGATCAGGTTTTGCAAACAAACCTTTCTGCTCAGCAACGAACGTATCTGGACATTGTGCGCAAATCAGTAACGCATTTATTGGTAATCATCAATGATATTTTAGATTACTCCAGGTTAAAAGCCGGCAAATTAGTGATAGAGCATATCAACTTTTCTCCCAAAGAAGTGATTACCGATGCCATGACGCTTATGAGTGAATCTGCTCTGAAAAAAGACATTGCACTTGAACTTGTTTACACCGAAAATATTCCTCCGGTTTTAAACGGTGATCCTGCCCGCCTGAGGCAAATTGTGATTAACCTCATCGGGAATTCGGTAAAATTTACCAAACAGGGAAAAGTAGTGGTTGAGGTGAAATCCCAACAAACAACAGCCGGTAAAATTGAACTGCAATTTAAAATTAGTGATACCGGAATTGGTATTGAGCAGGAAAATCTGAAGCGTATTTTTGATGCATTTGAACAGGCCCATACATCCACCAGCCGCACTTATGGCGGATCCGGTCTGGGTCTTTCTATTACTAAAAAATTGATAGAGATACAGCAGGGCACCATAGAAATAAGCAGTATCCCCGGGAGCGGCACTACTGTTCAAATTACATTGCCTTACACCACAGGTACCGAACTGCCTGAACAAAAAAGCAGCGATTTGGCCGTTATAAAAAGCATACTTCAAACCAAACGCATTCTGATTGCGGATGACGAAGAATGGAATATTAAATTACTTCAGGCCATATTTAATAAACTTGATATAAGAATCCAAACCGTAAACAGCAACCTGAGGGTGCTTGAATTGATGGAACAGGAAGATTATGATTTGGTAATTTTAGACCTTCGAATGCCTGAGCTGGATGGCATTGAAACCACCAGAAAAATACGCACGATGACACCGGAATACAAATCCCTTGTTCCTGTTATTATTCTAACCGCATCTGCCAATAACCGTCACCTGAAAGCATGCAAAGAAGCGGGAGTAAATGCAATTATTACCAAGCCGTTTAACGAACTTGATTTACTGGAAAAAATGGTGCAGGTTACCGAGGGCGGAACCTTTTTAATTGATCATTCGATTACCCCGTTTCCGTCAACAACTACAGCCAGAGATGAACTTTACAATTTAACCCACCTTAAAAAACTTGCCAATAATGACGAGATGTTTCTTACGGATATGATTCAGACATTTGTAAACAACCTCACCTCTACACTTGAAATGATTAATCAGGCCATTACTCAAAAACAACCGGGTGCCGTTGCCGATGCAGCCCATAAAATATGTCCGCCATGCCGGTTTATTGAGGCCAATACGCTTTTGAAACATTTTAAAATGGTGGAGAAAAATGCGAATGAAGGAAACATGGAATCTATTATAAACCTAATGCCCGAAATAACTAAGGAAGCCGATAAACTATCGGCTGCCCTGCAAAAAGAACTTACCCCTTAATAGTTGAACTCCCGATGAAAAATAAGCCATTTACCATATTTATACTTGAAGACGACAACTGGTACAATAATCTTCTTACCTACACGGTTTCACTGAATCCCGAATATGTGGTGAAAAGTTTTAAAACCGCCAAAGAATTTTACCAGAATCTTTCGCTCAATCCTGATGTGATTACATTAGACTACCGTTTACCCGATTCAACCGGCATTGATGTATTGAAAAAAGTAAAAGAATTCAATGACCAGATTGAAATTGTCATTATTTCAGAACAGGAAAATATTGAAACGGCTGTTGAATTACTGAAAGAGGGTGCATACGACTATCTGGTAAAAACACCGGATATACGCGACCGCCTGCTGAATATCCTCAGCAAACTTAAAAATCAGCGTTCTCTTAAAGTACGGATTGATGAACTGCAGAAAGAAGTAGAGAAGAAATATAATTTCAGTCATACCATCATCGGGCAAAGTGAGGCCATACAGCATATTTTTTCCCTGATGGAAAAAGCAGCACAAACCAATATCAATGTTTCCATAACCGGTGAAACGGGAACAGGAAAGGAATTAGTTGCAAAAGCCATACACTACAATTCGGCCCGCAGTAAGAAACCTTTTGTAGCGGTAAATATTGCCGCTATTCTGTCAGAGCTCATCGAAAGCGAATTGTTTGGACATGAAAAAGGTGCATTTACCGGTGCTAACAACCGCAGGGTGGGCAAATTTGAAGAGGCCAGCGGAGGAACTATTTTTCTGGACGAAATAGGGGAAATGAACCTTAACCTGCAGGCTAAATTACTACGGGTATTGCAGGAGCGTGAAATAACACGCGTAGGAAGCAATGAAAATATTCCGGTTGACTGCCGTGTGATTATTGCCACACACAAGAATCTGAAAGAAGAAACAAAAAGCGGAAATTTCAGAGAAGATTTGTATTACCGTTTACTTGGTTTACCTATTGAACTTCCTCCTTTAAGGGAAAGAGGAAAAGACGTGCTCATTCTTGCCAAATATTTTATCGAGAAATTTTGCAGCGAAAATCATTTACCGGTCAAGTTAATTGATGATTCGGCACAACAAAAAATGCTGAGCTACTCCTGGCGAGGCAATATCCGGGAGTTAAAATCAATTGTAGAGCTTGCCGTTGTTATTGCCTCTGATAATTATATAAGAGCCGAAAACCTGCATTTAGGCAGCGATGATGTGCTTCCCGAAGTTATTGGAAATGAAATTACCCTTAGGGAATACAACTTGAAAATTGTAGAGACCTATTTGAAAAAATACGATCACAATATTCCGCTGGTGGCCCAAAAACTCGATATCAGTCAGGCTACCATATACCGCATGCTGAAAGAAATGAAATAGTCCCGTTCGTTTTTATCAATTTGCGAATCCTGCTGTCAATTTGTTAGAATGTTTTAAGACATGCAAAATCTAACCGACTGATTTTCTTAATCCCTTCACCTTTTTTTCGTTTGGCCTTTTGTTGGCAATAAGGAGGAAAACAATCTCGCAAAAGTTATGAAACGTGAATTGATTTCATTCTTCCTTCTTCTTTTGCTGAGTCATGTAACACTACAGGCTCAGAACCGTAAAATAAAATCCAACGGTTTAAGTAGCTCCACTTACTATTACAATTCTGCTGCAGGTTTAAGGGCGGGAGCTACATCCGGCCTCACCTTTAAACATTTTACCTCCAATAATATCGCGTTCGAAGGGATTCTTAGTGTACAGCAACGGGGATTTAGCATTACAGGTATGAGAGAGAAGTATACCCGTGCGTTTGCTACACCGGGTCTCAACTGGTATTATGGTTTGGGTGGTCATATAGCCGTGTTTAAATCGGGGTATTATAACAACGTGCTATATGGCGACCCTGGTAAAAATGTACATACTTACACCTATTATTCAAATGACGGAATGGGGATTGGTATTGATGGAATTATCGGACTTGAATATAAAATAAAAGAAGCACCCGTGGCCTTAAGTTTCGACCTTAAACCTTTTTTCGAAATCAATACCCGCGGATATGCACTGCTGTCTTTTGATCCGGGGCTGGGCATTAAAATAGCATTTTAAGAAAAAGTTGGTGATGTTAAAAATGAAAAGGAGGTGTTATGAAACGGTCAGGCTTGGTGATTTTAATTTTTATCTACGTGATTTTTATTTTAACGATTATCCTGATGGGATGCAGCTCGGATAAAAATGAAACAAAACCCATGAATGGAAGCGTAGTAGTAAAACTTACGGACGCCCCGGTAAATTACAATCGGGTGAATATTGAAATATTGTCGGTGAAAATTTGTTATGCCGATAAAATGAAGTGGGTGGCTCTTGAAACCAAAAAAGGAATTTACAATTTACTCGATTTTCAAAATGGTCTTTCTGTAATGCTGGCCAATGCAACCCAAATTCCCACAGGAAGAATCAACGGGATTTGCTTAGAAACAGGAAACTGGAATTCGGTGGAGATAGATCATGTAAACTACCCGGTAATGTTGGATGAGTCGCGGAAAGGGAAAATACATATTCCGGTAGAGGCAAGAATAGTGAGCGGTTTAACCACCAGTTTCATATTCGACTTTGACGCAAAAAAATCACTACGTTCTGCAGGTACTAAAGAGTTTATATTAAATCCGGTTATTGAAGTAAAACAGGTACAATATCAGTAAAGAATGTTCTAAAGATAGGTTTAGGTTTGTTTAAATAGACCGCCAGATTGATTTCATGCCCGAATCAACTGGCGGCTATTTCTTTTATCCCGGTTCAGTTTGTCATATCCAAAACCTTTCTCATCTTTGCCATGGATGACGGAAAAGAAAAACATAGCCATTCTTGGCTCCACCGGTTCAATAGGCACACAAGCGCTGGAAGTAATTGCCGAACAGAACGAGCATTTTGCCGTAGAGGTACTCACAGCTAATTCAAATGCCGGTTTACTGATACAACAAGCAGTTAAATTTAAACCAAACTGCGTGGTAATTGCCGATGAAAGCAAATACCAAACGGTAAAAGAAGCCCTGTTGCCACATGATATAAAAGTTTATGCCGGAAATGATGCCATTGCGCAGGTGGTGGAATTTGACAGCGTACACATGGTGCTTACCGCCATGGTAGGTTATGCGGGTTTAAAACCCACCATAAGTGCGCTGAATGCGGGTAAACCCATTGCCCTTGCCAATAAAGAAACATTAGTGGTAGCCGGAGAATTAATTACCGGCTTAGCTATGGAAAAACGAGCTGCCATTATTCCGGTTGATTCAGAACACTCGGCCATTTTTCAATGCTTAGTGGGTGAGCCGCTGCATCGCATCGAAAAAATTTACCTCACCGCATCGGGTGGCCCATTCAGGGGAAAAAAGAGAATTGACCTGGAGCAGGTAACAAAAGCACAGGCGCTGAAACATCCCAACTGGACCATGGGTGCAAAAATTACCATCGACTCGGCCTCGTTAATGAACAAAGGTCTTGAAGTAATTGAAGCAAAATGGTTGTTTGGATTAAAAACAGAGCAGATAGATGTGATTGTTCATCCGCAAAGTATTATTCACTCCATAGTGCAAATGACCGATGGCAGCATGAAAGCACAAATGGGATTGCCTGATATGAAACTTCCCATTCAATATGCTTTCACCTACCCTGACAGATTTCCGTCACAATTCCTACGCTTTAATTTTCTCAATTATCCTTCACTTACTTTTGAGCCGGCTGATAAAGAGACATTCCGAAACCTTGAACTTGCTTATGCCGCATTGCACAGCGGTGGCAACATAGCCTGCATTCTGAATGCCGCAAATGAAGTAGCTGTTGATGCGTTTTTAAAAGATAAAATAAAATTTTTGCAAATAGCTGAGGTGAACGAAGCCTGCATGGAAAAGGTGCAGTTTATTAAAAAGCCAACCTACGAAGATTACGTACTTACCGATAAGGAAACCCGGCTGCTGGCTGCTTCCCTTATTTAAAACCCATATCGGTTCAGGTAAATCTGAAACCCGATATTTAAACTGAAACCCGCGCTTTTATTTGAGTTATTAAGTGAAGCAAGGTAGTTGTAATCGAGCAGCGACTCAATGCCCACACTTTCGTTTACAAAGTAAATAATTCCAAAACCTCCGCCTGCCCCAAAGTAGCTGGTTTCTCTTTTTAACTTGAGCGCTTTATCCTCAAATGTGTTTTGATTATAGGTGGCTCTGGCCTCGAGCAGCAAAAATAATTTTGACCCGCTCCCCTCTTCATCTTCAAAAGGAGAATAATAACGGATAAAAGGTCCGGCTCCCCAGCTCAGGTTACTCTGCTGATCTATTTTACTGAACGTAAGCGGCAGGGCAACACCGGCTGCAAAATTATTGGCGAAAAAGCGGCCATATCTTAAATTGAGGTTGTAGGTTGAACTTCCCAAATTACGCACAGCACCCGTATCAATATTTTTCGAATCGAGATTCACATTGGCTCCAACCAGCTGAGTACCGCGCTCTGTTTGAGCTGAAACCAGAATAGGGAAAAACAAAATGGCAACTGCCGCAAACAATCTAAAATTTCTTTTCATCGCGCAAATGTAAAAAAATAGTGGTTTACTTCTCAGCACATTTGTAAATGTGGGTAATCCTGCTGTATTTCCCTATTTTTGCCGCTTTACTAAAATAAAATAGTTGATGGAAGTACTTGTAATGATTGGCCAGCTTATACTCGGATTATCAATCCTGGTATTTTTTCACGAGCTGGGTCACTATACCGCGGCACGCATGTTTGGAATTAAAGTAGAAAAATTCTACCTCTTTTTCGATGCCTGGGGAAAGAAATTATTCAGCTTTAAATATGGCGAAACAGAATACGGCATTGGCTGGCTACCTTTAGGCGGCTATGTAAAAATTGCCGGAATGGTAGATGAGTCGATGGACAGCGAACAAATGAATCAGCCTCCGCAACCATGGGAGTTTCGTACCAAACCGGCCTGGCAACGCCTTATTGTAATGATTGCAGGGGTAGTGGTAAATGCAGTACTCGCTGTACTTATTTTCACCCTCATGTTTGTTTACTATGGCGACCCATACATTCCCAACAGTCAGGTAAAAAACGGCATTGTTGCATATAAACTCGCACAGGATATCGGATTAAAAACAGGCGATAAAATTACCGGTATCAACGGCCATCCCATTGAACGTTTTAGTGATGTAGCCAATACCAAAGTACTTTTAGGCGAAGGGATGGTGTACAATATTGACCGCAACGGAGAAAAGTTAGACATTCCTGTACCCGATGATTTTGTAAACCGGCTCACCGATTCGAGAGACCAGTTTTTAGATAAGCGCATGACCTTTTTTGTGGGGAAAGTGCAACCTGGTTCCAATGCAGCCAAAGCGGGCATGAAAGCCAATGATAAAATAATTGCCGTAAACGGAATTGCTTTTAATTTCTTTGACGAGTTTCAGGAGATACTGAAAAAGAATAATGAAAAATCGGTAGCCCTCACCCTGATTCGAAACAACGAAACCATAACCCTTAAAGTGGATGTAAACGAAGAAGGGAAACTTGGCTTTGCCCCCGATACCAAAGACTTTGAATTAAAAATTGACGAATTCACCCTTGCGCAGGCATTTCCGGTGGGCGCACACAAAGCATGGAGCGTGCTGACCGATAATATTAAAGGATTCAGTAAAATTTTTAAAGGCAAGGTTGCTTTTAGTAAATCAGTACAGGGCCCCATTGGTATGGCGCAAATTTATGGCGGGGTATGGGACTGGAATAACTTTTGGCACCTCACCGGTCTCATCTCTATGATTCTGGCTTTTATGAATATATTGCCCATTCCGGCTTTAGATGGTGGCCACGTTATTTTCCTTTTTGTTGAAATGATTATTGGCCGCCCGTTAAGCCTTAAGTTTCAGGAACGCGCCCAAACTGTAGGAATGGTAATATTGCTAAGTCTCATGGCTTTTGCCGTTTTAAACGATATGCGAAAGCTTGAATTTATTCAAAAACTTTTCAATACATAAAATAGGTTTTTCCGTTTGCTGGTAACAGCAGAAAGTAATATTTTCGCACTCCCTTTTTGCCCGGGTGGCGGAATTGGTATCCCGATAGCTATCGGGAGCGCTGGTCTCACTCAAGGGAAAAAGAAATTGCCCAGGTGGCGGAATTGGTAGACGCGCTGGTCTCAAACACCAGTGAGCTCAACCCTCGTATCGGTTCGACTCCGATCCTGGGCACAAAACCCGGTTACTTCAGTAGCCGGGTTTTCTGTTTATAAAGGTTTTGGATTACCTTCGTAGGGAGTAATTTATTTTTGAATGACACTTACAAGCAATCGTTTTTTAGCCGCTTCACTCATAGCCATACTGGCAACTTCATCCACACACCTAAAAGCGCAGGTGGTACAATCCGGGTACACCACAACACCCTGCAGCGGACAGGTTAATTTGGCTACCCTCCCCGATGACCCGTGGAAAATAACCATCACACGTGGCGAAAGGGAAATTAACCAGCTTGATGAAGCAACAATTAAATTCAAAGAAGAAGTAACTAAACAAAAAATTGCTGCCTTAGGCGATAAATTTAAAGTGAATGCCACTAATCAAATAAACGGAATTGACACCCCCGAGATGCGAAACAATTTTGCAGGCATCAGTTCTAATGCCATTCCGTTTGATAACGGCACCGCTGTATCTAATGGCAGGTATGTGGTACACTCGGTAAACTCATCCATTTCTATCAGAGACACCACGGGAACTCCGTTAAAATCATATCCGCTCACAACCTTTTTTGGAGTAAGCAATACCATTTCTGACCCCAGGGTTATTTACGACAGTTACAATGATCGTTTTATAGTGGTGGCCATTCCTACCGATGTGTGCACCGTGTTTATTGCTTTCTCTGCCAGCAACGACCCCACCGGTACCTGGAACCGATATACACAAGCTATTCCTGGCGAAATAAGCAACAGCATTTACGATTACCCTTACGTAGGCGTAACGGAACACGAACTCATTATTTCGGGCTCCGTATTTCCATCGGGTGGTGGTGCGGTTCACCCTAATATTTTGCAAATAGCCAAAGCTGAAGGATACGCGGCCAAACCCCTGCGCATGAGAAATTACAAACTGGGAGCCACCAGCAATTATTCACTGTGTGTAGTAAACCATGCGGGCCCCGAGTTTACTTATGGCACAAAAGCCTATTTACTCAGCAGTACCCGCTCTACTTCTTCCAGCAACAGGTATTACCTCTACACCATATCTGATACCGTTGGTGGAAATCCGCAACTTACTCAAAGCACTATTATTGGTTCGGTAAATTACCTGCCACCCGGAAATGCCCCGCAATACAGCAGCTCGTGGACCCTGCAAACAAATGACTGCCGTGTATTGAGCGCGGTGTACAGCAACGGTGTTATTCATGCTGTGCAACATGGCGATGCTAACAATAACGGCTACGCAGCTCTTTTGTATCACAGGGTAAATGTGAGCACCAATGCCATCAGCACATTTAAGTTTACCAAAACTCAAACCGATTTATGCTACCCATCGGTAGCTATGTTTTGCGCTCCCAATAATCAAACCGATCAATCAGTGCTTATCGGATTTCAGGAGGCAAGTGTTACTAAGTATCCCGGCCTGTCGGCCATTGTTTGCAAAAATGACGGAAGCTGGAGCAACCCTATTACCCTAAAAACCGGTTCGGCCGCTATCGTATTCAACCGCTGGGGAGATTATACCTCGTGCACCCGTAAACACAATGCCGCCATTCCCACCGGATGGATCTCGGGCGAATACGGAGCAAGTGGTGTGGGCCGCTCGTGCTGGGTAGCCGAGGTTTCGTTTACCCCTCCTCCGCCTGTTGATACTACTTCCAACCCTATTGGTGTAAAAAGCCCTTTTGCGTTATATCCTAACCCAGTTGAAGGACGATTTAAAATTGAATTTGATTTACCCGTAGAACAATTTATACAAATTGCCATTTACGATATGCTGGGGCAACAGGTAAAGTTAATGTTTGACGGTGCCCTGCCATCAGGCGAAAATATTTTATCGTTCGACAAAACAGCACTGGCAGCAGGCATGTACGTAGTGCGTATCTCCGACCCTCAAAAAATATTGAGCGAACAAAAACTCATTGTACGCTAACTTAGAGCCGTGATTGTGCAAGCCAACAGCTCACCAAAACCTTCAACTAAAAATACTGAGCTAAAAATTGAAAGGGCCCATAAGCCCGCTATTCGCCTCAATAAATCAAAAAGAACAGAATTGTGCAACAGCTACGTCTGTTAGCAGCAGATTTTTCTCCTGTCGTCATCGTTTAATTGTCTTAAATGTTTTGCTCACGTTTAAAGTGTCCAAGTTAGGACTTTTTAAATTTATTCGATAAGTGTCAGTGAATAACGTGTCCGTTTTTAAGTCGCTACCAACTACCCATTCACTTGTCTGCTTAAGTGTCATTGTAAGCTGTGAAAAGTCCTTGTTAAATGAGCTTGTCCACTGATAAAGAATGCCGCTATGATGGTCCTCTGTTGTCAAAATTTTAAAGTCCTTTTTAGTTGTGCAACTGTCAATGATGTGCAATGAAAAGTAATAAACATTGTCGTCACACTCACGAACTTTATTGTAACAAATTAGTCCGAGCCGGTTATTTGAAATAGGAAACTGTCCATAAATGTAATTGAGTTCTCCAAATGATTTGTCGTAGCCGTTTAATTTTTGGAATGTAACGCTGTCAATTAATTTAAGTTTATTGAGGTCAACTTTGTCGTGGTCTGAAGGTGAAAAATTGTGTTTTGTGATTTGGTCAACAGTTTTAAATACTTTACAAAAATCGTTGTCAATTGTCGTCCTATTGAATGTTGTCATTGAACAAAACAAGGTCGTTAAAATTGTCAATATGATGATTGTTCCGTGTCTCATAAATTTGCTGCTAACTTGTTTATATACGATATAAACCTTCGCATATATCGCTAATTTAGGAATGTAAGCAAAGGTTTTGTTCGTTTTTCATACGCCCAAACTTACAAAATAGTGGCATAAAACCAATTGCCCTGTTTTTAGTATCTTGGCACCATGCTTCCGGTACACACCCGCATAGCACCTACTCCCAGCGGCTACCTGCACAAGGGTAATGCGTTTAATTTTTTACTTGCCTCGCAATTAGCCCGGCAAAGTGCAGGCACCCTGCGCCTGCGCATTGATGATTTAGATACCCTGCGCATGCAACCCGAGCATATGGCCGATATTTTTGAAAGCCTGCACTGGCTGGGTATTGAATGGCAGCTTGGCCCCCGCACCATGCACGAACAAACTACGGCCTATGCACGCCATTTGCGCCTGCCGCGATACCACGAAGTAATAAACCGGCTAATGCATACCGAAAAGGTATTTGCCTGCACCTGCTCGCGAAAAGAAATACGGGAGATGCACACCCATGGCCGCTATCCCGGTACCTGCCGCCATAAGAATATTCCGTTGGATTATCCCGGCTCCTCCATCAGAATTCAGGTGCCTGAGCATATTGCCATCCGTTTTACCGATGAACTAAAAGGAGAAACGGCCATTAACCTATGGGAAACAACGGGCGATTTTGTAATAAGACGCAGAGACCTGTTGCCTGCCTACCATATTGCTTCGCTTACCGATGATATAGATTATGGAATTAACACCATTGTGCGCGGAGAAGATTTGGCCGGGAGCACAGCCGCACAATTGTACCTGGCAACCCTGCTGGGTGAACACTCTTTTTTGAATGCGCGTTTTTATCACCATCACCTTTTACTGGATGAAAACGGACACAAACTTTCTAAATCGGGTGGCAGTACTTCGTTAAAATGGATGCGCGAACACGGAGTAACACCCCAAGAGATTACCGGGCTTTTAAATTTCTACACCCCTGCGCTAAAATTTTATCGTAAATGAACCGGTGCGGGTAAAATTATTTTACCACATCCCAACTGTGGTCACCAAGTAATTTCACCGATGCCACATGCCGGGTATAGGGCATACCTTTGCGCCCCCAGTCATTTGGCCCCACCAGCGACAATAAATAATGGTCTTCCTTTTCATATAAATGATATACCTGCCCCACCACGGGATTAAAGCGGAAATTGGAATCATAAATATGCTCTGAAATTTTGAGGCGCTCTTCAATTTCCCTCACCTGTTTCATAATCAGGTCGGCCTGCTGCTTTAACATAGCTATTTCCTGCTGGGCATAATGGTGCATGGCCTCCACCGCATTGGCCTTTATTTTATTGCGGTCCTCGGGCTTTATTACTGGCGAACTGATACTTAAAGGTATGGGCGAAAGGGAAGCTTCTCCCTTATACGAAAACTCATCCGGCTCTTGTGTTGACATTGGTTTATATAACGCAAAACAAAAATAACTATTTTAGCTCCCTATTGTTTTAGAGATATGATAATACTTTGGTGGGTTACTTTCATTTTTTTACTAATCAGGTTTTTAGTAACCGCGCTTAATTACTGGTTTCCTCAGTTACTGGAACAAGATGCGACCCCTGTAACCGAACTGGTTTCTATTCTCATTCCGGCCCGCAACGAAGAGCATACCATTTCACTGCTGCTGCAATCGGTGCATGAGCAAAATTTTAAAAACTATGAGGTGCTGGTGCTCGATGATTTTTCGGACGACAATACTGCGGCTATAGTAAAGGAATTTCGTAAAACCGACTCACGGGTAAAACTGCTGCAGGGTAAAGAACTCCCCGAAAAAATGCTTGGAAAAAGCTGGGCCTGCCATCAATTGGCTATGGCAGCAAAAGGAAAATACCTCCTCTTTTTAGATGCCGATGTGGTGATTAAAGATGATTTTATTGCTAATGCCATAAACAAATTAAAAAATGACAACCTGGCTCTGCTTTCGGTTTTCCCCGATCAAAAAATGGAAAGCCGCGAGGAGATTTTAGTTGTTCCGCTCATGAATTACCTGCTGCTTTCGCTGTTGCCTCTGTTTTTAATACGTAAAAGTCAGTTATCCGCTTTTTCGGCAGCCGTGGGGCAATGCATGCTCTACAACGCAGCCGTTTATAAAAAACATTCCGTTCATTTGGCTGTTGGATCAAATATAACCGAGGATATTGCGAGCATGAAACTATTGAAAAATCTGGGCTACCACTGCCATTCGGTTTTAGGAAACGGATTTATTGAATGCCGCATGTACCGCAACTATACCGAAGGCATTGAAGGTTTTTCGAAAAATATTTTAACGGCTTTTGGCAGCAATTTTATCGCGTTGCCGGTGTATTTGTTTCTTACGCTGGGCACATATTTAGTTTTTCTTTGGTTCATCCCGAAAACAAACCTGTGGCTCGCCTTTATTCTGATAGGTTATATGCGTTTTATGGTTTCAAAAATCTCACGGCAAAATATTTTTGATAATATTATTTACCACCCGTGGCAAATGTTGACCCTAATTCACATATCTTTACTGGCCATTCAGAAAAAAATAACTAAAACCAACCAATGGAAAGGCAGAGCAACAGACCTCTAATATGGACCACCGTGCTCGGGTTTTTATACCTGGTAGGCATTGTTGGGTTTAACCTGGATGCACTTACTACTTTTTTCAAACACTTAGTCCCTTATTTTATTCTACTCACGGCTCTGGTTCTGTTTCTTTTTCACCGCAAAGCCGATTCAAATTTTTTCATCTATGCCTTGGTAGTGGTAGCCTCATCATACCTGATAGAGGTAATGGGCGTGCGTACCAAACTGATTTTTGGCGATTATACCTACGGCCATACACTGGGATACAAAATTTTTGATGTACCGCTTACCATTGGTATCAACTGGCTTACCTTAAGCTACACCTCGTGCTGCATTGCATGGCGCACCTCCAAAAGCCTTACGGCAAGAGCTTTTACATCGGGTCTGCTCATGGTGTTTATGGATATTCTGATAGAACCTGTGGCTACCCGCTTTGATTACTGGAACTGGTTTGAAAACTTTATTCCTTTCCAGAATTATGCAGTATGGTTTCTCCTCTCGGTTAGTTATGCGCTGTTATTCTTTGCTTTAGAAATTGATGCCCGAAACCGCATTGCGCGTAATATCTACCTGATATTGTTTTTCTTTTTTATTGCCCTCAATATTAACTAAAACATTTTGCAGCCCTTTTTGGTTTAACTTTGCAGCCGTGAAACAGCTTAAAGTAACCATTGACGAACACTCGGGATTTTGTTTTGGTGTTGTGTACGCCATTCAAATGGCCGAAGATTACCTGAACGAATACGGGAAACTGTATTGCTTGGGTGATATAGTACATAACGAAGAAGAAGTGGAACGCCTGAAGGCAAAAGGCCTTGAAATAATTGACCATACCAGACTGAAAACGCTGCACAACGAGCGGGTACTGATACGAGCACATGGCGAACCGCCCGAAACTTATAAAATGGCTCTCGACAACGATATTGAACTGATAGATGCCTCGTGCCCTGTGGTGCTGAAATTGCAAAACCGGGTACGCGAAGCCTATAGTGATAATACCCCCATTCTTATTTACGGCAAACATGGCCATGCCGAGGTAAATGGGTTGAAGGGACAAACAGGAGGCGATGCCATTGTGATTGAAAAATTTGAAGAGCTTGATGAGGTTGAACTTCCCAAAAAAGTGGCGCTTTACAGCCAAACTACCAAGCGCACCAAAAACCTCTACGCCCTGAAAGCCGAATTGGAGAAACGAGGGGTGGAAGTAGATTTTAACGACACACTCTGCAGACAGGTTTCCAATCGCGATATTCAGCTACGGGAATTTGCCCGGCAGCACGACAAAATTGTATTTGTATCGGGCCGCAAATCATCAAATGGAAAAGTGCTGTTTGACGTGTGTAAAGACAATAATCCCGAAACATTCATGGTGAGCGCGGTAAGCGAATTAAATCCGGAATGGTTTACTGCCAACAATACCGTGGGCATTTGCGGAGCCACCTCGACCCCGCTTTGGCTGATGGAAGATGTAAAAAATGCAATCGAAAATTTTTAAACAGATATGATGATGAAAGCACTTGTAATAGGATTACTTATTGCCGCAGCAGGTTTTGTGTTCTACAGTTTTAAATTTAAATCGTACAAACTCGACCCCTCGGTACATCCGGCTGCAAAATCGTTCTACGATTTATCCATTACCGGAATTGACGGAAAAACCATCAGCTTTGCTGACCTGAAAGGGAAAAAAGTGCTGTGTGTAAATGTAGCTTCCGAATGTGGTTACACCCCGCAATACACCGACCTCGAAAATCTTCACCGGAAATATAAAGACAAGTTAGTATTAATCGGATTCCCGTGCAATCAGTTTGGCGGTCAGGAACCGGGAACCAATGAAGCCATTCAGAATTTCTGCAAAAAAAATTATGGCGTCAGCTTTTTGCTTACTGATAAAATAGAAGTTAAAGGAAATAATCAGCATCCGGTTTATCAGTGGCTCACTCAAAAAGCATTAAATGGCAAAGGTGATTACGAAGTAAAATGGAACTTTAATAAGTTTCTGATAAGCGAAAAAGGCGAACTGATTCAGTATTTCCCTTCGGCCGTAAAACCTTTTGACCAAACATTGATTTCGCTGATTGAAAAATAATTCTTTCGCTGGCGTTGCGGTTGCTCTTTTTATCATAGCACTTTGGTGTGGCGTTTTCATTTTTTTAATGGGTTATCCGTTAGTGGTGCAAAATCCGGTTTGGGTAGTGTACGCGCTGCTGCAAATGCATCTGTACACGGGTTTATTTATTACGGCACACGATGCCATGCATGGTACGGTGAGCAGAAATAAAAAAATAAACGGAGCAATTGGCCGCCTTTCTCTTTTGCTTTATGCGGCCTTGCCCTACAACAGCATATTGCCTAAACACCATTTGCATCATAAACATGTTGCCACCGCAGCCGACCCTGACTACCACGAAGGAAATTTTATACGCTGGTACCTGAGGTTTATTTTTCAATACCTGAGCTGGCGGCAGTTTATTATTCCCGCTGTTGTTTTTAATTTGTTGCATTATGCACTCCACATCCCTCAGGCTAATTTGATTTTTTTCTGGATACTTCCCTCCGTACTCAGCACCATTCAGCTCTTTTATTTCGGCACTTACCTGCCGCATAAAAATCCTGAGCAACTGCATAACGCGCATAAATCACGCTCGCAGGGCAAAAATCATTTGTGGGGTTTTGTTTCCTGCTATTTTTTCGGATACCATTACGAACACCACGACCAGCCACATTTACCCTGGTGGCAACTATGGAAAACAAAATAGTCCGCAAACAAACGCCTGCGGACTATTCCATTATTTAAACGAATACCTGTTAATTATTCTCCGTCATCCAGATCTTTAATGGCCGAGTCAATCATTTCTTCAATATACTTTTTGTCTTTGTCAGATAAAGTAGTTTTTTGCTTGGCAATTTCCTTTAGCTTTTTGTAGGTGGTTTTTTTACGGGCTTCTATGGCCACATGTGCTACATAACTTTTATCTGTTTTCTGAAATGTTTTATCACCAATGGTGGCTATATCAACAATAATCTGATTAAGCACCTCGCGGGTTAAATTTTGAAAGCGTTGCTCAAATTCGGTTCCGGCTTCGGCCTTGCGGTCGCTGCTGTATGCTTCCTGCACACTTTTAATTTGAGTTTGTACAGTCGAAGCCAGTCGTTGTTTGGCTAATAACATAGCCTGACTGCGTGCTGCCTCCAGATTGATGCTTTCCCCGCTTCCGGTTGCTCTGAAAAATCTACGGTCGCTCTGATATTTTTTAGCACTGAACGGACCGGTAACTTCAGTCATTCCTTCAGTAGTACTTTTTTTCCTTGTTCCGCAGGCAAAAACAAAAGTTGCTGCCACCATCAGAAGTAAAATGCGTTTCATAAAATTTTGAATTTATTCAGTGTATTGAAATATCGTGCCAAATTACGAAAAGAAATATTAGAAGCGTATATTTGGAATATGAAAACTCCCCTAACAATCATTTTATTTTTATTCCTTTTCGTAGGTATTCAATGTAATCTTAAACCATGTAGTAGTTCCGGAACGTATTACCCCTATTACTCCATTCTTGATTATCGTTTGGGTTTGAACAGAATAATTGACTCAGCCCATACAGAGCCAATAGATAGTCCCTTTCAGGTAAAATTTGATCAGCTTAGTTTAATTTTGAGCGGAAGTATATTCCATCACGCTTCCGGAAATTTTCAACCGCAATTAAGTTTTGGTACAAGTTCGTTTGCGTGCTCACCACGTGAATCCGGTGATATGGGATGCTTGGAGAACATAGACAGTATAGTAATTACGAGCTCCGCAGAGTTTTCTCCGGGAATCCTGCCCGGTACACCGTTAAACGACCGATTTAACATTACCTACCACCAACGGAATGGTCATGCAACATTACCACTCTCTGATTTTACCAAAACACTGCCTGTTGAACCGACTTACTTAATGTCATTTTTGCTTACACAAAAACCAGATACTGATAAAATGAAGTTTTACATCTATATTCATCTGAACAACGGGATAAGCTGGACAAAAGAAACACCTCTTCTTACATTAACTAGCTAATTCACGGAGTTTCCTATACTTCGCAAAAGTTTCCCAGGCTGTAATTTTGCACACCGTAAAACCGGGGCGACCATCTAAAAAGCCGGCCCGAAGAATATAATTGCGAATAAACTTTGAAATAGTTTTGAGGTAAACTCCCAACCATGAAATACGTTTACCTTGCACATTTAACGCTTTTGCCGCTATGGTACTGAATTTTTCGGCTTGTGCCCAATGTTCTTCAACGGTGTAATAACTGTAATGTAAAATATCTCCGCTAATCCAACCGAAGTTTTTACCTCCGTCATAAAGTTCCCATTTATCGTGCGGATTTACTCCCCCCCACTGCCCTTTTCTTCTATCCCATAAGCGCAACTTTTTATCAGGATACCAGCCGCTGTGTTTTATCCAGGTGCCGCACCAGCTGGTACAACGGTTCATTTGATAAGCATGGTGCTTCCAGTTTTGTTTTACCTGCGCCACCGAAATTTTTAATTCGTCACTTAGTGCCTCATCGGCATCCAATGAAAGCACGTAATCATATTTAGCCAAAGAAGCTGCCCTGTTTTTTTGTTGAATATGGCCGTCAAAATCGTGCTCCACCACTCGTGCCCCCATGGCCAGTGTAATTTCACGGGTAGCATCGATTGAGTGAGAATCTACAATAAGAATTTCATCGGCTATACCCTGCACCGATTGAATACACCGGGCAATATTGTGCTCCTCATTATAGGCAATAATTACAACCGACAATTGAATATTCACCAGTGCAAGATACGATGAGATGGGTTAAGATTTAAAATGTTTGATGAGACCACACCTTAAATGATTCTTTTTGCTGTGGCGTGGCATCGGTCCGCTTCACAATATGAAACCGGTTCCACCAGGTAGCATTTCCGGTTGCCGATAGTTTCACTTCTTTTACACGGTGATTACTTTTTAGCTGCAGTGAATGACTGGAAGAAGCAAAGGTGTTAAGCCATCCGTTTATATCGGCTACTTCCGATAAGGGGGTATCATCAATGGAAAAAATCACATCCCCTTCTGCTATTCCGGCTTTATCGGCCGGAGAACCGGGGGCTACCATTTTTACCACAAGATTTCCGTTTTCGGGTAACGATTTTACTCCCCATATCCGCTCGGCAAAATCGGGCGAATTGGTTTGTTGTAAGGTACAGCCTATATAGTGCAGTGCTTCCGGAAGATACTTCTCTATAAATCCGCAACCTTCAAGCACCTCGTCAAAGTATTTTTGTTGTGAAGTACCGCTGAGCTCATTTATTAATTGCAGGTATTCCTGTTGCGAATAGCCTTTTCCCTTTTTATAAAAGTCGGTGTACAGTCTGCGCATCAGTTCATCTGCATTTATTTTATTTCCGCTTGTTTTCATCAGTATGGTATCCAGAATAAATGCAGCAAGGGCTCCTTCTACATAAATAGAAACCTTTCGGCCAAATACACCCGGCACATACCCGTCAAGCCAGGTATCCCACGAACTTGCGGCAACCGATAAGTGATACCTTCCGTAATTATCAAAATGGCGCTGCAAAAACTCACTGAATTTGGCCGCGTATTCATCCCACTCAAACACATCAGACCGCAGTAACATTAAATCTCCCATATAGGTGGTGATGCCTTCATATACATACCCCTGCCGGGAATAATTTTCTTTTGTAAAATCATAAGGCCACATTTCAGCAGGGCGAATGCGTTTAATATTCCACAAGTGGTAAAACTCATGCGAACTGACTGATAAAAACTCCCGGTAAAATTCAATCTGACCAAAATTTACATCGGGACCAAGAGCAATCACCGTTGAATCTAAATGCTCTACCCCGTGATGAAAGCGATAAGGTAAAATATGGTATAGGAAATGGTATTTCTTACAAGGCAGTTCGCCAAAAACCGCAACCTGTTTTTTGCAGTAAGCATGAGTATGTTCCAGCACTTCGCCAAAATCGCCCGTAAAATTTCCGGTAAACCATAAATGAATCTCCGCCTCTCCCAATAAAAAATGAAAGTGCTTGAGGTGCCTGCTAACAATCAAAGGACTGTCGGCCAGATAATCAAAATTGGGAGCCGTGAGTACCCATTTACTTTTATGTTCCATCTGGCAGGCAATCTCGCAGGCTTCATCCATTCCCACTATCTCCACTTCGGCAGGTTCATGTTCCCTGCCCGGTACATACATAAGGCAGTTTACAGGATTTACATAAAGCATCTCGTCATTATAGCAACTGCTTCCGGCTGTGAGTTCATTGGCAAAGTAGCTGTACTTCACTACAATTTCTTTTACTCCAAGGGTTTGAATCACCCAAAGATCTTTGGTTGTTTTGGTAAAAGGCAGGACATTCCCGTTGCCATCGGCCGCTCTCCAATCCTTTACATTTTTGGCAAAATTGCCCAATTCGTACCTTCCGGGGCGCCAGGATGGCAACTGAACGGACAAATTATTAGCCTGATGTCCAGAAATATAAATCTCAATATCGACCATGTGCCGATGAGGGTGAGAGGCCCCTATTTTGTATTTCATTTGCAGTTAAATGGTGCTCAATAATAAAGTTTACAGGTGATTTGATTGCGTAAAATGCTAAAAATGGAAAAAAATTTTTATTTGTTGCCTGCTTCCCTATCTTTGCAGTCCAAAATTTTTTAAGCGATGATACGTACATATCAGCCCTCAGTAAGAAAGAGAAAAAACAAACACGGTTTCAGAGATCGTATGGCAACAGCTAATGGCCGCGCCACAATAGCCAGAAGAAGGGCAAGAGGCAGAAAAAAACTGACCGTTTCTGACGAGAAAAGACACAAACGTTAATACCTGCGTTAAAATATTACTATCAGCTCCGGAATAACCTTTCGGAGCTTTTTTATTTAAGTACCTTTGAACAGTGCATCATAGCGGATTCAATTTTCACAAAGAAGAACGTCTTACAAGCCAGTTAATTATTGAGCAACTGTTTGCCCAAAATGGTAAAGGTATATTCAAATTTCCGTTCAGGGTAAGCATATTATTTACCGAGTTGCCGGGCATCTATCCGGCTCAGGTACTCATTTCAGTTTCCTCGCGCAGATTTAAACGGGCTCACGACCGGAACCGAATAAAACGACAGATAAGGGAAATATACAGGCATTGTAAAAATGACCTTTATACCACTTTGCAAAGCAATAATAAACAGGCGGCCATACTTATCACTTACGTTGGCAAAACCCTGCTTCCATACCATCAGTTAGATATTCCGCTAAGGGAAGTACTTACCAAATTAGTAACACCACATGCTAAATAAGTTGCTGAGTGCTTTTTTCATTTTATTAGTAAAAATATATCAGGCGGTGATATCGCCTCTGCTTCCCAATGGCTGCCGTTTTACACCCACCTGCTCGCAGTACAGCATTGAAGCGTTTCAAAAATATGGCCCCTTTAAAGGATTTATTAAAAGTATAAACCGTATTTCGCGCTGCCATCCCTGGGGTGGTCATGGCCACGATCCGTTAATTTAATTAGCCCCGAATTGAGTATCTTTACCAAATAAAAAACGGCACTTTATGAAACTTTCCCGAGCATACTGGAGAAGAATTAAAATTACCGGAACACTGGCAGTTCTTTCCTTTTTCTCCTTTTCGTTTGCCAATGATTACTTTGAAATAAGTAAGAACCTCGACATTTTCGCCACACTTTATAAAGAGATTAACACCTACTATGTAGACCAGATAAATCCATCAAAATTAATGCGCACCGGAATTGATGCCATGCTTAATTCACTTGACCCGTATACCAATTATATTTCGGAAGCCGAAATTGAAGATTACCGGATTGAAACCTCGGGTCAGTATGTGGGCATTGGTGCTTCGGTAGGCCAAAAAGGAGAATATATTCTTATTACTGATGTGTATGAAGATTATCCTGCACAAAAAAGCGATTTACGTGCCGGTGATGTGGTGCTTGAAATTGATGGCAAATCGGTAAAAGGGAAAAACCCGGGCGAAATGGGAAAGCTGTTGAAAGGACAACCCAAATCAAAAGTAGTTTTGAAAATAAAGCGTGAAGGAGAAGGCGAAATAGTTAAAGAAATTATTCGCGAAGAAATACATGTGAAAAATGTTCCTTTTTTCGGGATGATAAATGAAAATACCGGCTATATTAAACTCACCGGATTCACTGCCAACGCAGGCAAAGAAGTTAAAGATGCGCTGGAAGAATTAAAAAAGAACCCAAAACTTTCATCGGTTATTCTTGACCTGCGCGGAAACCCCGGAGGATTGCTGCACGAAGCTGTAAATATTGTAAATGTATTTACCCCCAAAGGACAACTGGTAGTAAACACGCACGGTAAAGTTACCGAATGGGATAAAACATATCATACGCTAAACGCCCCGGTTGATACCGAAATTCCCTTGGTTGTTTTAACGAGTAAAAATTCAGCCTCGGCCTCCGAAATTGTTGCCGGCAGCATACAGGATTTGGACAGAGGAGTTGTAGTAGGTCAAAAATCATTTGGCAAGGGATTAGTGCAATCTACACGACCGCTTTCATTCAACACACAACTAAAAGTAACCACTGCCAAATATTATATTCCATCGGGCAGGTGCATTCAACTGCTCGACTATTCGCACCGCAATGCCGATGGAAGTGTTGGGAGTTTTGCCGACTCACTGAAAAAGGAATTTAAAACCAAAGGCGGACGAAAAGTGTACGATGGCGGTGGAGTATCGCCTGATATTGCGGTGGATGCCCGTATATTGAGTCCGGTTGCTCAAAGCCTGCTTAATAAACTTATTATTTTCGATTATGCTTCAAAGTACCGCGTAGCACATGCCACCATTCCTGCAGTGAAAAATTTTAGCCTGACTGATGCCGATTTTCAGGACTTCCTGAATTTTATTAAAGGAAAAGAATACGATTACAATACCAAAACCGAACAAAGTCTTGAGGAATTTAAAAAGAAAGCTCAGGACGAAAAATATTTTGACGCCATTAAAGATTCGTACGATAAACTGAAGCTAAAACTGCAACAGGATAAAGAGGCCGACATACTCAAGAACAAGGCAGAAATTATTGAACTGCTGGAAGAAGAAATAGCGCGAAGATATTACTATCAGCGGGCACGTGTAGAAGCCACCTTTGATGATGACCCCGATATTAAACAGGCTACTTTATTGCTTGCCGACATGAACCTGTATCGTAAAATCTTAACCGGAAAATAGTGCTGGAACTGACTGATATTTTTCTGCTCATTATAGTCGGGGCCCTTGGCGGCTTTCTTTCCGGAATGCTGGGTGTGGGTGGAGGTGTTATTTTTGTCCCTGTTATCGATTATATTTTATCAAGGGCAGGAATAAATGAAGATTTAGCTGTAAATATCATTTTGGCAAACTCCATTGCTACCATCGCTTTTACAGGTACAATTAGCAGCATTAAACAGGTGCGAATGGGCAATTTTTATCCGAAACAAATTCTGTACACCTCGCTGCCCGGAGTTGTTACTTCGCTTGGGTTATCGTATGCTATTTCGCAAATTCATTTTTACTCGAAAGATAAATTTAATGTGTTTTTTATTTCGATGCTGGTGTTGCTTTTAGTACGCATGTTCTGGAAAAACACAAGTGCAGCCGCAAATGAAAAAGAACCTGTCGAAGTAAAAACAACGGCTTATGCACTCACCGGCTTTTTCACCGGATTAGTCACCGCCCTATCCGGACTTGGCGGTGGCATAGTAATGATTCCGGTATTCACCAATTTTCTGAAATTAAATATCAAAATTGCTACTTCTATTTCTACAGGAGTTATTACCGTTCTGGTTTTCCCGTTAATAATTTACTACCTGTTTACTCCGGTTGTATTACCGGTAGCAGTAGTTTGGAAAACCGGTCACTTAATCTGGTCAATTATTTTACCTTTGGCTTTAGGTTCATTTTTTCTTGCACCACTGGGAGTAAAAACATCACAAAAAATGGACCCTGCTAAAATAAAAATTGTGTTTGCTGTTTTTGTAATGGCTGTACTTGCTCGAATGGTGGTGAGTCTGATAAGTAAATAACCTATTTCACAATCTTCACTACGTATATTTCGCTGTTTTGATTACTGAGAGGAGCCGTATATCCAATAAGTAAAATTCCGTTGCTCACTTCAGCAATAGCTGTGCCCCGTTCATTGGAAGCATATCCGTACCTCAGTTCGCGTCTAAGTGTTCCATCAGGCAGTACCTCCACATAATACAGTTCGTCATCTGTTAATCCCGCAATCCGGCTATAGCCAATCATGGCAAAATTTCCGTTAGATAGTTTTACAATCCCATCAGCACCGTCATGGTCACCCCCTCCGTATGTTTTATGCCAAATCTCGTCTCCGTTTGGATTTATTTTTACCAGATACGCATCGTGCATAGGATCCCCAAAACTGGTACTGTGGCCGCAAAGCAAATAGTTACCATCAGTGGTTGCTACAAGGCCCCCCGATTGCTCATACCCCGAACCTCCATATGTCCTGCTCCAAAGCGAATCTCCGTTTACATTTAATTTAATCAATAACAAATCTCTGTCGCCTGCTCCTGCGCCATCAGAGTATCCGTACAAAAGAAATCCGTCACTTGTTTTAAGCAGTTGCGTAGCTCCGTCATTTCCGGTAGTTCCCAATAGTTTTTTCCAAACCAGTGAACCCGATGCACTCATTTTTACTAAAAACATATCACGCAATCCGTGTCCTGCCCCGTTTGATGTTCCGGCTAATAAAAAAGAGCCGTCACTCATCTGTATTCCGTCAGCAAATGATTCGTCCCCTCCGTTGTCAAAATTATACCCGCTCTGAAATGTACCGTTACGGTCGGTAAACAATACCATACCGTTTGTACTTACATTGCCTGTTGCGCCCAAAATCATGAAACGTTTATCGGTTAAGTATACAATGCGGCCTGAAGTGTTATTGGTGGCTGACAACCCTAATTGTTTTGAAATCATCCCCTCGCCCGATGATGGAAATTTACATAAAGCAATATCGGTTTTGGCGAAAGCCGCATCGCTGAAGGAAGCGGTTGCATAAACCGAATCGTCTATAACCAATGCACCGGCAGGAAACTCATTTCCGCTGCGATTATAAATTAATTCGTAAAGCAACGGACTTGGATTTACAGCGTTTGATGCCTTATCGCGTTTGCAGGCGCTCAAAATCCCGATGAACAAAAAGAGTAAAATGATACGATGATGCATGAGATGAATAAACAGCAATTTCGGGAATTTATTGTGATGTTGCTGCAATTGACTTTATTTTGTGACGATGGTTGCAATTCTTTGTATAGAAACCTCGGGCGAAGCATGCTCAATAGCCGTTTTTAATCGCGATAAGCTGATAGCTAAAGCAGAACGTTTTGAAAAAAATATACATGCTTCTGCAATAACCTTACTTATACAGGAGGCTTTGCTGCAGGCAGGGCTTGCGCTTAATCAACTTCAGGCAGTATCGGTAAGTAAAGGCCCCGGCTCTTACACCGGATTACGGGTAGGAGTTTCAACAGCTAAAGGGCTGTGTTATGCGCTTAAAATTCCGCTTATAGCCATTCCTACCCTGCATGCTATGGCTTGGGGTTACAAAACAGAAAACAGAATAAACCCTGATGCCCTTGTATGCCCCATGATTGACGCGAGGCGAATGGAAGTATATACCGAAGTAATGAACCGGGAACTGCAAACCCTTATGGAAACCAAAGCCGAGGTATTGACAGAAGAAAGTTTTAAGGCATTTCATCACAAAACAATTCACTTTGCAGGAAGCGGAGCCTTTAAAATGCAGCAATTTGCCGGCCTTTTCACTAACATAACCATTAATCAAACATTTCTTCCATCGGCAATACATATGGGAACACTTACATGGCATGCATTTGAAGCGGGTCATTTTGAAAACATAGCCTACTTCGAACCATTCTACCTGAAAGATTTTGTGGGCACACAACCAAAAAGGAATACCTGATATTTTCACAAATAAATACGAACTTCGCACTGTTAACATCCGCCTTATGTATATCCAACAACTTTACACCAATTGCCTGGCACAAGCCGCTTATTATGTAGAATCGGAAGGAGAAGCTGTAATCATTGATCCGCTTCGCGATTATGATGCTTACTTAAAACTGGCTTCGGAGCGCGGGGCTGTCATCAAATATGTTTTTGAAACACATTTTCATGCTGATTTTGTTTCGGGACATATTGACCTGGCCGATAAAACAGGCGCAGTGATTGTATACGGACCTGAAACAAATACTTCGCTTAAAGTACATATTGCCAAAGACGGAGAAATAATAAAATTGGGTAAAATATCTTTTCAGGTACTGCATACGCCCGGGCATACACTCGAGTCAACCTGTTATCTGCTAAAAGACGAACAGCAAAAGGATTATGCTGTTTTTACCGGTGATACCCTTTTTGTAGGTGATGTTGGGCGACCGGATTTGCTTGACGGCATTATGACCAAAGAAGAACTCGCTTCAAAAATGTATCATTCATTAATGACAAAACTTAAACCTCTGGCTGACGAAACTATTCTCTACCCGGGGCATGGTCCGGGTTCGGCCTGTGGGAAAAACATAGGGAAAGAAACCTATTCGACCATTGGCGAACAAAAAAGAATGAATTACGCCTTACAGGAAATGACCGAAAAAGAATTTATTCAAAAAGTTACTGACGGCATTCAGCCTGCACCGGCTTATTTTTTTAAGGATGCCAAACTTAATAAAAACGGATATACCCCCATTGAAAAGGTGCTGAGCAACGGACTACAAAAATTATCGGTGGCCGAGTTTACTGAGCATCGGCACGAAGGGGCTTTGGTAATTGACAGCCGCATTCCCGATGAATTTGAAAAAGGTTTCATTCCAAAATCATACAATTTCGGATTAAATGGTCAATATGCCATTTGGGCCGCCACACTTATTGAATTAAATCGCCCCATTTTACTGGTTACCGAAAAAGGTAAAGAAGAAGAATCAATTGTGCGACTTAGCAGGGTGGGCTTTGATAATATAATCGGATACCTTGACGGAGGTTTTGAAGCCTGGGCCGAAAACGGCAAACGATATGACATGATTATTTCAGTTGACCCGGAAGAATTTGCACTTGATTACAAACACGACCAGATAAATGTACTGGATGTAAGAAAACCAACCGAATTTGAAAACGGGCATGTAGAAGGGGCTGAACCTGTATCTCTTCAGGATATTCATCAAAAAATGGCCAGCCTTTCTAAGGAGGAAACCTATTACGTGCATTGTGCAGGCGGCTACCGCTCTATGATTGCCGCATCTATTCTAAAGGCAAACGGGTTTCACAACATCAAAAATGTGCTTGGCGGCTATGGCAAAATAAAGGAAACAACTATTCCGGTAATTCAGCTCCAATCGGCCTAAGGTTGGTAGTTTCCGTTTTTTTTTGTTGCTTTGACAAAGCATCAAATTCATGAACCAACTCATAAGCTTTCTGCTTCTTTTTTTCTCGGGCAGCATTTCTGTGGCGCAAAAAAATTATTGCATCGAAAATCGTTTCGCAGGGAAAGACTGTTTTAAATCGGGCGAAATAAAATCTACCACCGATGTGGTATATGGCTATGCACGCAACTGGAAGGGCGAGACCGATACCATGAAAATGGATTTCTTTTACCCCGACTCTACTAAAGATAAGCTAAGCAAAAAACCTTTTATCATGTTTATGTTTCCCGGAGGATATAGTGTGGGCAACAGAAAAAAAATGCACAATATGTGTATCCTCTTTGCTCAAAAAGGCTACGTTACCGCTTCTATTGATTACAGAGTAGGATGGAATACAGGGGTGAGTGGCGATTGCACCGGTAATATCGAACTGTTTAAAGATGCAGTGTATAAAGCAACACAAGATGCACGGGCCGCCCTGCGTTTCACTGTTGCTCATGCAGCAGAATATGGAATTGACACCGCATGGATTTTTCTGGGAGGTGCATCGGCCGGGGGTGCCAATGCGCTTATCACTGCTTTCTGTACTCAACAGGAGCTGAACGAAAAACTTGAAAAGCAGGAAATGAAATTTGGCGCAGTAGATAAATCTACCAATGACCTGAAAACTAAATACACTATTAAAGGCGTAATTAATATGTGGGGCGGTTTATTCTCTGATATGCATATTACCCCCGAAGACAATATTCCAACGGTAATGTTTCATGGCGAGAAGGATGAGATAGTTCCCTTTAATGTTTCCCGCTTTAATAACTGCTATTTCCCGGTAGCATATCCCATAGTACATGGGTCGAAAAGTTTAGCCAGAAAATTCAGGGAATATGGATTTTGTTACGAGTTAAATACCGATCCTGTTGCCAACCACGGTTGCTTTAATGATAAATACATTTGCGAAAAAGCATCCTGCTTTCTTAAATCTATAATGTGCGGAACCTGTTCTTCAAGCGAACAAAACACTATCAAAAAACCAATCTGCGCCCAGGAATATTGAGTTACAATTTTGCCGCAGCTACAATGGTTTTTTTGAATTCCTTTCGCTCTCCTTTTGCATTTATCAATTCAATAAACAGTACATAAATACCGGTTTGTACTTTACTTCCGCTTTCGGTATCTCCGTCCCACTTAATCACACCTTGGGTTCCCAAAACTTCATTATGAATTAATTTCTTTATAAGATAACCCTGCGCATTAAAAATTTGTATTGAACAGGAATAACCGGGGTAGTCTGTGGTGTACATCAGCATCATTTGATCATCAAAACCATCTCCGTCAGGAGAGAATGACTCGTTCTGCAACTGAAAAACCGATCCGGTTTGATTCAACTGATGAAATTGCGAATTTTGATAACCGGGGGTAGCAAAATTCGAAGTGGCCGAGGCAGAAGTCCAGTTATTTTTATCCTGTGTAGCCACAAAAAAATCAATCCGTTCAAGACTTACTCCGTCTTTTGTATCAACAAAAGGATTATGATAGTCTGAAGAATAATTAAACTGATCATACCTTTTCCCTAATGAATCCATAAGTACAACCACTCCTTCATTATCAGAAAAACCGGGCATGGCAGGGGTTTGTATAATATTCTCCGATATATACTGACGGTAATTGGTTTTCACATTCAGCTCATCTTCGCAAAGGGCAATATATCCTGACGGAAAAAGTAAAACCGGTTCATTGAAAATACGGTAATAATCATTGATGGAATTATTGGCATCGGTGTTGGCAATAAAAACATCATGCATATTTATAATTTTTGTGCTTTTGTTATATACTTCAACAAAATCACATCCTCCCGTTAACGGATTAAACAGTACTTCATTAATCAAAATATCTAAACTATCCGGCCACTCATACATTCCAAACCGTGCTTTGTTTTTCCCGGCATCAATAATATTACCCGAACAATCCCGAATACTATCAACTGAAATTGTGTAAATAGTTTTTACTTTTATACTATCTGCAAACGTGAGCACTAACCTTGTGTTTGACGGAAACGGAAACGAAACCTTAACAGGCAATGCAAGTTTATTGCATACATAGCCTGGTAATGGCAATGCTGATAGCGTATCAATGGGCTCGCTCAACACCAATACCAGTTCTTTTGCCGATAAGGGATAGGCCCGAAGCAAAGAAGGTTTAAGTACGTCAGGATTCAATACTTTTACAGAATTTACTTTACCCGGAGTACCTCCTTTTACTGCCACAGATGCTTTCCAATTTGCCATTCCTCCGCATGGATTAGTTACATCAAGCATCTCAAGGCTCCATCCGCCATTTTTCTTAATATTATCCTGATACCATGTTGACGAATATTCTACCGAATGAATAACCTTACCCCATTGATCCCGAAGCACCAGTAAATCGCCATCATTTCCCAATGAAGGGAAACTGTTTACCCCTATAACATTTGAGTATCCCGAAAATAAAACAGCGTTTACAGATGAACATATTACCACAAAACTATCCGGCTCTAAAATTACATTGGGTAATTGGGCTACCGAACTTCCGTCACTCAATGTCCATCCATCTAAGTTCACTGCACCGTTCATATGATTATATAATTCTACGTATTCGGCCGAAGGCAAACCGTTAGAAGGACTTTCATCCGCATAAATTTCATCAATCAACACCCCAAAGTTCACCGCATTTACCGGAATAATGTATTTAAAAACAAATCCCCCGTTGATTAATGAATTTCCCCAGCAGTCTTTAATTCCTGAAATGAAAACCTGATAGGTTGTTCCGGCAATAAATGAAGGAGAAACTGTAATTATCAATGAGTCGTTGTCAAGTCCTGATAGTTTTTTTGTTACTGCATTAATCCCATTGGTAATGGTAACCAAAAATCCAGACGAAGCAACGGTATCAACATGCTCATTAAATACTACTAATAGCGACTGTGAATTTATTACCTCATATCCTTTTATTTGAGGAGGGGCATTGTCGGAAATGGAAGAATAAACCGAGTTTCTCTTACCGGGTGTACCTCCCAGTGCATCAATTGACGATGTCCAGTTTGTAGTTCCGGAACACGGGTGGTTTGGGTTAATTAATTCAAGACTCCATCCTCCGTCATCTTTTATAGCATCATTGTACCAACTAAGCAAATAATCTACCTCATCAATAATCATCGATGATGAATTCCTCAGCACAAGATTATCTCCCGAATTGTTTAAAGACGGAAAAGATGATAATCCAATAGCAGATCCCAAAGGTAAATAATCGTTAACATTTGCAGCAGGGCACAATATTACAAAACTATCGGGCCGCAATACAAAACCGGGTAGTAAAGCGGTGCTTGTTCCATCACTAATGGACCAGCCTGAAAGATTAACCGGGTAGTTCGACCGGTTATATAATTCAATAAACTCAGCATTGGGCAATCCCACCTGTGGGGAAGGGTCGGGAAATACCTCGTTAATTAAAACATCTTTCGCCTGAATCTGATAATACAGAAAAGACTTTGTTTGCGAACCTGCAATATTCCCTGTAATATCTTTTATCCCGTCTGAAGTTATTAGCACTGTTTGCCCAATGGGAAAACCCGTTGTGAAGGTAAGTAGTACACTTTTTCTATCAGCCTGTAATACGGCACTTGCGGGAGAGCCTAATCCTTTATTTGCAATATAGTTTTGTACATCCTCTGCTGTTGATTGTTCAAGTTTTTCACTAAAAAAACATTCAATATTATTCGCACTCAAAACAACCACAGAATCAAAAATGGGAGCTATACTATCAGTTTGAATTGGTCCTGCATAAAAATTATCAAAGAAAAAACCTTGCGCATTGCTGCTGGTATATTGACAGTAAACACCACTATAATTTGAATTCTGTATGCCGGAATCCGGAACACTTCCTTCTAAATAAAAAACACCGGTAAAAGCAGTATCAGAATACAGTGACCATGTTCCTGTAGAGTCCCTGGTTACTCGTAAATCCACCCAGTTTTGAGTTTTTCCTACAGTACCCGCCCTTCCTCCTAAAATTCGGGTTCGTACCAAACCATTTTGACGATAAACAGAAATCGTATCTGTTGAACCGGTGCTTCCTCCTAATTGCACATAATACCCTGAAAGACTCCCCTTCAAATCAACCTGATCACTGGTTAAATAAAACCGACAGAAATTTGAAGTACTTGGGTTAAAATTGAACTTCACTCTTATTTTCCATTCGGCATTTGAAATAATTGAATTGCCGGTGACCAATGAAGATTTCCCGTTTCCGGCACCATTCCCTTTATTACGTAATTCCCCAGCAGTTACCTGAAAGGAATCGATATCTCCAGCCCAAACTGGATTTAGGAGAAAATCTCCGTCAGTAAACTCGTCCGATACCTGAGAAAAAGCATCACCGAATAACAGTAGTGCAACACATAGAAATATTGAATGAATATTAATTTTCACTGGCATAATTTACCGCGAAAAAAATAACTTCGCATAAAAAAATTACAAATAATGAAAGTTGCTGTTGTTGGAGCCACCGGATTAGTTGGTTCGGTAATGTTAAAATTACTCGAGGAACGAAATTTCCCGGTCAGCGAATTAATTCCTGTTGCATCATCCAAATCAGTTGGTAAAAGTATCGGGTTTAAAGGAAGCGATGTAAAAATCGTATCCGCTGAAGAGGCAGTTACCCAAAAGCCAGCCATTGCTTTATTCTCTGCAGGCGGGTCTACATCCCTTGAACTTGCACCAAAATTTGCAACGGCAGGCATATATGTTATCGATAACTCTTCAGCCTGGAGAATGCATACCGACATCAAGTTAATTGTTCCGGAAATAAACGGCAACACATTAACTCCAAAAGACTATATAATAGCTAATCCTAACTGCTCTACTATACAAATGGTAATGGTACTTGCACCTCTGCATTCCAAATACAAAATAAAACGAATTGTTGTTTCCACTTACCAGTCAGTTACTGGTACAGGAGTAAAAGCTGTTAATCAAATGGAAAATGAAAGAAGAGGTATTAGTGGCGAAATGGCTTACAAATATCCCATTGATAAAAATTGCATACCCCAAATAGACGTTTTTCTGGATAATCTTTATACCAAAGAAGAAATGAAAATGGTTAACGAAACCAGAAAAATCCTCAACGATCAAACAATAAATATTACATCTACCTGTGTTAGAATCCCTGTTGTAGGCGGGCATTCCGAATCGGTAAACATTGAGTTTGAAAGAAGCTTTACGTTGCCTGAAATAAATAAAACACTAACATCCACAAAGGGAGTTATCATTCAGGATAATCCATTTGATGCCATATATCCAATGCCTCTGAATAGTCATAATAAAGATGAAGTATTTGTAGGTAGAGTCCGTCTGGATGAGTCTCAACCAAATACTATCAATATGTGGATCGTGGCAGATAATCTAAGAAAAGGCGCAGCAACAAACGCAATTCAAATTGCAGAGCACCTTCTGCAAAATAATATTATCAATGTCAGATAACCTTCCGGGGTTTTCCCTCAAACAACTATCTCTTAGAAACGGACAAGATAAGCCTGAAATCTGGATTGCATTCAAAGGCCTCATTTATGATGTTACGGAAAGTCGTTTATGGAAGAATGGTAAACACTATGAACACTGGGCAGGTCAGGATCTAACAGAGGAACTTAAAGATGCCCCGCATTCGGATTCTGTTTTCGAAAAACTCCCAATCATTGGCTTCCTAGAATCTTTAAAATAAAAAACCCCTCTTTTGGAGGGGTTTAATAAAATTCCGGCAACGACATACTTTCCCAGGTATTACCCAAGTATCATCTGCGCTGAAGGGCTTAACTTCTCTGTTCGGAATGGGAAGAGGTGGACACCTTCGCTATAGTCACCAAAAAGACCTTTAATTCTTTTTTGACATAATGTGAAAGAAAATATAAGAATCTGATAATTGCATTATTTTTTAATTTAAAAAAGCTCAAGTCTACGGGTAATTAGTACTGCTCGACTTTGGTATTACGACCTTTACATCTGCAGCCTATCAACGTAGTCATCTTCTACGACCCTTATAAAGAAGTCTCATCTTAAGGTAAGTTTCGCGCTTAGATGCTTTCAGCGCTTATCTTGTCCGTACATAGCTACTCTGCAATGCAGCTGGCGCCACAACAGATACACCAGAGGTACGTCCGACCCGGTCCTCTCGTACTAAGGTCAGATCCCTTCAAACTTCTAACGCTCGCATCAGATAGGGACCGAACTGTCTCACGACGTTCTGAACCCAGCTCGCGTGCCACTTTAATCGGCGAACAGCCGAACCCTTGGGACCTTCTCCAGCCCCAGGATGTGACGAGCCGACATCGAGGTGCCAAACCTCCCCGTCGATATGAGCTCTTGGGGGAGATCAGCCTGTTATCCCCGGCGTACCTTTTATCCTATGAGCGATGGCCCTTCCATACAGAACCACCGGATCACTATACCCAACTTTCGTTCCTGCTCGACTTGTAGGTCTCACAGTCAAGCCTGCTTATGTTATTGCACTCTACGCACGGTTACCAAGCGTGCTGAGCAGACCTTTGGAAGCCTCCGATACTTTTTTGGAGGCGACCACCCCAGTCAAACTACCCACCATGCACTGTTCCTCATTGAGGTTAGAATCCAAGTAAATAAAGGGTGGTATTTCAACGATGACTCCATGATACCTAGCGATACCACTTCAAAGTCTCCCACCTATTCTACACATTATTTACCCAAACTCAATGCAAAGCTATAGTAAAGGTGCACGGGGTCTTTCCGTCCCGATGCGAGTACCCGGCGTCTTCACCGAGACCACAATTTCACCGAGCTCACGGTTGAGACAGTGCCCAGATCGTTACACCATTCGTGCAGGTCGGAACTTACCCGACAAGGAATTTCGCTACCTTAGGACCGTTATAGTTACGGCCGCCGTTTACTGGGGCTTCGATTCAATGCTTCGCCTTGCGGCTGACATCCCCTCTTAACCTTCCAGCACCGGGCAGGTGTCAGGCCATATACATCATCTTTCGATTTAGCATAGCCATGTGTTTTTGTTAAACAGTCGCCTGGGCCATTTTACTGCGGCCCCCCAAAGGGGGCACCCCTTTTCCCGAAGTTACAGGGTTAATTTGCCGAGTTCCTTAACCGTGGATCACTCGAGCACCTTAGGATATTCTCCTTACCTACCTGTGTCGGTTTGCGGTACGGGCCAAATGCAACTGAAGCTTACTGGCTTTTCTAGGAAGCTACTTTACTGCTTCGCTTTGCCCGAGGGCTAGGCTCAACGTGCATATCCGTCAGCACGTAGCAGCTACGTATCTCCGTCCCCAGATCGCATTGCATTGGGTACAGGAATATTAACCTGTTGTCCATCGACTATGCCTATCGGCTTCGCCTTAGGTCCCGACTAACCCTGATCCGATTAACGTTGATCAGGAAACCTTAGGTTATCGGTGAGCAGGTTTCTCGCCTGCTTTATCGTTACTTATGCCTACATTGGCTTTTCCAATTGCTCCACCACATCTGACGATATGGCTTCAACGCGGTTGGAATGCTCCCCTACCACTCTTTCGAGTCCATAGCTTCGGTACTATACTTAATGCCCGTTTATTATCCACGCCCGGTCGCTCGACTAGTGAGCTGTTACGCACTCTTTAAATGAATGGCTGCTTCCAAGCAAACATCCTAGCTGTCTTAGCGACTGGACCACGTTAGTTCAACTTAGTATAGATTTGGAGACCTTAGCTGATGGTCTGGGTTCTTTCCCTCTCGCCCTCGGACCTTAGCACCCGAGGGCTCACTCCCAGTGAACATGTCAGCAGCATTCGGAGTTTATCTGAGCTCGGTAGGTTTTGACACCCCCTCACCCAATTAGTAGCTCTACCTCTGCGACACTATATACTGAGGCTGTTCCAAAAAACATTTCGGGGAGTACGAGCTATCTCCCAGTTTGATTAGCCTTTCACCCCTACCCACAGGTCATCCGAAGGCTTTTCAACGCCTACCAGTTCGGACCTCCATGCGGTGTTACCCGCACTTCATCCTGCCCATGGGTAGATCACTTAGGTTTCGCGTCTACCTCCACTGACTAAGCGCCCTATTCAGACTCGCTTTCGCTTCGGCTGCGGACCTGAAGTCCTTAACCTTGCCAGTGAAGAGTAACTCGTAGGCTCATTATGCAAAAGGCACGCAGTCACCCCGAAGGGCTCCTACCGCTTGTAAGCGTATGATTTCAGGTACTTTTCACTTCTCTATTTGAGATGCTTTTCACCTTTCCCTCACGGTACTAGTTCGCTATCGGTCTCTCAGTAGTATTTAGCCTTACCAGATGGTGCTGGTAGATTCCCACAGGGCGTCTCCGACCCCGCGGTACTCAGGATACTGCTAGGTAATAAAACTTTTCATTTACGGGACTGTCACCCTCTATGGTTCCTCTTTCCAAAGGATTCAATTTTGTTTTTATATTCCACAATGCAGTCCTACAACCCCAGTTATGCCTAAACATAACTGGTTTGGGCTGTTTCCCGTTCGCTCGCCACTACTTAGGAAATCACTATTGTTTTCTCTTCCTCTGCCTACTTAGATGTTTCAGTTCAGCAGGTTTGCTATAAGCCAGTAAACTGGCGGGTTTCCCCATTCGGACATCTCCGGATCAAAGCTCATTAGCAGCTCCCCGGAGCTTATCGCAGCTAGTCACGTCCTTCATCGCCTCTGAGAGCCAAGGCATCCGTCATACGCCCTTAGTAACTTAAGTTTCAATTTCAGAACTCGTGTAAAATGATTTTACTCGATTACTCTTATATTTTCTTTCAACATGTCAAAGAACTTTGTCTAACCGCTTAGGATAAGACTTGTGGAGAATAACGGATTCGAACCGTTGACCCCCTGCGTGCAAGGCAGGTGCTCTAGCCAGCTGAGCTAATTCCCCAATAACGATATTGTAGTCCCGCCCAGATTTGAACTGGGGACCTCTACATTATCAGTGTAGCGCTCTAACCAACTGAGCTACGAGACTATATAATATTTTAATCTACGAAACTCAGAGAAGGTAGGCCCCTCTGATGTTTACGTTATTGGTTGTGTTTCCTAAGCAATAAACTATCAAAGAACAAAAATTGAAGTGAAATGAAATAGCGAACAGTTAAATCTGACTCTAGAAAGGAGGTGGTCCAACCACACCTTCCGGTACGGTTACCTTGTTACGACTTAGCCCTAGTTACTGGTATAACCCTAGACGACTCCTTGCGGTTATCGGCTTCAGGTTCTCCCAACTTCCATGGCTTGACGGGCGGTGTGTACAAGGCCCGGGAACGTATTCACCGGATCATTGCTGATATCCGATTACTAGCGAATCCAACTTCATGAGGTCGAGTTGCAGACCTCAATCCGAACTGAGATCGGCTTTTTGAGATTAGCTTCATGTTGCCATGTTGCGACTCATTGTACCGACCATTGTAGCACGTGTGTAGCCCTGGACGTAAGGGCCATGATGACTTGACGTCATCCCCACCTTCCTCACTGCTTACGCAGGCAGTCTCTTTAGAGTTCCCAGCATTACCTGATGGCAACTAAAGATAGGGGTTGCGCTCGTTGCGGGACTTAACCCAACACCTCACGGCACGAGCTGACGACAGCCATGCAGCACCTTGTTTTGTGCCCCGAAGGGAAGGTACCTTTCGGCACCGGTCACTCACATTCAAGCCCAGGTAAGGTTCCTCGCGTATCATCGAATTAAACCACATGCTCCTCCGCTTGTGCGGGCCCCCGTCAATTCCTTTGAGTTTCAATCTTGCGACCGTACTCCCCAGGTGGATAACTTACCGCTTTCGCTTAGCCGCTGACTGTGTATCGCCAACAGCGAGTTATCAACGTTTAGGGCGTGGACTACCAGGGTATCTAATCCTGTTTGCTCCCCACGCTTTCGTGCCTCAGCGTCAGTTATGGCTTAGTGACCTGCCTTCGCAATTGGTGTTCTGTATCATATCTAAGCATTTCACCGCTACATGATACATTCCGGCCACCTCAACCATACTCGAGACTTTCAGTTTCAATGGCAATTCGATAGTTAAGCTACCGGCTTTCACCACTGACTTAAAAGTCCGCCTACGCACCCTTTAAACCCAGTAAATCCGGACAACGCTTGGATCCTTCGTATTACCGCGGCTGCTGGCACGAAGTTAGCCGATCCTTATTCCTCAGGTACCGTCAGCCCTCTACACGTAGAGGGGTTTCTTCCCTGATAAAAGCAGTTTACAACCCATAGGGCAGTCATCCTGCACGCGGCATGGCTGGTTCAGACTTGCGTCCATTGACCAATATTCCCTACTGCTGCCTCCCGTAGGAGTCTGGTCCGTGTCTCAGTACCAGTGTGGGGGGACATCCTCTCAGACCCCCTACTGATCGTAGCCTTGGTGAGCCGTTACCTCACCAACTAGCTAATCAGCCGCATGCCCATCTTTGACCACCGTAGTTTTGATAATAAAGTGATGCCACTTTATTATGTTATGGGGTATTAATCCGAATTTCTCCGGGCTATGCCCCAGTCAAAGGTAGGTTGCATACGTGTTACGCACCCGTACGCCACTCTCAAAGTCGTATTGCTACAACTTATCCCGTACGACTTGCATGTATTAGGCCTGCCGCTAGCGTTCATCCTGAGCCAGGATCAAACTCTCCATAGTAAAAGATGTTTGATTTGAAAATTTCTCAGATTTAATGTCTTTTGGAAAATCCAAAAGGCTCGCTATTTCATTACTTCAAAGAACTTTATTTGAATCATGCCTTTCGGCTCCAAATTTCTTCTTAATTCCTTCCACTATCGGAAGGGGTGGCAAAGGTATTTCAGATTTTTTATGTGACCAAAGTTTTTTTAAACTTTTTTCTGACTACCCTTTTTTCAGAGAACTTTTCCCAAACGGGGTTGCAAAGGTAAGCAGGTTTTTGATTAAGTCAAGATTTTTTTAATCTTTTATTTAACCCCTTTATCCTGAACCCATTTAATATCCCCGGAAAGAGAAACTTTTAAAGAACAACCCATTTGATTTTGGGACGACAAAGGTAAGAGAGTATTTAATTAGTGCCACCACCCGGGCATTAATATTTTTTAAGTATACTGTGAATCAAGCTAAGAATTTTATTGAAGGTATGAAAACAAGTATGTACCAAAGCAATAAATTTGCCCTCATCATTAAAAAACGCATATGACTTTATTTGAAAAGCATCGTAAGACCCTTGAAGAGGCTATTTCAGCCTCAAGGAAAAGAACTTATTTTTCTCCATATCCGGAAAGTCCTAAAGCTTACCCTGAAGATTTGGATGGAAAAGCTAAAGTGTGGATGAGTAGAATAATGAATTCTAATTATGATTGCCTTAAACAGGGAGAACCCGAATCCTGGATTGGAGAGGAGGTTTCTCCATTTCTTCAGGTAGGCATTGGTGTAAGGTACCCCGTTTATTCTGTTTCAAAGCTGATATACAATTCAGGCAACGCGCAAAAGCAGTGGAGCAATATTAATGTAGAACAGAGAACCGGTATATTAATAGAGTCTCTTTCAAGAATTAGTTTAAGATTCTTTGATATAGCCTATGCTACCATGCATTGTGCCGGACAATCCTTTATGATGAGTTTTCAGGCAAGCGGCCCGCACGCGAATGACCGTGCTTTGGAAGCGATAGCTATGGGGTATGAAGAGTTAACCAGATTTCCGAAAGAGGCGGAATGGATTAAACCATTCGGGAAATTTGATCTTAAACTGCACAAAGACTGGAAGGCTATAGGTAAAGGTACCGGACTTGTGATTGGTTGTTCTACTTTCCCTGTCTGGAATACGGTACCCGGTTTGTATGCCACACTTATTACCGGAAATTCGTGTATTGTAAAACCCCATCCGAAAGCAGTTTTACCGATTGCGATAGTTATTGAAGAAATTCAACAAACCCTTTTGGAGTCGGGGTTAGACCCGAATATTGTTCAATTAGCTGTTGATTCAAGCGCTTCGCCAATAACCAAACAATTAGCAGAAGCCCCTTCTGTTAAGATGATTGATTTTACCGGGAGCAGCGAATTTGGTAATTATATAGAGCATTTACCAAAAGTTACTTTTACAGAAAAGGCCGGAGTAAATTCGATTATTCTGGATTCCGTTACGGATTTAAAAGCAGTTTTGGGAAATATTGCGTTCTCGGCAAGTTTGTATAGTGGCCAAATGTGCACTGCACCTCAAAATATTTTTGTAAGTAAAAATGGCGTAACCACTTCGGAAGGTGTGGTAAGCTACGATAATTTTGTTCAAGGCCTCGCAACTGCAATTAATGGATTGGTTGATAATCCGAAAGCCGGACCCGGAACAATTGGTGCTATCCAATCGGAAGCAACTCTTGGAAGAACAAAAGGTATTTCGGCAAGTGGCGGACAGGTAGCACTTGCATCGCGCTCCATTAAAAATGAGGAATTTGTTGATGCACGAATTGCAACTCCTGTGGTGATTTCACTTGATAAATCTCAATCGGATTTATACGGAAATGAGTGTTTTGGTCCCATTGTTTATGTTATAAAAACAGACGGACTTGATGATTCGATAGCAATTGCCAGATCGCTGGCTGAGCATAAGGGAGCCTTAACCTGCGGGGCATATACTACCAGTGAATCTGCTACCAAAAAAATAGCCGCTGAGATGAACTCCGCTTTTGTTCCGGTTTCATTTAATTTTACAGGAGCCGCATTTATTAATTCACATGCCGCTTTCAGCGATTTTCATCTTACTGGAGGAAATCCGGCAGGTAATGCCAGTTTTACAAATCCTGAATTTGTTACCAAACGATTTGTGTGGGTAGGTAACCGATACATGGCTTAACTCAATTTTCGTATAATAAAAGAAGCCCGAACTGAAATCAGTTCGGGCTTCTTTATGCAGTGGAAATATGTTTATCTGTTAATTGCTATTATTTGTTTTGATGCAATATTTCCATCAATGGCAATTTTTACGATATATGAACCCGACTTCAATGCAACTGAGTTTAAACTGAACAGGGTTTGGTAAGATCCAGCACTTTGACTTTCATTTATCAGAGTAGTGATTTCCTTACCGAGCATATCGTACACTTTAACTTCTACCTTAGCTGTTTTTGACACGGTATAGCTTATATTGGTTTGGTTGCTGAAAGGATTAGGATACACCTCAAAGCTGCTTAAACCCTCGGGTAATTTACCAATAGACACATTAAACGATACCTGATTTGTTTTGCTGTTTGAACAACCATTGGAATCGCTGGCGGTTAAGGTAACATTGAATGGCCCATTTGACATAAAACTGTACACCGGATTTATTTGATTAACAATATTGCCATCGCCCATATTCCACTCGTAGTTAATCATGGCAGGGTTGTTCGGGTTAAATTGTAACTGCCTTATTCCGGCCATTGGAGTTGAAGTAAATGAAACAACAGGTAATGCATGAATGGTAAGCGGAACCGAAACCGAATCGTAACAACTGTTTTCCATTACAACCAGCTTAGCATTTACATTTCCAACAGTAGTGTATGAATGAGTGGGAGACTGGCTTGCAGCTACTCCCCCGTCTCCAAATGCCCACGAACTTGTGGCCGAATTTCCGGCAATTGATGTGTTTGAAAACTGTACAGGAGTGTTTACGCAGGTGGATGAAGTGGTGAAAGCGGCAACCGGACGCGTGTTTACATTAATACTTGTATTTTGAGTACTGAAACACGCGCCTGCCTGAGCCTTTAATGAGGCATTATAAATTCCGGCATTTACGTATCTATGTTTTACCGATCCGGTTGTACTTGCGGTAGTAGCGTCTCCAAATGTCCATGTTAAACTAACCGTACCTGTACCCCCAAAAGTAGTTGTATTTGTAAATGAAACACTATCGCGGGTACATGCATTGGCGTAGGTGAAAGATGCCATAGGGGTATGAGCCACCACTACTGTTTTAGTAACTGAATCAAAGCAACCAAAATTTGAATACACTTTTAATTTAACTGAATAGTTTCCGGCATTCAGGTACTGATGTGTAGGGCTGATATTAAAATCTGTTTCGCCATCGCCAAATGACCAATTAACTCCCATTTGTCCGGTAGACAAAGTAGAGGTATTGCTAAAGTTTGCCGGAGTGGCCGCACATAAGTTTGCCGGAGGGGTAAATGAAGCAACCGGTTTGGCAAATACTGAAACGGGTTTGTCGAGGGTGTCGCTACATCCTGCATTTGTGGTGGCAATTAACCTTACATTGTAAATTCCGGTGCTCAGGTAAACTGTTTTCGGATGGGTTTGTATATCGGAAGTGCTGTTTCCAAAATCCCATACATAGCCCGTAATGTTATAACCGCCACCCACAGTGGTAAGATTAGTAAAACGTGTGGTATCTCCTAAACATCCGTTAGTGTTTGAGAATTTAACTACAGGAGTATTGGCTACAGTTATATTTTTTTGAATGGAATCACGATGGCCTAAATCCGAGGTTACAACCAGTTTCACAAGATAAGTGCCCGGGGCATTATAGGCAAATTTTGGATTTTTTGCAGTTGAACTTGAGTTATTAGGGTCACCGAAATACCAATTGTAAGCTAATGAACCTTTGAGAATAGCAGATGTATCTGTGAATGAAGTAAGTTTACCTGAACAAGAAGTTCCATTCAAGAATCCGGGATGAGGTTTTGGTGCAACATAAATATATCTGGTAACAATTGAATCACATAAAGTACTGAGATTACGAATTGAATACTGAAGTATATAAGTTGTATCCTCTACTGAATAGGGAGGGGTAAATGTGAATGTTGCATCATTACTTCCCGGCATTGTGGTACTTGTATCTCCGCTATTAGGAGGAGTTCCATTAACAGTCATAAAACTCATATTAACAAATTTCCATGTAGCCCCATGGGTAGCATTAGAATATCCTGACGGTGCATTGATAGCATACTTAACAGTAGCGCCAGAATAGGCTATATCAGGGTTTACCTGAGTTCCTGAACTATATACTCCATTGAACGGGGTTGAAGCGTAGAAATTAGATCCGCTTGGCAATCCATAGATAGTGGCAACCGCAGTTTTTCTTGGACTACTACATTTCTTTCTGAAATATATATTTCCATCCCATGTATAGCCAGCCGTAATGTTGGTAAATGAAGCACTTGATATTGATCCACCGGTAATTGTTAAATCTGAGTTGGAATAAGTGCCATTTAAAGCTTTGAAAGCGAAAGTAGCGGCAGAACCTGTTACCCTGAAATATAATCCATAAGTTCCACCAGCCGGAAGCATAACAGAATTCACTTTTACTCGAATAGGCTTACCTAAACCAGTAGCTGTAACGGATGCAGTTCCTAAAGAAGTCCATGCACTGATTGTATTTTCAAATCCCACATAACTCCCGCTTTTCCAATAAACCTCAACAGTATAGTTCCCAGCATAACAAATATTCACATCAAAACTATCAAGAATGATATCATTAGCAGTAGTTACATTGATGACATTACCAACGTCTGTTGTACCATTAAATCTGTAAGGTCCGGTAAAAGTTGATGAAATGGAGTTATTTACAAATCTGGCATTTTCTACATAGTAATTTGTAGATGAATATAAGGTTGACGTTACATATGGACGACCAACCCCAACGGGCGTGCCTCCGCTTGGCGAAGTATACCAGTAAGTTGTATCAGCAGATGTACCATTAACATTAAATGTTACAGGTCCAACACCACAACGACTTGCAGAAGTGTCTCCCGGATCGGTAGGGGTTGTTGCGATTGTTTTTGATAAATATAATGTGTCGTTTAATTTTGTCTGATCGCCAGTCAAAGCGGTATATACCCGAAAATTATAAGTTCCTCCTGAGGATGTATTAATTGTTCCAACGTTAATAGTTGTACTTGTTAATGCATTTAATGAAGAAACCGTTCCTGTTAAGGTTGCAGTTATCGGACCAGTTACGTTAACCGTAACCGGAATATTAGTTATAGTTGCTGTACCTGCATTTGTTACCTGAACACTTACTGACTGAGATGTTGAAGCACATGTATAGTCTACTGGTATGGTAACAGTAGATATTGTAGCATCGGTAACATACCGTGAAAACACCTTTACATTATCCAATAGCCAATATCCATTATTATTTGCAGACGCAGGTTGCGCCCACCTAAATCGGATCATACAACTAGCTTTGTTGTCATAAGCCGATGAGAGGGATACGGTTGCTGTTGTAACTGTAGCTGTGATAGATGAATAAGTAGCTACCGTGTTCCATGATGATCCTCCATCAAAAGAAGCATCTACATTTGCGGAAACGTTAGCCAACCAAAGCAGAAAATAATCGAATTGAACAATTACTCCTGTAACCCCTATAGTTGAAAAAGAAGGCGACTGCAAAATTACCGTTTCCGGCAATCCATTATTAACTCCACCGGCATTCCCAGAATTGTAACTATCCACAAAAGCAGCGGTGTCTTTTATTGGCAGTGCATACTGATACCCTTGGGGGTTGTTAAATTTCCATTTATCAAGAGCCGGGTCTCCTACAGAAGTTACATTTGTCCATCCAGACGGAGGAGTTATTCCTGTGGCTGTATTAAAATTTTCATTTAACAAAAAATTTTGCCCACGAGTGTAATAGCTTATGAATATAAAAAAGAAGCAAAGCAGTTTATTAATTTTCATACTGGTAAGTTTATTGGTTAATTACTTGTAAAATTTTCATAAAAAAGCCCGGGATAATCAAGCTGATTAACCCGGGCTTTTTTGCTATGTTGGCAAAATGATCATGGTATTACCCTGTGAGCATTGCTACCTGATAACAGTGATCTTTTGAGAGAAATCAAGTTTAGAGCCTGAAAGTTTAACGTAATATGTACCTGAAGCGGCTCCCAACATATCAATTACTAATTTGTTTGAAGCATCAGCAGATACACGCACGTTCACTTTTTGTCCCATCATATTGTAAACGGCTACCTCTACCTGCTCATTATTACTTAAGAAAGCAGGATCAATTACTGCATTCAATTCTCCGTTTGATGGAACAGGATATAAAGTAACTCCTTTAGATGATTTTACATCATCCACTCCGTTCACCAATACACGAACTCTGCGCACAGCCTCGTTCGAAATGTTTCCTGAAGGATCGGTTACTTTATATTTCAAGGTATAGAAACCTGCCATATACACGTCCACCGTTCCGGTTGTTTTAAGGTAAGGAGTATCCTGCAGCAATTGCTCTGAGTAGAAATTATCTACAATTTGAACACCCGGATCCACCCATGGCTTACCAAGCGGCCAGTTAATTAAATCGCTTATTTTAACAGTAACTACCGGAGCCTGAGTATCTACTACGTTAACCTTACGGGTAGCAGTAGCTATGTTACCCGAACTATCGGTACAAGTGTAAACGATGTTGTACGAACCAACCACGTTCTTATTAAATCCACCTGCATTGCGGTTGATTACAAGTTTTGATTGAGCATCATAATTGTCGCTTACAGTTACGGTAGGCTCAGTGTAGTTAGAGAATACCTGAATTGTTTCGCTTGACGGGCCATTCAAATCAAGATCAGGACGTGTAGTGTCGCGCACCATAATGGTAAGCGAAACACCGGCTGCCACATTGCCCGAACCATCAACAGCACCAAAAGTTACTGCATAGTCGCCAATCACATTTACATTAACCGAACCTGAGGTAATGGATGGAACAATGTTTTTGTAATAGTTATCGGAAACAGTAACCAATTTGTTAATGGTGGTACTGTTAAGCGGAATATGAACTGAATGTAAAACTGAAGTACCGGTACCGTTATTTGTTATAACAGGTTTAACATTATCAATAACAACCACAGTTCTTGTTTTAGTGGCAGTGTATCCAAAATAATCGGCAACTGTATAAACAATTGTGTACACCCCTACACTATCAACGTTAAGGTTTGAATTTTTAACGATGAAGTTCGTGATGTTACCACTATAGTTATCGAACGCAGTTGCACCCGGATCAGTATAGGTACCATGCACCAAAATGGTATCGATTACTTTACCCAACATAGTAATGGAAGGTGGTGTTAAATCCACTTTTACATTCACAACCCTGCATTTTGTGTCGGCTTTGTTTCCATAATCATCGGTAGCATCGTAGCAGTAAGTGTAAAATCCTACTTTGGTTGGATCTAACTGAGTTGTAACCACAATTTTATTTGTGATATCCCCCTCCAGATTATCTGATGCGGTAGCACCCGGATCGTTATAAGTTGAATTTACTTCAATACTAACAGTATCGGAACCAAGCATAGTAATTACCGGCTTAACAACATCTTTAGCAAAAATGATTTTGTAATCTTCAAACTCTCCTACTTGCGATGCACAAGGATCAAGCAAGGTGCGGGCATAAGAAGTTCCAACACGTAAAATAGACTCACCCGTACCGGTACTAACTGGTACCGTAAAGCTAAATGTAGATGACAAATTAAGTGTTGACTGCTCATGAAGAATCATTTCTCCGGCATCATTAAAGTCGCCATCCATATTATAATCTATCCATGCTTTTCGGCTCAACGAGTCGATTGCAGTTGGACGGGCAATAGTAATATTATAAGTACCATTTTTATACATTACGGTTGACCCGTAAGCACTATCAATATAGCTGTGGTAGAACAATTGTCCGGCAGGCGAGGTATTGTCAATTTGTCCAACCTTAACTCTGCTTATTCCTAAATCAGGAGAAGTATAAGAAATGGTTCCCGGCACACAGTAAATTCTTCCGTTAAAGTAGCAAACTTTAAG